>VGDM01000001.1 GCA_016869715.1 Alphaproteobacteria bacterium
GGCCCAAACTGTCATCAATCAATGGCTCCACCAATATAACCATGTCCGGCCCCACCACGCCCTCGGAATGCGGCCGCCGGCACCCGAAACATGCTTAGTAAACCCACAAATCACTGGTACATAAAAAGGGGGCTGGACAGGAGGGCAGTGAATTTCAGTTAGTCTAAAGCGCAAAATGACACGAGCACACCCGAATGGGAAAGCTGAGGCACCCCACAGTCGTTGCCATAGCCTTTAGGATCCAGTCCCACCGGGAAAAGGGCAGAGCATCAGCAAGGGTCTGAAGGGTAGAATTGGTTGCTAACGCGTCCCCAGAATGTTACTTTATAACATGAGCATGAAATCAGCGTTTGCTCCGAAGACAAGACGACGCTCGGGTCGCCCGACTCTCTACACGCCAGTGGTCGGGCAGCAGCTTATAGAAGCCATGGCAACGGGCCTCAGTCTGGAGGCCGCAGCAGCCCAAGTCGGTCTTAGTCCCCGCGTAGTCTTTGATTGGCAGCAGAAGCACCCAGAATTTCTGCAGGCCGTGCAGGAAGGCCGACAACGGGCCCTGCTGTTCTGGGAACGGCGGGCCATCGCCATGGCGGAAGGCGCCCCCGGTAATGCCCAATTGGTCATGTTGGCTTTGAAGAATCGCTCCCGTGCTGCTTCTGGCTGGCATGATGCGCAGCGCCTTGAACACACGGGCACGGATGGCGGCCCGGTTCAGGTTCAGCCGGTGGTTACCCAAATTGATGCGACAAAGCTCACGCAGGAGCAGCGCGATGCGCTCAGGGCAGCTATTCTGACTATCAAGCAGTCCAATGTATCGTAGAATTGTCCGGCGTACCGGATGCCTTTGCCCAAAAGGCATTTCGGTCAAGAAGTGATTTCACGGGCTTCGCAAATAGAAAGCCTGTTGGCGGTTAGCATGGCATCACGAAGGTCAAAGCGGGCGCTGATGGTTAGGGCATCCAGGCTCAAGCCTGTTCCATGAATGGCGCTGCCACGTTTCTTTCGGCATCGACGTTCGGGCTGGTATCCGGGTTAATGGAACACAAAGCTTCCGGTGTGGAGTAACGACCGTTATGCTGTGATAAAACGCTTCAGAAGCTGGTTTTGTAGTATCGGCGCAGCATAGCCACCAAGTCTGGGGCCTTCTTTGAAGGGAGCGGCGTTGGGGCCGCGGCCACACATACCGGCGTAAGGTGCTACCTATGTGCTACCTAGCACATTCTGAACGCCCCGATGAAGCTATCTAAGTATCTGAAAATATTGGCGGACCCGATACGATTCGAACGTACGACCTTTGCCTTCGGAGGGCAACGCTCTATCCAGCTGAGCTACGGGTCCCCAGGCGGGAGCCTAGCCCGGCCAAGCCCCTAGGGGAAGGGCCTTCACCGGGTAGCCACCCTTATTCCGCAGGAATGGATTGCTCCAGCCGATAGGGATGCGCGCGATAGGCACCCAGGATTTTCATGGAGGAGGAGAAAAAGCCGAGCTCCTCAAAAGCGCGGCGGAGCCCTGGCTGATCCGGATGGCCATCCACATCGCAGAGGAATTGCGTCGCGGCGAAGCGCCCGCCCACCATATAACTTTCCAGCTTGGTCATATTGATCCCGTTGGTGGCAAAGCCGCCCAAAGCCTTATAAAGCGCAGCTGGGATGGACCGAACCTGAAAGACGAAGGTGGTCACCACATTGGGCGCATTTGCGGGCGCATCCGCCCGGTCGCGACACATGACGTAAAAGCGCGTGGTGTTATGCGCCTCATCCTCTACATTCCGCTTCAGCACCTCCAGCCCATAGATTTCGGCGGCCAATTCGCTGGCAATGGCGGCATCTTCCACGCCGCCACGCTCAGCGATCAGTGCGGCGGCGCCAGCGGTATCCGCTTCAATCACCGGCGTCAGGTTCATGTCCTTCAAAAGGCGCAGCACCTGGCCAAGCGCAACTGGATGGCTATGGGCGCGCTTCAGCGAAAAAAGGCGCGCGCCCTTTGGCGCCAGCAGGCAATGTTCCACGCGCTGAAAATGCTCGCCCACCACGAAAAGCCCGGAGTCGGGCAGCATGCGGTGGATATCTGGCACACGGCCGGCGAGCGAGTTCTCGCAAGGCAGCATGGCCAGATCGCATTGCCCATCACGCAGCGCCGCCATGGCGGCTTCGAAGGATGGGCAGGGCAGGGTTTGCGCGCCCGGATAGGCAGCGCGGCAGGCAAGATCGGAATAGGCGCCAAGGATGCCCTGAAAGGCAATGCGATGAACTGACATGATTTATTCCTTCAAGGGGCCAATAACGCTCGGGCGCGTTCAAGGTCTTCGGGCGTATCCACGCCAAAGGGGCCGTGTTCCACCTGCGCGGCGCCGATTCTCATGCCGGCTTCCAGCGCACGAAGCTGTTCCAGCTTTTCCCGTATTTCGAGCGGGCTGGCCGGCAGTGTCACAAAGCGATCAAGCGCGGTGCGGCGATAGGCATAGACGCCAATATGATGCCAGCGTGGCCCCTCCCCCCATGGGATCGGCAGGCGGGAAAAATACAAGGCCGGCGCCACCATCGAATCGCCCGTGAAGGCGCAGGCGCATTTCACGAAGGAATCGGTGCGCGCTTCGGTTTCATTGGCAATCGGGCAGACCAGCGTGCCGATATCCACTGTCGGGTCTTTCAGCGGCGCCAAAACGGCGCGGAGTGTCTCTGGCCGGATAGTCGGGAAATCACCTTGCAGATTGACCACCACATCAAATTCACAAGCGGGGTCCAAAGCCTTCATGGCGCGCTGCACACGGTCTGTGCCTGAGGGTACATCATCGGCAACCAATACGGCCTGCGCCCCGGCGGCACGGGCGGCTTCGGCAATTTCCTCTTCGGCGCAGGCAACCGCCAAGGGGCCGATCCCGGCTTCTCGGGCGCGGTCCAGCACATGAGCGATCATGGGGCGGCCATGAATATCGGCCAGCGGCTTGCCGGGCAGGCGGGTCGCGGCCATACGGGCGGGGATAACGAGGATGGGACGCAAGGAAAAGGACTCCTGCCGTCTTGCCGACGGGAAGGGTGATGTATATGGTCTCCGCGTTCTAAAGAAGCGTGTCCCCGGGCGCAAACCGGCTGGCAGCGCCCGGTGTGAGGAAGAGCTTGGCCATGAGTAACAGTCTTGAAGTGAACAAGATTTTCGCTGCCGTTCTGACCGCGGGCGTCACCTTCGGCTTGGCGGGCCTTGTTGGCCGGCTTGTCGTGCATCCGACAACCCCGAAGCAGGCCGCCATTCAAATTGGTGAGCCCGCCGCAGCCCCTGTGGCCGCTGCCCCCGCTGCGCCGGCTTTAGAACCCATCACGCCGCTGCTCGCTGCCGCCAATGTGCAAGCCGGGCAGCAATTGGCGCAGCGCCAATGCGTTTCCTGCCATAGCTTCAATGAGGGTGGCCGTTCCGGAGTTGGCCCGAATCTCTATAGCATTATTGGCGCCAAGCATGCCCACGCTGCCGGCTTCAACTACTCCGCCGCCATTCGTGCCATGGCAGACAAGCCCTGGACTTATGAAGAGATGAACGCCTGGATCGCCAATCCGCGCGCTTATGCTTCGGGCAACAAGATGACCTATGCCGGCATGGCCAGTGTGCAGAACCGCGCCGACCTGATTGCCTATTTGCGGTCGATTTCGCCAAACGCGCCCGCGCCCTGATCTCGCAGAATTTCATCGCGGTGGCGGAAGCCGCCGCTGATCGGGCAGCTTCCGTGATCCGGCCGCTGTTTCGCTCCGCGCTTCTGGTGGAAGCCAAGGGCGATGCCAGCCCCGTCACCCGCGCCGACAAGGAAGCCGAGGAAGCGATTCGCGCCCTTTTGGCCGAAACCCTGCCGGATCATGGCGTGATCGGCGAAGAACACGGGTCTGAACGCCCGGATGCCGAATGGGTCTGGGTGCTGGACCCGATTGACGGCACCCGCGCCTTTGTCACGGGTCGCCCCATATTTGGCAGCCTGCTTGGCTTGCTCCATCGCGGCAAACCCGTGCTTGGCATTATTGACCAGCCCGTCACTGGCGAGCGCTGGTTGGGTGTGGCGGGTCAGCCGACGCGGTTTTCCGGCCCCTTCGCCGGCACGGCGCGCTGCCGCCCCTGTGCCTCGCTAGCCGAGGCTGAGCTTTCCTGCACCAGCCCGGATATGTTCAGCCCTGCCAGTCGCCCTGGTTTTGAGCGGCTGCGGAAGGGCGCGCGGCGCGTGACCTGGGGCGGCGATTGCTATGCCTATGGCTTGGTCGCGCTTGGCCTGATTGATGTGGTGGCGGAAAGCAATTTGAAAATCTGGGATTGGGCCGCCCTGGTGCCGGTGATTGAAGGGGCGGGCGGGCGCGTGACGGATTGGGTTGGGCAGCCACTTCATCCGGTCAGCGATGGGCGCGTGCTCGCGTTGGGTGATCCCCGCTTGTTGCAAGAAGCGGTTCATCTTTTACAAAGCTGAAACACAGCGCCATTGCCCCGGGCGCCCTGAACCCCCATCCTGAAGCCTATGCAACGACGTGACCTTTTGGCGCTCGGCGCCGCCTTGACCGGCTTGCCCCTAGGGGCGCGCGCCGCCAATCCCGCCGGGGGCGATCGGCCCGGTGAGGTGGTGCGCACCCATGCAATGGCACTGCTGGGGGAGCCCGCCTTGCCCGCCGATTTCACCCATTGGCCCTGGGTTAATCCGAATGCGCCCAAGGGCGGTGAGATCACGCTGACCGCCATTGGGTCCTTTGACAGTTTCAACCCCTTCATCCTGCGCGGCACGGCGGCGGTTGGCGGCACGCTGATTTATGACACGATGCTGTCGCGCAATTTGGATGAGCCGCTATCCCAATATGGCCATCTGGCGCGCATCATTGAATTGCCGGCGGATCGTAAGGGCGTGACGTTTGAATTGCGCGAAGGCGCGCGCTGGCATGATGGCAGGCCAATCACGGCAGAAGATGTGGTCTTCACCTTCAATACACTCCGCGCCAATGGCCGGCCCTTCTTCCGTTCCTATTGGGCGGATGTGACGGAAGTGGTGGCGGAAGATGCGCGGCGTGTGACCTATCGTTTCCGCACTGATGAGAACCGCGAATTGCCGTTGATATTGGGTGAGATGTCCATCCTGCCGCGGCATTTTTGGGAAGGGCGGGACTTCACGCGGCCAAGCCTCGATCTGCCGTTGGGGTCGGGTGCCTATCGTATTGATCGTTTTGAACCCAATCGCACCGTGGTGCTGCGCCGTGTGGCTGATTATTGGGGGCGCGATTTGCCGACGACGCGCGGCATGTCCAATGTTGATGTCATTCGCTACGAATATTTCCGCGATACTACCGTGGCTTTTGAAGCCTTCAAGGCCGGGCAGATTGATTTCCGCCAGGAAAATGTCGCGCGTGATTGGGCGACAGGGTATGATTTCCCGGCAGCCCGGCGAGGTCTCGCCACCAAGCGCGAAATCCGTCACGAAATCCCAACCGGCATGCAGGCTTTCGCCGTCAATCTGCGTCGGCCCTTGTTTCAGGATGCGCGGGTACGCCGCGCCCTGATTGAAGTGTTTGATTATGAGTGGATGAACATCAACCTGTTCTATGGCGCCTATACGCGGACCGAGAGCTATTTTTCCAATTCGGATTTTGCGTCTCGTGGTCTGCCGGAAGGGCGCGAATTGGAAATCCTGAACCAATATGGCGGCCGTGTGCCGGAGAGCGTTTTCACTGAGGAATACCGCCTGCCGAAAACCGATGGGTCCGGAAACAACCGCGAGGGGCTGCGCCGCGCGCTCGCGCTGTTGCGTGACGCGGGCTGGGTGGTGCGGGACCGGCGCCTGGTAAATGCGGAAGGCAGGCGTTTTGAATTCGAAATCCTGTTGCAGGGTGCGACATTTGAACGTGTCGCGCTGCCTTATGTCCAGTGGCTAGAACGGCTTGGCATTGCAGCGCGCGTGCGCACCGTGGACCCGGCGCAATATCAGGTGCGCGTGGATGCCTTTGACTATGACATGACGATTGACAGCATCGGCCAGGGCTTTCACCCCGGCAATGAACAGCGCGATTACTGGACCTGTGCCAAGGCGCGCGAGAATGGCAGCCAGAACGTCGCCGGCATTTGTGACCCGGTGATTGATGAGCTGGTGGAAATGGTCATCGCCGCACCAAACCAGGCCGAGCTTATTGCGCGCACCCGCGTCTTGGACCGCGTGCTACTGCATCACAACTACATGATCCCGCATTGGCATAGCCGGAGCTTCCGCATCGCCTTCTGGGAGCGCTTTGGCCTGCCGCCGCGCATGCCGCGCTTTGGTCTCGGCTTTCCGGCGGCGTGGTGGATAGACCCCGCGCGCGATGCCGCTTTGGCTGAAGCCCGGCGCAATCTGTAATAATGGCCGCCTATCTTCTTCGCCGCTTGCTGCTGGTGATTCCGACCTTGCTCGGGATCATCGTGATCAATTTTGCCGTGGTACAATTCGCCCCAGGCGGGCCGGTTGAGCAAATGCTGGCGGAACTGCGCGGTGAAGGCCAGACCATGGGGCGCATCACCGGCGAAGGGGGTGGCGAAATCCGCACGCCCAATGCCTTGGAACAGCGCGGCACTGGCGGTGGCGGTGATGGGCCGGTTGGAAATTACCGCGGCGCGCGGGGGCTTGATCCCACGATTGTCGCAGAAATCGAACGCGCCTTTGGCTTCGACAAGCCCGCCACCACGCGCTTCAAGGAAATGATCCTGGGCTACCTGACTTTCGATTTCGGACGTTCACTATTTCGCGATCGGCCAGTGGTTGACCTGATTATCGAAAAAATGCCGGTGTCCATTTCGCTTGGTCTTTGGTCCACGCTGCTGATTTACCTGATCTCCATCCCACTTGGCATACGTAAGGCCGTGCGTGATGGGTCGCGCTTTGATGTCGCGACATCGGCATTGGTGCTGATTGGCTATGCCATACCGGGCTTTCTGTTCGCGATTGTGCTGGTGGTGTTCTTCGCCGGCGGTTCCTTCTTTCAATGGTTTCCCCTGCGCGGGCTGAACAGTCCGGGGTCGGAGACCTGGTCGCTTGGCGCGCGCATCATGGACTACGCCTGGCATATGGTGCTGCCGACCATTGCGTTGGTGATTGGCGGCTTCGCCACACTGACCATGCTGACCAAAAACGCCTTTCTGGATGAGATCAGCAAGCAATATGTGCTGACGGCCCGCGCCAAGGGCGGTTCCGAAAGTCGCGTGCTTTATGGCCATATCTTCCGCAATGCCATGATGCTGATCATTGCGGGCTTTCCGGCGGCCTTTATCGGAATTCTGTTCACCGGCGCACTGCTGGTGGAGATCGTGTTCTCGCTCGATGGGCTTGGGCTGCTTGGTTTTGAGAGCGCGATACGACGCGACTATCCGGTGATGTTCGCGACACTTTACATCTTCACCCTGATGGGCCTCGTAATGCAGATCATCGGCGATTTCACCTATACTTTGGTGGATCCGCGCATTGATTTTGAGGCGCGGCGATGACGCTTTCCCCACTGACGCAGCGCCGGTTAGCCAATTTCCGCGCCAATAAGCGCGGCTATTGGTCGCTGATTATTTTCGGCGTGCTGTTCTTCATTACGCTATTTGCCGAGTTCCTGGCGAATGACCGGCCCATCATCGCGCGCATTGATGGCCGCTGGTATGCGCCGGTGCTGGTGGATTACGCCGAAAGCGACATTTTCGAAGATGGCTTGCCCACGCTGGCGGATTGGCATGATCGTGGCTTTCGCGAGGAAATTGAGGCCAAGGGTGCAACCCTGATCTGGCCGCTGATCCCCTATTCCTACCGCAGCGTGGTGCGTGATTTGGGCCGGCCCGCACCGGCGCCACCTTCGGCACGCAATTGGCTTGGCACGGATGACCAGGCACGGGATGTGCTCGCACGGGTGATATATGGCTTTCGCATTTCCGTGCTGTTTGGCTTTACGCTGACCATCATCAGCTCCGTCATCGGGATCGCTGCCGGCGCGGTACAGGGCTTTTATGGCGGTACGACGGATTTGCTGTTTCAGCGCTTCATCGAAATCTGGTCCGGCATGCCGCAGCTTTTCCTGCTGATCATTCTGGCGAGCGTGATTGAACCGAGCTTCTGGGTCCTGCTGATCTTCCTGCTGCTGTTTTCCTGGATGAACCTGACTGGCGTGGTGCGCGCCGAATTTCTGCGGGGCCGCAACTTCGATTATGTGCGCGCCGCCAAGGCTTTGGGCGTTTCGGATGCGCGCATCATGCAGCGGCATATCCTGCCGAACGCCATGGTCGCGACGCTCACATTCCTGCCCTTTATTTTGTCTGGCAGCGTGACGGTTCTGGCCTCGCTCGATTTTCTGGGCTTTGGCCTGCCGCCGGGCTCACCCTCGCTCGGCGAATTGGTCAATCAGGGCAAGAACAATCTGACCGCGCCATGGTTGGCGCTGACCAGCTTCTTTGTGCTGGGCGGCATGCTGACGCTGCTGATTTTCGTTGGCGAAGCGGTGCGTGATGCCTTCGACCCACGCAAGCTGCCAGGGGGGCAGGGCTGATGGCGCTGCTTTCGGTGCGTGATCTTTCGGTGGCCTTTCGCGGGCGGGAAGTGGTGCGCGGCGTTTCCTTTGAGGTACAGCCTGGCGAAACCCTGGCGCTGGTGGGCGAAAGTGGCAGCGGCAAATCCGTCACCGCACTTTCCTGCCTGCGCCTGCTATCAAGCGCCGGCAGCAATCCCGCCGGGTCCATCACCTTGGATGGTATTTCCGTGCTGGATGCGGATGACAGGCAACTCCGTGACTTGCGCGGCGGCGTCGCCGGCATGGTGTTTCAGGAACCCATGACCTCGCTCAATCCCCTGCACACAATTGAGCGCCAAATCGCTGAGGCCATTACGCTGCATCGCCCGCTCTCTGGTCCCGCTTTACGTGCGCGGGTGATTGAATTGCTGCGGCTTGCCGGCTTTCCGCAGGCGGAGGAGCGGCTCAGCGCTTATCCGCATCAACTTTCGGGCGGGCAGCGTCAGCGCGTGATGATTGCCGGTGCACTCGCCAATGATCCGAAGCTGCTGATTGCCGATGAACCGACCACGGCTTTGGATGTCACCATCCAGGCGCAGATTTTGGAATTGCTCGCCTCACTCAAGCAGCGCCTTGGCATGGCGATGCTGCTGATCACGCATGACCTTTCCATCGTGCGCCGTCATGCGGATCATGTGGTGGTGATGAAGGATGGCAATGCGGTGGAACAGGGCAAGGTTGCCGAGGTGTTCGCCGCGCCGAAGCACGACTATACGCGCATGCTGTTGGCAACCGAACCGCGCGGCGCGCCGGCGCCCATCCCCGCCGATGCTGCGCCCACGCTGGAAGCGCGCGATATCCGCGTGCATTTCCCGATCCGCCGCGGGCTGCTGCGCCGTGTGGTGGCCGAGGTTAAGGCCGTGAATGGCGTGTCGCTCTCGCTCCGTGCTGGGGAAACACTCGGCCTGGTGGGTGAAAGCGGCTCAGGCAAGACAACGCTTGGCCTGGCGCTGCTCCGCATGGCTGATAGCCAGGGCAGCATTGTCTTTGCGGGGCAGGATTTGCAGGCGCTGTCCACCCGCGCGCTGCGCCCTTGGCGCCGGCGCATGCAGATCGTGTTTCAGGACCCCTTTGGCGCGCTTTCGCCGCGCTTGAGCGTTGCGGAAATTATCGGTGAGGGCCTGGAAGTGCATGAAGCCAGCCTGCCGCGCGCCGAACGCCTGGCGCGTGTGGCTGAGGCTTTGCGCGAAGTGGGCCTGGACCCCGCCATGGTAGAACGCTACCCGCATGAATTCTCCGGCGGCCAACGCCAACGCATCGCCATTGCGCGCGCCATGGTGCTGAAGCCAAGCCTGGTGGTGTTGGATGAACCAACCAGCGCGCTTGATGTCAGCGTGCAGGCGCAGGTGGTGGATTTGCTGCGCGATTTGCAGGCGCGTCATGGGCTGGCCTATGTGTTCATCTCTCATGATCTGCGCGTGGTGCGCGCCATGGCGCATCGTATTGCGGTACTGAAGGATGGGCTTGTGGTGGAAGAAGGTGAAGCCGCTGCGCTGGTGCAGGCACCAAAGCAGGCCTATACGCGCCAATTGATGGCAGCCGCTTTCGACCTGACCAGCAATGAAAAGGCAACGAACCTACATTGAGTGAATTGGAACGCCTGAAAGAGATGTTGGATGCCGAGCAGGTGAAGCTTGGCGTCAGCCTGCGTCGGATGAATTCACCAGGCTCCCCGGTCTATCGCACCTGGGAAAATGTCTGGCCGACCGCAACCATCCTGACCACCAGCTTCCTTGCGCTGAAATGGGGCGGCGCGCCGCTGGAAGCGCTTGGCATTCAGCAAGGCGGCACCTGGACCGGCATGGCGGTGCTTGGCATTGGCTGCTGGTGGTGGCTCACGAAGATCATGCCGAAAATCAAGGATGGCGTGTTTGAACGTACCGCTGCGCTGGCGCTTTCATCGCCGCATCAATTTGATTTCCTCTGGTCCAAAAGCATCCTCAGCCTTTACGCGAAGCTGCCCGATGGTACGGAATGGGCAGCGACAAGGCGGGATGATTGGCGCGCCTTTGTGCGCCGGCTGGATGAAGCACTATCAAAGGAAAACGCGTAATGGCCATTCTGCTTTCCACCAAGGCGCATACCATGCAGGATTGGAAGGCGGCGCTGCTCGCCGTTGATCCCAGCCTGGAAATTCGGCTCTTCCCTGATGCGGGCAACCCAGATGAGATTGAAGCTGCGGTGGTTTGGACTGCGCATGACATGATGGAATTGCGCCGCTATCCGAAGCTGAAGCTGATTGCCTCCATGGGGGCCGGCGTTGATCATTTGCTGCGCGCTCCGGGGCCGCCGCCAGGTATTCCGGTGGCGCGCTTGAAGGATGTGCTGCTGACCAGCGCCATGGCGGAATGGGTGCTGCTGAACGTGCTGCGCTTTCACCGACAAGATCCGGAATACCGCGCGCTGCAACAGCGCAAGGAATGGCTGGAGCTTTCCGCACCCAGCACCGCGGAACGACGCATTGGCATTCTGGGCATTGGCGAATTGGGCAGCGCCTCCGCGCGCGTGCTGACCTCGCTCGGCTTTCCGGTGATGGGCTGGTCGCGCAGCGCAAAAACACTGCCCGGCGTGCAGAATTTCCATGGTGCGGATGGGCTGATGGCGATGGCGGCGCAAAGCGATATCCTGATCTGCCTGCTGCCTCTCACACCGCAAACGCGCGGCGTTTTGAATGCCAGGCTGCTATCGGCACTGCCGCGCGGCGCTTATGTGATCAATGGCGCGCGTGGCGGGCATATGGTTGCGGAAGACATGCTGGCGGCACTCGATTCCGGCCATATCGCCGGTGCTGCCTTGGATGTGTTTGAACCCGAACCGCTGTCGGCGGAAAGTCGCTTCTGGTCACACCCCAAGGTTTTCCTCACGCCGCACGCCGCGAGCATCACCATCCCAGCGAGCGTGGCGCCACAAGTGGTGGAGAATATCCACAACCTGCGCGCCGGCCGGCCACTGATCAATCTGGTGGATTTCAGCCTGGGATATTGAGCGGAAGGCGTTTTCGCCCGAACACAATCACCAGATCAGATGCGGGCGTGATCCACGGCAAGGGATCACGCCCGTTTCAGCTGCAAGGTCAAGTCAAACCCGCAGCCAGGTCTCACAAAAGGCGAGCATCGCGGTGCTGATCTTGCGCCCCGCCACTTCACGCGGGATAGGCGCGCCGGGAAGGCGGATGCCATTCACCGTCACGGCAGCGCTTTCGCAGCCAATGAACAGGCTCGGCATCACATGCTTGCCGGTGGCGGATTGCGGTGGTGCGAAGGCGAAGCAGAAGGGCTCACCCAGGCCCTGCCAGGCCATCGAGACCGTCATGTCACCGGCGCGCACGCTTTCGCTGTAATGGCTGCGCGGATCGCCGGCGCTTTTCACCTCATCCAACTTGCTAAAGCGCAGGCCCGCCAGGCCTGCAATGCCGCGAAAGGCGCCGAAATGGCTCAGGTATTCGGCAATCAGCCAGCGCGCGAGGGGTTCATTATCCGTAAGGCACCAATTCGCTGCCCCCTCGGGCGGGTTCGCCTCATGCGGGGATTGCATCAGCACCAGCGCATGGCCGGCGCCATGCGGGGAAAGCACCACGCGGAAAAAACTGGCAAGGGTGGTGAAGGGGCCATTCGGGTCCTCCTTCAAGGAAATCCCCGGATTTTCGCCGGACCATTCGACTTTCCCCGGAAACAGGATGGTTTCTTGCACGGTGATCCTCCTTTTCAATATGGGACACCGTGACCCAGCCATGCGCCGGGATCAATGCCCAAAACCACGCAAAGCTTGACGCGGCACGGCGCCAAGGCGCAAGGAAAGGCTTGTTTTTTCCGAGACCAACCTCCTCATGTCCTTTTCTGGTATCCCTGCGGCGCTGCAATCGGCGCTGACGGCACGCGGCTATGCCGCCCCCACCCCCGTACAAAGCGCAGTCCTGGCGGAAGATGCCGCCGGGCGGGATTTGCTTGTCTCGGCGCAGACGGGGTCGGGCAAGACGGTCGCTTTTGGCCTTTCCATCGCGCCGGAATTGCTGGGCGGTGCTGACCGCCTGCCGGCACCTGGCGCGCCGCTCGCCATCGTCGTCGCGCCCACGCGCGAATTGGCCTTGCAGGTGAAGGCGGAGCTTACCTGGCTTTATGCGCCTGCCGGCGGGCGCATTGCGTCAGGCGTTGGCGGCATGGACCCCATTGCCGAAAAGCGCCAATTGCTCGCCGGCGCGCATATCATTGTCGGCACACCTGGCCGGCTTTGTGATCATCTGGAACGCGGCAATCTGAAACCCGATGCGCTGCGCGTTGTGGTGTTGGATGAAGCCGATGAGATGTTGGATCTCGGCTTCCGGGAGGAATTGGAAGCGATTCTGGATCGCCTGCCACCGGAACGTCGCACGCTGATGTTCTCGGCTACCGTGCCGCGCGCCATTGCGGCGCTGGCGAAAAGCTATCAGCGCGATGCGCTGCGCCTTGAAGTGGGCGGCGGCGGTGAGGCGCATGGCGATATCACCTATCGTGCCATGCTGGTGGCACCACATGAAATTGAACGCGCGGTGGTGAATTTGCTCCGCCTGGAAAACCCGCCGCTGGCCATGGTGTTTTGCGCAACACGCGCGGCAGTGGCGCGGCTGCATGGCAATCTGGCGGAACGCGGCTTTCCCGCAGTGGCGCTTTCCGGCGAATTGACTCAGGCAGAACGGCTGCGCGCCTTGCAGGCGCTGCGTGATGGCCGGTCGCGCGTGTGTGTCGCGACCGATGTCGCGGCGCGCGGCATTGATTTGCCGGAATTGGATTTGGTTATTCACGCGGAATTGCCGCGCGATTCTGAAACCCTGCTGCATCGCAGCGGCCGCACCGGGCGCGCCGGGCGCAAGGGCACCAGTGTTTTGCTGGTGCCGCATCCGCGCCGTCGCATGGCGGAACGGTTGGTCGGCGCCGCCAAGGTTGCGGCAAGCTGGGGCCCAGCGCCTTCAGCCGATGCCGTGCGTGCGCGCGACGCCGAACGCCTGGCCGAACAGGCGCGGAGTGTATTGGCGGAAGACGCGTCAGATGATGATCAGGTACTCGCGCAGCGCCTGCTGGCCGATGGCCAAATCTCCAGCGAAACCCTGGCCGCGGCACTGATCAAAATGCTGCGCGCGCCCTTGCCGGCGCCCGAGGAAATCGCTGAACAAAAGCCCGAAAGACGCGATGCCCGCCGCGAAGCTGCGGTGGAGGCGCCGCGCGGTGCCTCCGGCATTTGGTTCAGCATGGATGTCGGGCGGGATGGCAATGCCGATCCGCGCTGGCTGCTGCCTTTTTTGTGTCGGCGTGGGCATGTGACGCGGCAGGAGATTGGGCGCATCCGCATTCTGGGTCAGGAGACGCAGTTTGAAGTCGCATCCTATGCGGCAGAGCGTTTTGCCGCCGCCGCCCGCCATGCCACGGGTGAGAATGCCGAAATCACCATCCGGCCCATGCAGCCGATGCGGCCCGCGCCGGCGCCGGCGCGTCACGCGGGTCCAGCAGCGCCGCGCGCCGTTGAAAACGCGGCCCCGGCCAAGGCGCCCTGGTCCAGGAAACCTGGCCCGCCAAGTGACAAATCCCCAAGGCGCGGCGCGGAGGAGGGCAGGGCAGCGCCCCGTAAGGCCGAAAGCAGGCCCCCGCCGCGTGGCAAGAAGAAAGAACCCGCCAAGTGGCAGGCGAAATCGCCGCGCAAACCGCGGAAATAGGCCATGCTGTCGGCGCGGCCTTCCGGTGAGCTGGGTTGATGCAGCCGACCCGCGCCGCTGGACTTGCGCGGCTTGCCGAATTCACGCCGCTGATGGGCCGCGCCTATGCCGAAGGGCGTAATCATGATCCTGGACCTGGCAAGCCCCGCCATGTCTCGGTGCTTTCCCCTTACATCCGCCATCGCCTGATCACTGAGCAGGAGGTGGTGGCCGCTGCCCTTGCCGCGCATGGGGCAGAGGTCGCCGGAAAATTCATCCAGGAGGTGTTCTGGCGGAGTTATTGGAAGGGCTGGCTGGCGCAGCGCCCGGCGGTTTGGGATGCGTATCGCGACCGCGTTGCAGCAGGGGTTCAGGCGCTGCCTGAAGGCTACGCAGCAGCCATTGCTGGGCGTACCGGCATCGCCTGTTTCGATGCCTGGGTGCGGGAGTTGGTCGAGACTGGCTATGTGCATAATCACGCGCGCATGTGGTTTGCAAGTATTTGGATTTTTACCTTGCGCCTGCCTTGGGAATTGGGTGCGGATTTCTTTTTGCGGCATTTGCTGGATGGGGATGCGGCGTCCAATACGCTGTCCTGGCGCTGGGTGGCGGGGCTGCATACCAAGGGCAAGCATTATGTCGCGCGCGCTGAGAATATTGCGCGCTACACGGGTGGGCGTTTTGCCCCGCATGGCAGTTTGAATGAGGCGCCTTTGGCGTTGCAGGAGCCTTATCTGCCCGCGCCGCGCCCGATCCCTGTTTTGCCCGCGCCGCCGCCTGGACCGGTGGTGCTATTGTTGCACGAAGATGATTTGCACCCTGAAAGCCTGCCGCTGGCGGGGCTTGAGGTGAGCCGCGTGATAGGCCTGTGCAGTCCTGAGGCGCGTTCTCCACTCGGTGCTGCCCCCTTGGTGCAGCGCTTTGTTGAGGGCGCTTTGGAAGATGGTTTGAACCGCGCTGCAGCGTTTTTTGGTGTATCGGCTGGGCGTGTGGCGCGTGATGATTTGCCCGCGATCTTGGCGCGTGATGTGGTGGTGATGCCCGAAGCGCCTGTCGGGTGGGTTGCCGATTTTTTGCGCCCCTATGCGGTCATGCCCTTGCGTCGCCATTGGGATGGAGCCTGCTGGCCCCTTGCCGAGCGCGGTTTCTTTCCTTTTGGCCAACACATTCCGCGTCTATGCGCTGCATTGATTGGTTAGGCGCGTTTTGGTCCAGCCCAAGTGATGGTTTCCAAAGGCCTTTCGGCCTTTGGCGGGTGGTCCGGAGGGCAGAGCCCTCCGGCCTTTTTCTCAGATCGATGCCGGCGCCTTGAAGCCGCCTTCCTTCGCCAAATCCGCCGCGCGCCAAAGATACCAGGCCGCCGTGGTGCGATAGGGCGCCCAGGCCTCCCCGATTTCGGCGAGTGCTTTCGGCTTCGGTTGTTCGGGCAGGCCCGCCGCAACGCGGTAGCCTTCCCGTACGCCGAAATCATCCACGGGCAGGATATCGGCGCGGCCAAGGGTGAAGATTAGCAGCATCTCAACCGTCCAGCGCCCAACACCGCGGAGCGCCACCAGCCTTTCGATCAGCACCTCATCCGAAAGCCGGCGCGCCGCGGCGCGACCCGGGATAACGCCAAGCGCGGCTTTCTCGGCAATGTCACGAATGGCGAGTACCTTATTGGCCGAAAGCCCGGCGCTACGCATGGCCTCGGGCGATAAGGCCAGCAGCGCTTCCGGCGTGGGGAAACCAGGACCTGGACAGAGTGCGATGAAGCGGCCGAGAATGGCTTCCGCCGCGCGGCCATGTACCTGTTGGTGGGCAATGGCGCGCACCAAAGCCTCATAGGGTTGGCGCCGTGCGGGCTTCAGCGTGAAGGGTCCCACCTGGCGGATGACGCGCTTGAGGGCGGCATCACGCCGGAGGTGACGCAAGGCTTCCGGCGTGCCGAGGCTCATCTGAACACGAGACGCGGCAAGGTCAGCGTGATCCAGGGCACGTAGGTGATGATCATGAGCGCACCAAACACCACGGCAATGAAGACCCCCAGATAGCGCATCATCTGGTCAACACCGCAGCGCGCGACTTGCGCTGCGGCAAACAGGTTCACGCCAAAGGGCGGCGTGATCATGCCAAGCGCCAGATTGACCACCATGATGGTGCCGAAATGCACCTGGTCAATGCCAAGCTTTTCGGCTGCCTCCGCCAGGATCGGCGCCAGCACGATGATGGAAGCGGAGGTTTCGACAAACATCCCAATCACGAAAAGGAATAGATTGACCACTAGCAGATAGAGGCTGGAATCATTGAAGGAGGTTGCGATCCATTCCGCCGCCAGATCAGGCACGCCCTGACGATTGAGCAGCCAGGAAAACACCGCCGCACAGGCGATGATGAACATGATGACCGCGCTGGAGATCACGGATTTCCTGAAAATCGGGAAAAGATCGCGCCAGGCGATTTCCTTATGGACGAAAAGCCCGATGATCAGCGCATAGACCACGGCAATGACGGAAGCCTCGGTTGGTGTTGTCACGCCGCCATAAATGCCGCCCAGCACAACAAAGGGCATCAGCAGCGCGAAGCCAGCCTGCCGGATCGCGACCGGGAAAGACAAGCGCCCAACGCCATCTTCTTTGCCCCAGCCCTTGATCCTGCACCAGATCAGCACGGTCGTGATCAAGGAACCGCCAATCAGAACGCCCGGCCCAAAGCCCGCGATGAACAACTCAGGGATCGAGGTTTGCGTGGTGACGCCATAAAGGATCATCGGAATGGAAGGCGGAATGATGACGCCAAGCTCAGCCGCCGTTGCCTGCAACGCGGCAGCAAAGGGTACCGGATAGCCCGCGCGCACGAGTGCCGGGATCATGATGGCGCCAATGGCAAAGGTGGTGGCAACACTGCTGCCGCTTATTGCGGCAAAGATCATGCAGGTGATCACGCAGGTCGCCGGCAACCCGCCCTGAATGCCCCCCACGATGGAGCGTGCAAATTCCACCAATCGCCGTGAAATGCCGCCCACTTCCATGAGGTTCCCGGCCAGGATGAAGAAAGGAATGGCCGCGAGCGGAAAGCGATCAAGCGACACAAAAAGCTGCTGCGGCACCACCACCAGCGGAAAATTCGTGAAGCCATGAATGCCGATAATGGCAGCCAGGCCAATGGCGATGGCGACCGGAATGCTGGCGGCGAACAGCACCAGCATGACGGTGAGCATGGTGCCGCTCATACTGCGGACTCCAATTCTTCCGAGCGTCTATCGAGGAAATGCGCAATCAAACCGAGCATGGCAAAGACCGCACCAATCGGGATGGCGGCATAGCCCCAGGCCATGGAAACCTCCATGCCTGCCATTTCCTGGAATTTTACACGTTCCGCCATGCTCCAGCCGAACCAGAACATGACGCCGAGCATGAGAAGGATACTCGCCAGCGACAGTCCTTCAAGAATATTGCGCAAAACGCCGCGTGATAGGCGATGGGCAATGTCAATCGAAACCAGGGCACCGGCGCGCAGCGCCACGGCAAGGCCGATAAAGGCCATCCATATCAGCGCGGTGCGCACCAGGGCTTCGGACCAGACGGAAGGCGTTTCGGTCGCGAAACGTGCCACCACCTGCCAAAGACCGGCGAATACTGCGACCGTGAGGGCAAGACAGGCGATGATGGCGGCGATGGTTGAACCAATCCTATCCAGCGTCAGCACGCCAGCGCGCAACCGTGCCCGCAGCCCATCGCCGGATTTAAGCCAAAAGGCAAAAACCAGCGCCAGCAGCGTCGCGGCTGCGGTCACCTGCAAGGGCAGGACATTCATCGCATTCATCGCGCCATCCTATCAGAGCATTTTCAAGCCAAGTGGCTTCACCTGGCGGCTCGGAAAATGCGACCAAACAAGTTCTGGTGTGTCCCCCATGAGCGGAAGCGAAGGGGAACACACCAGAAAAGCGCGCGATGCGCGCCATCAATCCGATGCCTGATGGTGTGCAACCATCAGGCGCCGAACGGCTTACCGATCAGTTCGGCTTCCATTCACGAATGCGGCGCAGCGTGGCCGCATCCAGCGTGCGTTCCCATTCAGCGAAGGCGGGCGCCAGCGCGGTCTGGAAGGCAGCGGTATCCACCTGCGTCACCACCGTCATGCCACGGCGGCGCAGTTCCTCAACGCCGCTCGCGTCATCGGCCGAAACACGTTCCCGATTGGCCTTTTGCGCGGCGCGGGCGGCTTCCTGGAACAGGGCGCGGTCAGCGGCAGACAGGCGATTGATCACGGCTGGATTGCAGATCATCACGGCAGGCGAGTAGACATGGTTCGTCAACGTCATGAACTTCTGAACCTGGTTGATGTTGTTCGCCACAATCACGGAGATCGGGTTTTCCTGACCATCCACCGTGCCCTGCTGCAAGGCGGGGATCAATTCGCTGAAGGCCATCGGGGTTGGCAGCGCGCCAAGGGTTGAGAAGGCGCGCATATGCACCTGATTTTCCATGGTGCGCACCTTAAGGCCGCGCATATCCGCCGGCGCATTCACCTCACGCCGTGAATTGGTCAAATGGCGAAAGCCGTTTTCCGTCCAGATCACGCCCACCAGGCCACGTGCGGGGAAGCGCGCCAGCACGGCTGACCCGATATCGCTATCCAATACGCCGCGCGCATGGGCGGCATCGCGGAACAGGAAGGGCACGTCAAAGACGCGCACTTCGGGGACGAAATTCCCGACCGGCCCGGTGGAGGTGAAGGTGCAATCCAGCGTGCCAATCTGCACGCTTTCAATCATTTCACGTTCATTGTCGTTGCGCTGCACTACAACGCGAAAGCGATTATTCGTCAGACGCTCAAAATTATCCTTGAAGGTGGAAGCGCCAGTGCCGGTATGGCTATTGGGCGGCAGACCATGCTGAATGGTGATTTGCGGCTGCGCCAAGGCAGGCAGGGCAAAAAGCGGTGCGGCCAGACCGGCGGCCAGCGTCATGCGACGGAAAATGGACATGATGTCTCCTTGTCTTTTGGTTGGTTATTGGGTGGGGCAATGCGTGAAGCCAAAGTCCCGTTAGTCAATCTTGATGCCGCTGTCACGCGCCACCTGGCCCCAGCGCTGCGCATCACGATCCAGCCAGGGCTGCAATTCGGCGGTCGGGATCAGAAGGGGTTCGGTATGATTGGCCTTGAGCCTTTCGAGCATCGCCGTATCCATCGACTTGTTGAAGGCGTCCTGCAAGCGCGCCAGGATTGGTGCAGGGACGCGCGATTGAGTGAAGACGCCGTTCCAGACACTCAAATGATAACCAGCGACACCTTCTTCCTGCAGTGTCGGGGTATTGGGCAGGCTGCCGATCCGCCGATCCATGGTGACCGCAAGCCCCTTGATCGAACCTTGCAGGATATGCGGGGCAGAGGTCGCTGAGGCATCGAACAACAAATCAAGATCACCCGCGAGCAAGGCTGCCACCGCCGGCGCCGAACCGCGATAGGGCACATGCACAAAATCAACGCCCGCAAGCTTTTCCAGCATGACCAGCGACAGATGCGCTGATGATCCATTGCCGACCGACCCAAAGGTCATCTTGCCCGGTTCGGCCTTGGCCCGCCCAATGGCTTCGCGCGCGCTGGCCGGGTTGTAGCGCCTTGGCAGGCAGGACATGACATTGGGCATATCCGCCATCATGCCGATGCCGACAAAAGCCTTGCGCGGATCAAAGCGCGGGTCGGGATACAGGATGGGGTTCACCCCCTGGGTCGCCATGGTGCCAAGGAACAGGGTGTAGCCATCCGGCTCGGCCTGGGCAGAGGCCATGGCACCGATATTGCCGCCGGCGCCGGCGCGGTTTTCCACCACAACAGGCTGGCCGAGGTGACGTGCCATGGCTTCTGCGGCCAGCCGGCCCATAATGTCGGTGACGCCACCCGGCGGATAGGGCACAATGATCCGCAATGGCTTGTTCGGAAAGGCGCCCTGGGCATGAACGGCCGGCGCGGCGAGCATACCAGCGGAAAGCGCCAAGGCGGCGCGACGGGTGAAGTACTGCATTGTAAGCCTCCCTTGATTTCTTGACCAACAAACTGTCCGGCTTGGGGCCGTCTTGCAAGCCTTAACCTAACAGGGCCATCGCTCCCCAGCCCAGCACCAACACTGCCGCAATTGATGGCCATAACAGCCGCCAAAGCTGAACGGGCTTGGTGCCATCGGCGAGCAGGCCGCAAATCATGCCGGTAACCGCGAAAGACATACCCGCCCCCGCCGCACCAACAAAATTATGCACCCCCGGCGCCAGCATGGGCGGCAGCCCCGCCGCCAGACCAAGCTTGTATTGCACGGGCATGACCGCGGCATTGGACCCGATGTTGGTTCCCGTCACGATCCCCGCCATCAGCCCAAGCGGCGACACGGCATAGGGTGCCAGCACGCCAAGCGCGGCAGCGGCTTCCTGCGCGAGTGCTGCGGTCGCACCGCTTTGGCCCATCCAACGCGCCAGCAGCACGTAAAGCAGCATGATCAGCGCTGATCGCGCACCGCGCTTCAAGGCCCCCTGTGCAAGGCCAGCCGCCCCTGAACGCCGCGCCAATAGCAGCAGCGCCACCGCCGCCAAGACCAGGGAGACATGCGTTATGGGAAAGGTCGGCAAATCGGCAAAGGGCTGCCAGGCGGGCGGGTTCGGCACAGCGCGCGCTGCCAGAAGGGCCACCGTCAACAAGGCATAAGGCGCCAAGCGCGCGAGCGCCTTTCGCCAGGCAGCGCCATCCTGCGGCGGATCAAGCCGCCACAGCGCAAAAACCAGCGGCAGGCCGGTCGCGATGACGCCAATCACCTCAAAGGGCAGCAGCCAATGGCAGCCAAGAAGCAGCGCGGCGACCGCAATCAGATAGGCCATTTGCGCGCGCTTTTCTGCCGCCGATACGGCAAGCCCCGCCGCCCGGCAAAGTCGCCACAGCACTGGGCCCAGCGCCAATAACCACAGCGCATTGGGCAGCGCGGTGATGCGCAAAAGATCCTGCGCCGGCAGGCCAATCAGTGCCGCGCCAAGCAATGATCCGGGACCAAGCCCGCCCCAAGGGATCAGGCATAGCGCGAGCAAAGCCATGGCGCCGGCTGGCGCGCCAAGAACGCCCATGCTGCGCAAGCTTGCCAGCGCGAATACCGCACCAACGCCAAAGCCCGTGACACTTTCCATGAAGCAGCCAGCCAGCAGCGTCGCGATGAAAACGCGTCGTGCCGAGACTGGTCTTGTTTGCCGCGCAACATCATCCGCCGAGACAGCCGCGTAAAACAACAGCCCCGCCAGCACCACGCCCATCGGCTGCAAGGCCAGATAGGCGCCGCGCAGGATTTGCTCGGCGAGGAACTCAGGCAAGCCGATGCCGCCCGGCAGTGAAACAAAAGCGGCGGGGATGGCCGCCGCCAGCGCCGTGATCACCGCCGGCACCGGTGCCACGCGCCCGGAAAACAACAGGCCAATCAGCAAGACCAGTGGCAGCGCCTGCAGGGCGAGGGTCATGTTGCTTTACGCAGAAAGGGTGAAGGTCTTGCCGACAGCAGCGGGCACCACCATCGCCTCGCCATAGGCGCGTTCCAGCGCATTCACCGCGCGCCAGCCGGTGCAATGGGCGGGGAAAAAATAGGTCAGACCGAAATTGCCGATATCACGCACCGTCTCGGGGATCACCCGTTCATTGATGCCGGACAAATGAAACCCGCCCATCGCGGCAAATAATGGCACATCAGGAAAGCGCCGCCGTGTGGCATGCAGCACATTCACAATGCCGGTATGCGAACAGGCGGAAAACACAATCAAACCCTTGCCGCGGAGATTAACCGCCATGAAGCGCTCATCGCTCAGCCATTCATCCGCCTGCCAGGGCGTGTTTTCATCATCGCGCGCGACCTGGCCGGGCAGGCCGGTTTCATAAGCCGTGGTGCGCGGGATTTCGCTACTCACATAAAAACCACCGGCGATGATGTGTTCATCGCGCACCACAACGGGCGCAGCACCCATAGCTTCCCAGCCTGCGGGTAGGGGAACAGGGTCCATCGGGAAAACCCCGCCATCGGGCTGGCGGCTGCCGCGTTCGCGAAACATGCCGGGGTGGAGATATAGCGGCACGGCGCGCCCGCCATTGGCCGCGCGCGTCATTTCAATCGCCTTGGGCAGACCGCCCGCATGATCCCAATGGCCGTGTGACAGCACCATCGCTTCGATCGCCGCGAAATCCACACCAAGCCGCATGCCATTGCGTTCCACCGCGTAATCCACCGGGCCGCCATCAAACAACACGGTGCGGGACTTACCGCCGATCTCAGCGCGCACCACCAAAGCGAGGCCATGATTGGCGCAGCAAAGCGCGCCGCCCATGGTGCGCTTCATGCCCTGGCGTCGCAGCCGATCCCATTCGCGCGTCACGAAACTCGGGGTCGAGGAAAGACTATCGGTGACATTATCCACCAGCACCGTGATTTCGATGCGATCCGCTGCGATGGGGTCGGCCATGGTTTCCTCCGCTCAGCTCTTTCGGCGCGTCTCGGCAATGGTGATGACCAGCGCGCCGGCCAGGATGATGCCTCCGCCAAGCCAGGTCCAGGGATCGGGCACTTCGCCGAAGAAAATCCAGCCAAAGCCCACCACGGGCAAAAGCCGCAAATATTGGAAGGGCGCAACGGCAGAGGCTTCGCCCGCGCGATAGGCCGAGGTCAGCAGCCAGATGATGCCGGGCGTGGTGATGGCAAAGGCGAGCAAAAACAAAAGATCAAAGGCGCTTACCGGCGTGAAGGCGGAAATCGCAAAGGGCAGCATGCCAAGGCTGGTCACCACACCAACCCAGGCGAGCACGGTTTCATTCGGTTCTGTTTGCGCCAACATGCGGCTTGTCAACGTAATGCCACACCAACTGGCGGCTGACGCCAGCGCAAGCACCACGCCGATGAAGGAAATCTCTGCCCCCGGCCGGAGCATCAGCACCACGCCCAAAAAACCCGCCATGGTGCCAATCCAACGCGCCGTGCCGATTTGTTCCTTCAGAACCGGCCCTGCGAGCAGTGTGGTGAACATGACATTGGTGAAGGACAGCACCGTGGCGGTGGCGAGATCGAGGAACACAAAGGACAGGTAGTAAAAACCCCAGGTGAGCAGGCTGGCCGCGCCGCGCATGATATGCAGACCGCGCCGATTGGTGCGAAATACCTGAAGCCCGGTGCGCAGCAATAGCGGCATGACCCAGAGCAATTGCCCGAAAGAACGCGTGAAAAGCTGCATCGCAGTTGGAATGCCACGTTCATTCATGTAGCGAATTGCGAGCGCTTCCCCGGCAAAGAGCATGGCAGCCAGGCTCATCAGCACCGCGCCGCGCAGATTGCCCGGCAGGCTGTTCCAGTGCGGCATCATGGGTGGCAGGAATGGTTCAGGGGCAAGCGCGTGATTCCGCGAAGGGTTGCGTGGTCACCCTGCGACCTTGCCCTGCCCTTGGCAAGGGATGGCGCTTTGCGGCAGCCTGCGCGAACCAAGGAGATTGCGATGACCAGTGCAGCCGAACAAAGCGCCATCCGAGACGCCGTGGATCATGGCCCGATCCTGATCTGGGGCGCGGGTGCCATTGGCGGCACAATCGGCGCCGCCTTGGTGCGTGCGCGTCATGTCGTGGTGTTTGTGGATATCGTCGAGGATCATGTGGCCGCAATTCGTGATCCGGCGGTGGGCCTTACCATTGAAGGCCCGGTTGATGCGCATCGCATTTCCGCGCCCGCCTATACGCCGGAGACATTAAAGGGCCAGTTCCGCCGCGTGCTGCTCTGCGTGAAGGCACAGGATACGGAAGCCGCCTGCCACGCCATCGCGCCGCATCTGGCGCCCGATGGTTATGTTGTGTCGCTGCAAAACGGGCTTTGTGAGGCTTTGATCGCGCCGATTTTGGGCGAGGCGCGTACCATTGGCTGCTTTGTCAATTTCAGCGCCGATTGGCTGGCGCCGGGGCGGATCATCTATGGCGGGCGCGGTGCGCTGGTGCTGGGTGAATTGAATGGCGCCGTCACGCCGCGTCTGACTGCGCTGCATCGCATGCTGCGCGATCATTTTGAAGCCGATGCGATCATGACCGAGAATATCTGGGGCTATCTCTGGGGCAAGATTGCCTACAGTTCGATGCTTTATACGCAGGCGCTGGGTGAGAAAGGCATTGCCGATGCGCTGGCGCGGCCCGAATTGCTGCCGCTATGGCGGCGGCTTGGTCAGGAAGCCATGGCTGTCGCGCGGGCTGAAGGTGTCACTGTCGGCAGCTTCAATGGCTTTGACCCGGCTGGCTTCGCGTCTGACGCAACCGAAGCATCCGCCGCCGCTTCCATTGCCGCTATGGTGGCATTCAATCGCCCTAATGCAAAAACCCATTCCGGCATATGGCGCGATTTATGGGTGCGCCAGCGCCGCACGCCCGTGGATGCGCAAATCGCGCCGGTCCTCGGCATCGCCGCGCGCCACGGCGTGGCCTGCCCCACCATCACGCGGCTGGTTGCGATGATCCATGAATGTGAGGCCGGGGCGCGCCCGGCCTCGGATGATAATTTGACCGAGTTATTGCGAGCCCAATAATCTTGTCGCATCAGAATGGCTCTCGATAGATAAAAATTGATTGTACGTGCCGCGCCATAAAATTCTGAATTCGCCTTATGCGAGGAGTTAGCCTGGAATGCTCCTACCTAATCCCATCTGGCCGACGAGTTAAATCGGGATTTCGCAGCAATTCGCCCTCAATCAAAGGGACAGCAAGGGCCCGCAACTCCTCCCCAGCCAGCCCAGGTGTAATTACCGGATTTAAAAGTATGCGCAAAAACAACTCTTCAGATATGGTAAATTTTGGGCGGCAATCTAGTCTTTCATTGGACCGGGTCACCGCGGAAAGAAGAATATCATCTGGAAGCCCGAGAATTTGCGTGAACTCGTCCACCGCACAACGACTGAACAAAGTTGATTTGATATTGGGGATGAATACGGTTGCGGTCCTGATGAAGTGGGCGTCAGGGTGTGAATATACCCCGCCTCTCAAATGACCGGCGCAAAGGCTTGTTCTGCTCTCAAAATCTATCGTTGACTCCAACCCTATTTGTCGCCCTGGGGCGTTCATCGAAGCCTTATCAGTGATCAGGATCAGAAGCTTGGCCTTCCACCAAAGCAATTGATGGCCTTGGGCAAAGCGCATTAGATGATCAATAAGCCAGGAGCTTCGTGTTGACCCTGGCGCGCTTATCCCCATGGTGGGTCTGGGAAACGAAACCTACGCAAATATCCCCCATAATTTTTTATACCCGCCGGTCCACATTGGGTCGGGCTGACTTGAATTGGCTCATTCGCGACATCACGGAATGCAAGACCTGTTAAGCGCCTTAGGTCTGAGAGATGGTTAAGCCCGGTCTGGCGCTGTTCCTCATCAGCTTGACCGATAATCAGATAAGTGATGATTTCATCGGAACGCCACCTCATTATCTCATAGTCTCTCGTATCGGTCTGATACTCCCTGCCAGTGACGATAGTCATAAAATGACTGGTGAGTTCCTCTATCCACTGCTTCTTTTTATTATTCGCCCCTACAGCCGTCAGCAATGATAGCACAGCAATAAACAAAAGCAGCAAAGCGAAGCGAAGCTGCTTAAGATAGGCAAGCTTTGTTGCCTTGATATCATGGGTTCTCCTTAGTCAAGCCAGCGTGGTCAGTAGCCCCGCCATCAGCTTGACGCGTGGCACCAGGCTATCTATCAACACATGTTCTTCAAGCGTATGCGCCATGGCACCCTGCACGCCGAGCCCATCCAAGGTGGTGATGCCGAGCGCGCCGGTAAAGTTGCCATCGGAACCGCCACCGCTTGATTGGTGATTGATGTCAAAGCCAATCGCCTGCGCAATCTCCCGCGCATGGCGATAAAGCGCCATCACCTTCGCATCAGGCTCCCACACCGGGCGCGTCATGCCGCGTGTCACTTCAAGCTGCACATCATTGGTGGAAGAACGCAGCGCCAGCATTTTCTCGACGCCGGCGTCAAGGTCTTTCTGGCGCTTGGCCATGGAAAGCGCCTCGGCTTCTGTGGTGGTGGTGACACAATTCACCCATTGGCCACCATGCAGGACGCCCACGGAGAAGGTGCAATCCTCGGTTGTCATGTCCTCAATCGCCAGAATCTGGCGACACATTTCCTTGATTGAACTCCGCCCTTCCGCGAGCCTTGCACCAGCATGGGAAGGCCGCCCCGTTGTTTTGAGGTTGAAGCGCGCAATAGCATAGCGCCCGGTCACCACGCCGCCATCCGCCCGCCCCGGCTCCGGCACCAGCACGAATTTATGCCGCGCGGCTTCCGCTTCGATCAGATCGCGCGTGGAAGGGCTGCCGATTTCCTCATCGCTGGTCAGCAGAATGGTGATGGGCAGCGGGGTCGTAGTTTTTGCGGCAATGATCTGGCGCATGGCTTCCACCGCCATCACCGTGCCGCCCTTCATGTCCAGAATACCAGGGCCATAGCAGCGATTGCCTTCGCGCCGGATTGGCAGTTTTTCGAGCGTGCCGATGGGATGCACCGTATCCAGATGCGCCATCACCAGAATGCCGGGCGCGCCATCCCCGGCGGCGTGTGGGAAGCGCGCGCACACACAATCGCCAAACCCCATGCGCCCTGGAATCCGATCAATGCGCGCACCAAGCACTGCCAAATCGCGCGATGCCAGATCCATCATGCGATTGACCGCGTTTGCGTCAAAGGTCGGGCTTTCGCAGGCGGCCCAGCGCATCAGGCGGGCCAGGATTTCATCGGCTTGAAAAGGCAGAGAAAGGGCGGCAACGGCGTCAGGCATGGTGTCTCCGGGTAGCGTGAGTGATCTCGGATAAAGCCTGCTGCGCCGCGCGGTTCAGGGCAAGGGGGCAACTCGGCAGGCTTGCCGCGGCATGATAAGGTTCTGGCCTGACAAGGACCAAGCCCATGCGCCTGCTGATCGCCAATGCGAATACCACCGAAGCCATTACCGAAACCTGCGCTGCCGTGGCGCGCGCCGCCGCCGCGCCGGGGACCGAGATCATCGGCGCAACACCGCGCTTCGGCCCTTCGCTGATTGCGACACGGGTTGAGAATGTCATTGCCGGCCATGCGCTGCTCGAAGCCTTGGCCGAACATGCCGAGAAGGTTGATGCGGTGCTGCTCGCGGTCAGTTTCGATACGGCCCTGGACGCGGCGCGGCAGATGATGCCCTGCCCGGTGCTTGGCATGACAGAAGCAGCCGCGCTGACCGCCTGCATGATGGGTGGGCGCTTTGGCCTGATCACCTTCGGCAATGTGGAACCCTACCGCGAATTGATCGCGCGCCATGGGCTTTCTGCGCGGCTGGCTGCCCTGGCTGGCTTGGATGCAACCCCGCCCGAGGCGCTCGCCAATCCCGAAGGTGTCGCCGAGAAACTACGCATCGCGGTGCAAGGGCTAGCGGCACAAGGCGCGGATTCAGTGGTTTTGGCCGGCGCGGCGCTGGCCGGCTTCGACCAGCGCCTGGCCGGGCGGGCGGACTTGCCGTTGTTTGATGGCATTCGGTGTGGCGTCAAGCTGGTCGAGGCGCTGGTGGCGCTCAACTCGCCGCGAGCACAAAGCGGGTCCTATGCGCCGCCGCAGGGGAGGCTTAGCCAGGGCTTGACGCCAAGCCTTGCGGCGCTGTTGCGTGGCAGCGACTAAGGATAGGGGATAAGCCCATGCGTCTTGATGGACCTGACAGCAAAAATATAGACAACCGGCGCGGTCAGCGCGGCAGTGGTGTCGGTATGGGTCGCGTTGCCGTGGGTGGTGGCTTCGGCGCCGTGCTTCTGCTGCTGCTGTCCATGTTTCTGGGCGTGGATGTGACCAACCTCGGTGGCGGCCACCTGGCGCCACCAAGCGCCTCGGAACAACGGCAGGCCCCTTCAGGGCAGGCCGGCCTGCCGGAAGATGAGGCGCGGCGCCTCATCTCTCGCGTGTTGGCGGAAACCGAGCAGGTCTGGAATGAGGCCTTTCAAGCGCCAGGCCGGCGTTAGGAGGAACCGGTGCTGGTCCTTTAAAGCGGTTCGACCCGTTCGGGATGCGGTGCGGCCCAGGCGCAGGTGGGGCCATTATACTGCACCGCCGATAAGCGCGTTTACATCAATTTGGATTTCATGGGGCGTTTGCTGCGCCAGCTTGGCGCGCCGGGGCATTTCGCTGCGGCCTATATTGTGGCGCATGAGGTCGGGCATCACGTCCAGCATGAATTGGGCGTGCTGGAAAAGGCGGAAGGCCTGAAGCGCCGTGTGGATCAGCGCACCGCCAATGAATTGCAGGTGCGCGTTGAATTGCAGGCGGATTGCCTGGCCGGGCTATGGGCCAAGCGCGCCCATGATGCGCGGCGCATTCTGGAAGCGGGTGATATCGACGAAGGCTTCCGCGCCGCCGCTGCTGTTGGGGATGATACCTTGCAGCGGAAATCGCAAGGCCATGTGCAGCCTGAGACCTTCACCCATGGCAGTTTTGAATAAAGGCTGCATTGGTTCCGGCGCGGGCTGGAATCGGGCCAGCTCTCCGCCTGCGATACCTTCTAGCCCGGGGCTTTATAGGGCAACGCTTGAGCACACTGCGCTCACATGGGTACACGCAACCCGCTCTAGACCATTGTTTTTCGAACGTCTTCACACGTTCAGAGTATTCCATCTGAACGAAATCTGCTCTAGCGCGTGCCTTTTTGATCGCGCTTCTTAACGGTTCATCCGCGCCGGGTTGTTCAAGGTACTGCCGGCCGTACTATCAAGCGACGGCCGACCGATATTGCCGAACAGCGCCTGCAAGATGTTCCGCTCGGTCCCGGGCGTCGGAGTTTCGCGTGATGCCATGCCGACATCCCGCCCATCCTCGGGCTTCAATTGGCGGATATCCTGCACCACGCCGCGCCGATCAAAACTGATCGCCACCACCACGCGGTCACGCAGTTCCAGGTATCGGCCCGGCATCAACTGAGTATTGCCGCCGATGTAATACCAATTTTCTTCATCAAAGGTGCCGCGCGCCGTGGGCGGGCCCAGCAGCGCCAGCACATCGCCACGGGTCTGCACGCCTTTGGTGACCTGAGAAAGCTTCTCGGCATCCACCCGATTGCCGCGCGGCACTGGGGGCGGGGCCAGTTTTTCGCAGGCACCCAATGCCAGCGTCGCCAGCAGCACCAGGGCGCCCAAGCGGCGCTTGGCTCGATATTCTTCAGCCATGTCGCGGTTTCCAGCTCAAGATGCCCTGTTCAAGATTGACCATTCGCCGATCCGAACCCATGTCTACGCTATCCGTTAGACACCCCGGGCCTTCGGGGTCAACCGCTGGCTTCCGGGCTGGGAAGGAATCAATGGGTTTGCTGAGCGCCTTGCGCCGCGCGCCGCATGAAAGAGCAGGCTTTACACTCTACGGCGCGGCCGTCGCCGCCGCCCGCGCGCCCTATTTCTACGCCGATCTTGGCGTACGCGATTCGGTGGAAGGCCGGCTTGATCTGATCCATCTGCATGCCGCGCTGCTGGTCCGCCGCCTGAGGCGCGATGCCGATCAGCGCGGCCCCACTCTGGCCCAGGCTGTTTTTGATGCCATGTTTTCCGACATGGATGTCAATCTGCGGGAAATGGGCGTGAGCGACCTGGTAGTGGGCAAGCGCGTGCGCGGGTTGTGGGAGGCGTTTCACGGCCGCGCCAGCGCCTATGAAGCCGCGCTGGATGGGGCCGATCCTGTTGCAATGGCCGTGGCGCTCGCGCGCAATGTCTGGCGCATGGAAGAAGCCGGCCCCGCGGCTCAGCGCCTGGCACGGATTGCCCTTGCCCAGGCGGAGGCCCTGCAAGCCCAGGGTTTTGCCGGGCTGTTGAAAGGCCAGGCGCAGTTCCTGGCGCCCGAAGCCATTGGCGATGCTGCCTGAATTTTCCCGTCCGCAGCTTTTGACTGACCCGCCCCAGGCCGGCGTCGCGGAAGTGCTGGAAGCCAACCCTGCCGAATGTGCCGCACTGGCTGACCGCTTCGGGATCGAAGCCTTGCGCCATTTCAGCGCGCGCTACACCCGCAAACCCTATCCGGGCGGGGGGCTGATGCTGACCGGGCGGATCAAGGCCGAAGCGGTGCAGCTTTGCGTCGTCAGCCTAGAACCGGTGACCGAACACTTGGACAAGCCCTTCACCCTGGTTGTGTTGCCGCCCGAGGCCACAGCTTCCGAAGACCCGGATGGGCCCGATGAGATTGAGGCCGACGCGACCGGCTATTTCGACCTGGGGGAGGCTTTTGCCGAGGAATTGTCCCTCTCGCTCAACCCCTATCCCCGCGCTGCCGGGACGCATTTGCCGGCGGGGCTGCACGAAGAGGCCGAGGAAGCCCCGCGCAACCCCTTCGCCAAGCTGGCGGTGCTTCGGGGCGGCAAGGGCTGAAGCAGTGCCGCCGCATGCTTGCGCCGCCCGGAAGGGGGTGCTAGCTGCCCGACGCTAGTCGAAATCAAAGTCACGTTTGAGTGAAAGAAACCCGGCGCCATGGCCGTTCCGAAAAGAAAGACTTCGCCTTCCCGCCGCGGCATGCGCCGCAGCCATGAAGCGCTCAGCACCTCCGCGCATCATGAATGCGCCAATTGCGGCGAATTGAAGCGCCCGCATCACGTTTGCTCCCATTGCGGCTATTATGATGGCCGTGAAGTGGTGGCGGCGGATCGCCTGAAGCTGGCCGTCCGGCTCTGATCCCGCGCATCCAAGGGCGCCGAGGCTCCCGCGATGGCTGATACAGGTGCTGCCTTTTCCCTGGCGATTGATGCCATGGGTGGGGATGCGGCGCCTGAGGTCGTGCTCGATGGTCTGGAATTGGCCGCCGAGCGGCATCCACAGACGCGTTTCCTGCTGGTGGGCAATGAGGCGCGCGTGGGTGCGGCTTTGGCGCGGCGCAAACGTGCGGCCAAGGTGTGCAGCCTGCGTCATGCGCCCGAGGTGATTTCTGGCGATTTGAAGCCAACAGCGGCCCTGCGCATGCGCGGGTCTTCCATGCGAATGGCGATTGATGCGGTCACGGCTGGGGAAGCGGCAGGTGTAGTTTCCGCTGGGAATACCGGGGCGCTGATCGCGCTTGCCAAAATCGTCATCAAGACCATGCCGGAAATTGATCGGCCCGCGCTGGCGGCGATAGGCCCTTCGGCGCGGGGCGATGTTGTGCTGCTCGATCTTGGCGCCAATGTGCAATGCGATGCGCGCAATTTGGTGGAATTTGCCATCATGGGGGATGCCTTTGCACGCGTGGCGCTTGGCCTGACCACGCCGAGCATTGGCCTTTTGAATGTCGGCAGTGAGGAATTGAAGGGCGATGACCGCGTGCGCGCAGCAGCCGAGATTCTGCGTGATTCGCATTTGGGCACTCAGTTTCGCGGCTTTATCGAAGGCCATGATATCACCGCCGGCACGGTGGATGTTGTGGTGACGGATGGCTTTACCGGCAATGTAGCGCTGAAGACCGGCGAAGGTGCGTTGAAGCTGATGCGCGATTTGCTGCGCCAGGTTTTCACCAGCAGCGTGCCCGCCAGGCTTGGCTATTTGATGGCGCGGCCCGCCTTGGATCGGCTGCGCGAATGGATGGACCCGCGCCGCTATAATGGTGCGATTCTGCTTGGGTTGAACGGCGTTGTGGTGAAATCTCATGGCGGAACGGATGCGCTTGGCTTCGCCAATGCCGTGGATGTGGCCATGGATATGGTAACGCATGGCTATAATGATCGGATCAGGGATGGTTTTGACCGGCTTGCGGGCCGCAATAGGCTGGCGCCTTCGCCAAACTGATGTAGCTTAGCGCCATGGTCATGCGTGCCTTGATCGCCGGCTGCGGCGGCTACCTTCCCCCCTTGCGGCTTTCCAATGATGAATTGGCGGCGCGCCACGGGCTTGAAACCTCTGACGCCTGGATCGAGGAACGTACGGGGATCAAATACCGTCATGTGGCGGCACCTGATGAGGCCGCTTCCGATCTGGCCGCTGCTGCCGCACGCGCGGCGCTTGCCGATGCAGGCGTTGCGGCTTCTCAGGTGGATGGCATCATCGTGGCCACCACCACGCCCGATTCCGGCTTTCCCGCCACCGCCGCGCGGGTGCAGGCCAAGATTGGCGCTGGCCCTGGCTTTGCGTTTGACATCACCGCGGCCTGCACCGGCTTCATCTATGGGCTTTCCATCGCTGAGGCGATGGTGCGCGCGGGCCATGCCCGCCATGTGCTGGTGATCGGCGCTGAGGTCTATACGCGCATCATGGATTGGACCGATCGCGGCACTTGCGTACTGTTCGGCGATGGGGCCGGCGCGGTGCTGTTGAGTGCGGGTGAGGGTGCCGGCAACAGCAAGGATCGTGGCCTGCTTTCCACGCATCTGCATGCCGATGGCCGGCATGGCGATATCCTGTTTGTCGAAGGCGGCGTCGGGTCCACCGGTGGCACGGGATTGCTGCGGATGGCGGGCAAGGAAGTCTTCCGCCACGCGGTGTCCAAATTGGCCGCCGTGGTAGACGAAGCGCTGGCGGCCAATGGCCTGACCCATGCCGATATTGATTGGCTGGTGCCGCATCAGGCGAACCTTCGCATCATTGAAGCCATGGGCAAGAAACTGCACCTGCAACCGGGGCGTGTGGTGGTGACGGTGGACCGCCATGCCAATACCTCGGCTGCCTCCATTCCGCTGGCACTGGCGGAAGCCCGTGGCGATGGGCGGATCAAGAATGGCGATCTGGTGGTGATGGAGGCGATTGGCGGGGGGCTGACCTGGGGGTCCGCCATTGCGCGTTTCTGAGTTTTCATACAACGGGCTGTTGACGGCAGCACTTGAAGCCGGTTTGCTGTAGGGAACAGGGATAAAGTGGGGCGGGTCGATGGAAACCATAACGCGGGCCAATCTGGCCGAGGCGATCTATGCTGAGGTTGGGCTTTCACGCAATGAAAGCGCAGACCTGTTGGAATCGGTACTGGAACGAATTTCCGCTGTGCTGGAATCCGGTGAATCGGTGAAGATATCCTCCTTCGGGACCTTCCTGGTGCGCCAGAAAGGTCAGCGCATTGGCCGTAATCCGAAAACCGGCGTTGAAGTGCCGATCCTGCCGCGCAAGGTGCTTTCCTTTCGCCCGTCTCAGGTATTGAAGGCGCGCATCAACAATGAGGAAGTGGAAGACGAAGCATGAGCGATACTCATGATGCGGATGACAAGGGGCGCCCGCGCAAGGCGCCGAGTGCCTTTCGCACCATCAGTGAAGTCGCCGATGATTTGAATATTCCGCAGCATGTCTTGCGGTTTTGGGAGAGCAAATTCCCGCAATTGAAGCCGCTGAAGCGCGGCGGTGGGCGGCGCTATTACCGGCCAGAGGATATCGCGCTGCTGAAGCGTGTTGGCGATCTGCTTTATAATGAGGGCTATACCATCAAGGGCGTGCAGCGTTTGCTGCGCGACGGCACGGATGAAGGCCCAGCGCCAGTCGCGATGGAATTGCCACTGGGTGATCCGCCGCCGGCGGCTGACGCATCTGAAGGCTTGGCGCTAAAGATCGCTTTGGCGGAGCTTGAGGATATTGTGCGCGCCTTGCATCGGTTGGCGGCTTAAGCCCCCGGGCGGCGAAGGCGGAATCGCCGAAGTCGTGAAGCGGCCGCTTGAAAAATTCCGCGGAAACGCTTGGTTTCAACGGAGCGCGCATCAAGGGTTGGCAATCCGGAAATTAGGGTGCTAAGCACCGATACGTCGGAGCGTAGCGCAGCCTGGTAGCGCATCAGTCTGGGGGACTGGGGGTCGTGGGTTCGAATCCCGCCGCTCCGACCATTTCCAAAAATTGGGGGTGGGAATTGGCGGGTGTTTTCAACGCATCGGCCAAAGGCGGGACCAAAGCCCCGCCGTTTCCTCACGCAGCCCCACCCAGCCTTGTTCAATCGGCGCGCTGCCAGCGGCCATCATTTCCTGCGCGGCCTTTGCATGGCGCTGCGTGGCGGCCCAGGCTTCCTGCGCCAGGCTTTCCACCGCCCCGGCCAGATGCGGCGCCAGCGCCTCACCAAGCGCACAAGCGGCGCGTTGTTCCGCACTCGGCGGGTTGCCCAAAATAGCGTCCGTCAAGGCATCCCATGCGCGGCCAGAGCCCAGCAGCAGCGATACCGCCACACCGCCCGCCTGACCGATCAGGCAGCCATACCCCATGCGGGCCTCTGGCACTAGGCTTTTAGGCAGCAGCGGTAAGGTGCTGGTCGCCTCAGGCAGTTTCGGATTGGGGAACGCAATATCGGATGCCTGCGCTGCCATGGGCGCGGCAAGCCAAGCCAGGATTGCAACCGTGACACCAATTTTCCTCATGCGCGCTTCACCCCCCAGAACAAGGCCGAACCTCCCTTTACCACATCGCGAATGCTGCGCCGATAGGCTTGTGGCGGCAGCACCAAGCCGAGCGGGATGAAGGGCACTTCCTGCCACACCACGCGCTGGATTTCCTCGGCGATGGTTTTCTCAGCGGCGAGGTCAGGTGCGGTAAACCAGGCATCACGCAACTCCTCAAGCCTTGGCATGGTGGGCCAGCCGGACCAGGCATTCGCGCCATTGCCGCGAATGGGCATGTGGCTGCCGGGCACCGAGACATCCAAGCCTTCCCAGGTGGTGCAAAAGGCGCTCCAGCCGCCTTGATCCACTGTGCCGCGATTGGTGCGGCGCTGGATCTGCGTACCCCAATCCATGGAAATGAAATCAACATTGAAGCCGATGCGCTTCAGGATGTCGGTGGCGACGACAGCCAGGTTCTGCAGTACAGGCAGGTCTGTGGCCGACATCATCACCACGCGTTCATTTCTGTAGCCGGAAGCCGCAAGGGCAGCGCGCGCCGCATGCAGGCTGCGCGGACCGGTCAGCACCTCAAGCCCCGCTTCATTGGCAAGCGGCGTGCCGGGCGTCAAAACGCCCGCCGGCAAATGCGAAAGCGTTTGATCGGTGCCGATACCGGCATCCATGAAAACGCGCTGATCAATCGCCAGCAGCAGCGCGCGGCGCGCCGCGACATTGTCAAAAGGCGGATGGAGGAAATTGAAGCGGAGCACGCCAAGATTGCCGGCGCTATTGATGCGGTCCACGACGATTTCGCGATGGCGCCGGAGTAGCGGCAGCAAATCCGCATGCGGCTGTTCCCACCAATCCGCTTCATTGTTTTGCAGCGCGGCGGATGCGGTGGAAGGATCGGGCATGATGCGCCATTCGACACGATCAAAATGCACGGGCTTGCCACCCGCCATGAAGTCCGAAGCTTCCTGGCGCGTCTGATAGCATTCGAAACGATCATACACCGCGATATCACCAGAGCGGAACAAATCCTGCGGGAAGCGGAATGGCCCGCTGCCGGTGAAGTCTCGGATTTGCTGGAAGGCATCGGTCTCGGCGATCCGTTCGGGCATGATGGCGCAAGCGCTGGCCGAGGGTTTGCCGAGCGCCCAAGCCAAACCCGCCCAAGGCTGCTTCAAGCGAATTTCAAATCGTTTGTCATCCAGGGCGCGCATTTCATTTAGCAGCACGCCAAGCCTTTGGCCCAGCACATCGCGCTTTGACCAGCGCATCATGGAGGCAACACAATCCTTTGTGCGCACCGGTTCATTGTCATGGAAACGCAGCCCCGGGCGGAGCGTCATGGTCCAAGTCAGGCCATCGGCGGAGATTTTATGCCCCGCCAGCATCTGATGCTTCGCCCGGAAATCCGCGCCCAAGCCAAACAGCGTATCATACAACATCAGGCCCTGATTGCGGACCACCACCGCCGTGCTCCAGACCGGGTCCATGCTGGAAAGATTGGCGTGTGGAATGAAACGCAGGGTCCGTGCCGAGGTCTGCCCGATGGCGAGGCGTAGTGCGGACAGCGCGGCGGCAGAGATGGCAAGCAATGGGCGGCGCGCGATCGTGGCTCAGGGCTCCTTGCTGATGGACCAAGCATGTCTTGGTTCGTTGCATCACGCAAACCTCCCCTTGGAGCGTATCGGCATTAGCGCTAGGATCCTGCAAATGGGGCCGATGGCAACAGGCCCCCAAAGCCGGAGGAGGGGTTCATGTCGTTGATCATGAAACGTCGCACATTTGCGCAACTTGGGTTCGTGGCGGGCGCCTTTCTGGCCGCGCCTCGTCTTGGACGCGCACAGGGCAGTTTTCCCGAACGCACCGTTGAAGTGGTGACGCATGCCGGGGTTGGTGGTGGCACTGATATCACCGCGCGCATGATGATGGTGCAGGCGCCAAGCGAATTCAAACAGGAATTCGTCGTGGTCAATCGCACTGCCGGCAGTGGTGCGCAGGCGCTGCAATATCTAGCCTCAAAGCCCGCGGATGGGCATACGATTATCCTGGTGACGCAGACACATCTGCTTACGCAAATCCGCAATCGAAATGTGCCGCGGTTTCCAGAACTTGTGCCGCTGGTGCGCGCGACTGATGATCCGCAGCTTGTGCTGGTGCGGCGCGAAAGCCCCTTCCGTACTGCCGCTGATCTGGTTGCTGACGGCAAGCAACGTTCCTTGCGCTTTGGTGGCACGCATGTGGGCGGCGTTGATCATATCGCGATCTTTGCCTTTGGTCGGGCCGCAGGGTTGCAGCAACCAACCCTGGTACCTTTCCGAGGCGGTGGCGAGATCGTGATTAATCTGGTCGGCGGCAATTTGGATTCAGCCTTGGTGAACCCATCGGAGGCTGAGGCGCAACTACGCTCCGGTGAATTGCGCCCGCTGTTGGCGCTATCCGAAAAGCGGCTTGCGGGCTTTCCTGATCTGCCGACAGCGAAGGAGGCTGGCATTGATTGTGTTGCTTCCACCGTGCGCGGCTTTTGTGTGCTGCGGGGCACGCCAGAAGACCGCGTAGCGCGGCTCGAGGAAGGATTATTGCGCGCCATGTCTGGCCCAATCTTCAAATCCTATCTGGAAAATACGGGGCAGTCGCCCGATAGCGTGGTGGGTCGTGCCGCCTGGGGCGCGCAGCTTCAGGCCTTCCATGATAGCGGGCGGGAAGCGCTGCAGGCGCTTGGTTTGCTGCGCTGATGCGCTGCGCACGCAACCCGAATCACACCATCGCCGCCAGTATTGCGGCGGTGGCCTTGGCCGCCATCGCCGCAACCTTTTCCTTTGAACCTGTGCCACCCGGCTTGCCCGGGCTTGGCGCGGTGGAATTTCCGCGCCTGGTATCGGCCATTCTTTTGTTGCTGGCGCTGATCCTAGGGCTGACCGCGGCATCGCCCCGAAGTGAGGAGGACGCGCCGCGCATTTCATCCCTCGCCTGGTTGATTTTTGCGCTCTGTCTTGGGTTTCTGCCTCTCATGGAAATTGTCGGCATGATCCCGGCGATCCTGATTTTCCTGGTGGTGGCGGGGTTGCTTTGGGGGGGGACGGCTTCGCGCACACTGCTGCTTTCAGCGCTTGGCATGGGCATCGCCATTTGGTTGGTCTTTGTGAAGATCTTCCGCCTGACCCTGCCCAAGGGTTGGCTTGTCACCATGCTGGGGTTTTGACCTATGGAAGGGTTTTTGGGCGGGCTTGCCATTCTGATTGATCCCTGGGTGATGTTCTTGGTGTTCCTTGGCACCGTGCTTGGGATTTTTGTTGGTGCGCTGCCGGGGATTTCGGGTAGCACCACCATTGCGCTGATGCTGCCCATGACCATCGCCATGGGGCCCATTCCCGCGATTTGTTTTCTGGGGGCAATTTATTGTGCGGCGAATTTCGGTGGGTCCATTACCGCCATTATGGTAAATGCGCCGGGCGATCCTTCAGCAAGTGCGACGGCGCTTGAAGGTTACAAGATGGCAGAAAAGGGTCAAGCGGGGCTGGCGCTTGGCATGTCCGCGGTTTCGTCGGCGATTGGCGGGATATTTTCGATCATTGTGCTGATCATTGCCGCACCCTTATTGGCGCGCGCAGCCTATTCCTTCGGGCCACCGGAGTATTTCGCGCTGGCTGTCTTCGGGCTTTCCATGTGCGCGGCGATTGGCGGCGATAGTGCGGTCAAGAATCTGATTGCGGCGGCCCTTGGTGTCCTGATTGCGACTGTCGGCATGGATTTGACAACGGGCATTGAGCGCTTCGCCTTCGGCATCGATGAGTTGGCTGATGGGATCAAATTCGTTCCTGTGTTGATCGGGCTTTTTGCGGTGAGCGAAATGCTCGATCAGGTGGTGCGGCGGGCGGAGAAGGCGAAGATCATTGCCATGGATGTGGCCCGCGTGCCGGGTATGGCGGAGTTTCGCAAATGCAATCGTTCTATCTGGATTGGCAGCAGCATTGGCACTTTCATCGGCGCCCTGCCGGCGCTTGGTGCCACAACGGCGGCACTGATTGGCTATAATGAAACGCGCCGTTGGTCCAAGCATAAGGAGGAATTTGGCAAGGGCAGCATTGAAGGGGTGGCGGGGCCTGAGGCTGCGAATAACGCCGCGGTGGGCGGTTCTATGGTGCCGACGCTTGCCTTGGGCATTCCCGGTAGTGCGACCACGGCGATTATTCTGGCGGGGCTGATTGTACAGGGGGTGCGGCCCGGCCCGCATCTTTTTACCGAACAGCCGACTCTGCTTTACGCGGTATTTGCTTCAATGCTCGCGGCCAATCTGTTCTATCTTGGGCTTGGGCTCTATATGGCAAAGTTTTTTGCGCGGATTTCTTTGGTGCCGCCAGCGATCCTTTGGCCTTCCGTATTCGTGCTTTCCATCATCGGCGCCTATGGACCGGATCAATCCATGGGCGATGTTGTCATTATGCTGGTGGCAGGGGTGGTGGGTTTTCTGTTCCGTCGCACTGGATTTTCACCTGCGCCCTTGATCATGGGCTTGGTGTTGGGTGGGAAGATGGAAGAAACGCTTAAGCAATCGCTGATCATTTTCGGTGATGATGTCAGAATGTTCGCTACACGCCCAATTGCGATGACCTTACTTTGCATCACAGCAGCCGGGCTACTGTGGCCGGTACTGAGCAGGCTGTGGCGGCTGCGTGGGGTGTAGCGCTGAGCTATTTCAGTGCTGCGTCGGGCACCATAGCGCAACCCTATGCGTGGCCTCCGCCACAATAAGCCAGCGCTACACCAAAAGCCCGGCCAGCGCCGCGCCTGAGGCAAGCATCAGGGAACGGTGATCGAGCATGATGGGGGCCTTTGCGGGTGTTTCATCACCTGGCATTGAGCCGAGTGGGATTTCGGGCAAGCCCGCCGGGGGGTGTTCAGCGCCTGAAATGCAAAGGCCAAGACCCCCAGCGCGGGCCAAAATAAAGCCGCAGCGTGAGCAAGTTTCCATGCTCACGCTGCGGGCATTCTCAGCGCCGATAAGGCCGCTTGCAGCCGCTGGATCAGCGATTGCGTCGCACCGTGCGGCTGCACTGCCTCATCCACCAGCGGCTTGGTCGCCTGATTGATGGTGCCAATCGCCTTGCCGGTAGTCTCGGTCATGTCGGAAACGCGGCCCATTGTACCTTCCAGCGCGCCGACAGAAGAAGCGGGAGAACACAGGCACGAAGCGATTTCCGCCGTGGTTGCGGATTGTTCTTCAACCGCCGCGGCAGTCGCGTCATTTTCATTATTGAGCTGGCTAATGCACCCCACGATTTCGCGGATCACTTTAATCACATCGGAAATGATGGATTGCATGGCGCCGATTTCACCCTGAATGCCCTCGGTCGCCTTGGCTGATTGCGCGGCCAGCTTCTTCACTTCTGAAGCCACCAAGATAAAGCCCTTGCCGGCTTCACCCGCGCGGGCCGATTCGATGATGGTATTCAGCGCCAGCAGATTGGTCTGCGCCGCGGTGAACCCAATAAGCCCGGTCACATTATTGATCCTGACCGATACGGCATTCAGCCCATCAATCAGTGACGTCACACGATCCGCCTCATCAGCGGTACTGCGCGCCGTTTGCGCCACGGCATTCACGCGTGCCGAAACTTCTGAAATCGCGACCGTGAGCTGCTCCGCCGCATCAGAGACGGATTGGATACCGTTATTGGCTTCCGTGCCTTCATGCGCCGTCGTGCGGGCCTGTGTCAGCGCGGTATCGGTCGTATTGGCGACCTTGCCGCCTTCCACCACAAGCTTGGCGGAATTGTCGGACAGCTCCGTGACGTATTGGCCAATGGCCTTTTCTAGATCATTGGCGATTTCATGAATGGTCGTGCGACGCGCGGTTTCCAGTTCTGCGCCGCGCTTGGCTTCCGCTTCACGCAGCTTGGCTGTTTCCACCAGGCCATCACGGAAGATGGTGGTGGCGCGGCTCATGTCGCCGACTTCATCCACGCGTTCGGCATGCGGGATGCCAACGGCGTGATCACCCTTCGCCAGCTTGTCCATGGAACCGGAAAGCTGATCAAGCGGCTTCGAAATGCGCAGCACCATCAGCCAGGCGGCAGCCGCGGAAGCTGCCAGGATCATGGCGACCGCAATGTTCAGCATGACACGCCAAAAGGCCACGCAATCTTATGCCGCGTGAGTGGTGGTGGCCAGGCGTTCTTCAAGGGCGACATAGAATTGGTCAATCGGACCCATAATATCGGCCTTGAAGCGGTGGTAATCCGCGCCATGCATCAGATCACGCGCCATGGAGCAATTGGGGTCGCGGCAGACGGTGAGCTTGCCCCCAGAATCGGCAGAAATCCCCTGGGCGGCATTGATAGCGACGGTTTCAGGCTGGCTCAGCGCATCGGAATTCTGCTGCGCCTAACGCAACAGCGTAAATTCCGCTTCGAAGAAGCCGGCTTCGCGCATCATCTGCTGCAGTGGAATACGCGCGCCATCCGGGCGCGGCGTACGGCACGTTGCCGCCACGAAACCCCAATAGATGCGGTGATAATCCAACGGGCGCGGCCTTTCGCCATTGCGAATCGCGATCACCGACAAGAATTGTTCTTCCCACTTTGGATCACCCGTCACCACAAAGGTGCGCGCATTGCGCGTAATGTCATCCGATGATTGGCGCAATTCATCGGCCAGACGATAGGAAAGATGCTGGTTCTGATAGGCATTGCACGCCGCGCTGAAGGCATCCTGCATCATCAAGAAGGACAGCAGCGCAAGGCCAGAGGCTGCCGCCAAGGCAACGCTCATGACAATGGCCACAGGCCGAATTCGTAACATGTGGGTCTCAAGATCCCGAGGGCGTTTCCGAAAGCCTCCATTCCACTCAAGGGCAGGGTTTGGGGCGGTCTTCATTCCAGCACGCTGAAATCGTGACGCCACCGGCCCACCACTCGGGTGAAATGGATGATAGAGTGATGCTATGCCGGTTTAGTGATGAAGCCTTGAATACTTGCATGAAATTGCCTCAAAAAAATCCAGTGATTAACTGCAAAATAAAATGGCATTAGGTAATTTTTTTGTAAAAATTGACGTAATTTTACTTGGGTCGTTTAACTTCAAAATGTGCATTCATCCTTACGTCCTGTTCCGGAATTTTGCCTAGGATGCGCCTTCTTGTATGAATCGATTTGGTACTGAAAAATCAATGCGCCCCCATGCCGCTTCACTAAAAGGCTTCTTTTTTTGGCTTGGCCTTATTGCCGGGCTGACCGCGCTCGGCACCGCAGGCATCATGCATGGCCTGCCGCAAACCCTGCCGGCACCGCCTGCCGATCCGCGCCTGCTTATCCTGGCGCGCAGCTTGGATCTTGCTTAAGGTGCGACTCAACTATCGGGCGCCGTTCCGCCCATGCTGCTGGCGCGATCCGATGTGGAATTGGCCGAAGCCGGGCGCCGCGCGCGCCAGGCGGAAGACTGGCTGAATGCGCTGCTGCGGGGCGATGCGCGAATCCCATCTTCCCTTCAGACTGCCAGCACCGGCCTTGCTTCTGCGCTCCGCCAGCTCGGAACGGCGCTGGGAGCCGAACAAAAGGCGCGGCAGGGAGCGGCGCGCCAAATCGTAGCATTTGCCGCGGCGCATCGTGTGTTTCGTGCTGTCCTGCTGCCCGCCATTGATGAGGTGGGCCAGGAAATCAGCCGCGCCATGAATGCGCCCACGGCTACGCGCGGCCAAGCGCCCCGGCCACGCGGCTTGCTCGCCAATAATGAAATCCCCCGTCAGGCGGCACTGCTGCGCGCCCGCAGCGCCGCGGAAGAACTTTTTGGCATTGCCAATCGCGCCGGTTCAGCCAGCGACGATGCGGCGCATCAGGCGCTGTTCGCAGCACAAAATACAGCCCTGGCGTCACTGCGCGCTGCCGTGGCGGCGCTTGGGGAGGCGCCGCGCTATCAGCCGCTGCGCGAAGCAGCCACCGTTCTGTATCGCGCGCATGAGGCGTTGGAAGCCCCTTTCGCCCGCCGGGCGCGCGAAATGGCCTCTGGCTAGGACGTCGCGGCGGCGGCTGCGCGGCTGACGGAAGCTGGCACTCGCTTTCAAGCCAGCATCGGCCGCGTGCTGACCAATGCCGGCAGTACCGATACCATTGTGCAGGGCCAGTCCGGTGCGGCAGAGAAGATCGGCGATGTGGTGAAGCTGATCACCGCCATTGCCGGCCAGAACAATCTGCTGGCCCCGAACGCCACCATCGAAGCGGCGCGCGCCGGTGAAGCAGGCAAGGGCTTCACCGTGGTGGCATCCGAGGTGAAGGCCCTGGCCACGCAGACCGCCAGGGCCACGGACCAAATCTCCCGTCAGGTGCAGGAAATCCGCGGCACCTCCACTGAAGCGGTGAGCGCTATTCACGGCATTGCCGAGGTTGTACAGCGCATTGACAGCATCGCCGCCGACGCCGCGCGCGCCATTGAACAGCAAGGGGCGGCGACGTGGCAAATCGCCCAGGGTATCGCCGCGGCAGCCGAGGGCACCACGGCGTTGGCCGGTGCGGTCGCCAAGGTACAGGGCAGCATGGAAGCTGCCGGGACGCCCGTGGCCGCGCTTGGTGATCACGCCGATGCCATGGCGCGGCAGAGCGCGGCGCTGCAACAGGAAGTGGCCTCTCTCTCCGCCCGGCTGCGCGCGGCCTAAGGCCAGCCAGCGCGGCGCTTGTCGCAAGACAGGGGGCGGGATAGACCCTGCCCTATGTCACATAACAGTTTCGGCCATCTTTTCCGCGTCACCACCTGGGGCGAAAGCCATGGGCCGGCGATTGGCTGCGTAGTGGATGGCGCGCCGCCGCGCCTTGCGCTTTCGGAAGCCGATATCCAGCCCTTCCTGGATCGGCGCCGGCCGGGGCAATCCAAATTCGTTACACAGCGCCAGGAAGCGGATCAGGTGCGCATTCTCTCGGGCGTGTTTGAAGGTCAGACCACCGGCACACCCATTGCACTGATGATCGAAAATACCGACCAGCGCAGCAAGGATTACGGGGAAATCAAGGATCGCTTTCGCCCCGGCCATGCCGATGTTGCCTATGAATTGAAATACGGCATTCGCGATTATCGCGGCGGCGGGCGTTCCAGCGCGCGCGAGACCGCGATGCGCGTCGCCGCCGGCGCCATTGCGCGCAGGGTGCTGGGCGATGGCGTGCGGATCAGGGGCGCGCTCGTTGCCATGGGCGGCGATGCGGTGGACCGCGCCAATTGGGATTGGTCGGCGTTGGATGAAAATGATTTTTTCTGCCCGGACCGCGCTGCCGCGGCGCGCTGGGAGGAACAACTGCTCGCGCTGCGTAAATCCGGCGATTCAGTGGGCGCGGTGATTGAAATTGTGGCCGAAGGCGTGCCCCCCGGCCTGGGTGCGCCGATTTACGGCAAGCTTGATGCGGATTTGGCCGGCGCGCTCATGGGCATCAATGCCGTCAAAGGCGTTGAGATCGGCGACGGCTTTGCCGCCGCTGCCCTGACCGGCACGTCCAATGCCGATGAGATGCGCATGGCCGAGGGTAGCCTGGTCGCCTTCCAGGCCAATCATGCCGGCGGCGTTCTGGGCGGCATCAGCACCGGCCAGCCGATTGTGGCACGGTTTGCGGTGAAGCCGACCAGCTCGATCCTGGAACCCCGACTTGGCGTTGATCGCTTCGGGCAGGATGTAGAGATCATCACCAAGGGCCGCCACGACCCCTGTGTTGGCATCCGCGCTGTCGCTGTTGGGGAAGCGATGATGGCGCTGGTGCTGGCGGATCATTTGCTGCGCCATCGTGCGCAGAACCCGGATGCACCCAGTGCCGCGCGCCTGCCGCGCAACTGATTGGGTTATCCCCCGCCGCAATCCCGCCACGCCCGCCACGGCGCCGCCTTAAAAGCCCTGAAAATACCTTGCCCTTGTCGCAAGGCCGCCTTGACGGCGGGGTCATATGTCCATGCGCACAGTTCAACATAGGAGGACAAGATGCGCTACATGACAAAGACCTCACTTCTCGCCACCGGCCTTGCTTTCGCGCTCATGGGCGCGGCCTTCGCCCAGGGGACGGCAAGCTCCACCGCCCCGGCCCAGGGCAGCCGCCCCGCCGCGCAGGCACCGGCCAAGCCGGGCGAAGCCGCCACCGGCCAGGTGCGTGGCCATCAGGGCAATGAAAGGGTCCGCGCAGTGACCCCGGCGGCGCCTTCGGGCGGCGCCACCCGCTGATCTGAACGCAAAACCGGCGAGCAGCAGCGCCCCTGCCCGCCGGTCCGCCAGAAGGCCCGCCCCAAAGGCGGGCCTTTTGCTGTTCAGGCGCCTCGCCACCCCAAAGATTGACGTTTTACAAAGCCCAGACGCACATTCCCCGATAGTAAGACCCAAACAGGGGGAGGACCCAGGCATGGCTGATGAGTTGATCGCGCTGAAACCCGAAATCGTCGCCAAGGCGCGTGTGACGGAAGCTGAGCGCGCGGCCATGTATGATCAGGCGGCGAAGGACCCTGATGGTTTTTGGCGCGCGGAAGCAGGCCGCCTCGCCTGGATGAAGGCGCCGACGAAAATCAAGAATACTGATTTCAACGGCAATGTTTCGATCAAGTGGTTTGAGGATGGGGTGCTGAATGCTTCGGTCTCCTGCCTTGATCGGCATTTGGCCACGCGCGGAGATCAGGTGGCGATTCTGTGGGAGGGCGACGACCCCGCCGCAGATGCCAAGGTGACCTATCGCGATTTGCATGCCCGTGTTTGCAAGCTGGCCAATGCGATGCGTAAGCTTGGCGTGAAGAAGGGTGACCGCATTTGCATCTATCTGCCGATGCTTGTGGAAGCGGCAGTTGCCATGCTGGCCTGTGCGCGCGTTGGTGCCGTGCATTCCATTGTCTTTGGTGGGTTTTCCCCAGACAGCCTCGCATCCCGCATTCAGGATTCCGAATGCGTGATGCTGATCACCGCCGATGAAGGCCGGCGCGGCGGGCGGCGCGTGCCTTTGAAAGTCAATGCAGATGAGGCGCTGCTGACCTGCCCATCCATCAAGAATGTAATTGTCGCGCGCAATACCGGCGGCAATGTTGAGATAATGTCAGGCCGTGATCATTGGTGGGATGCGATCACGGCTGGCCAGCCTGAAACCTGCGAACCCGAGCCAATGGGCGCGGAAGACCCGCTATTCATCCTTTATACCTCGGGCAGTACGGGCAAGCCGAAGGGCGTTTTGCATACCACCGGCGGCTATATGGTCTGGGCCTCCTTTACGCATGAAAAGGTTTTCGATTACCGCGATGGCGAGATCTATTGGTGCACCGCCGATGTTGGCTGGGTGACCGGTCATAGCTACATTGTTTATGGCCCACTGGCGAATGGCGCCACCACGCTCATGTTTGAAGGCGTGCCAAGCTGGCCGGACTCCGGGCGCTTCTGGCAGGTGGTCGCGAAGCACAAGGTGAATATCTTCTACACGGCACCCACCGCGATCCGCGCCCTGATGCGCGATGGTGAGGCGCCGGTGCATAAGCATGAGCGTTCAAGCCTGCGTATTCTTGGCAGCGTGGGTGAGCCGATCAATCCCGAAGCCTGGCTTTGGTATTATCGTGTGGTCGGTAATTCCCGCTGCCCGATCGTAGATACCTGGTGGCAGACGGAAACCGGCGGCATTCTAATCTCGCCGCTGCCAGGCGCGGTCGCGCAAAAGCCGGGTTCCGCCACACTACCGCTGCCGGGCGTGAAGCCCGCCTTGGTGGATGGGGAAGGCAAGCTTTTGGAAGGCGCGACCGAGGGGAATCTTGTCATCCTCGATAGCTGGCCGGGGCAGATGCGCACGGTTTATGGCGACCATGAACGCTTCGTGCAGACCTATTTCTCAGCCTTCAAGGGCATGTATTTTACCGGTGATGGCGCGCGGCGCGATGCCGATGGCTATTACTGGATCACAGGCCGCGTGGATGATGTGATCAATGTCGCCGGCCACCGTATGGGCACCGCCGAGATTGAAAGCGCGCTGGTGGCGAACCCAGCGGTCGCGGAAGCCGCCGTGGTGGGCATGCCGCATGACATTAAGGGCCAGGGCATCTACGCCTATGTCACGCTGAAAGCGGGTGTTGAGGCCACTGATGTGCTGCGCAAGGAATTGGTCGCCTGGGTGCGCAAGGAAATCGGCCCCATCGCGACACCGGATACCATTCAATGGGCGCCCGGCCTGCCAAAAACCCGCTCCGGCAAGATCATGCGCCGCATCCTGCGCAAGATCGCCGCGAATGAGGTGGATGGGCTGGGGGATACCAGCACGCTGGCCGATCCCGCTGTGGTGGATGAGCTGGTGGCGAATAGGGTGAGGTGACACGTAATCGTTCCCCAAAGGTACTGAGGATTCCTCGTGCAAGACAATACCCGCCTGACCGGCAAGGTTGCCATCGTCACTGGCGCTGGCTCTCGTAGCCCCGGTGCGGGTGCGACCAATATTGGCAATGGACGCGCTATTGCGGTGCTGATGGCAGCACGCGGCGCCAAGGTGCTGCTTTTGGATGTGGACCGCGCGGCTTTGGAAGAAACCGCTCGCCTGATCGCCGCTGAAGGTGGTAGCTGCGCGGTGGCGGAGGCAGATGTCTCCAAGGCGGTTGATTGCGCGGCGGCCGTGGCCCAGGCCGACCGACTTTGGGGGCGCGTGGATATCCTTGTGAATAATGTCGGCATCAGCGGCCCCGCCGGCAATGCGGAAGGCGTAGATCCCGAAGCCTGGGATTATGCCATGCAGGTCAATGTGAAATCCGTGATGCTCATGGCGAAATATGCCGTACCGGAAATGCGGAAATCGGGCGGCGGGGCGATTGTGAATCTATCTTCGGTTGCCGGACTGCGCGCTGGGCACCCGGGCTTGCTCTACGCCACGACCAAGGGTGCCATTGTGCAAATGACACGCGCCATGGCCGGGCATCACGGGGCGGATAATATTCGCGTCAATGCGGTGGCACCTGGCTATGTTTATACGCCCATGGTTGCATCACGCGGCATGACGGAAGAACTACGCCAGCAGCGCGCGCAATCGGGTATGTTGAAGTTTGAAGGCAGTGCCTGGGATGTTGCGGAGGCTGCGTGCTTTTTGGCCTCGCCGGCCGCGCGTTGGATCACGGGTCAGACGCTGCCGGTGGATGCCGGGCGTTCGGCGGGCAATGCAGCAGGAGCTTCACCGAAGCCGGCGGGGGCGCTGCATTAAGGGGCGGGAATAACCAGCGCCGGCACCGCAAGCCCACCAACACGGCCCAGAATACCCTTGCTCTGCACGGCGACAATCGCAAAGCGGCCATCGGCGCTGCGCAGCAATAACGGCCCGCTCGATGAACCCATTGTAGCGGCGCAATTCTGCGCAAGCATTACGCCTTCCCCCTCAATCTGGAGCAGGCCCAAATAACGGCAGGCCGGGTCCACCGGCAGCGCAGCGGGCGCATCACGCTGAAAGCCAGGCTGGGAAAGGATACTGCGTTCTGGCGGCGTTTCGCGCACCAGGGGCAAGACGCGCCCCGCACCAATCGGCGCATTCTGCGACACCAGCGCCCAATCGGATGCCCAGGGTGCTTCGCGGCTAGGATCAAAGCCCGCACCGACACGCAGCGCCACACTGCGCGCTTCTGCACCGCCAATGGAAACACGAAGCCGCGCCGCGGGCAGCAAAGCGGTTCCTGCTTCATGCTTCAGGCAATGCGCCGCGGTCAACACGATCGCAGGCGCCACCATGACGCCTGTGCTAAGCCCTGTACCTTCGGCTTCAATCAGGGCCAGCGCATGCCAGGGCGGATGCGCTGCCGGCACCGACAGGCGCGGCTCAGGGCCATTATTTATCCCCGCAACCTGTGCAAAACCTGGACTGGCGAAGCCCAGCAGCAGCGCGATGATCAAGCGCATGAAGAGAGCATGCGTTCCACAAAGGCCGGCACGATCTGCGTGGCGGGGCCGTGCTGCGCCTCATGGAAAAGAGCCGTGCCTTCGGTTTCTTCTAGATTCAATTCCACACAACGCGCCCGCCGCCGCACTGCCTGCACGAAGCCGGCTGCGGGATAGACCTGGCCGGAGGTGCCAATGGCAACAAAGACACCGCAAGCATCCAAGGCGGCTTCGATCCTTTCCATCTCCAGCGGGATTTCGCCGAACCAGACAATATGGGGTCGCAGCCGCCCTGCTGCGCCACAAGCGGGGCAAGCGGCATGTGCGGTGATGTCATTCTCCCAAACAGTCAAAGCACCACAGGCAAGGCAGCGCGCCTTTTGCAATTCACCATGCATGGCAATCACATTGCGCGATCCGGCGCGCGCATGCAGGCCATCTATGTTTTGCGTTACCAGCGTGACGGGTGCTGGCCACTTGGCCTCCAGCTGCGCCAGCGCATGATGTGCGGCATTGGGTTGGATGGCAGGGTCGCGTAGCTGCGCGCGCCGTGCATTGTAAAATCCCTGCACCAGATCAGGATCACGCGCGAAGGCTTGCGGCGTTGCTACATCTTCAATCCGGTGGCGTGCCCAAATGCCATCGGCATCGCGAAAGGTGGCCAGGCCGGATTCGCGGGAAATTCCCGCGCCGGTCAGGATCACCATGGGTGGCGCCATCAGCTTGTGGGCGGCGCCGGTGGTGTGCAGCTGCGTGGCGGGCGCGGAAAGGGCTGATCCGGCCGTGGCGGCGCCGGGCCTTCGCTTTGCTGAGGCGCCGAGGTTACCGGCACTTCAAGGCAGGGACAAAATGCAAGTAGGGCGAGCATGATCAGCATGGCAACCTCCTCGCGCAAATTCAGCACAAAGGCCGGCCCCTCAGCAATGTGGGACTTGCGGCGCGGCGCAGCCTCAGGGAGTGTATCGCCAGAAGCAGCGGGGAAACAGCGCGTGGCCGGAACGCATCAGGGCAGTATTGAGACGCGCTATTCCTGGGTTGTCGCCATCACGGCGGTAACCATGCTGTCGCTGGCTGCCGGTGGCCCGATTACGGTGGTGGTGGGGCTGGTGCAAATCGCCGAGGATTTCGGCAGCGGGCGGTCCCTGCCATCGCTTGCCAATTCGCTCGCCTATTTCGGCACCGCCATTGGCGGCATGGTCTGCGGCATGATGGTGGCGCGCCTTGGTCAAAGGCTGGTCGCGATGATTGGCGGCCTCGCGGTCGCACTTGGCCTGATGCTGGCATCCTTTGGCGAGAGTTGGGCGCTGCTGGTCGGGCTTGGGCTGGGTGTTGGCCTTTTTGGCAATGGCGCCTTGTTCCCGCCGATGCTGGCTTTTGTCTCGCTCTGGTTCGATCGGCGCCGAGGCACGGCACTCGCGCTGGTCGCTTCCGGGCAATATGTCGCGGGGTTCCTGTGGCCGCCGATTTTTGAGCGCGCCATTGCAAGCTTCGGCTGGCAGCGCACCATGTTCGGCTATGGGATTTTAGTCGCCGCAATTGCGGTGCCTTTGGCCGCTTTGGTGCTGCGCCCGCCGCCAGCGCAGCCTACCACCGGGAATTTCGCCGAGAAAATGCAGCCGGGGGCGCGTGTGCTTGGCATGAATGGCAATCTGGCCTTCTTCCTGCTCGCCCTCTGTTCCTTCCTGTGTTGCATCCCAATGGCCATGCCGGCGGCGCATCTTGTCGCGTTTTGTGGTGATCTTGGCATTTCCGCATCCCACGGCGCCTTGATGCTTTCCGTGCTGACCTTCGCTGCGTTCATGGCGCGGCAATTCTGGGGCTGGCTTTCGGACAAGATTGGCGGGTTATGGACGATTGTCTTCGGCGCGCTCGCGCAAATCCTGGGCATGCTGGGCTTTCTGGCGACACAGGATGAGGCCGGCTTGTTCTTCGTCGCCGCCGCTTATGGGCTTGGCTTTAGCGGCATCATCCCCGCCTATGTGCTGACGCTCCGCGCGCTCTTTCCAGCATCGGAAGCACAGTGGCGGGTGCCGACGCTGCTATTCCTGAGCCTTTCCGGCATGGCAGCTGGTGCTTGGCTTGCCGGGTATATCTATGACTGGCTTGGCTTCTACGCTGCCGCCTGGTGGGCCGGCATTGGCTTCAACCTGGTGCAATTCGCGTTGATTGTCTTCTTGTTGCTGCGCTCAAAGCGCGGGCTGGCAACAGCCTGATCGCGCTTGGTTTACGCGCGCTGCTGTTGCGTTTAGCATCCACCGAGCTTTTACATCCAACGGGAGGCTTTCATGCTGAAACGCAAACATCTGCTCGCCGCCGCTGCGGCTTTTGGCTTCGCATTGCCGGCTTTTGCTCAGGCCCAGGCGCCGCAATTCTTCCGCATCGGCACGGGCAGCGCCGGCGGGACCTACTACCCGGTTGGCGGCATTATCGCGAATGCCATTTCCTGCCCGCCCGGCGCGCCTTGTGGCCAGGCAGGCGGCACGGCGGGCGTGCCCGGCATGGTTGCGGTGGCGCAGGCCACGCAAGGTTCCGTGCAGAATGTCGCCATGGTGCAGGCCGGCAATGCCGAAGCGGGCTTTACGCAATCCGATGTTTCCCACTGGGCTTTTACCGCCACCGGTCTGTTTGAAGGTCGGCCCAAGACGGATCGTATCCGTTTTGTCGGGCATTTATTCCCGGAACATATCCATGCCGCTGTCCGCCGTGACAGCCCGATCCGTAATTTTGAGGATTTGCGCGGCAAGCGCATTGCGATCGGGCTTCAGGCTTCCGGTGCGCGCATTGGGTCAGAACTGATCCTTTCTGCCTTTGGCCTCAACGCCGGGCGTGAATTCACCGCGGAATATCTGAACCAGGCTCAGGGCACAGAGCGCATGCAGGATCGCGGGCTTGATGCCACCATCACCGTGGTCGGCTACCCGGCGGCGGCCTTCACGGAATTTTGCAGCCGCACCGGCTGCCGCTTCCTGCCGATTCCGCCAGCACAAGCGGCGCGCGTGATTGAACGCGCCCCCTTCTACGGTCAGGGCATTATTCCACGCAGCGCCTATGATGGTTTGGATGCTGATGTACCGACGCTGACGGTTAGTGCCGTGCTGGTCGTGCGTGACAGTCTTTCTGATGAGCTGGTCTATAATGTCACCCGTTCCCTTTGGTCTGATGTGACACGCGGCCTGCTTGATCGCGGTCATGCCAAGGGCCGCGAGATTATGAAGGAAAACGCACTGCAAGGCCGTGGCGTTGTGCCCTTCCATCCGGGGGCCGAGCGTTTTTACCGGGAAGCCGGTATTCTGCGCTGAACAAGGGTAGTTGGCCGTGACCGTGAAGAATGATCGCGGCGCGGCCGCCCAGGCCAAGCTCGACCTCGACGCCGCGGCCGAGCTTGAAAAAAAATATGATAGTGAAATGCAGTTCCGGAACCTGTCAGGCTTCGCCGCCCGGCTGGTGCCGGCGCTGCTCGTCGCTCTTTCGATTTTTCATTATTATACCGCGGGTTTCGGTATTCTGACCGAGCATTGGCATAAGGCGATCCATGTCGCTGCCGTGCTTGGCCTGATTTTCCTGATGTTCCCAACCAAACGTAATTTCGGCCCCACAATTGGCGGCATCCCGCTTTATGACTGGGCTTTCGCGCTATTAGTTGCTGCGGCCTGTCTTTATTTGCCGATCATTTTTGATGAGCTCACCTTCCGCATCGGGATGCCCAATACCGCCGATATGGTGATGGGCACCATCCTGGCCGTGCTGCTGCTGGAAGCGACCCGCCGCGCCATGGGCTGGGTGCTGCCGGCCATCGTGATTGCTTTCATTCTTTACGGGCTGTACGGCAATCATCTGACTGGCGTGCTGGCGCATCCTGGGGCCAGTTGGGAAGGCTTCATCAGCCATGTCTATCTGACACAGGAAGGCATTTTCGGCATTCCCGTGAAGGTAGTGGCGACGTTTGTTTTTCACTTCGTGCTGTTTGGCGTGCTCGCCACGCGCATGGGGCTAGGGCAATTCTTCATTGATCTGGCGGCGATTGCCGCCGGGCGCTATCCGGGCGGGCCAGCCAAGGTTGCCGTGGTGTCTTCTGCCATGTTTGGCAGTATCAGCGGCTCATCGATTGCGAATACCGTCACCACGGGATCGCTCACCATCCCTGCCATGAAGCGCATTGGCTATAAGCCGCATTTCGCGGGTGCGGTGGAAGCGGCCGCCAGTGCAGGCGGGCAGATCACGCCACCCATCATGGGAGCAGCGGCCTTTGTGATGATTGAATTTCTCAATATCCCGCTCACAACCTTGCTGATTGCGGCGGCTATTCCGGCCTTCATGCATTTCTGGGGCGTTTTTGTGCAAGTGCATTTCGAAGCCAAGCGGCTTGGTCTGCGCGGCATGCCAGAATCGGAGATTCCGAAGCTCTGGCCAACCATCAAGCATGGCTGGCCCACTATTATTCCTTTGGTCTTGCTGGTGGGCGTGATTATCGAAGGCTTCACGCCCTATTTGGCGGCCTTCACCGGTATCACCGCCTGCATCGTTGTTGGTTTCCTCAATCCGCGTCAGCGCCTGACGCTGCGCGATTTATGGGATGCTTTTGATCTCGGCTCGCGCTATGCGCTGGCCGTTGGCGCCGCCGCGGCGGCGGTTGGCATTGTGGTGGGCGTTGTCACCCTGACTGGCGCTGGCTTCCGCATTTCCTTCATGGTGACGCAGGCAGCCGCACAAACGGCGGAATCCTTCCGACCCATCGTTGAAATGCTGCCGACGAGCATAGCTTCCATGCAGGGGCTGACACTGTTCCTGACGCTGGTTTTTGTCGCCGTTATCTGCATTGTCATGGGCTGCGGTATTCCAACCACGGCGCTTTACATCGTGCTGGCGGCGATTGCGGCACCTGCGGTGCAGCAACTTGGTGTGCCGCCGCTGGCCGCGCATCTTTTCATTCTTTATTACGGGATCTTGGCGGATCTAACGCCACCTGTCTGCGTCGCGGCCTATGCGGCGGCGGGGATTGCCGGATCAAACCCCTTCAAGACGGGGCTTTCCGCCTTTCGGCTTGGGCTTGCCAAGGCAACCGTGCCCTTTGTTTTCGCCTATTCGCCGGCCATGCTGATCATGGTGGATGGCTTCACCTGGGGCGCTTTCCTGTTCACGACCATCAGCTGTGCGATTGGCGTGCTGGTATTGGGCATTGGCATGACAGGCTTTGCCTTCACCCATATGGGATTTGGTGCCCAGGCCATGCTGGTGGTTTCGGCATTATTGATGATTTCGCCGAATATCCCAATGACGTTGACCGGTGCGGCCCTGGCGTCGCCGGTATTCTTGCTGAATTGGCGGAAATCAAAGCACAACGCGCCAAGCTGAGGGCATATCCTTCTTGCAGCACCGCGCGCAGCTTGTGCAGCAACGCCTCCCGCGCAGCATCATCGCGGGCCTTTTCCGTGGCGCTTTCAATCGCGAGTAACAGCCCCGCGCGCTGATTATGCCAATCGGGGCGCATGCTCCGCGCTGGATCGGCACGGTGCCCCTTGGTATCCTGGCGCCTGGGCCTTGCACCCCGCGGCAATGTCCAGCGCTCATCCAGCACCAGCATGATCACCTGATATGCCGCGGCAATGCCGCCTTCGGTCAAGCGTTGTGCGATCGCTTCCATCGCCGGCGCTTCGCCATGCATCAGAAACAGACCCCCGGAAACACGCCCGCGCGCAGTCAGTCAGCGCACCAATTCCGCCGCATCCGCATGACCGGAGAAGTCACGTATTTCGGTAATATGCGCCTCCACCCGGAAAGTCTCACCCTGGATGCGGACTTCGCGCTTGCCTTCCTGCAATAGGCGCCCCAGCGTGCCTTCCGCCTGATAGTCTGTCAGCATGGCTCCAGCCGCGGGGCTCCAAAGCCAGCGCTTCAAATGAGGGCGAATGCGCCCGGCATCGCACATGCCGGACCCCGCGATGATGATGTGAAACCCCTCGGCTTCCGCAATCCGCCGGCTCGCTTCGCCACTTTCGGTCGGGCGGATCAGCGGTGAACGCAAGGCGCGCCTGGTGGCATCGCCATTCTCGAGCGCCTCCACATGTTGCAGAAGCACCTCCGTCGCGCGGATTGCAAGTGGGCTATCCATGAATATCGGAAATTGCGATATGGTGCCGGCCTGCAGCAGCGTCACCAAATCCCAGCATATTTCCTGCGTGCGTTCCTCCGTAAAGGCCGGGATCAGCAGTACACCATCGGGCCTGGCCGCCGCCTGCACAAGGGCCGCAAGCTTCGCGCGCCGCGCGGCATAATCAACGCAGGGCTTATCCTCATCGCCATAGGTGCTTTCCAAGAATACGTGATCCACGGCGCCTGGCGCTTTCGTTTCATGGTGAAACACAGAACAATCCGGGCCCAGCCCGCCCGAGATCAACAGGCGCACTGGCGCATCCTTGCAATTGCTGATTTCAATTTCGATGGAAGCCGAGCCCAGCATATGCCCGGCAATCCACTAGCGCGCCCGTACGCCCGGCAAGGGCTACAGCCAGTGTCCAAACGGGGTCGCGCGAAAGGTAGGGATGACCGCCTCGGCATCCACAACCGTGTAGATGGGGTGCGTCGGCGCGCGCGCCTTGCGGCGATTGCGACGATTGAACTGCGCAAGCCCCATTTCCTGCACAGGGCCGGAATCCGGCAGCATCACGGCGCAACGACCAACCATGGCGGCGGTCGCGTGGATCACGCCCCCGCAGCCGGCGGCCTTCAGCTTGGGCAGCAGGCCGGAATGGTCGATATGCGCATGGGTCGGCAGAACGGCATCAATATCATATGGATTGAAGGGAAACTCCTTCCAATTAAGGGATTTCAGCGTCTTTGGTCCCTGAAACATGCCGCAATCCACCAGAAACCGGGCGCGGCCCGTGTCAAACAACAGGCAATAGCCAGTCACCGTGCGCGCCGCGCCACACACTTGAACAGAAATGGCCATGAATTATCCTCTCCATTCCGGCGTATTGCATCCTGCCGGTCCCTTGCCGCGTCACTGACGCTAATTTGTATTGATCCAGCGCAAAATCGGCAGGAAACTATCCCCAGGCGGGCGAGGGCCAACAAAAGCCCTGCGCCGCGAAGGCAAAGCGAGACGGCAGACAAACATGAGTCCGCTTGATGTCACACGTTCGATGGTGGATGGCCTTGGGGCCGAAGGCGATGTTTGTATGAAATGCGGATCGCGTTCCCTTGGGCTATGCGCACCGCTGGATGCCGCCACCTTGGGTGACATGGCTGCGGATAGCGAAAGGGTAATGCTGGAGCCCCGCGCACCGACTTTTCATCATGGCGATCATGTGCGCTATGTCTATACGCTGACCGACGGCACGGCGCGCCTTATGCGTGTTTTGCCGGAAGGCCGGCAGGCCGCGATCGGCTTCCGTTTTGCGGGCGGCATACTGGGCTTCACCCCCGGCGAGGAACACGCATTCGGTGTAGAGATGCTTATCGGTGGGCGCGTCTGCCGCATGGAACGCTGCCGGCCGGAGCAGTTGTTCCGCCGCCAGCCGTTGCTGGAACGACGCTTTTTGGACCTCCACGCGCGGGATTTGGCGTAAAGCCAGGAACACATCATGGTGCTTGGCCGCTTCACCGCGGAAGAACCCGTCGCGGCGTTTTTGCTCTTACTGGCGGATGCGCAGCGTCGCCGTGGCCATCGTGGGCCGGTCTTTGATCTGCCGGCGACTCGCGCCAGAATCGGCGAATACCGTGGCCTGACGCTTGAGACCGTGAGTCGCGCGGTTTCGAGCTTCCACCGCCGCAATTTCATCCGCCTGCATGGGCAAAGTGGCATTGAAATCCTGAATGAAGACGCGCTGACCGCCCTTGGCACGGGCGAGGGTGAGGACGCGGCCTGAAGGCTACGGCATTCACGGCGACGTGCCGCTGCGATAGACTTCGCGCAGCACAAGGAAACCGCCCATGTCCGATTTGCCGCGTCAGATAGATATCGCCGAAGAAGGCCCGCGTGAGGGTTTTCAGATCGAAAAACACCCCATCGCCAGCGCTGACAAGATCGCGCTGATTGATGCGCTTTCTGCAACCGGCCTCAGGCATATTCAGGTGGCGTCCTTTGTCTCACCCGAGCTGGTGCCGGGCTGGGCCGATGCGGAAGCAGTGGTCGCGGGCTTCACGCCCAATCCCGAGATTCACTACACTGCGCTCTGGTTCAATGCTGCCGGCCTGGATCGCGCGCTGGCCTTCAAGGATCGGCTGCATCTTTTCGGGTCCATCAGCCTTGCCGCGTCCGAGGCATTTTCGCTCAAGAATCTGAATCGCGACCGTGCCGGGCAGATTGAGGCCATGCGCAAGCAAACCGCCGCACATATCGCCGCCGGCGTGCCGGTGACGCGCATTGGGCTGCAAGCGGCCTTTGGCTGCAATTACGTCGGAGATGTTGCGCCCGCGCGAGTGATGGCAGCAGTGGAAGATGGCTTGGCGATTGCAAGCGAAGCCGGTGTCACCACTCGGGATTTGACACTGGCCGATACCATGGGTTGGGCCAATCCGCACCAGATCGAAACCGTGATTGGCGAAGTGCGCAATCGCTGGCCGGAATTGCGGCTTGCGCTGCATTTGCATGACACACGTGGGCTTGGCATCGCCAATGCCATGGCGGGGCTGCGCATGGGTGTGATGCGTTTTGATGCCGCAGTGGGCGGCTTTGGCGGTTGCCCCTTCGCCGGCCAGCCAGGCGCGCCTGGCAATATCGCGACCGAAGAATTGGCGCTGCTCTGTGCCGAGCTTGGCATTGCAACCGGCATTGACCTGGAAGCGCTGGTGGAAGCGGGCCGGCTTGCGGAGCGCATTCTGGATCGGCGCCTGCCGAGTGCTGTGCTGCGTGGCGGGACTCTGGCGCGGTTTCGCGCACGGGCAGCGTAACTATTGTTGGCTTCGCGAATATATTTCGGGAAATTAAGGGAGACGATGGGATGTTTAGCGTGGAGTTTATCCTGGAAGACCTGCAAATGCCGCGGGCCATCTTTTGGGAAAGGACTCAGGCGGTTTTGCAGCAACTATCCTCTATCGGCCAACCCCGCATCCATTTGCCTGGTGAGGACATTGCAATGGAGATCAATTGACCACGATACGCCCCTATGGCCTCCATTCATACTCGTGGCCTAGCCCATTCGGCAATCACCGCGCCGCCGTTACCGCCATCAGCCATCGCCACGATCGGGATTGCGACATCAACCACCTGCAACGCGGTCAGATGCGCCCCATGCTGGCGCCCCAGCGACGCCGCGATATCAAGCCGGGCCTCTGCACGCGGTGATTGATCCAAATGGACGAGAATTTCAGAGAGCTTCATCTCAGTCTTCTACCGACGAACGGGGTTTGATCAGCCCAAGCAGTACCGCGATAAATTGATCAATATCAATTTCGGGGTGGGCTATTCTTCCTCCGGGCGCTTCCAGGTGATGAAACAGCCGACATCCCCTGGCATGCCACCGGGCCAATCAAGAATTTGCATCTCTATCTGGAAGCCGCGCGGCGCCAATTCGCGTTCAAAGAAGTTATAAGCGCGCTTTAGAAAGCCGCTCAGTCTTTCACGTCAGGCGGGGTCATGGCTGGTGATAGAGCGCCCCTGATCCGGCAACCATTCGGACGGGAAGCGCATCACCATCGCCTCCCTTTCCCCGGCATCCACTACGCGGCACACAAGGGTTGCAATCCGATCCAGCGTATCGGGGGCCACTTCACGCGCTTCAAAGGCTTCGCGTAGCTTTTCCTGTCCTGCGCGCCGCGTCGCAGCCTCGGCACGATCAGTGGCCTCAGCAGCGCGTTTCTTGCCGTCAAAATAATCCAAAATAGATTGGGCGCTGAATTTGTCGGCAGATAAGGTCATAGTCGCGGCCCTTCTTCCTGAAGGGGCTTCTTGTTCCTCAGCTCTGAACATTTTTCTTTCTCATATCATATTTTCACCGTCCCTCAAAGCTTGGTGCGCGTTTTTCTAGCATGGCATCCACTGCTTCGCGATGATCCCGCGTGCCATGCGCCAGCGCCTGATAGGCCGCCGACATTTCAAGCAACGTTGAGAGCCGCGTGTGCTGGCTTTCCCGCAGCAGACGCTTGGTCAGCCGCACCGCTTGCGGCGGATTGGTCGCTATTTTCGCCGCAATGGCGCACGCCGCATTCAACAGGGCTTCCGGCGCCACTATTTTTGAGACTAAGCCACAGGCCAGAGCCTCCGCCGGGCCAATGGTTTCACCGGTGAGTGACAATTCCAAAGCCTTCGACATGCCGACCACCTTTGGCAGCAAATAGGCGCCACCATCACCAGGCACGATGCCGACCTTGACGAAGCTTTCGGCAAACAAGGCCTTCTCACTGGCAAGGCGAATATCGCACATCAGGGCAAGGTCTAGCCCCGCACCAATCGCCGGCCCATTCACCGCCGCAATCGTTGGAATATCTAATTCATAAAGTGCGAGCGGTATCAATTGAATGCCACGACGATAGGATTCACGAATTTCCACCCCCGTTCCGCCGCCGGTGATCCCAGTCTTGTCGCGCATACCTTTCAGATCACCGCCGGCGCAAAAGGCGGAACCCGCACCGGTCACGATCACGCAGCGCACGCTATCATCACGCGACAGGGTTCGGCAGGCGGCTTCAACTTCCTCACACTCCGCACGGGTTGAAATCGCGTTGCGCTTTTCAGGCCGGTTGAGCGTGAGAATGATGATGCCGCCTTCACGTTTGATATTCAGAAATGGGGTCATGGGGCGATTTCCTCCTCGCGCGCGGTGATGAAGGGCCAAAGCGCACCAGGTAGTGCTTGTGCTTCCTGCCCGATACGCTTGGCCCAAAAGGCTTCGCTGCCACCTTCTTCACGCCAAGCCCAAAGCCTGCGCGTGAAATGATGCAGCTGATGTTCTTCCGTAATGCCCATGGCGGCAAAAACCTGATGCGCGATGGCGGCGCTGCGCGTGGCGGCCTCACCCACCGTGATTTTGGCACAGCCGATTTCAAACGCTGCTGCCGCCAATCCGCGCCGATCCACCGCACGCGCGGCTGCTGCGGCGGCGACAGAAGCGGCGGAAGTTTCCGCGGCAAAAACCGCGAGTTGCTGTTGTACCGCCTGAAAGCGCCCGATCGGTCGGCCGAATTGTTTGCGCGTATTGGCGTGATCCACCGCCAAGGCCAGCGCTGCCTGCATCGCACCCGCAATCTGCGCCGAGCGCATCAGCGCGGTGCAGAGCAAGCCCGCTTCCGCGCCCCAGCCATTGGGCAACGCCGCTTCCGCGATAGGTGCGCTGATGACGCGCACGCGATCCCGCGGCTCATGGCCGATATTGTCTGCCTTGTCCCAGTTGAGCGCTGGCGCTGGATAAAGCGCAATGCGGGCGCCATCCAGCAGTGCGACATGGTCCGCATGGCGCCCCCAGGGGATGGCGCCATTGTGCGCGCCGAAACTCAACGCGCCTTCAGGCGGCGTGATGCCTGCCGCTGCCAGCAAGGCGCTGCCGAAAATGCTCTCCGCCAGCGGCACCGGCGCGGCGTGACACCCCAGCACTTCCAGCAAGGGCGCGACATCCGCAAAGCCAAGGCCAACACCGCCCCCATCCTCCGGCACAAGCGCGCCATTCAGGCCAAGTGCCGCCATGGCATCCCAGGTGGCAGCGGGCCAGTCCCCGGCTTCAACCGCGCGCAGCACCGCAACATCCGCCGCATCCGTCAGCGCGCGATCCGCCTGTTCGGCGAGTTCGGTTGCAATGTCGTTTGCCATGTCAGCGCAACCCCAATTCGCGTGCGATAATGCCGCGCATGATTTCGCGCGTGCCGCCGCGCAAGGAGAAAGTCGGCACAATTTGCGTCAGATAGGCATGCATGCGGCGCATATCCTCTGGCATAACCTCGGTCGCGATCAGGTCGCGCACCACATTTGGCAAGGCCTGTTCGAAATCATTGCCCAAATCCTTGACCAATGCTGCCTGTCGTACGGGATCCTGCCCATCTTCCAACATGCCGGCCACCGCAACCGACATATTGCGCAAAGCCCAAAGCCGCGCGACCTGCCGGCCGAGTGCGGGTGCAGCGGCGCCATCCTGTTTCAGCGTCACCATCGCCGCTTCCAACAGGGGATGCGACGACAAATACCGATCCGGCCCGCTGCGTTCAAACGCCAATTCACTCGTTGCCTGCGCCCAACCCGCGCCTTCCTGACCGACCAGCGCATCTTCCGGCAGCATCACATCATCAAAAGTGATTTCATTGAAACCCTTCTCACCTACCAGATCACGGATCGGGCGGATATGCACGCCAGGCGCGCGCAGATTCACCAGCACTTGCGACAGCCCGATATGCCGTGCACCGCCTTCCGGCGCCGGGGAGGTGCGCACCAGCGCAATCATCCAATCACAAAGATGCCCGAAGGTCGTCCAAATCTTGCGGCCATTCAGCCTCCAACCGCCATCCACCTTTTCTGCCTTGGTGCGGAGCGATGCCAGATCACTGCCCGAATCAGGTTCAGACAAGCCGATGCAAAACGCATATTCGCCACTCGCGATGCGCGGTAGGAAATGGCGCTTCTGTTCTCGCGTGCCAAGCCGCAAAATCAATGGGCCGGATTGCCGATCCCCAATCCAATGGGCGCCCACCGGCGCACCGGCAGCGAGCATTTCTTCTAACACGATATTGCGTTCCAGAAAGCTTTTCTCGTCACCACCAAATTCGCGCGGCCAGCACATGCCGATCCAGCCCTTGGCGCCGACAGTGCGCGTGAAATCACGGTCAAACCCCATCCAGGATCGGGCACGGATTTCGGGCGTGAAAGTCTCCGCGTGTTCCGCAAGAAACACACGCACTTCCGCACGTAGCGCCGCCGCCCCATCCGGCGCATCGCGCAAATCAAAACGCAGCCCAGTCATGGCGTAGCCCCCTTACAATACGCCGGCGGCACGCGCCGCGGCAATTTCTTCTGTTGACATCTCGGCGAATTCGCGTAGTACCGCATCCGTATGCTCGCCGGGCGCTGGGATACCGTAGCGATAGGTCACCGGCGTCGCAGCAAGATGGAGCGGTGAAGCCGGCACGCGCACACACCCACCGGCATGATGCGGTACCTCCACAATCAGCCCACGCGCCTTGGTATGCGGATCAGCTTCCACATCAGCCGCCGTATTGATGGGGCCAGAGGTAATTTTGGCATTCTCCAAAATCGCCAACCATTCCGCCCTTGGCTTTTGCCGCAGCACATCATGCATCATGCCAAGTAGCAGGTCGCGATTGGCGGCACGATCACGTGCGCGCCGGAAGCGTTCCTCCTCGGCCCATTCGGCATGGCCCAACGCGGCCGCCAGCCGAACAAACTCGCGGTCATTCAAAACGCCGATGACGAATTTCGCGTCCGAGCCCTGGAACACGCCATAAGGCACCGCCACTACCGCATCATTGCCGGTGCGCTGCATCAGCTGGCCAGCATTGAGCCAGGATGCCATCGGTGCCTGCATCAATGACACCATGGTTTCGTAGAGGGAGACTTCGCAATATTGCCCTGCGCCCGTCTGGTCGCGGTGGCGAAGTGCGGCAAGGATCGAAACAGTCGCCGCAAAGCCCGTGAACATATCTGCAACCGGCACACCGACGCGCTGTGGCCCACCACCTGGTTTGCCATCAGCCTCACCGGTCACTTCCATCAGGCCGGCCATGGCTTGCGCCACGAAATCATAGCCGGAACGATGCGCGTAAGGCCCGTCCTGACCAAAACCAGTCACGGAACAATAGATCAGCCGCGGATTGATCGGGCGCAAATCTTCATAGCCCAGGCCATAGCGCGCGAGTGTGCCGGTACGGAAATTCTCAATCAGCACATCCGCCTTCGCCACAATGCGCTTCAGAATGGCGGCACCATTGGTTTGCGTGAAATCCAGGCTCAGCGAGCGCTTATTCCTATTAAGCGAAACGAAATAGGTACTGTCGTCACTGTTGGCAACGAAAGGCGGGCCAAGCGCGCGCAGATCATCGCCATTGCCCTGGCGTTCCAGCTTGACGATTTCCGCCCCCAGATCGCCCAGCATTTGCGCGCAAAGCGGGCCCGCCACCACGCGGGTCAGGTCAATCACCCGTAGGCCCGTGAGCGCGCTGGGTTTGGGGAGTTCTGTCATCATACTTCAGCCACCGCGCACCCGGGCGCGCAATTCGAATTTCTGGATCTTGCCCGTGGCGGTTTTTGGCAAGGGACCGAAGGTAATGTGGCGCGGCACCTTGAAGCCCGCCAGATTGGCGCGGCAGAAGGCCACGATGCCATCACGATTCTCTGCCGCCCCCGGCTTCAACGTAATGAAGGCATGCGGCACCTCGCCCCATTTTTCATCCGGATGCGCCACCACGGCGGCTTCCATCACATCCGGATGCCGATAGAGCGCTTCTTCTACTTCCAGGCTGCCGATATTTTCTCCGCCCGAAATCACAATATCCTTGGCGCGATCCTTTACCTCAATATAGCCGTCCGGATGCAGCACACCCAGATCACCGGTGCGGAACCAGCCATCCACGAAAACCGCTGCATTGGCTTTGGGATTGCGCAGATAGCCCTTCATCACGGTATTGCCGCGAATGGAAATCTCGCCAATCGTTGCGCCATCGGCGGGTACGCGCGCGCCGCTTTCCGGATCAATCACGGTCGCTTCTTCCAGCGTCGGCAAAGCCACACCCTGCCGCGCCATGAAGGTGGCTTTCTCCGGCAAGGGCAGATCATGCAAACCGGGCTGCCAGGCACATAGCAGCGATGGGCCATAGCATTCTGTCAGCCCATAAAGATGCGTGACATCGAAGCCAAGGGTTTCCATCGCCGCGATCACCGGTGATGGCGGTGCCGCACCGCCGGTTGCAATGCCAACCCGATGCGCGAAGCGGCGGCGCTGGTCTCCCGGCGCATGAATCAGCATGGTCAGCACCACCGGCGCAGCGCAGAGATGTGTCACACCAAGTTCGGCAATCAGCGCAAAAATCCGCGCGGGCTCGACACGGCGCAGGCAGACATGGGTACCGCCTTGCAGCGTGACCGCCCAGGTATAGGTCCAGCCATTGCAATGAAACATGGGCAGCGTCCAAAGATAGATGCTTTGTGCATTCAACCCGAATGAGAGCGCGTTACCGCAGGCATTCAGATAAGCGCCGCGATGATGCGCGACCACGCCCTTGGGATCACCCGTGGTGCCCGACGTATAGGAAAGCGAAATCGCGGCCCACTCATCCGTCGGCGGCGTCACGGGAAAGGCCGGGTCACCGCCCGCGATAAACTCCTCATAGGCAGTCGCTTCAATCACCGCACCGCCTGGGCCTTCCGGGTCATCAATGATGAGGATGCGCGGCGGGTTTGTCAGATCCCCCAAAACGGTATTCACCAGCACGGCAAATTCACGGTCCAGCAGCAATATCTTCGCGCCGCAATGGTCCAGAATGAAGCAGACCGTGGCGGCGTCCAGCCGCGTATTGATTGGGCACAGCACCGCATGCGCCATGGGCACGCCATTATGTGCTTCCAGCATTTCTGGAATATTCGGCAAGAGCGCGGCCACTACATCGCCCGGTACAATGCCCGCATTGCACAGGGCCGATGCCAGGCGGCGGCTGCGTTCAAAAAACGCGGCATAGGTGATGCGCCGCGCACCATAAATAATGGCGATACGCTCGCCCCAAACATGCGCTGCGCGCGGCAGGAAAGAAACCGGCGAAAGCGGCACGTGATTAGCGGCTGTTTTCGGCAGATCGTCCAACATGGCTCAAGCCTTTCCCAAAACCCGAGGCGCGCTGATAGCGCATCGCATCCGTGAAGCTTCCCGCAACATCACGGCCACCTCCGCATGATGCGCACTGCCGGGGTCAAAACGCCCAGCACGAATGGCGGCAGCCAAGGCATGATCCGATGCGTCAGCCGCACCCGTCAGGTGCTGCATAGTAGCGCGTGTTGCTGTCACCCAAGCATCATTCTGCGCCGCCTCTCGCGCCGCAATCGCCATGGCATTCGCAATCATGCGCGCAGTGAAAGCATCTGTGCCTGAAAGTTTTGGCAGGATTTCCTGCAACAGCGCGTCGCGTGCTGTTGCGAGCAATCCCGATCCCTCCGGGGCTTCACGCTGCATGGGGCACCCCCGTCATGTTTAGGATTTCCCACTCAAGCTCTGGCACGATATGGCCGGTCAGCGCCAATTCCAGGCTGGTTTCCTTGCCGGAGAGATGCCGCGCGGCTTGGTCAATCGCAATCACCGCCCAGCGAATATGCGCGGCCAATTCCCACCAGGTCACGCGCGCCGCATCCACGGCATGGCCAGCTTCCGCAGCGTAGCCAGCATAGAAAGCATCTCGCGCACCAATGCCGCCCGCTTCAAGGGCGCTGCCGAAACGCCAGCATTTGGCGCTGAACCAGCCGAGGTCAGCATGCGGTTCGCCCCAGGCGGCGAATTCCCAATCCAACACCGCCGTCACACCCGCTTCAGCCAACATCAGATTTCCGGTGCGAAAATCATTATGGTTCAGCACGGGCGGCAGCGGCGGCGGCGCGGAGCGTTCCAAATGCCGCAAGCCCCATTCCAAAATCGGGCGCGGCATCGCTTGCCGATCAAGTGCCGCGCGCTGTTGTGCCACGAAGGCCAAGCAAGCATCATCAGGCGGCATGCCCAAAAACGCCAAATCCACTCGTGGTGGCGTGATGCCATGAATGCGCGCCAATTCGCGCCCAAGCGCCCGCACAGCTTCGTCCCGCCCACCACAAAGCGTTTCGCTTTTCACCACGCGATGCCCCGCGGCAATGCCCTGCACGCGCCGCATGATGAAAAACGGGGCACCTAGAATGGCACCATCCTCACACAAATAAAGCGGCTCCGGCACCGTCACGCCCGCCAGAAAAGCGGCGTTCAATAGCGCGAATTCCGCTGATCGAGGAAGTGAAACCGCCAAGGTCGTGGCATTATCTGTGCGCAGCACCCAGGCTTCATCACGCCCGGCACACTTCACATCCAAGGCCCAATTCTGCTGAATGGCGCCGCCGGAAAGTAAGGTCATGGCACCAAGTTCAAGATCAGCAGCGCCAATTGCCCCGCGCAGCCAATCTGTCAGTTTTGCGCGCCGCGCCTCATCCATGCTTGGGCGGGCCCCAGGCGAAGAAGGATGAACCCTCTGCCCGTAGCGTATTGGCCAGCACCATGCGATGCACTTCTGATGCGCCATCAACCAGCCGCGCCTGGCGGGCATAGCGATACATCCATTCAATCACCGTGTCCTTGGAATAGCCGCGCGCGCCAAGCAATTGCAGCGCCGTATCCACGGATTTTTGCAAGGCATCCGCGACCACGATCTTCGCCATGGAAACTTCCTTCCGCGCGAAGCCGCCCTGATCCAACACCCAGGCTGCCTTCATGGTCAGCAGCCGGCCAATCTCAATTTCCATCGCCGCCTGACCCACCAAGCCCTGCACGCTTTCGCGGTCTATCAGCTTCATGCCGAAAGAATCACGCTGGCCGATGCGTTCCATGGCGATTTCCAAGGCACGCCGAGACAAGCCCAGCCACCGCATGCAATGCGTCAGCCGTGCCACCCCAAGGCGCATTTGCGTAAGCTTCAGCCCATCGCCTTCGCCCATAAGCAAATGCTCATTCGGGATTTCCAACCCGTCGAATTCCAATTCGCAATGACCGCCATGTTCTTCCGGCCCCATGATCGGAATGCGCCGCATGATCTTCCAACCTGGTTGATCAGCGCTGAACAGAAAGGCTGAAAGCCCCTTGCGCGGGTCATCCGAAGTACGCGCGATGATGATGAAAATCTTGGCAGTACCAGCGCCGGTGATGAACCATTTCCGCCCGGTGATGCGCCAGCGATCATTCCCAACACGTTCTGCTTTGGTATAGGTCAGATTGGGATCGGAGCCACAGCCATCCGGTTCCGTCATGGCGAAGGCGGATTGCACATCGCCATTCACAATCGGCTGCAACCAACGCGGCTTCATTGCTTCCGGTAAAATACGATCCAGGATCATCATATTGCCGTCATCAGGCGCGGCGCTATTGAACACCACCGGCCCGAAGATCGAGCGGTTCATTTCCTCATAACAGGCTGCCATGCCAATACGCGGCAAGTCCTGGCCACCCAAGCGCTTCGACATTTGCAACGCCCAAAGCCCTTCCGCCTTGGCGGCCTTGCGCATTTCCGCCAGCACATGCGGCGCGATGTTTTCATGCTCATCGAAATTCGCGCGATCCGCTTCCAGCGGGATCAGTTTTTCATCCACAAAGCGGCGGATGCGCCGGCGCATATCATCAATTTCGGGGGGCAGAGAAAATTCCATGACACCAATACCTAAAGCGGGTTGATCGAATGGCCGCCATCCACGGTCACCACCGCGCCGGTCATATGCGCCCCGGCATCGGAAGCGAGCAGCAGAAGCGGCCCGGTAAGGTCCTCGGCAGCGCCAAGCCTGCGCTGCGGTATGCGCTTGATCATCGCCTGCCCTGGATCGGAGGCGAAGAACTCGCGATTGAGATCGGTCGCGATATAGCCAGGCGCAATCGCATTCACCCGAATGCCATGGCGCGCCCATTCCACCGCCAAATGGCGCGTCATATGCAACAGACCAGCCTTCGCGGCGGTATAGCCAACCACACCCGGAGTGATGCGCTGCCCAAGGACGGAGGCGATATTCACCACCACGCCCGGGCGTTTGGCGGCCACCAGGCGCTTGGCGGCCTCCTGCGCTACCAGAAAGCAGCCGCGCAGATTTACAGCCAGCACCCCATCCCAATCTTCCGCGCTTTGCTGCAGGGCGGGCTTGGTCACGGCGATACCGGCATTATTCACCAGAATATCGCAAGGAGCAGCAAAGGCGGCTTCCGTGGCGGCGAAGGCAGGTGCGATGGTCTCGGGCGCGGTCACATCCAAGGGCACGGATACCGCGCGCGCACCCAATTCGGCGACCAGCGCTGCCGTCGCGGCTTCGCGCCGCGCAGTCAAGGCCACGGAAGCCCCCGCGCCATGCAAAACACGCGCGAAATGCGCACCCAGCACGCCGGACGCACCAGTCACCAGTGCCACGCGACCCTGCAACGAGAACATGCTAGCAATATCCACCGCGCCTCCTCCCTCTTCTGCCAAGGGGTGCCACCGGGCGCGCGCCGGGGCAAGCCCTCAAGATAAGGCTACTTTTTGCGCCTAGACTAACCGCAGCATTGGGGGGGCAGACCATGGCGGGCGAAACACGGGTAGCGCTGGTTACGGGCGCGCAGCAGGGGATCGGGGCGGCCGCCGCGCGTGCCTTGGCGGCGGTAGGGCATGATGTCGCGATCAACTGGCTGGATGATCAGGCCCAGGCAGACCAAGTGGCGGCCTCGGTCCGCGCTTCGGGCCGCCGGGCCACACTGATCCGGGGCGATGTCGGCACCGGAGCCGGCGCTGCTGCCCTGGTGGAACAGACCATCGCGGCGCTCGGGCGGATTGATGTGCTGGTAAATAATGCCGGCATTTTCCCGCGCGTGGAGTTTCTGGACATGACGGAAGCCGAATGGAACCGCGTGATTGCCGTGAACCTGAAGGGCAGCGCCTTTTGCGCCCAGGCCGCGGCGCGCGCCATGGTGGTAGCTGGGATCAAGGGGGTGATCATCAACCTGTCGTCATCCTCGGTCCGGGGGGCACCGCTTGGGGTGCATTATGCCGCGACCAAGGCCGGCATTGTTGGCGTGACAAGGTCCATGGCACTGTCGCTCGCTTCCAAGGGTATTCGCGTGAACGCCATCGCGCCGGGCCTGACCGATACGGCGCAGCCGCGCTACGGCAATAGCGAAGCCGAGCTTGCTGCGATGGCGCAGCAAATCCCGCTCAGCCGGATGGGGCGGCCGGAAGAAATCGCGGGTCTCATGGCCTATCTTGCGTCTGATCAAGCCGCCTGGATCACGGGTCAGGTCTATCACATCAATGGCGGCAATTATCTGGCCTAGGCCCAGAAGCAGGAGGATCAATGCGCCCTAGGCTGATCGCATGCATCTTGGCGGCTTTGCCCGGTATGGCCTTGGCGCAGATGGAGTCGGGCGACCCCTTTGCCGGCCAGCGCCTGGCCGCAATCTTGTGCGCCAATTGCCACCGCATCGCGCCTGCTGGCCCCGGCCCCGCGACCGATATCGCACCGAGCTTCGCCGCCATTGCCGCGCTGCCCTCCACAACTTCCAGGTCGCTGCGTGCCTATTTGCGCACGCCGCACGCAAATATGCCGGATTATCGCCTGAGCCGTGAGGAGCTGGATGATATTGTGGCTTATCTACTGACAGTTAGGCGTTAAGCCCCGGCTCTGGCGCCCCCGCAAAACCGGGTCTACCATCCCCCTGTTTGAGCAAGGGGGAAGTGAACTTGTCCGCAGTCAATAAACCATTCCGCGTCGCCTATCTGGAACGTGTGCCGCATCCGAGCTTTCTGGAGACCGCCGCCGCCGATCCCGCCTTGGAAGGGGTGCGGCTTTCCCTGGAAAATGGGGAAGAAGCGGCGCTGGCGGAACTCGCAACCTGTGATGGCTATTACGTGCGTGCGTCGCGCGATGAATTGCCCAAGGCGTTTCATGTGAATGATGCGTTGCTGCAGCGCCTGCCCAATCTGCTGATGGTGGGATCCCAGGGCGCGGGGTATGACACGATCAACCCAGATTCCTGCACCAAGGCCGGCGTGCTGCTGGTGAACCAGGCCGGCGGTAATGCCGAAGCCGTGGCGGAACACGCGGTTGGCATGATGCTGGCGCTGATCAAAAAAATGCCGCAGACCCATGCCGCCATGCGCGCGGGTGAGGCGAAGAAGCGCGAAGTCTTCATGGGCAATAATCTGCTCGGCAAAACGGTGGGCGTGATCGGCATTGGCAATGTCGGGTCCCGCACCACAGCCATTGTGAAAGCCGCCTTCCATTGCAGCGTTTTGGCTTATGATCCCTATGTGGATGCCGAAACCGTGGCCAAGCGCGGCGCTGAAAAGGTGGAATTGGCCGAGTTGTTGGCGCAATCCGATATCGTCAGCGTGCATTGTCCGCTCACGCCCCAAAGCCGCGCCATTATTGATGCCAAGGCACTTGCCGGCATGAAGAAGGGCGCCATTCTGGTGACGACGGCCCGCGGTTCTATCCATGATGAGAACGCTGTGCTGGCGGCGCTAGAATCAGGCCAATTGGCCTCGGCGGGTCTCGATGTCTGGGAACAGGAACCGCCGCCCAAGGATCACCCACTATTGTGGCACCCGGCGGTGATTTGCACGCAGCATACCGCGGGTGTGACGCATGAAAGCCGTTCCATGATCACGCGCATTGCAGCGGAAGCCTTTTCCACCTGTGCTGCCGCCAAAATGCCGCCGCGCATCATCAACCCAGAAGTGAAGGGCCGTTTTGCGGCGCGCTATATGGCAGCGCGTGGCCGCGCGATTACGGATTGAACGCGCGTTTGGGTTCTTTTCTGTGAGCGCGAAAGCCTCCAAGGCCAGGGTGGTGACGGTGCTTGGCACCACCCAAACCCTGGCCTGGGGGTCTTCCTATTATTTGCCAGCGATTCTGGCCGCGCCAATCGCCGAGGATCTTGGCCTGTCCCGCGCCATAGTGTTTGGCGTATTCTCGGGTTCGTTACTGCTGACGGCGCTATTGGGGCCGGCAGCGGGCCGCGCGATTGATCGGCGCGGCGGGCGCGATGTGCTAACGATTTCCAATCTGATTTTTATCCTTGGCCTTCTGGTCATGGCTTTTGCCAATGGCCTGCCCTTGCTGATCCTGAGTTGGTTCATCATCGGCATCGCCATGGCGATTGGGCTTTATGACGCGGCCTTTGCGACCCTTGCCGGGCTTTACGGCAAGGATGCGCGCAATAGCATCACCGGCATTACGCTGATTGCGGGCTTTGCCAGCACGGTTGGCTGGCCATTTTCTGCGTTGATGGAAGCGGAATGGGGCTGGCGCGGCGCTTGCCTCGGCTGGGTGGCCCTGCATCTGTTCATCTGCTTGCCGCTCAATCGCCTGCTGATCCCAAAGGCACCGCCGCCTCCGCCAAAGGAAGCTGTGCCACCCTTATCCGCCGACGAAACGCGGGATCGCAAACTTGATATGATCCTGCTGGCTTTCGTGCTGGCGACAGCGAGTTTCAGCTCCACCGCGCTTGGTGCGCATTTGCCGGGGTTGTTGCAATCCGCAGGCACCTCGCTGGCGGCGGCGATTGCAGCCGGCGCGTTGATGGGCCCGGCTCAGGTCGCGGCGCGCGTTGTTGAATTCACCATCATGCGCAAAATGAATCCACTGCTTTCCGCGCGCGTTGCCGCCGGTGCACATCCGGTGGCGGTGGTGGTGTTGATGGTGCTTGGCGCGCCCTTGGCCGCGCTTTTCGTGATTATTCATGGCGCGGGCAATGGCCTGCTGACCATCACGCGCGGCACGCTGCCATTGGCGCTTTTCGGTCCGATTGGCTATGGCCAGCGCCAGGGTTTTATTACCGCGCCAGCGCGGGCTTCGCAGGCTTTCGCGCCCTTACTGTTCGGGCTGCTCCTGGATGATTTCGGCGCGGCTTGCTTGTGGTTCACGGCCTTGCTGGGTGTGGCGGCGGTTGGGGCGCTCATGCTCATGCGGGTTCGGCACTAGAAAGAACATTCTCATGACCCAGGCTTGGCTCTCCCGCGCAGGTTCGCGCTTCACCACGGATAAGCGCCCGGCCATTGGCACGCGCGGCATGGTGGTGACGAACCATCCGCTCGCCTCAGCTGCGGGGGCAGAGATGCTCGCTGCCGGCGGCAATGCCGTGGATGGCGCCATCGCTGCTTTGTTTGCGCTGACGGTGGTGGAGCCCATGATGGTCGGTATATTGGGTGGCGGGATGGCCCATCTGCGCCTGCCGGACGGGCGGCACACTGTGATCGATGGGCTTTCCACCGCCCCCGCCGCAGCGCGCACCGATATGTTCACCCCTGCCGTACCCGCCAATGCAATGAATTTCGAAGCAACGGGTCGCGCCAATATCGTGGGCCCGCTTTCCATTGCGGTGCCGGGCAATTTGCGTGCCTGGTGCGAAACGCTGGCGCGCTTTGGCAGCATGCCGCTCGCGGATGTCATGGCGCCGGCCATCCGCCACGCGGCGCGTGGTTTTGGCGTGACGCCCTATCTGGCGGAATGCATCAGTGAAGCGGCACCCGATCTGGCGCGCGATCCCGCCATTGCCGCGTTGCTTTTGCCCGGTGGCGCGCCGATCAAGCCAAGCGCGCGGCTGATCCAGGCGGAATATGCCGAAACCCTGGTGCTGATTGCGCGCGAAGGGCCGGGTGTATTGAACGGCGCCTTGGGCGGCGTGATTGCGGATGGCATCAGGAAAGCGGGTGGCATTGTCTCGGCGGCGGATATCGCCGATTTCGCAACGATTGAGCGGGCGCCGTTGCGCGGCCCCTATCGCGATTATGAGGTTTTGCTGCCGCCGCTTCCGGCATCTTCCGGCGTGCATGTACTGCAAATGCTGAATATCCTTGAAGGCTACGATCTGCGCGGCATGGGATTCGGCAGTGCCGATACGCTGCATCTGCTGGCAGAGGCCTTGAAGATTGCCTTTGCCGATCGTGCCGCCGCCACGGCAGATCCGGCCTTTGTGGATGTGCCCGTCGCGCGGCTAATTTCGCGCGCCTATGGCGATGAACGCCGCGCCGCCTTAGATATGGCGTGCGCACAAGCCTGGGGGCCAGGCGTCAGCCCGGGCGAGAGCGCCAATACCACCCATGTCACGGTGGCGGACGATCAGGGAAATATTGTTTGCTCAACGCAAACCATCAATTCGCTTTTTGGTGCGCGCTTCCTGCTGCCGGGGACGGGGTTGATCCCGAATAATTACATGGCGCTGTTTGACCCGCGTCCGGGCAAAGCGTTATCGATCGCAGCCGGCAAGCGCATCACTACATCCCAGGCACCGCTGATTGCGCTGAAGGATGACAAGCCAGCCTATGCGCTTGGCATGCCGGGCGGTTTACGAATTTTCGGTTCAGTCATGCAGGGTTTCCTCAATCTGGTGGATCACGGCATGTCCTTGCAGGAAGCGGTAGAAGCGCCTCGGCTTTGGACGCAAGGCGCTGCTGTGGAAGTGGAACCGGCCTTTGATGCGGCGGCGTTGGAAGCACTCGGCAAGCGCGGACACAATATCTTACCCATGCCCCATGTTGGTGGTGGGATGAGTGCCATTGCCTTTCATGCTGATGGCAGCATGGAAGGTGCGGCTTGTTGGCGTGCTGATGGCACGGCGATTGGCCTTGGCGGCGGCCTCGCCCGCGCTGGCGTGCGCTTCTGGCCGGATCGGGCGCGCGCATGAATACCGCGGAGTATTTGCTGGCGGCGCTGGCGCGGCGCGGCACAAAGCGCATTTATGGCGTGCCGGGCGGTGGGTCTTCACTGGATATCATCGCGGCCGCCGAGCGTTTCGGCATGCGCTTCATCCTCGCCCGCCACGAAGGCAATGCGGCGATGATGGCGGTGGCGGATGCGGAAGTGACCGGCGCGCCCGGCGTAGTGCTGACCACCAAGGGACCAGGTCTGATGAATGCGCTGAATGGCATTGCCTGTGCCGCCCTGGAACGCGCACCGGTGCTGCTGCTGACCGATGGTTTTACGGATAAGCAACTCAGCTACATCACGCATCAGGTGTTTGATCAGTGCGCGGCGACCGCCGAATTGGTCAAGGGCTATACGCAAGCGCGCAGCGACAACCCTGCCGCTGAGATCGAAGCCTTGCTTAATCTTGCCATGCAGGTGCCGATTGGCCCGGTGCATCTGGATTTGACCAGTGAAGCGGCGCGCCGCCCGGCGGGAGAATTGCTTCCTGTGCCTTCGAATATCGTAACGCCGCTGGATGCCGATGCGCTGGCGCAAGCGCGCGCGATGCTGGCGGCGGCGCGGAAGCCGGTGATCCTGGCAGGCGCAGAAGCGGTGGCGGCAGCCGAACCGCTGCGTGCTTTGGTAGCCGCACTCGGTTGCCCCGCGCTGGTGACCTGTAAGGCCAAGGGCGTGATTGCGGATGCTGATCCGTATTTCGTTGGCATTTTCACTGGTGGATTTTTGGAAGCGCCCTGCGTGCAGGATGCGGATTTGATCATCCTTGTGGGACTCGATCCGGTGGAACTCATCCTGCAACCCTGGCGCTACAAGGCGCCGGTTTTGGATATCGGGCTCCGCGCACATCCGGTGCATTACGTCACGCCGAGCGCAGCTTTGCATGGCGCGCTGGCGCCTGCTTTCGCCTCGTTGGCACAAGGCGCCCCGTGTAGTTCTTGGAAGACTGGGGAAATTGCCACGCATCGGGACGCGATGCGGGCGGCTTTGACTTGGCAAGGCTCGGGCGGTGTCGCGCCACCACGCATCGTGACCCTGGCGCAGGAAGCCGCCCGCCGTGTCGGGCGCCGCCCGCGCATCAGCGTGGATGCGGGGGCGCATATGTTCTCGGCCACCGCCTTCTGGGAATGCGCCGCACCGCGCGATGTGCTGATTTCCAACGGCCTGGCCTCCATGGGTTTTGCGCTGCCCGCCGCGCTGGCTGCCGCGTTCGAAAACCCAACCGATGGCGCCATCGCTTTTACCGGTGATGGCGGGCTGATGATGTGTGTAGCCGAACTCGCGACCGCTGCCGAAGCCGGCGCTCCTTGCGTCACCATTGTCTTCAATGATGGTGCGCTATCGCTGATTGATATTAAGCAGCAGCAGCGGCAATTGCCAGCCGAAGGCGTACGCTGGGCGCGGCCTAATTTCGCTGTCATCGCCGAAGGTTTTGGTGTCAAGGGCTTCGCTGCTGCGACCGAGGCTGACTATATCGCTGCGCTCGATACCGCCTTTGTACATCAGGGCCCAAGCCTGATTGACGTGATGGTGAACCCTGCCGGCTACCCCACGCAGCTGCAAGCCATGCGCGGCTGAAGGAGAATTCCATGTCCAGCTTTTCCGCTCTTCGGCTTGGCACCGCCTGGCAACGCATTGCCGGGCTGATGGATGAAACGGCGCAGAGCTTTGTCCGTACTTCCTTATCCTCAGTCGTGCGTGACAATTGGGATATGGCGATTGGGCTGATGGATAGCGCCGGGCGGCAATTCGCGCAATCCTCTCGCTCCGTCCCATCCTTTGTTGGCACCATGCCGCGTACACTTGCGATCATGCTGCAACGCTACCCCGTGGCGCGGCTTTCGCCCGGTGATGTGCTGATTTCCAATGATGGCTATTACGGCACCGGCCATTTGAACGACATCACGATGATCAAGCCCATCTTCGCCAAGGGCCGCGTGATTTCCTGGCTGGGCAGTACCTTTCATTCCACCGATATCGGCGGCGCGCCTTCCGTTGATGCGCGTGATTCCTGGGAAGAGGGCCTGACCATCCCCATCACTCGCATTCTGAAGGGGGGCGCGGAAAATGAGGATGTGATCGCCTTTCTTGAAGCCAATCTGCGCCAGCCGGATGAAACGCTCGGCGATATCCGCGCGCAATTCGCAGCCTATGAACAGGCGGAAAAGCGCCTGGCGCGCATCATGGTCGAAGAAGGCATCGATATTCCGGATGCGCTGGCCGGCGAAATCTTCACCCGTTCCGAATGCGCCATGCGTGATGCGATTGCCGCCGCCCCTGATGGTGTGGTGGAAGATGAAGTCACCGCCGATGGCTTTGAACACCCCGTCACCATCCGCCTGAAACTGACCATCAAGGGTAGTGACCTCACGCTCGATTTCACCGGTACGGATGGGCAGATTGCGCGGCCGGTGAATGCGCCGCTCAATTTCACCCGCGCCTATTCCAATTATGCGGCGAAATGCGCCTTTGATCCCGCGACCCCAAACAATGATGGGTCCTTCCGACCCATCACTTTCATTGCGCCAGAGGGCTCCATCGTAAATCCGCGCCGCCCCGCACCAGTCTGGGGCCGGCACCTCACCGGCCATTATTTGCCCATGCTGGTGCTGACCGCGCTGGCGAAACTCATCCCTGATCGCGTGATCGCGGAAAGCGGCAGCCCGCTCTGGAATGTGTATTTCACGGGCGAGAATGCCGAAGGCCGCCGCTATGTGCGCATGTTCTTCATGAATGGTGGCCATGGTGCCGCACCCGCCCATGATGGCCCCGCTTGCCTTTCCTTCCCATCCAATGTCGCGACGCAAGCGGTGGAGCAGTTCGAAAACGCGGTGCCGATGCTGATGACGGAGAAGGAGCTAATCCCCAATTCTGGCGGCGCTGGGCGCATGCGCGGTGGGCTTTCGCAACGGCTTTCCTTTGAGGTGGTCGGCGAAAAACCTGTGACGGCCACTTATCGCCACGAACGCGTGCAACACCCGCCGCGCGGCGTGCTGGGTGGCGCGCCTGGGCGCGGCGGGCGTGATCTGGTGAATGGCAAGCCCGTTCCCGGCAAGGCGCGCATCGTGCTGCAGCCCGGTGATGTCATTACCTATGAAACGCCAGGTGGCGGCGGCATGGGGCCGGTGGCGGAACGCGATCCGGCCGCCATCGCCCGCGATATCAAGGAAGGCTACGTCACGCCATGAATACGGCCCCCTGGCGCCTTGGTGTTGATATTGGTGGCACCTTCACTGATCTGGTGATGCTCGATTCGCGTGATGGCCGCATCTTCAGTGGCAAGGTGCTCACCACGCCCTATGCGCCGGAAGAAGCCGTGCTGGAAGGCGTGCGCGATTTGCTGGCGCGCACTGGCGCGCAGGCAGATCAGGTGCGGCATGTGATTCACGGCACCACGCTGGTTGCCAATGCGCTGATCGAAAGGCGCGGCGTACCCACGGGCCTGATCACCACCAAGGGTTTTCGCGATATCCTGGAAATCGGCACGGAACTTCGCCATGACACTTATGATCTTTTCATGCGCGTGCCGGAACCGCTGGTGCCGCGCCATCGCCGGCTTGGGGTCGCGGAACGGTTGCTACCGGACGGCTCGGTCCGCGAAGCCCTGGATGAAGCGGGCGCGCGCGAAGCGGTGCGGGCGTTGCGTGCTGCCGGCGCCAAGGCAGTGGCCGTGTGCTTCCTGCACGCCTTCCGAAACCCCGCGCATGAACTCCGCATGCGCGATATTCTGGCGGAAGAGGCGCCTGAGCTCACCATCTGTCTTTCATCCGAAGTCGTACCGGAAATCGGCGAATATGAACGCGCCTCTACCACCGTCTGCAACGCCTATGTGCAGCCGGTATTTGAACGCTATCTACGCCGGCTGAGTGATGGCTTGCGCGGCTTTGGCCTGACCGGCCCGCTTTTCCTGATGCTGTCTGATGGCGGCGCGGTCGCCGAAGAAACCGCCGCGCGTCATCCGATCCGCCTGGTGCAATCCGGACCGGCGGGCGGTGTGGAGGCCACCGGCATTTATGGCGCCGCCGCCGGCGCGCGCGATATCCTCTGTTTTGACATGGGCGGCACCACCGCCAAAGCTGCGTTGATTGATGGTGGCGAAGCGCAACGCAGCCTTGATTTCGAAGTCGCGCGCGTGGATCGCTTCCGCAAGGGCAGCGGCCTGCCACTCAAGGTGCCGGTGATTGACATGATCGAAATCGGCGCCGGCGGCGGTTCCATTGCGCGCGTGGATCGCCTCGGCTTGGTGCGTGTCGGCCCTGAGAGTGCAAGCTCTGATCCCGGCCCCGCCTGCTATGGGCTTGGTGGCGCGCTGCCCACCGTGACGGATGCGGATTTGGTGCTGGGCTATCTCGGCGCCGAAAGCTTTCTCGGTGGCGCTATGAAGCTCGATGTCGTGGCGGCAGAAGCCGCGTTGGCAGAGCATATCGGCAAGCCGCTCAGTCTTTCTGTGCCGGAAGCCGCTTGGGCCATTCATGAGACCGTCAACAGCAATATGGCGCAGGCTGCGGTGATCCATGCGCTGGAAAAAGCCAAGCGCATTGATGCCTATGCGATGGTGCCGATTGGTGGTGCGGGGCCAGTGCATGCCTGCCATATCGGTATGAAGCTCGGCCTTCGCCGCATCATCGTACCTTTGGGGGCGGGCGTTGCTTCGGCTTTCGGTTTCCTCGCCGCGCCGATTTCATTTGCCTTTGTGCAGGGTTGGGTGGCGCCGCTTGCAGGTTTGGATTTCACCAAGCTGCGCAAGGCTACCGGCGCCATGACCGCTGAAGGCAAGGCGATGGCAGCAGCCGCAGGTGTCGCGCCGGAAGCTGCCTCAGCGCGCATCCTGGGCGCCATGCGCTATGCCGGGCAGGGGTTTCAGGTGGAGGCGGAAATCCCAGCCGAGGCCATCACGCGCGGCGATGCGGCAGTGCTGCGCGCAAAATTCGAAGCTGCTTATCTGGCGTTATATGGCCGCACCGAACCGGGCCTGCCGGTGGAATGCGTTTCCTGGCAGGTGATTGTCGCGGGGCCACGCCCGGTTGTGGACCTCACGCAGCAGGGCACCGCTGCGGAAGGCTCGCTACATCGCGGCAAGCGCCGCGCTTGGTTTGGCGGCGCCTATATTGAAACGCCGGCGCTCAATCGCCTCGCGCTCCGCCCAGGTAAAAGCGTGGCCGGGCCGGCGCTGATCGAAGAACGCGAATGCACCCTGGTGTTGCCACCGGGTGCCACCGCGCGCTGCGATGCCGCGCTGAACCTGGATGTGACGCTGCCTGGATGAGCCCTACCGCGCCCTATTGGCGCGGTAGCGGCAGAATCAAATTGGTAACATCGCAGAGATTGACGCGGCGGCGTTCATCCGCCTGACCATTCTCATAGACAAAGCGTACATCATGCAGGCAAGGGCCTTCCGGCAGGCGGATGGCGAAATTCTGCCCGGGTGTCACCGTATCATTGCCCAGCCGATCCGGGCCCCATTCCTGCTCAGTCGAAAGCGATACATAGGCTTCCATCACTGTCACGCGTGATTGATTGACCAGATTGAAGGAAGGATTGCCGGTGGGGCCGCTCCGCGTGCCGCGCTGCGGCGGGGCGGGCTGAGGGCGCTGCTGCGGCGCAGGCGCTTGGCCCGTCTGCCTTCCTTCAAACACCACTTCCGTCACGGCACATAGGTTGATGTTGCGCTTATCCTCACTCGGCCCGCCCGCGCGTTCATAAACTACACGTAAATCCCAGACGCAGGGACCTTGCGGCAGGCGGAGCGTGAAGCTTCGCCCATTGGGCAGCGCCTTGTCACCCAGCCGATCCCTTCCCCAATCCTGGTCGGTCGCGAGCGATGCATAGACCTCAAAAATCAAGCGCCCAGAACGGTTGACTAGGTTGAAGGAAGGATCGCCCTGCTGCGCGCGCGCGGGAGCCGCGGAAAGGCCAAGACAGCAGAGCGCCACAGCACCCAGGAAACGGCGAAAAAAAAACATGAAATTCCTCCAACAACGCCGGACGGCTGATAGCATGGCAGGCTTCTAGAACTAATGCCATTTATTGCAGGCCAGTTGCCCCTGGGAAAGGGCGGGTTAGAACTCCCGAATGGATTTGGCAAAGCGATCTGCCAGAGGCCGCGCCAGGTATGAGGCGAAGGAACGTTCCCCGCTCCGGATCAGCACTTCTGCATGCATGCCGGGTTGCAGGCGCAAATACTCATGTTTGGCCAGTCCCTCGGGCGCGAAAGCAATGCGCGCGATAAAATACGGCATGCCGGTACGTTGATCTGTCATGCGGTCCTGGGAAATCCGTTCCACCGCACCTTCCAGGATTGGCGTTGTGCGGGCCGCCGCATGGGAAAGCCGGATGGAAGCGGGCATACCGATGCGCACCGTATCCACATCAACCGGTGTATCTGTGCGTCCACCACCAGCCTTTCTTCCTGAGGTACAATGGAGGCGACCTGTGAACCGGGCGCAATGACGCCGCCGCGCGTCGTGTAGCGCAAATCCATCACCATGCCGGCTTCTGGCGCGTTTATCATAAGGCGCATCAATTGGTCTTTGGCGCTGATTTTACGTTCGCGCAATTCCAGCAACTTGCCCTGTAATCCAGACAGTTCCTTGGCATTTTCTTCCTGCCGTGCGCGTAACAATTGGGCGCGCTGCAATTCCGCTTCACCCACCGCCTGCTGCGTGCGAGCAACGTGTTCGATCGCTTCACCCCTTTCGCCGATCAGGCGCGCTTCTTCACGTTGCAGAGAAAGCAGGCGCGACAGGCGTTCCGGCCCCTTCGTACCAACCCCTCAACACCGATCATTCCCTGACGCACCAGCGCAAGCTGCCTATCATTGGATTCGATGCGTACATTCAGGCCGTCAATCTGCCTTTGTAGCTGCAGCGCGCGCTGGGCCAGGATTTCCATCTGCCCTTGCAGCGCATTGCGGCGCGCGATGAATTCCTCGCCTTGTAGGGACAGTATTTCCGTCACCTTGGGTTCTGTACGCCGTGCCACTAATTCTGGTAGAAAAATAGGAACCGGCGCGTCCTCCCGCTCGACGGTCAGAACAGCAATTTGCGCGCGCGCTCGGTCGGTTTCATCAAGCACCACATTCAGCCCGGCGCGCACGCGGGTATCATCCAGCTGAATTAAGGGATGGCCGGCGCCTACAACGGCTTCTTCCCGTACTAATACCTCGCCAACAATGCCACCTTCCAGATGCTAGATATTACGGCGGTTCAATTCCACCATTAGCGTACCGGGGGCAACCACGGCTCTATCAATCATGGCAAAAGCGCCCCAGCCGAAAACACCCCCTACACCAAAAAGAATGGTGAAAAGCGCGAAGCGTAAGGGCCGCCAGATCGGACCCTTGGCTGCTGCGGCATCGGTGTCATGGACAGGCTTAACTTGATGCATGGCCATGGCCTTCAGCTATTGGCAATAGCGGTCACAAGGCGCGGCGGCTGGGCTGGGCTGGGCGGGTCAGGCGGGGCAGGATTTCATCGCGCCGCCCAAAGGCTTCAACCGCGCCGGCGCACAGCAATAATATCTTTTCCACCGCAGCCAGAATATTCGCGCGATGCGTGATGATCACGGTGGTGACACCTGCTTCACGCAGGCTGCCAAGGGCAGTAGCCAAGGCCGCTTCCCCGTCGCTGTCCAGATTTGAATTAGGTTCATCCAACACAACAAGCCTGGGCGCGCCGTATAAGGCATGCGCCAACCCGATGCGCTGGCGTTGCCCGGGCGAAAGCCCACGCCCGCCCGGGCCAAGGGGCGTATCATAACCTTTGGGCAGATGCAGGATCAGATCATGCAGACCGGCATCTTTGGCTGCGCCAACAACTTTTTCGGAATCAACACTACCAAGGCGCGCTATATTTTCCGCCACCGTACCTTCAAATAATTCGACATCCTGCGGCAGATATCCCAGATGTTGTCCCACCTGGTCGCGCGGCGTCCGCGCCATGTCGGCGCCATGCAGCCGCACCGCCCCCGCGCATGGCGGCCAAATGCCAAGAAGCGTACGCTCCAAGCTGCTTTTCCCCGCTGCACTCGGCCCAATAACCGCAAGCGATTCACCTGGCGGTAGCGCAAAGCTTACGCCAGGCAACACCACAGTATCCGTTCCCGGCACGGCCTGGATCAAGTTTTCGACCGCCAAGGCACCCTCGGGCGCGGGCAGCGCCATACCCTGCTTTTCTGCCGGCGCCGTCGCCAGAAACTCACAAAGCCGCCGACGTGCTGCACGCGCTGTCATTGCTTGCTGCCAAAGTGCGACCACCTGCATGCTGGGTGCCAATGCTCGGGCCTGAATGAAAGTCGCAACAATCATCGCGCCGGGGGTGATAGCTTGTTCGATGACGAGTAGGGTGCCTAGCCCAAGCGTAAGGACCCCAGTGATGGTCAACTGCAGAAACTTGATGACCGCGGCAAAACTTCCTGCGATCTAGCTCGCGGTGCGCTGCTGATTCAACATCGCCAAATGGCGGTCCTGCCAGCGCCGCAAAACGACCTGCCGCATGCCCATCGCCTCTGCGGTGTCGGCATTACGGATACTGGCTTCCACAAAGGCATAGACTCGTACATTATTGTTGGAAGCTTCAGCCAATTTTTTCGTTGAAAGGAACGCCTGCGCCAATGCGTTGCCAATCACCACAAGAACGGCGATGGTGCCAAAAAAAGCGAAGAATGGGTGCACGATGTAGAGAATAATAAAAAATACCGGGATCCACGGCACATCGAGAGAGGTCGTCAGCCCCGTCGTCGAAATAAAGGACCGCACTTGTCCCAGGTCTCGCAAGGGCTGCGCGCCCACTCGGTCACTACCGCGCAGGCTGCCAAGCACAAATAGCGATTCGAATACGCGTGATGAAAGGCGGCGATCGATCAAGCGGCCAAGCCCGATCAGGGCAAAGCTTCGGCAGCCTTCCAAGATCCCATAAATTGCTATCAGAGAAAGAAAATCAGGGTTAGCGCCTAAAGGGTCGCTTCGCTTTGGCTGGCTAAAACGCGATCATAGACCTGCATCATGTAGACCCAGCCGGTCAATTGCAGCAGATTGACAATGAAGTTAACGGCAAAAAGCAGCGCCAGCGCGCCCTTCATTTCGCGCATGATGGAATAAATGGGTGATCCAACCCCCATATGTGCATGGTTCGGGGCAGAGGGCATCAATGGCCGCATGAAGAGCTACCCCCTTTTCATTCTAGCGACAGCATAGCCGGTTCGGGCTGCAACCGAGCCCAACTACCCATCTATTGCCTACTGGCAAATTTTTTGGACCCTGATCGATACCGAAAACAGGGTGAAACAGGGCTGGATTGCGCCATTTGGGCGTCAGAGAATGAGATCCGTCGTAAGCAACGCGGTTAGGCCTTGTACAGCAACGTCCATGTCGGACCGTCCGTCACCATTCACGTCGAGCTGCAATAGGCCTCCACTGAACCGCGCCTGGCCAACAATACGGCTAAAGGCAGCACCACCAATGAAGACAAAAGCTTGATCCCCCGCCAGATTCGCGTTGGCGTCGATAGCAGAAAGATCAATGCGGTCACCCTGGGTGCGCCTGAAATCAGTGATCAGGTCGCGATTACCACCCACTGCGCTATCGGATATGGCAAGAAAGCGAAAAATATCGGCATCAGCCCCACCGGTCATCTCATCCCGGCCAGCGCCGCCTATCAGGATATCATTGCCGGCACCGCCATTGAGCTCATCATGCCCGATGCCACCATCGAGGCGATCCGCCCCGGCAAAGCCGGAGAGGATATCATTGCCGCCGAGCCCGGAAAGACTGTCGTTGCCCCCTGCGCCATTTAGCAGATCATTAGCGGCAGTACCGGTCAGCGTCATATCCGCAAGGGTTTGCGTCATGGCAACGCTATAGCCACCTGTTGTGGTGCCATAGCCCTGGGCGCTCAGATAAAAGATACCACCCGTGGTGGCCACAAAAGACAGGCGCGAATTCAACCCAACCGCATCATTATTGAACGCCAACTCGGCGCCGCTGGAATTCAAAAGGCGGAGGTAAGTGTTCAGCGAGGAGCCTGCGGATGCATCCATCGTAAAATCATAACGATGGCCAGCTGTCAGACTAAGGCGGAACCAATCCTGATCACCGGCAAGATCAATGACGGAGCTTCGCGGGGTCGTTGTTGACAGGGTTGCGTTGGTGGCGGTGCTGCCCGCGATATTATCGGCGAGTATCGTCCACGCAACTGAGAGCGCATAACCGCCAATGCTGCTCCCCGTGCCTTGCGCAGAAACGTAATAGGTGCCGCTGGTAGTCGCCGTGAAAGAAATGCGCGAATTGAGCCCAACCGCATCATCATTGAACGCCAATTGAACGCCATTGGCATCCAAAAGCCGCATGGCGGTATTCAGAGACGACCCGGTCGCGGCATTCAGGGCGAAATCATATCGAGATCCAGCGGTCAGGTCGATCCGGAACCAATCCTGATCACCAATCAGATCAATGCTCGAATTCTGCACAACCCCAGGTGAAATCGTGGCGGTCGTTGATGTATTACCCGCGATAGTGTCCACAGGTGCGGTCTGGGTCATGCCAACGCTATAGCCGCCAATTGTACTGCCATAACCCTGCGCGCTCAGATAATATGTCCCGCTGGTTGTTGCCGTGAAAGCAAGGCGGGAATTCAGCTCAACAGCATCATCGTTGAAGGCCAGCTCTACACCACTGCTATTCAGAAGACGGAGGTAGGTATCAAGCGTTGAGCCAGCCGTCGCATCCATGGTAAAGTCGTAGCGATAACCGGCGACCAGATTGAGGCGAAACCAATCCTCGTCTCCTGCTGTATCCACAACGGATATCTGAGGCGCCCTTGGCCTGAGCGTTGCGGTAGTGGCAGCGCTGCCTGCTATGGTATCAATCGGTGCGGCCTCTGTCATCGCCAAAGTGTAGCTGCCGGTTGAAGCGCCTGAACCCTGGGCACAGATGAAATAGGTTGCGCTGCTGTTTGCCGTGAAAGAGATGCGGGAATTCAGGTCAGCGGCGTCATCATTTACTGAAATCATGCTGCCTTTGGCGTCCAGCAGGCGCATATAGGTGTTCAATGAAGACCCGGCGGCGGCATTCAGGACAAAATCATAGCGATACCCGGCGATCAGATTTAGCCTGAACCAATCCTGATCACCGACGGTATCCACTGCGGAAGCCTGTGCTGCGCTCGCCGTCAGCGAAGCCGTTGTCGAAGTATCACCCGCGATGACATCATTGGAACCAGGAGGTGGTGTTGGCGGCTGCGGCGTGGAATTCATCAAAGTGCCGACATCCAGCCGCCCACCAGTCAATACCTTCCCGGTCAATGATCCCGTAGCGGCTGAGGAGGCGAGCAACGCTTGCTTGATTTCCGCCGCGCTGGCATTTGGATTTGCCGAAGCATAAAGCGCCACGGCACCGGTTACATGCGGCGTCGCCATCGAGGTACCGCTGTAAGTACCGTAGCCGCCACCGGGCAGCGTCGAGTATATCGAAGAACCAGGCGCTGCCAGATCAACATTTCTCACGCCGTAGCTTGAGAAGGACGAAAGAGCCCCCGTATTCGTAAGCGATGCCACAGCGACAACCGCATCATAACCGGCAGCCAATGTAGTAGAATAATTCGAAGGATAATTCCCCGTGATGTCGTTATTGGAGGTTGAATTGCCGGCAGCAGCGACAAACAGAATGTCCCGCTGCGCCGCACGGCCAATGGCATCATTCAATGCCTGCGAATAGCCACCGCCGCCCCAGGAATTATTTGTAGCAACAAAATTCTCCCCAGCGCTGGCCCGCATTGCGGCACCCGTGAAATAGTCAACTGAACTGATCGCGCCAGAAATGGAGCCTGACCCTGACGCTGATAGAGATTTAAGCGCCACCATCTGTATATTCCAATTGATGCCAGCAACACCAATGCCATTGCCGCCGATACCGCCAATTGTGCCGCTGACATGGGTGCCATGGCGGTTATCATCAAACGGATCATTGTCATTATTGACAAAATCCCATCCGATCAGATCGTCACGATACCCATTGCCATCTTCATCGCCACCATTTTCCCAGCGCGGATCATTCAGAAGATCGCCAGCATCAATGCGACCATTGCTGTTGTAGTCACGAACGTAGGAGGCATTGGTGCTGCCGTTGAGGTCACGGAAAGTGATCAGGCCATCTGAGTCGATATCAGAAAGACTCGCTCGCAAGGTTATGGGGATTTCCCGCTGATTGAGCCAAATATTCAAGTAAAGATCCGGATGCGTATAATCGATGCCGGTATCAATCACCCCAACTATGGTTTTCATGCTACCCGTATGGCCGGCCGCCCAAGCTTCATTCGCCTGGCTGCCATAGGCATTCGTGATTGTGCCGGTGTCACCAAGCATGCCCCAAAGGCTACCATTGCTGTAGCCTGGGTCATTGCTGACCGCGGCGATGGAGACCTCTGCCTTGGTGGCCTGTGCGGTAGCATGCTTTGCCGCGTTTCCCTGGGCTACGGGAAGGGATGCGTCAGCATTGATGATAAACTCGTCATCCGAAACTTGGCTCGAATCCGGCCCCGGTTCATGATTTGAATGGTGCTGCGCTGGCGGGCCAGGTGGCATAAGCACAACCAGGATTGGCTGCGGGGGCGGCTCCTCAGCCCAAGTGAAAGTGCCTAACCAAAGGGAGGCTGGGGCGTCGCTACGCTCAGGCAATTCCGAAAAAAAGCCTACGACGACGTCCCCAGGACGCTGATTGAAGGAAAAGAAATTGAATCGCAGCATAAGGCCACATCCAATATCACAACACCTCAATAGAATATCTTGGGCAATGCGGCAAAAAAAAGACATAGTACTAAATCTTTGAGACAAACCTGCGAAACGGCATAATTACTCTCAGTACTATCGGTCGGTGATGCCAGTACTTAGCAAATTATTACCTCATCGCCAGGACATTAATCTATTGCCTCATGAACGGCTCCGCCCGCAAATGGCTCGGTCAGCACCAAGCAACTTTCACCCAAGCCTGATGAAGATCTGAGCATTTTTTGGTCGCATTCTTCGACTTGGATTACTATATTAAGAAAGGGAGCTCGGAATACTTTGCCTGAAAACACCCGCTTTATCCGCCAGATACCCGAAGGCGGCGATCGAGAGCGTCTGATGTGCCCGGATTGCGGGCATGTCGCCTATGAAAATCCGAAAGTGGTGGTGGGCAGCGTGATTGCGGAAGGGGAACATATCCTGCTTTGCCGCCGCGCCATTGAACCCCGTTCAGGCTTCTGGACCATCCCCGCCGGCTATATGGAATTGGGTGAGACGGTCGAAGAAGGGGCGCGCCGCGAAGCCTGGGAAGAAGCTCGGGTGCGCATCACGCTTGATGGGGTGCTCGCAGTCTATTCGATTGCCCGGATCGGCCAGGTGCAGGTGATTTTCCGCGCCCGCTTCGCCGAGCCCGGTTTCGGCCCCGGGCCGGAAAGCCTTGAAGTCGCCCGCTTCCATTGGTCTGAGATACCCTGGGACGAACTCGCCTTTCCCTCGGTCAATTGGGCGCTGAAGGCTTGGCGTGACTCTGCCCATGGCGCCCTGCCTGCCGCGGTACTCAACCCGGCGGAAGACAGGCGCGGCGTGCATCGCCTACCGGTGGCTGGCTGATGCTGGGGCGCCGTGCGCTGCTGGCTGGGCTGCTGCTGACCCTCGGGGCAGGATCAGCCTTGGCACAAAACGCCGAGCCCAGCGTTGCGCGCCCCGCAGCGCCCCGCCCTGCCGCGTCACCAGTGCCGCCACGCGACCCTGAACTGCGCCGCCAGAGCCGCCAGGCTCCGAAAATCATCACCGCGCCGGAACCGACCGGTAAGCCCGCCCCTGTCCCCAATCGCGATATTGAGCCCCCGCGCGGGCTTAATGAGCCGCCGCGCGCGAGCCTCAGCCCCACCCTCATTAACCCAGAAGCGGCTCAGCCGCATTTGGGCCGATCAGGCTTTGCCGTACAGGCGCAGGAAGATCGGCTGCTTCGCCAACCCGCACCCGGGGCGCGGTTGAACGTACCTTTTTAAGACCCCTTGGCCTCCTCAGGGCTTCGCAGCCTGAGCGCCAGCGCATGCAAGCCAGAGGCAAATTCTCCTGCCAAAGCCTCATGTACTGCCCGAGACCTTGCCACGCGCGACATGCCCGCAAACTCTGCCGAGACGATATGGACGGAATAATGCGTCTCCCCCCCTGGGCTGGCGCCAGCATGCCCGGCATGGCGGGCGCTGTCATCGGTGATTTCAAGCGAGGCAGCCTGGAAGCGCGCTTCCAGGATTTGCCGCATACGGTTCGCGCGATGGGTCATGACGTGTTCTTCGCCGCTTGTGACTTTTTTGCCAAGCCCCATTTCGCCTTGCGGCTTGGCGCCACCACCCCCATAAAACCACGGTGATCGCGCGCAAACGACGCAAGGCCTATGCCCCGGATGACGCAGCGCCCCCTGGGCGTCTTTGCGATGCGCCGGATTGTGCCGAACTCGGCCAATATCGCGCCCCCCGAGACCGTTCGCTTAAGGAATTCCATTGGTTCTGCCTTGACCATGTGCGCGCCTACAACGCCAGTTGGGATTTCTATAAGGGCATGGGTCCGGACGAGATCGAAGCCTGTCTGCGCGCCGATACCTCCTGGCAGCGCCCGACCTGGCCGCTTGGGCGTGTCGGGGGTTCCGGGCGCTTTGACCCCGAAATCCTGCGTGACCCCTTTGGCGTGCTAGGCGCGGAAGCCCCAACGCCGCGTCGCCAGCCACCAGAAAGCTCCGTGCCCCCGGAACTCCGCGCCGCGCTTGATCTTTTGGGCCTGAAATGGCCGCTCGGTTCAGAGGAGTTGCGCGCCCGTTACAAGGATCTTGCCAAGCAGCACCACCCCGATGCCACCGGCGGCGACAAGCAGGCCGAGGAGCGTTTGAAGGATATCAACCGCGCCTATAGCCTGCTGCGCCACCGCCTCGCCAAACAACCGATAACCGCCGGGTAGCCGGATTGGCATTACCGGCCTAAGCTCCCTGTTTCCCAATGTATGGAACCTGATCAGCGATGAACAAAATCGCCCCTATTGCCGATATCAAGCCGACCTCGGCGATTTCTGCCCCGGATACCGCCATCAAGGCGCGTAACGCCTTTGGCGTGGATGTGGATATGGATGTGCCCGCCTTTTCGGTGCGAACGGAACATGTGCCCGAACTTGACACCAGCTACCGCTTCGACAAGGAAACGACTCTGGCGATCATCGCCGGCTTCGCATTTAATCGTCGCGTCATGATCCAGGGCTATCACGGCACCGGGAAATCAACTCATATCGAACAGGTGGCGGCGCGGCTCAATTGGCCCTGCATTCGCGTGAACCTGGATAGCCATATCAGCCGTATTGACCTGATTGGCAAGGATGCCATCGTGCTGAAGGATGGCCAGCAGGTCACGGAATTCCGCGAAGGCATTCTGCCCTGGGCTTTGCAACACCCCTGCGCCTTGGTGTTTGACGAATATGATGCCGGGCGCCCGGATGTGATGTTCGTCATCCAGCGCGTGCTGGAAGTGGAAGGCAAACTCACGCTGCTCGACCAAAGCCGCGTCATTCGCCCCAACCCGTATTTCCGGCTGTTTGCTACCGCGAATACTGTCGGGCTTGGCGATACCACTGGACTTTATCACGGCACGCAGCAGATCAATCAGGGCCAAATGGACCGTTGGAACATCGTTGCCACCCTGAACTACCTGCCGCATAAGCAGGAAACCGAAATCGTGCTGGCCAAGCTTGGTGTTGAAGGCGATGCCAAGATGAAAAAGCAGATCGAAGCCATGGTGGCCTTGGCGGATCTGACCCGCGCCGGCTTCATCGCGGGCGATATCAGCACTGTCATGTCGCCGCGTACCGTCATCACCTGGGCCGATAACGCCAAGATTTTCGGTGATGTCGGCTTTGCCTTCCGCCTTTCCTTCCTGAACAAATGCGATGAGGCGGAACGCAGCACGGTCGCTGAATATTATCAGCGCTGCTTCAATGAGGAATTGCCCTCAGGCTCCATCCTCCGCAAGGCGGGCTGAACCGCGTAACGGCGGCGCCTGATCCGGGCCGCCGCCATGTCAGAGAGAGTAATCATGAGCGGCAAGCAGGATCTGACCCGGCAGGAAGAATTCAAGCGCGCCACCGCGGGCGTGTTGCGCGCCATGGCGCATGCCGATGCTGAAGTGCAGGTAGCTTTCCAGCCCGGGCCTTCCGGTGTGGCCGGCAAGCGCGTGCGCCTACCGCTGCCAACCCGCGCGCTGCCCGCCAATGAAATGGCGAAGCTCCGTGGTGCTGCGGATGCCGCTGCGCTCAAGCTCCGGCATCATGATGAAGCCTTGCATGCAACCCGCATCCCGTCGCGGCGCGAAGCCAAGGAAGTGTTTGACGCGCTGGAACAGGTGCGAGTGGAAGCGGTGGGGTCGCGCCACATGGCGGGCGTTACCGCCAATCTGCGCGCCAAGCTGATCGAAGAATGCGAAGCCGAAGGCTATGACCGCATGACGCGCAAGGACCAGTTGCCGCTGCCGGCGGCGCTCGGCCTGATTGCGCGTGAACGCCTGACGGGCGAAGCCGCCCCGGAAGCCGCGCATCGCGTTTTGGATTTATGGCGCGATACGATTGGTGAGGATGCCGAAAAGGCCTTCACGGAAATGGCGGATACGGCGGAAGATCAGGGTTCTTTCGCCCGCGCCGCGCGCAAGCTGCTGACCGCGCTCGACCTCGCTGAGGCCGAGATGGAGGCCGAAAGCGAACAGCAGGACGAGGAAGGCGAAGAAGGCGGCGACAGCACGCCCCAGCAGGATCAAACCGGCGAAGGGCAGAGCCAATCCGAACAGGAAGATGAAATGCTCGGCGCCCAGCCCGAGCAGATGCAGGGCGAGGCATCTGAAGAAGAGGCCGAGGAATCCGAAGAAGATGGCGCCGCAGCCGATGGCGATGACAAGCCAGGTGGCCCGCAGCAGCGCCGCGACGTGCCTCAGGTGGATGACACCACGCGCTACCACGCTTTTACGACGCAATTCGATGAAGTCGTGGCCGCCGATGATCTTTGCGATCCGGATGAACTCACGCGGCTGCGCCAACAGCTTGACCAGCAGCTTTCCCATTTGCAGGGGGTGGTTTCCAAACTCGCCAATCGCCTGCAACGCCGTTTGCTCGCGCAGCAGCAGCGTGCCTGGGATTTTGATTTGGAAGAAGGCATTCTGGATGTCGCGCGGCTGGCGCGCATTGTCGCGAACCCGACCCATTCACTGTCCTACAAGCGCGAACGTGAGACGGATTTCCGCGACACCATTGTGACGCTGCTGATTGACAATTCCGGGTCCATGCGCGGGCGCCCGATCACGGTTGCCGCCATGTGCAGCGATATCCTGGCGCGCACTTTGGAACGCTGCGCGGTCAAAACGGAAATCCTTGGCTTCACCACGCGCGCCTGGAAGGGCGGGCAAAGCCGTGAACGCTGGGTGGCGGAAGGCAAATCCCGCAATCCGGGCCGGCTGAATGATCTGCGCCACGTGATCTACAAGCCCGCCGATGCGCCCTGGCGGCGTGCGCGGAAGAACCTTGGCCTCATGCTGCGCGAGGGCTTGCTCAAGGAAAACATTGATGGTGAGGCTTTGGAATGGGCCTATAAGCGCATCCTTGCGCGGCCCGAACATCGCCGCATCCTGATGGTGATTTCCGATGGCGCGCCGGTGGATGACAGCACGCTTTCGGTCAATCCCGGCAATTACCTGGAACGGCATTTGCGCAAAGTGATTGGCGAGATTGAAGGCCGCGGCGCAGTGGAATTGGTCGCGATTGGCATCGGCCATGATGTGACGCGCTATTACCGCCGCGCGGTGACGATTGTGGATGCCGAGGAATTGGGCGGCACCATGATGAAGAAGCTTGCGGAATTATTCGATGAGGATGCGGCGGAAGCCTGGCAGCGGAGCGCGGCTGAGCGTTCCTCTATGGTGGCGTGACGTGCTGAACCATCCGATGGCGGCGCCTTCGCGTCCGCGCCGCACCATGCTTGCTGGCTTTCTCGCGGCCAGCGCTGCACCCGCCCTGGCGCAAAATGCTGCGCAGCCTTTTGCGCTGCCGGACATCCCAGGGCCGCTCCGCCCCTTGGGTGGATTGATGATTGACCCGAAACCCTTGGGCGGTGGCGGTTTTTCGGGCGTGCATCTGGCGCCGGATTTAACGCTGACCTTAGATCAGTGATCGCGGCCATTGGGCTGAAGCGCGGCTGGTGTTGGTTGGGCTGACACCGTTTGGCCTGCAACCGCTCCGCCACGGGGCTTTACGCGATGAGGCCGGGCGCGCCCCCTGCCGCGCGGCTTCGCTGCCGATGCGGAAGCGCTGGCGCGGCTGCCGGATGGCACCTGGTTGGTTGCCTTTGAACGCCGTCATCGCATCCGCGCCTATCGCCGGCTGGATGGGCCGGGCGCCGATGTCGCGCCGCCACCGGGCTTGGAAAACGCGCCAGCCAATGGCGGGTTGGAGAGCTTGGCCGTGCTGCCGGATGGCCGGCTTTTCGCCATTGCCGAGACATTCACCCCGCCAGACCGGCCCGAATTGCGCCATGCCTGGCTTGGCACGCCGGGTCGCTGGATGCCGCTTTATTGGCAGCCCGCCCCCGGCTTTCACCCAACCGATGCGGCCATCCTGCCTGATCGTCGCGCCCTGGTGCTGGAACGCCGCTTCAGCCTTTTGGGCGGTTTCGCCGCCCGTCTGGTGATGACCGCGCCGGAGGCGCTGCGCTCGGCCCGCGAAGGTAGCGTGCTGCGCGGCGAGACCATCCTGATGTTGGATGACGCGCCCTTGCCGGCGGAGAATTGGGAAGGCATCGCCGTTATGCGCTTTGGTGATCAGACGCTGGTGGCGCTGATCTCCGATGACAATGAAATCGCCTTGCAGCGGAACCTCTTGCTGCTGTTTGCGTGGCGCGGGTGAGGCGTATGAGCAGCGTTGTCGAAAGACGCTGGCGCGTAAGGCTGGAATGATGCCACCCTATCGGGGCAGGGCCTCGCAGGAGAGTACGATATGGCAAGCCTGATCCGGCGTGGATTTTGTTTGGCTGGCATGGGGGCGGCATTGGCAAGTGCGGGCGCGGCGCGCCCGGCGCGCGCTTCCTGGCTTGGCAATTTGTTGCCGGGTGGCCGCGGCATGACTGAATCTGGTGGCGTGAGGCTGAAGCAAATCGCCAGCGTTGATTTACGCGGTCAGGGCGATGCGTTTTCCTGGTCCGTTTCAAGCATGGCCTGGAGCCCAGATGGCACCCGCTTGGTGGCGGTGAATGGGCTTGGTAACTTCCTGAAAGTGATTGACACAGGGACGTAACGGCTGCTGGCGCGTTTTAGAATCATGAGTGCGGTTGGGGACCGAGCCTTTGGCTTTTCCGCAAGTGGGCGGGAATTAATCGCCTCAAAACGCGTTGATCTGGGAAGCAACGAAAACCCACCGGCCTTTTCGGTTTTTGAAATGGACACCGGAAGAATAGCTCGTAACTGACAGCTTTTGCCCATTTCGATTCCGTGATTGCCAGGCAAGCCTAATGATTTCACGCTGCAGCAGCGCCGGAATGACCAGGGTTAAGCTGTTTCGCTAGATGGGCGATTGGTCTTCATGAGGTTTGGCGCCAGGGTTTCCGGGTCTCATCGATTCTTTGCTTATGTGTTTGATAGAGATAGCAGGAAGCTTCTTGGGTCAGGGGATGGTGAAACATGGTCTTCGCCCACCATAGGTGTTGATAACCGTCTTGCGGTCGCGACTCACTCACCTCGTGCGGTTGTTTCGCCAGATGAAATAGAAATTTATAGCATTCCAGCATTGAAAAAATTGCTGAGTTTTCGGCGCATGTGCCGGGCATCAAGTCTTTGTCCTGGTCGCCCACTGGTGATCCTCTAGCAACTGGAGCAAGCGGCCCTGCCCACCCGCGAGAAGAAGAATCCATTCGGGTCTGGGATTCGGCATCTGGTTCGCGTCTGGCTGGATTTGTTGGCGAGTTTGAACCTGTTGTTTACTTAAAATGGCATCCTAGCGGGATGTTTTTTGTTACGTCCTCGGCTAAAGGAACTGGCGAGCAGGGCTCCCTAGTTCAATTTCTGCCGGCGCAAGGAGGAGAGCCCATGTTTCGTCATTTTGCGCCTAATCGTGTTGTTATCACTGGACCCTGCTTCTGCCCGCGCACTGGCCTTTTGGCAGGGCATGAACGCGGCCGAATACTCATCCACGAAATCCAGGGCCTCTGACGCGCCAGCGCGCGACAAACCACCTTAACCCCAACGCGCGCTGAAAAGGGCCAAGCATCCCCGCTTGGCCTAACCTCACCCTACCCCGGCCGCTTCCACCAGCCCTGCCGCTTGGGCCGAGCCACCTCCGCCCCATCGCCCAGCACCACGGGCTGGATCGCCGGGCCAATCACAGGCTCGGCCTTTTCCGGCTGAGGCGCCGGGGCAGGCTCCGCCGCCACAGGCGCGGGCGCGTGTTCCAGTGCGGGCAGTGCAATAGGCGCTGGTGCTTCCGCAACCGGTGCCGCCTCGGTCACGACTGGCGCAGCCTCGGGTTCAGGCGCGGGCGGGGTGGGTGCAATCCGCCGGGCGGTTGCGGCAGCGCGTTCCGCCGCTTCCTCGGCTGCTGCCATGGCAGCGAACACATCATCAATCCGCCCGGCGAAGGGGTCCGCCGGGGTTGGGCCAACATAACGCGGCGCCGGGATGGATTCCGGCATCTCCGGCGCAGCATCCTCGGCGCGGCGCTCACGCGGGCCATCCTCACGGCGGCGGCGCCCACCACGGCGGCCACGCCGACGCGGGCGATCCTCACCCTCGGCGGCGCCTTCAGCGGCCTGGCCTTCATCCTTGGCGGGCGGGGCTTCGCCTTCCGGCACAACGCCCGCTTCCGCTGCGGCCTCAGCGCCTTCTTCGCCTTCGCCCTCAGCCTCGGTGCCGGCTTCACCGCCCTGCGGCCCGCCCTCACGTCGGCCACCACGGCGACGACGGCGACGGCGGCGGCGGCGCTCACCTTCCTCGGCGGTTTCCTCAGGCGCCTCGGCACGCGGGCTATCGGCTTCCTCTTCCCCGGTCTCGGGCGCGATGTCTTCCACTTCCTGCGCGTAATCCATGCGGAGCGCGGAAGGTGCGGCGGTAACGGCCGTGGGTTCGGCCGCGCGCAGGCGTTCAATACGCAGCGCCGGCCCCATCAGCTTTTCATCCGGCTGGAAGAAAACGCTCATGCCAAAGCGCGCCTCAATTTCCGAAAGCCGTTCACGCTTGCGGTTCAGCAGCCAGAGCGCAACATCGGTCGCGACATGCACATTAATCTCGGCTGAGCGGCGCTTCGCCCCTTCTTCCTCAATCGCGCGCAATACCTGCAACGCGCTGCTTTCCACGCTACGGATCGTGCCACGCCCCATGCAATGCGGGCAGGTAATGAAGGTCTGTTCCGCGATGGAGGGCCGCAGGCGCTGGCGGCTCATTTCCAGCAGGCCGAAATGGCTGATGCGACCCACCTGAATGCGCGCCCGGTCGTGGCGGAGCGATTCCTTGAGCCGCCTTTCCACCATGGCATTGTGCTTCTTTGATTCCATGTCAATGAAGTCAATCACAATCAGCCCGGCCAGATCGCGCAGGCGCAATTGGCGCGCGATTTCCTCAGCGGCTTCCATATTGGTCCGGAAAGCCGTGTCTTCGATGTGGCGGTCACGCGTGGCGCGGCCCGAATTCACGTCAATCGCAACCAAGGCTTCGGTCTGGTTGATCACTACATAACCGCCGGAACGCAGCTGCACCACCGGCGAATGCATTGCATCCAATTGCTGGTCCACTTGATGGCGCGCGAAAAGCGGCGTCACATCCCGGTGCAGCCGCACCTTATTCGCATGAGATGGCATCAGCATGCGCATGAATTCGCGCGCCTGCTGGAAAGCGCCATCGCCTTCCACCACTACCTCATCAATGTCGCGACCATAAACATCGCGGATGGACCGCTTGATCAGATCCGCTTCTTCGTAAATCAGCGCTGGCGCGGTGGAAGCCAGCGTCCTTTCACGGATATTGTCCCACAGCCGCAGCAGATATTCGCAATCGCGCTGAATCTCAGGCTTTGGCCGTTGCGCGCCGGCGGTGCGCACAATCAGCGACATGCCCTGCGGCAATTGCAGATCATCCATCACTTCGCGCAGGCGCTTCCGATCCACGGCCGAGGTGATTTTGCGCGAAACCCCGCCACCGCGCGGGGAATTCGGCATCAGCACTGAAAACCGCCCGGCAAGCGACATATAGGTCGTCAGCGCGGCACCTTTGCCGCCACGTTCTTCCTTCACCACCTGCACCAGAATGATTTGGCGGCGGCGGATCACTTCCTGGATTTTGTAATGGCGCAGGAAGCGCGGCGGGATGCGGCGCTCGCGGCGTTCTTCCTCGGTCTCGGCGGGGCCTTCGCCGCCAATGGTCTCGGGCAGGGCTTGGTCTTCGGCGGGCAATTCCTCAACCCGGCCAAGATCAGCCGGAGCAGCGTCCGGCGCGACGGTCAGGCTTTCGCCTTCCATCGCCAGCGGCTGGGCTGGGGCTTCGGTTGCAGGAACCGCTTCCGACGCGGGAGCGTCATCCGATGCAGCTTCAGTAGCGGGCGCGGCTTCGCCATTGGCGGCTTCGGCGGGCTGACAGGGCTCCGGCGTCTCACCGGTCCAGGCGGCGCGGTCCATGGCACTTTCGGGCGGCAGATCAGCCTCATCTTCCGCGCGGGCTTCTTCTTCCTGCATCTCCAGTAAGCGCTGCCGGTCGGCGACGGGGATTTGATAGTAATCCGGGTGGATTTCGCCAAAGGCTAGGAAGCCATGGCGATTACCGCCATATTCTACAAAGGCCGCTTGCAGGCTGGGTTCCACCCGCACCACCTTGGCGAGGTAGATATTGCCCTTCAGGGCACGGCGTTGCGCCGTTTCAAGGTCAAATTCGTCGAGGCGATTGCCATCCATAACCACAACCCGGGTCTCTTCGGGGTGGGAGGCATCGATCAGCATACGCTTGGTCATCAGGTGAAGTCTCCGCGCCGGGGCGACGCCGCGGGCGCAAATGCGTGGCATGGCCCGAACAGGGATCATTGAGCGGCGTTGCGTGCTGAGGCATGCGACGGCGAGGACCTTCTTCGGTGGAACCGGCGCCGGGGTGGCGCAGCGGCCCCAGGGTGGGCGCACCTGGATCCTGCCCCGGGAACCCTTGGACCACGAAGGTCACAGGCGCAGGCTGGACGGCGGGCGCGACGGGGGCCATGGCCATAATGGGCAGGGGCTTTCGCGCGCCTCGGGCCGCGCCGGCGAGAAGGAAGGGCTGCTCCCCGGCAAATCCACAAAGCCAATGCCAAGGGCATGGGCTTTAGAGGCCAGGGGGCTGAACATTGCGGGGCGCGCTACCCATTGGGGTTTCATGCGCCAGGCGATGCCGCCGGAATTCTCGCCTGCAGCGGATGCCGCCGGGGCAATTGATCTTAGTCCCTGCCAGGGGGCACCACAAGGGCAGGATGGCGTGATTCGGATGACAGGCGCGGCCCGTCACGATATGAAAGCCAGCTTGGTTACAGGGCGCCGGCATATCCTGGGCTTGGGTGGGGCGGTTTTGGGCGGTAGCCAGCCGGCCTTGGGAGCCGCCGTCAATGCCGCAAGGCTCATCACCGAATGCCGCGCCGCGCGGCTCGCACTCACACTCGAAGGCCCGATCTCATGGGAATGGCGCGCCCTAGCTGAGCCCCCGCGCCTGGTGCTCTCCCTGCCCGGCGCGAATTGGCAGGGGCCGGCGCAGCTTGGCTCGGCGGGGCCGGTCGCCAGCGTGGTCTTTGATGCCGAAACCAAGGAATTTCGCCTGACACTGGCGCGCCCTGCGCTGCCACGCCGCCTGCCGGGGCCAGCGAGGCGGCTGCTGGTGGAAATCGCGCCCGCCAGCACGGATGCCTTCGCCGCCGCCACTCGGCGTGACATGCCAATCGCGCAAGGCAACGCCCCTGCTTTGCCATTGGTGGTGATTGACCCTGGCCATGGTGGCTATGACCCCGGCACCATTGGCCGGCGCGGCACGGAAGAAAAGCGCCTGACACTCGCCGCCGCCCAGGCGCTGCGGCGCAAATTGCAGGAAGGCGGCAAATGCCGCGTCGCCATGACGCGGGATCGCGATGAATTCATCTCACTCGCCGATCGTGTGGCCTTTAGCCGCACGCGGGACGCAGCGCTGCTGATCTCGCTCCATGCCGATTCCGCGCCGGGGGCCAAGGGCGCCATCGTCTATACCCCGGTCGAGACGGCCAGCGATCAGTTGGCCGAAGCCCTCGCCCAGCGCGAAAACAATGCCGATCTGGCGGGCGGGCTCAGCCTGCCTTTCGTGCCGCCTGAGGTGCAAGCGATATTGCTGAGCCTGATGCGCTAGGAAACGCTGGGCGATTCCGCCCGTTTCGCCCGCGTGGCCGTGCGCGAATTGACCTGTACGGTGGATGTGCTGCCGAAACCCAGGCGCGAAGCCGGCTTCATTGTGCTGAAGGCGCCGGAAGTGCCATCGGTGCTGGTGGAGATGGGGTTCCTCTCCGACCCTGGGGATGAGGCCGCGCTCCGCACGCCCGAACACAGCGCGCTGATCGCGGCCAGCCTGGCGCGGGCGGTGGAAGCCTGGCTTGGGTCCATCCAGCGCACAGCGCCGGGTTGAAATACCCCGCTGCCTCATGTCGCGCTTTTAAGCGGTATCGTGTAATCAGAGGCCATCATGACTTCGCTGGAATTGCGCGCCAATCAACCGCTTGACCCTCAGCGCGCCACGCCCGGGGCCGAACCGCCGCGTGCCGAGCCCCCGGCCAAGCCCAAAAAGCATAAACGTCGCCGGCGCTTTGGCCTGTTCCGTTGGATGCTAAGCCTTGGCGCCGCGGTCATGCTCGCGGGCGGCATTGCTGCCTATGGCGCCTATCAGCATTTCGCGCAGGATTTGCCGGATTATGGCTGGCTCGCGGAATATGAACCCCCGCAAATGAGCCGGATTTACGCTGCCGATAGCTGGCTAATGGCCGAATTGGCTCAGGAAAGGCGCATCTTCATCCCGATTGAGGCGATCCCGCCGCGCGTGCAGCAGGCTTTCATCTCGGCTGAGGATCAGCGCTTTCGCGACCATACTGGGGTTGATCCCTTGGGCATTCTGCGCGCCGTGATCCAAGCCGCCGAGCAATATGGCAGCGGGCGGCGCATGAGTGGCGCTTCCACCATCACCCAGCAGGTCGCGAAGAACATGCTGGTGGGCGCGGACAGGTCCTTCACGCGCAAGGCGCGGGAGGCGATTCTGGCACTGCGCATGGAGCATGCGCTGACCAAGGACCGCATTCTGGAATTATACCTGAACGAGATTTTCCTGGGCCAGAAGGCCTATGGCGTGGCCGCTGCGGCCCAAGCCTATTTCAACAAGAGCCTGGATGAATTGACGGTGGCCGAGGTTGCCTACCTCGCTGCCCTGCCCAAGGCGCCGAATAATTACCATCCGATCCGCCGCGCCGAGGCCGCCAAGGCCAGGCGCGATTGGGTGATTGAACGCATGCTGGAAGACCGCGCGATCACCGCAGAAGAAGCCCGCTCGGCGCGTGCTGAGGCGCTGCTGGCGCGGCCCACGCGCCGGCCGGATTTGTTGCAGGTCGGTCAGCATTTCACCGAGGAAGTGCGGCGCGAATTGATCCAGCGCTTCGGCGTCGAACAAACCACCATGGGCGGATTGGTGGTGCGCAGCAGCCTTGATCCCTCCATTCAGGCAGCTGCCGAACGTTCCTTGCGCGAAGGGCTCATGAGCTATGACCGCCGGCGCGGCGGCTGGCGCGGCTCGGTGACCAAGATTTCCGCGAACGCCACGGAATGGATGCCAGCGCTTGCCGATACACCGCGCCCGCCGGGAGCCTTGCCCGAATGGCGCCTCGCCGTGGTGCTGGAAGCGAGCCCACAGGAAGCGCGGCTTGGTTGGCTGGAACGGCGCGACCCGCGCCGCCAAGCGGAACCGCAACAGGGCACGCTTTACCTGGAAGAATTGCGCCCCTGGGCGCGTCCCGTTTTGCCCGATGGCCGTCTGGGGGCTGAGCCGCGCCGTGTACAGGATGTGCTGACCCCGGGCGATGTGGTGCTGGTGGAAACCCTGCCCGCCGAAGCCGCGCAGCGCAATCGCCCGGCGCGGCCAGAACGCCTCGCCCTCAGACAAATTCCCCTGGCCGAGGGCGCGGTGGTGGCGCTTGATCCGCAAACCGGGCGAGTCATGGCCATGGTTGGTGGCTGGTCGCTCGAAAAATCCTGGTTCAATCGCGCGGCCCAGGCGCAGCGCCAGCCGGGGTCGTCCTTCAAGCCTTTCGTCTATATCGCCGCGCTGGAACAGGGCATTCCGCCCAACCAGGAAATCCCCGATGAGCCGGTGGAAATCATGACGCCCCAGGGGCTCTGGCGACCGCAAAACTACAATGCCAATACCTATAATGGCTGGGTGACGATGCGGAGCGCCATGGAAGGCAGCTTCAATCTGGTGACGGTGCGCCTTGCGGATCATGTCGGGATGGCAGCGGTTTCCAACGCGGCGCGGCGCTTTGGCGTGATTGACAATATGCCGCGCTATTTGGCGATGTCGCTTGGCGCGGGGGAGACCACGGTGCTCCGCATGGCGGCGGGCTATGGCGCCTTTGCCAATGGCGGCTTTCGCGTGACGCCGAGCCTGATTGATTCCGTGCAGGACAGGCGCGGGCGCGTAATTTGGCGCGCGGATCAACGCGCTTGCGCTGCCTGCGCTTCCGGCCCGGAAGCCGGACCACCGCGGCTGGAAGCCGGCGAAAGACAGCGCGCGACTGATCCGATTTCGGCCTATCAGATGGTGAGCATTCTGGAAGGCGTAGTGGCGCGCGGTACGGCGGCAGGCACTATCGGATCACGGCTTGGCCGCCCGGTAGCGGGCAAGACCGGGACCACGGATGATTTCAAGGATAATTGGTTTGTCGGCTTCACACCTGATATCGTTGTCTCGGTCTGGATCGGCTTTGATGATCCACGCAGCCTTGGCAATAACGAAACCGGCGGCAGCAATGCCGCGCCGATTTTCCGTGAAGTGGTGGGCGCAGCGCTCACCGGCAGCCCGCCCGTGCCCTTCCGCCGGCCATCAGGTGTAACGCTGATGCGTGTTGCGGTCGGCAATGGCAGCATTATTGAACCCTTCCGCCCCGGCACAGAAAATGGTACGCGGCGTTGGCGTGATGAATTCATCAGCGAACGCGCGGATGGGTCCGGCTCCCCTGGCGCGCCGGGGGCCAACCGCCTCGACAGGGACCTCGGCGGCCTCTATTAGCCCTGCTTTATGCGCGCTGACGCCCAATCCCTGCACGAGCAGATCACCGCATCGGTGGCCCTGCTGAGGAGGCATCTTTGACTGGGGTGCCTCTGTCCGTCGTCTTGAAGAATTGAACGCGCGGGTTGAAGACCCGTCGCTTTGGAACAATACCGATGAAGCGGGGCGCGTCATGCGCGAACGCGGGCGGCTTTCCGAACAGATTGATGGCGTGAAGCGCCTGGAACGCGATGTGGAAGACGCACTCGGCCTGATTGAATTGGCCGAGGCCGAGGGCGATGCTGATACCGCCAATGCCGCCACCGCCGATCTTGAACGCCTGGCCGCTGAAGCCAAGAAGCGGGAGATCGAAAGCCTGCTTTCCGGCGAAGCGGATGCCAATGACGCGTTTCTGGAAGTGAATTCCGGCAGCGGCGGCACGGAAGCCCAGGATTGGGCGGAAATGCTGATGCGCATGTATTCGCGCTGGGCGGAACAGCATGGCTATAAAGTTGTGCTGACCGAAGAAAGCGCCGGCGAACAGGCAGGGCTGAAATCCGCGACCATTCAGATTAGCGGCCCCAATGCCTATGGCTGGCTCAAGACCGAAAGCGGTGTGCATCGGCTGGTACGGATCAGCCCCTTTGACTCTGCCGCGCGCCGGCATACCAGCTTTGCGTCGGTCTACGTCTATCCGGTGGTGGATGATAAGATCGAGATCGAGGTCAATCCGGCGGACCTCAAGACCGACACCTTCCGCGCATCGGGGGCTGGCGGGCAGCATGTGAACAAGACCGAATCCGGTGTGCGCTTCACCCATATCCCGACGGGGATTGTGGTGGCGTCCACCCAGGATCGCAGCCAACATCGCAACCGCGCCATTGCCATGGGCATGCTGAAGGCGCGTTTGTATGAATTGGAATTGTCCAAGCGCGAAGCGGTGAATGCGGCGACCGAGGCCGGCAAGACCGATATCGGCTGGGGCCATCAGATCCGGAGTTATGTGTTGCAGCCCTATCAGATGGTGAAGGATCTGCGCACCGGCGTTGAAAAGGGCAATCCGGCTGCGGTGCTGGACGGCGAATTGGATGATTTCCTGGCCGCGTCGCTGGCTTCCCGCGTTGGCGCGACTCGCAGCGAAGCTAGCGCCAAGGCGCAATAGCGACATGTTTCGCAGCGCGGCTGATCTGGGTTAGGTTCCCGAGCCGTGCTTGCCTTCCTTGCCCTTTGCTTGCCGATTTTCGCGGTGGTTGCGTTTGGTTTCGCCGCCGCGAGGCGCAAATGGATGCCGCCGACCGCGATGGAAGCGATTGGGCTGTTCAGCTTCAACGTCGCTTTGCCGGCCATGTTGTTCAAGCTGATGGCGGCGCAGCCTTTGCGCGAAAGCTTTGATGCCATCTATTTCGCCGGCTATCTGGGCGCCTGCCTTGCGATCTTCGCGGTGGTGCTGCTGATTGGGCGCATCGCGCGCGGCAATATCCGCATCGGTTCCGCCTTTGGTGCTGCTGCCGCCATGGGCAATGTCGGCTATCTGGCGCCGCCGCTGATGCTGCCCATGTTGGGGCCGCGCATCGCGGGGCCGGTGGCCATGGCGATTGTCGCGGAAGTGGCGGTGATTATCGCGCTTGGCACCATGCTCATGGCGCCTTCCGCAAAGGGTGAGGGCCTTAAAGCCGTCATGGCAGGCTTGCGCGGTTTGCTGCGGAACCCGGTGATCCTTTCCATCGCCCTCGGCGCGGCCTCCGCTGGGCTGGAACTGCCCATCCCCGCGCCGATTGAGCGCTTTCTGGCCTTCCTGGGTAATGCTGCCGGGCCGACAGCGCTATTTGCACTAGGCGGTAAGCTGGCGCGGCTCAAAATTGGCGGGGCGCTTTTTGCAGTCGCTTTCGGCATTACGGCGGCGAAGCTCTTCGTCTATCCCGCGCTGGTGTGGTTCGTGCTGGAAAGCTGGCTCGCGCTCGATCCCTTTTGGGTGATTTGCGGCGTGTTGCTGGCGGCGATGCCCACCGCGACCAATGCCTATCTGCTCGCGCAACGCCAGGGCGTGGGGGCTGAGGAAGCCTCAGCCGCCGTGCTGTTCACCACCATCATCGCGGCCATCGCCTTTCCCGCCACCGCCTGGCTATTGGACGTGCCGTTGCCTTAAGCCCTCCCACGCTTGGCGCGCTTGAGGCTTCGTCTTAGAGTCGTTGCATCAGATCACTAGGGAGCAAACGCTTATCATGTCGAGTGCCGCCGAAAGCGCGCCAAGCTGGCATGGCATTATTCGCCAGGCCTTGAAGGGCCATGATGTCCGGCTGGTCACCTATGTGCCGGACAATGTGCTCCGCCCCCTGATTGACGGCTGCCATGCCGATCCCTTCTTCACCACCTTCGCCGTCGCGCGAGAGGAAGAAGCGATTGGCATTGTCGCCGGCGCCACCATGGCCGGCATGCGCGGCATTGTGCTGATGCAGACATCAGGCTTCGCGACCCTGCCCAATGTTCTCGCCTCCCTGGTCGTCGCCAGCCAAATCCCTGTACTGATGCTGGTGAGCGAACGCGGCACGCTTGGTGAATTCAATCCCGGCCAGGCGATTGTCTGCCGCACCATGCGCCCGATCCTGGACAGCATGGGCATTGAACACCACACCCTGTCCCGCCTGGATGAGGCCGCCTTCATCGCGGACCGCACCATGCGCCAGGCTTTTGCCACACGTTGGCCGGCCTGCCTGATCCTCTCACCGCTTCTGTCCGGGGAGCGCAAATAATGGAAGACCGTCGCAATACGCAGGTGATGAACCGCGCGGCGCTGACCAGGCACGTGGTGGGAAAACTCACGAAGCAGGAAGCCGTGATTGGCGGCATCGGCAATTCGAATTGGGATTTATGGGGTGCCGGCCATCGGCCTGAGAATTTCTACATGCTGGGCAGCATGGGCTTGGCCGCACCGATTGCCCTGGGTGTGGCCATTGCTCAGCCGGAACGGCGTGCTTTCGCTTTGGAAGGCGATGGGTCGCTGCTGATGCAGCTGGGCTGCCTTTCCACCATCGCCGCGCAAGCGCCGAAGAATCTGATTGTCATCATTTGGGACAATGGCATTTATCAGATCACCGGCGGCCAGGGCACACCGGCAGCGAAAGCCGGCACTGACCTGGTGGCGATTGCGCGCGCTTCCGGCATTGCCTCCGCCTATTGGGCGGCGGATGAGGCAGAGTTCGATGCGCTGATTGATCGCGCCCTTGCCACGGATGGCCCGCATGTGATCGGCGCGCGGATTGATAATGAACCCGGCAAGGCACAAACGGACCGCGACCCGATCCGTTTCCGTGAGACGTTCATGCGCGGGATGGCGGCGCGTGTCTGTTCGGTGTAGGCTGAATGCCGAAGCCGTGAATCAGCCGCGCAAAAAGTGACTCATGGTGTGGTCCGTTTGGCGGACCACACCATAAATGACTCAACCCCAAGCGCGGGCGGGGACATAAATCTCGCCCGCCATCAGCCGCCGCGCGGTGCGCAGCGTGCCGCCGGAAATCACCTCCCGCGATCCATCCGCCGCGCGCCGCGTGGTGATCACTGCTTCCATGCTGCCGGTTGGGTGTTCCAGCACAATCGTCTCCCGATCCGCGCAGGTAATTTGCGCCACACCTGCCGCCACCGTGCCCGGCAGCACGCAAGCACTCGCGATGCAAATCCCACCCGTCACCGCCATCGCCTCATGGCAAGCGAGTGGCGTGAAATAGCGCGCCGCGACACCGCCCTGCCCACCGGCGGGTTCCGCGATAATGGCGAATTTCGGAATGACGCGGCCTTCCGCATCACCCATGCCCATGGCAAGGCTCGCCTTTCGGCGAATGGCCTCGATCCGCGCCATGAACTCCTTGTTGGCATCCAATTCCTTCGCGGTCTCACGCGCGGTTTTGCCGAAATCACGCGCGTGCGCGATCACCACCGGCATGCAGATATCAAGGCAGGTCACTTCCACACCATCAATCACATCAATCGTGTTGCCGGTCGGCATCAGCTTGCCGGTTGCGCCACCCACCGCGTCGGCGAAATTCAGCACAATCGGGGCAGCCGTGCCGGGCACGCCGGCAATCGCGGTGTCGCCCTCATAATTCACGCGCTTGCCTGGTGTTTGCACCACGGCTTCGATCATCGCACCCGTATTCACTGCGCGGATCATCACGCGGGTTTCGCCTTCTTCCGCTGGCACCAAGCCGCTTTCAATCGCAAAAGGCCCAACGCCCGCCAGCATATTCCCGCAGGTTGGCTCCCAATCCACAAAGGCGCGATCCACGGAAATCTGCGCGAAAAGATAATCCACCTGCTGCGCCTCACCAGCTGCCGCGCGGGAGACTATGCAGACCTTGCTGGTCAGCGTCGTTGCCCCGCCCAGCCCATCAATCTGCCGCGCATCCGGTGAGCCCATGGCGGCGAGCAAGACACGGCCCATGGCTTCCCGATCCTCGGGTAGATCATGGCGCAGGAAATAGGGGCCGCGGCTGGTGCCGCCGCGCATTAGCGTGCAGGGAATGGCTTTCTGCATAGTCTTATCCGTCAGCGTAAGGGCCAAGGCAGGTCGAAGAAATACTGCAATAGCCCCTGCGGGAAGTCCAGCGTCAGCATTTGCGCAACGAAGATCAACCCTATGGTCGCGATGGAGGTCAGCAGCAGCGTCAAGCGCCAGGTACAGCGCGCGGCATAACGCAGGAACGCCAGGAAGAAGATGGTATTGGCAAGCAGGAAGCCGACCAGGGCGGAAAGCCCAACCAGCCCGATCACCCAACCAAGATGCGCCCAGAAGCTGCCATCCTCGGGCTTCGCCTTGGCTTCCGCATCATGGAATAGCGAACCGCTAACGCGCCCGAAATTCAGCCGCAAGAATACTGGTACGCTGATGAGCAGCATGGCGCCGGCAATCATCATGGGGAAGACCGCGCCCAGGAAGCTGTGGCGCATCGCATCAATGAAGACGGCAGCGAAAAGCGCCACCGGAATCACCGCGAAAATCGCCTGAGGCTGGCGCTTGCCCGTATCCGTGCTGCCGCCATCTTCTTCAGTATCAGCCAGCCGGCGCTTGCGGATGCCAAGCCCGGCAAACACCACGATCAACGCCGCAATAATCAAAACGCCAGGCCGTGTCAGGAAATCCCAACCATAGAATTGCACGGCCTGATACAAATAGGTTTCCATCGGCAGCGCCAGCACAAAACCAACCACGAAGGGCGGGCGCGGCCAGCCGAAGCGGCGCATCAGTAGGCCGAGCAAGCCAACACCCAGCAGCAGCAACAAATCCGCCAATTCGCGATTATTGTTGAAGGCGCCGAAGCAGACCACCATCATCATGAAGGGCGCCAGCAGCCCAAAGCGTACCGTGGTCAGCCGCGCAATCAGGGGCGATGTTGCGAAACACAGCAGCGTGCCCATGACATTCGCGATAGCAAGCGACCAGATGATCGCATAGGTCAGATCAAGCCGGGAACCAACCAGCGCGGGCCCCGCTTCAATGCCAAGCAGCGTCATGCCGCCCAAGAACACTGCCATGGACCCGGAAGAAGGAATGCCGAAGAACAGCGTTGGCACCAGCGCGCCACCTTCGCGGGCGTTATTGGATGCCTCCACGGCGATCACGCCGCGCACATCGCCCTTGCCGAATTGGCCGTTTTTCTCGGTTTGGATGGCGTGCCCATAAACAATCCAATCGGTGACACTACCGCCAAGCCCGGGGATCGCGCCAAGCACGGCTCCGATGGAAGATGAGCGCAGCAACAACCACCAATGGCGCATGATATCGCGCACACCATCAAACCAGCCGCGCCCCAGCTCCGCCGTGCGCGAAATCGTCCCGCCACCGCGCGCCAGATCAATGATCTCCGGCAGCGCAAATACCGCCAGCACCAGCACGGGCAGCGGTAGCCCATCCGAAAGATAGATCAGCCCAAAATCAAGCCGATATTCCGCCGTGGCGGGCGCGGTGCCGACCATGCCGAGCGCCAAGCCCATGCCACACGCAATCAAGCCCTTGGCAAAGCTTTTGCCGGCCAGCACGCCCACCATGGAAAGCCCAAGCAGCGCCAGCATGAACAGTTCCGCAGTGCCCAGCGCCAGAATCAAGGGCCGCGCAATCAGCACCGCGCCGGTCAAAATCACCGCACCAACCAGGCCACCAATCATGGAAGCGATGAAGGAAGCGGATAAGGCGCGCGCGGCTTCTCCTCGTCGGGCCATGGGGAAGCCATCCAGGATCGTCGCCTGACTGGCGGATGATCCGGGTATGCCCATCAGGATGGAGCTGAAAGTATCCGCTGTCGCCGCCACCGCGACCAGACCCACCAGCATCGCTAGGGCCGAGACCTGATCGAGCCCGTAGATGAAGGGCATCACCAGCGAAAGCCCGGCCAAGCCACCAAGCGCGGGCAGCACGCCAATCGCGTAACCAATCAAGACGCCCAAGGCCATATAGCCAAGGCGCTCGGGGCTCGCGAGCGCAGTAAGCGCCATCAGCAGCGCGTCAAGCATGCAACCTTACCCCCTTTGCCGCGCTGCGCGTGGGCTGATCAGCCGAGGCGATGGTTAAAGCGGCGCAGCAACCATTCCTTGATCCATTCGCGCGTCGCCTCACTGATCACCGTGCCGGTGGCATAGGCTTTCTCGGCAGCCTCGCCCACCACCTCATCATATTCGCCAATCACCGTGCCGCGCTTTTCCTTGTATTCTGGATCGGCGAAAATGCGTGTGAAGGCAGTGCGATAAAGGTCTTGTACGCCGCGCGGCGTTTCGCGCGGCACCACGACGAATTTCTGCGCAGCAAAACCGGCGACGAAAAGCGTGCGATAGGCTTCCCAGGCCGGGCCGGATGGGTCCTGCCCCGTGGCCGCCTTCAGGAATTCGGGGAAGCTCGGCAAATCCGGGAAATTCGGGTCGCGCACAATGTCGCCAGCAGCATTCATGATGCCGTAGGAGAATAGCGGCACGGCCTTGCCTTCGCGCGCCAGCGGCAAAACCTGGCTCGTATAGGCTGAGGATGTCTGATAATCGATCGGCGTTTCACCACGTTCAAAGGCAAGCCGCCCCTGGCCGCGGCCCTGCATGCCAAAGACGATCTGCACATTCAGGTTCATCAGCTCAAAGGCAAGCGCCGGCACGATATCAAGCGAGGTCGGGCCCTGGCTGCCGAATTTCAGCCCCTGCGCCGCCTGCAGCTTCGCCAGATCAGCGGGGCCACGCACGCCCAGTTCCGGGCGCACATACAAAACACCACCCGTCGGGCTGGCCATCAGCACGCTCCAGGCGCGGTAGTCATAGCGCACGCGCGGATCGCCCATCAGGAAGGGGAATTGCGTTGAGCCACTGGTGCCCAGGATCGTCAGCCCATCAGGCCGCGTGCGCTGCGCGAATTGATTGGCGCCATTGATGCCGCCGCCGCCAGTGACATTGCGGATCACGACCGTGGGATTGCCCGGCATATGCTTTTGCAGCATCGGCAAATGAAACCGCGCCCAAACATCCGAACCGCCACCCACAGCGAAGGGGATGATCCATTCAATGGTCTTGCCTGCCATATCCTGCGCGCGCGCAGTGCCTGTCGCGGCCAAGCCAAGGCCAAGCCCAGCAAGGGCGCGACGCGTGATTGGGAAATATGAAGCTTTGGTCATTAATCCCTCCCCGAATTAATTTTCGTATCTCATAAAACAGAAGCGGGGGGCATGGAACCAGCAAAATCGCGCTTTGCATGTGCCGCTTTCGGATCGGCGCGCCCCCTGTTATGGATTGCCATGCCCGTTTCGCTCTGCACCATCGCCCCGGCCGAGGCCGATATTCGGCTCGATCGCTGGTTTCATCGGCACTACCCAAACCTGACCCAAGGGGCGCTGCAAAAAATGCTTCGCACCGGGCAAATCCGGCTAGATGGGGCGCGCGTCGAAGCCAATGCGCGGCTCAAGCCCGGCCAGCAATTGCGCATCCCGCCCATGCCGGCGGAAGCGTCCAAACCGCCTTCAGCCCGGCCGGTGTCAGACCGGGATGCGGCTGCGCTTGAACGCATGGTGATCTACCGTGATGCCTCGGTGATTGCGATTGATAAGCCCCAGGGCCTGCCGGTGCAGGGGGGGCCAGGCATTATCCGCCATGTGGATGGCATGCTGGATGCGCTCCGCTTTGGTTATGAAGAACGCCCGCGCCTCGTGCATCGGCTGGACAAGGACACATCGGGCGTTCTGATCCTGTGCCGCACCGCGGCCGCGGCTTCCCGCTTGGCCGCCGCCTTTCGCGGCCGCGATGCCGAGAAAACCTATTGGGCCGTGGTGATTGGCCGCCCGCATCCGCTGGAAGGCCGCATTGACCTGCCGCTTGCGAAGCTTGGCGGGCAGCGCGGCGAACGCGTAGCCGGGGTCGCCGATGGTGAAGGCACGCGCGCCGTCACGCTTTATCGCGTGGTGGATTCAGCGCAGCGCCAGGCAGCGATGCTGGAATTGCGCCCGTTGACGGGCCGCACCCATCAACTCCGCGTGCATTGCGCCGAGGCATTGCGCTGCCCGATCATGGGTGATGGCAAATATGGCGGGCAGGCCGCGCATCTGGAAGGTTTCGGCAATACGCTCCATCTGCATGCACGGGCCCTGCGGCTGCCACATCCGGAAGGTGGTATGCTGGAACTCGCCGCGCCCTTGCCGGCGCATATGAAGGAGACCTTTGGCTTGCTCGGTTTTGATCGCCCGAAAACCCCGCCATGTCGGCATCTGCGCTGAAGCCCGCGCGGCGCTGGCCGCGCTATGTCGCGGGCGCATTTGCGCTGCTGTTCGTGGTGCTGCTTGGCGGCGTTTTCGCATTGCGCGCCGCTTTGGAATCCGGCCGCTTGACACCGCGCATCCAGGCCGAAATTGAAAATGCCACCGGCTATCGCGCCAGTATTGGCGGGATTGGGCTGGCGCTGGGGCTGATCCCCAAGCTTGAATTGCGCGATGTCACGCTGAGCACACCGGGTGGTACTGCACCAGGGCTGGTAGCGCCCCGGCTGGCGGCGACCGTTTCGCTTTTCTCCCTGATCTCCGACGGCATGGAAATTCCGCATGTGGAAGCGGATGGGCTGAAGCTTAGTCTTGATCCCGCGCTTTGGGCGCGGCCCGCTGCCGACAAACCCGCGCGCGAGGCCGGCGCCGCCCCCGCGCCGCAACGGCAGGCTGGCACGCTACCGCGCATCGGGCTGGTAAGCCTGCGTGATGCGCATATTATTCTGGCTGGCGGGCGAGATATCGAGATCCCATCCCTTGCCCTCCACAATATCAGCGCTGCCCGTGCGAGTGATTTGGCCGCCGAATGGCGCTCCCAGGGCATTACCTTCACGCTCGCTGGGCAGGCCGGGCCTTTGCTGGGCAGGGCGCCGGGCAAGCTGCCGCCGCTTGGCACGCTGACCTTTAAGGCCGGCGCGGGTGATCTTGGCTGGCTTTTGCCGGGGCTCAGGCTTGATGCGCTCGACATGATCGCCCCACCGGAGGGCGAGGCGAAGCTCAGCGGCAGCTTCACCCGCGCCGGCAATGCGATAAGGCTTGAGGCAAGCCTTGGCGAGATCGGCAAGCTGTTGCAAGGCGCCGAGGCGCCGCTGCCGATCGAAGCGCGGCTTGTGGCGGGTGCTGCCAGCCTGATGCTGCAAGGCCGCGTGGCCCGCCCGCGCGATTTGGCGGATGGGCAATTCGACCTGACCTTGGATGCGCTAGATGCCGCCGGGCTGACCGGCTTTACCGCCCTGCCGCCTGGCTTGCGCGGATCGGCGCGGCTGGAATGGCGCGATGCGCAGAATATCAGCCTGCCGCGCCTACAAGTCACCAGCCCGGCTTTGGTCGGCACTGCGGCGCTGACCTTGGCGCTTGCGGATCGGCCGAGCCTTGCCGGGCGGATTGATGTGACGCGGCTTGATCTGGATGCGCTATCGGGGGCGCCCGCACCAAGCACCGCGCGCCCGGCACCTGCGGCCCCGGCGCCTGCGGGGGATGGGCGCGTTATTCCGGATATTGCCGTGCCGGTTGCAGCCCTGAATGCGCTGGATGCGGAATTGGCGCTTGCCTTGCGCGGCGTCACTTCCGCCAGCCTGCCACAGGTGGCGGTGCAGACGAATCTTCGCCTCAGGAATGGCGCGCTGACGCTGGCACCCTTTGCCCTGACCATTCCCGCCGGGCGGCTTTCCGGGCAGGTCACGGTGAATGCGGCAGCAAACCCGGCGCAATTCGGCCTCAGGCTGCGTTCGGAAGGCGCGGGGCTTGACCTTGCGGCACTCAGTGGCGCGCTGGATGGGCTTGGCCTGCGTGGGCGCGGCGATATTGCCGCCGATCTACGCGGCACGGGCGCCTCAACGCGCGCCATCGCCGCCAGCCTGAATGGCGATATGGGCCTCGCCCTGGTCAATGCCCGGCTGGAACAGGGCGCTGCCTTGGATGCTCTTGGCGCCATGCTTGCGCTGCTATCGCCCACGTCACAAAGGCTGGGCGCGGTGGAACTCCGCTGCGTTGCGCTGGCCTTTGGCGCTGAACAGGGCATGGCGGAAAGCCGCGCGCTTTTCATGGATAGCGCCATTGGCCAGTTCAATGGTCAGGCGGGCATCAATCTGCGCGATGAAAGCCTGAATGGGCGGCTCAATACCAATCTGCGCGTCTTTGGCCTTGGGCTGCGCGCGCCGGTCAATCTGGGCGGCAAGCTGGCGGCGCCGCGTATTGGTGCCCTGCCCGGCGCGGCGCTGGGCCAGAACGCCGCCGGCTTGCTGGCCGATACGCTCATGGGGCGCGTTGTGACCGATCCTTTGGGCAATCTGCTGGGCGGGTCTGGCCGCAATGCGGAAGCGGACTGCGCCGAGCCCCTGCGCATCGCACGCCTTGGTGCAGATGGCCCGGCACCAACACCGCGCGCTGCACCGGAAGCAGCGCAGGAGGCGCCTCGGCCAAGCGTGCCGGCCTTGCCATCACCGGTGCAGGATGTGCTGCGCGGCCTTGGCGGGATTTTGGGGGGTGGGCGGCGCTGAGTGGTGGGCGTTTCAGCCTTCCACCTCATCCAGCGATAGCCCGAGCGCTTCCAACCCTTCTTCCAACATATCGCCGAGCATTTCGATGCCCAGCAAATACCCCGCCGGGTCGCGCATATTGCGTTCCCGCGCCAGGTTGCGCGCTTCTTCCCAATCATCCGCCTCATAATCGCCGCGGCCAATCCAGGCGAGCGCAATCAGGGAAGCCTGTTCATCCTCATTCAATTCGCCGATGAAGGCGCGCAAAGCATCCTCATCTATGTTTTCACCATCTTCGGCGTCGAGGCCTTCCTCATCCGAATCCGCGCGAGAGATGGTGCCGCTTTCCTCACCTTCCTGGACGGCGCGCGCCGCATCCACAATGGCGGCGACCGATTCCAGGCTGATGCCCAGATCGAAATCCTCATCCTCGTTATCACGTGCGGCCATGCTGCTTCTCCGGTCTCAAGAGACGCGAACTCAAGCACAGGGCCGCGGGGCTTTTCCAGCCCCGGCTTTCAGCGGCGTGAAAGATCCACGAGGCCGGCAAAACCTTCTTCCGTGCCGATGCCGAGATGCGTGCCGGAATCGCTCCAGGCCAGGGCGGAAACCGCTCCGCGCCCTGGTGCGGCCACAGGGACAATGCGCCCGCTGGCAACCTCGGCGATCAGCACCAGCCCATCATTGAAACCGGCCGCCACTACTTCCTGCTGCGGATGGCAGGCAACCGCGCTGCATAGCGCCTGATCACCGCCCGCGAGTTCTGTCGGCGCCTTGCCCATCGGCCCGCCGCCAAAAAACGGCCACAACACCACGCAATCCGCGCCGGAAGTTGCGAGCCAACGCCCCTTCGCCGTGAAGGACAGCGATTTCGTCTTCGCCGGATAGCCCGCCATGCGCATATGCTGCCCATCCGTAAGCCGCCAGCCATGCAAAGTATTCTCCTGCATGGAGGTCACAACATGCGTGCCTTCCGGGCTGAAAATAATGCCCGTATGGCTGCCCTTCCATTCCAGCGCGCGCGGCTTGTCTTCTTTTGCCGCAACAAACCAAAGCGACGCACCATTGTAATGGCTGGCCGCGATGCGCTTACCCTTGTCATCAAAGGCAATGCCCGTGACCGATGTTGGATGCGCGAGTGATTTGATCACAGCCCCCGCGCCATCCAGCAAATGCACGGCCTTGCCAACCACGGCAGCGCGCAGCCCGCTTTCATGCGCGGCGACATGCTCCACCCACCTCCTGCCATAACGCACCAATTCGGTGACAGCGCCATCAGCGCCAAGGCGCATCAGCCGCCCATCATCGCCGCCTGAGATCACGCCATCCTTGGCATCGGCACACAGCGACAGCACCGCGCCCTGATGCACTTCATGCCGTGCCCAAGCATCCTGCGGGGTAGCAAGATTCGCCTGATGCAAGACGCCATCGCTGGTGCTGAAGCTGCATGTCTTGCCGTCATGCCCGAAAGCAAGCCCTACCACCCAGGCGCCGAGGTTTTGCGAAACGCCGCGGCTATCAAGCAAATAATCAGCACCACTCATGCTTCGGGCGGGCTCCAACGCGCGATTTCGGCATTGATCTTCGCCTCATCCTCACCGGCCTGGCAGGCTTCAAAACCGCGCCGCAGCCAGGGGCGATTCAAATCGCGCCCGATGAACACCAGTTTCGAGCGGCGCGGATCGCCTTCCTTCCAGGGGCCGACGAAATCACCATCGGCAATCATATGCACCGCCTGAAACGCGAAACGGCGATCATCGCCCTGATAAGCCAAAATACCTTTAGTACGCAGTAAATCCTGCCCTTTGCTGGACAGCACCTGCGTGATCCAAGCGTTGAAACGCTCCGCATCAATCGGGCGGTCCAATTCGAAGGAAACGCTGTTCACTTCCGAATCATGTTCGTGATTATCCTCGCCCGAGAGGAATTCCGGCTCACGTTCCAGAATGCGTTCCAGGTTAAAGGCATCACGCCCGATCACGGCATTGATCGGCACATCGGATTTCGTCGTACGGCGGATTTCGGCATAGGGGTTGATGGCGCGGATGCGCTTTTCAACTTCTGCCGCTTCGGCTTCGCTCACCAAATCCATCTTGTTCAGCACAATGATATCGGCGAAAGCGATCTGTTCCTGCGCTTCGGCGGAATCCGCAAGGCGCGCCGGCAGATGCTTGGCATCTACCACGGTCACGATCGCATCCAGTTTGGTTGTGCGCTTCACATCATCATCAACAAAGAAGGTCTGCGCCACCGGGGCCGGGTCAGCCAAGCCCGTGGTTTCCACAATAATGCCATCGAACTTGTCGCGCCGCTTCATCAGCCCGCTCAGGATACGGATCAAATCACCGCGCACCGTGCAGCAGATGCAGCCATTGTTCATCTCAAACACTTCTTCATCGGCATCCACCACCAGGTCGTTATCCACGCCCAATTCGCCGAATTCATTGATCACGATGGCAAACTTCTGGCCATGATTTTCGGTCAGGATGCGGTTCAGCAGCGTCGTTTTGCCGGCACCAAGATAGCCGGTCAGCACGGTCACGGGCACGGGCGCGCGGGCAGTATTGCTCACCTGGGTTTCTCCATCAGCAAGGTTTGACGCCCTATATGGGGCCAAGCCGGGCAGAGGTCACCCTGCCCGGTAGTATCATCGTTTGGTCGCATTTTCCGAGTCGCCATGTGAGTCCACATGGCTTGAAAATGCTCGGCTCACGCCGCTTCCGCCGTAATCGCTTCAGCGAGCGTGCCGATCAGCCTGTCCACATGCGGCTTTTCGCAAATCAGCGGCGGCGACATGGCAATGATATCGGCCGTCACGCGGATCAACACGCCTTCATCAAAGCAGCGGCGGAAGACATCCAAGGCGCGCTGCGTCGGCTTGCCGGGGCGCGGCGCCAATTCCACCGCGCCAATCAGCCCGACATCGCGGATATCAATCACATTCGGCAAACCTTTGAGCGAATGCACCGCATCCTGCCAATAAGGCTCCAAGGTGCGGGCGCGGCCGGGCAAATCCTCAGCGCGATGCAGCTCGAGCGTGGCAATGGCCGCCGCGGCGGCCAAAGGATGCCCGGAATAGGTATAGCCGTGGAAGAATTCGATCCCCGCGTTCGTGCCAGTCACGATGGCATCATAGATGTCGTTCTTCACCGCAACCGCGCCCATCGGCACGGCGGCATTCGTCAGCCCCTTCGCCATCGTCATGATATCGGGGGTGACGCCCAGGCGTTCCGCGCCGAAATCGGCACCAAGTCGCCCGAAGCCAGTAATCACCTCATCGAAAATCAGCAGAATGCCATGCTTGGTGCAGATATCACGGAGCCGCTTGAGGTAGCCCGCCGGCGGCACCAGCACACCAGTTGACCCCGCCACGGGTTCGACCATGACGGCGGCAATGGTCTCGGCGCCATGCAAAGCCACCAGGTTTTCCAGTACATCGGCCAATTCGGCGCCATGCGGCGGTTCACCCCGGCAATAGGCGTTCTTGGCCGGCAAATGCGTATGCGGCAGATGGTCCACATAAGGCAGCAGCGCGCCGAATTGCTTGCGATTAGGCCCGATGCCGCCCACCGACATGCCGCCGAACCCAACGCCATGATAGCCGCGTTCGCGGCCGATCAGCCGCACCCGAGAACTCTCCCCCCGCGCCTTATGATAGGCCAGCGCGATTTTCAGTGCCGTATCCGCGGCTTCACTGCCCGAATTGGTGAAGAAAACCCGGTCCAGACCGTCCGGCGTCATATCCGCCACGCGTGCCGCGGCTTCAAAGGCGATGGGGTGGCCAAGCTGGAAGGCGGGCGCGAAATCCATGATGGCGGCTTGCTTTTGGATCGCCTCCACAATTTCCCGCCGGCCATGCCCGGCATTGCAGCACCAAAGGCCAGAGGTACCGTCCAGAATCTCCCGCCCTTCCGGCGTGTAGTAATGCATGCCCTCAGCGCGGGCGAGCATGCGCGGGCGGTCCTTGAAATACTTATTGTCCGAATAGGGCATCCAGAACGCGTCAAGATTATTCGGGCGCGGCACATTGATTTCATTCATCGGGGTATCTCCGGGCGCTGAGCATTTTCAAGCCAAGTAGCGTTACTTGGCGGCTCGGAAAATGCGATCAAACTTAGGCTCTTGACCGATACAAACACCCACTGCCGTGCGGGGGCAAGCGGGGGATTTTTCAGCCCTACCGCAATTCGGGGAAATCCTCCTCCCGATACTCGCCTTCGGGCCTGGCGCCGGCGGCGAAGCGCCTTTCCTCTAGCTGACGGAGCTCCACGCGGCGGATCTTGCCGGAAATCGTCTTGGGCAGCTCAAAGACTTCCAGGCGCCGCACGCGCTTGAAGGCAGAAAGCCGCCCGCGCAGATGCTGGAAGATCGCCAGCATGGTGGCCTGGTTCGCCGCCGCCCCGGGCGCCAGCGCAATGAAAGCCTTGGGCACCGCCATGCGCATGGCATCCGGTGCGGGCACCACGGCGGCTTCCGCCACCGCCTCATGCTCGATCAGCACGCTTTCCAATTCAAAGGGCGAAATCCGGTAGTCAGAGGCTTTGAACACATCATCCGCCCGTCCGACATAGGTGAGGTAGCCATCCTGATCCCGATTAGCGACGTCACCAGTGCGATAAAACGCCACGCCCGCCGCCAGGGTGCTGCCATCATCGGCCTGATAGCCCATCATCAGCCCGGTCGGCGCGGGGTTGAGCGCGACGCAGACCTCCCCTTCCTCAGCCGGCTTGTCATCGGGGTCGAGCAGCACAATCCGATAACCCGGCAGCGGCTTGCCCATGGAGCCTTCCTTCAAGGCCATCCCCGGCGGATTGCCGATCTGCGCCGTGGTTTCCGTCTGGCCGAAGAAATCGCGGATGGTTAGCCCCCAGGCATCGCGCACCTGTTCGATGATTTCGGGGTTGAGCGGTTCGCCCGCGCCGGCCACCTCGCGCAAGGATGTGCGGATGGATTTCATGTCTTCCTGCACGAACATGCGCCAGACCGTGGGCGGGGCGCAGAGCGTGGTGACGCCATTGGCGGCAATCGCATCCAGCATGCCGCGCGCATTGAAACGCGGCTGATTGGCGATGAAGACCGCCGCGCCCGCAATCCAGGGCGCGAAAAGGCAGGACCAGGCATGTTTGGCCCAGCCCGGCGAGGAAATGTTCAAATGCATATCGCCTGGCTGCAATCCCAGCACGAACATGGTGGAAAGATGCCCCACCGGATAGGATTGATGACTATGCAGAACCAGCTTCGGCTTCGCCGTGGTGCCTGAGGTGAAATAAAGCAACATCGGATCGCTGGCCTTGGTCGGCCCATCCGGCGAGAAGCTGGCCGCACCCTGATACAGGGTGTCATAAGCGATCCACCCCGCCGGTGCTGTACCCACCGCGATGCGCGTCACCCCCGCTGCCAGCCCTTCGAATTTCGGCGCATCGCCAGCGTTCGCCAAAACAAAGCGGGCCCGCCCTCGGGTAAAACGGTCCTTCAAATCATCGCCAGCAAGCAGCGTGGTCGCGGGGATCACCACGGCGCCCAATTTCATCGCCGCCAGCATCACTTCCCAAAGCGGCACAACATTGCCGAGCATGACCAGAATGCGATCTCCGCGCCTCACGCCAAGCGCGCTGAGCCCATTGGCCACGCGGTTGGACGTGACAGAAAGCTCGGCAAAGCTGCGCTCCGCCGCGCCATCACCTACAATGCGGAGTGCGGGGCGGGTGCCATGCGCGCCCTGCGCCAATTCCGCGTCAAACCAATTAAGCGCCCAGTTGAAATGGTCCAACGCTGGCCAGCGGAAATCGCGATAAGCCGTGGCGTAATCTCCACGCTGCGCAAGCAGGAAATCCCGTGCTGCTTTGAAAGCGGCTTGGCTCATGCCTTGATCCTCCCTCATGCGCCACGCCTTTGGGTGCGGCGCTCGTGCCGAACCTTGTGCCCCGGCGGGCGGCGTGACCGGGTCAGCTTATGGGCAATCCGTCGCACCGCAAAGCGGTTTCGCCGGATCAAGCGCCATCAGAACAAAAGCCCCTTCTTCAGCATCCCATGCACGCCCTTTTCGCCGTTCACCGTTTGCGTGACGTGGAAATCCACCGCGAGTGAGCAGAATTGATAGGCATCTGCTTCCGAAAGATTGGTGCGCGAACAGATGAAGGCGATCATCTCACGCAGCGCCTGCTTCATCGCCAGATCCAAATCCTCATTCATGCCCATGGTGATGAAATGGGTTTTGGTCTCGGCGCGGGGGAATTTCAGCACCGGGTCCTTGGCGCCGCCGCCCTGCACCACGGAAAGCTTGAAATGGCCGGTCAGGCAGATTTCAAGCGCATTGATGCAGACCTCGCCATCGCCCTGCACGCCATGGCCATCGCCGGCAGAAAACAAGGCGCCCTTGTTGAAAATGGGCAGGAACAGCGTGGTGCCTTCGGTCAATTCCTTATTGTCCAGATTGCCACCAATGGCGCGCGGTTCCTTGGTGTTCACCATGCCCCAATCGGGCGGCGGCGCCACACCCATCACGCCGAAAAAGGGTGCCAATGGCAGATCAAGTCCGCCATCCTGCGGCCCAAAAGGCAGGCGGCAGGTCATGGCCTGCTTGTTAACCGGCATATGCAGCGTGCGGCGATACGGGAAATCTTCCGGCAGCGTGCCGAATAGCGGGCGAAAGCCACAAAAACCCCAATCCGCGCCGAGTTCAATTTTTTCTATATCCACGCGCAAGGCATCGCCTGGTTCGGCGCCGCGCACCTCCACTGGGCCGGTGATGATATGCGCGCCAAGCCGCGGCAGCTTCGCATGGATCTCCGAAATCGCCGGATGCAGCGGCAGGCCCTTCTCAGGCCCCGGCATCACTTCCGGCCCGCCCGAGACACATTCCAGAATGACCGTCTCGCCCGAGGCAATGCTCGCCACCGGCGGGAAGGCAGCGTCAAACCCGCCCCAACGGCAGGTGGCGACAGAAGCGGGGATACGTGTTACTTGCGACATCAGAATTTCCTTGTCGGGTTTAGAGCCAGCCTTTGCGGCGGAAATAGACAATGGGCAGAATGGCCGAGATGATCATCAGCAGAAGTGCCATGGGATAGCCGAAGGCGAGCTTGAGTTCTGGCATGAACTCGAAATTCATGCCGTAAATGCTTGCAATCAGGGTCGGCGGCATGAGCGCCACGGATGCCACGGTAAATGTTTTGATGATTTTGGTTTGTTCGACATTCAAGACGCCGAGCACCGCATCCAGCAGGAATTGCGCCTTGGAATTGAGGAAGCTTGCATGTTCCACCAGGGACCGCACATCGCGCACCAGCGTCTTGATGAGCGCCTGGTTTTCCTTGCGTATCGCGGTTGCCTTCTCGGCCCCCACAAAGGTGAGGATGCGTGACAGGCCGAGCAGCGTTTCGGAAGCCCGCGTGGTCACTTCCCCAACCTGCCCCAAGGTGAACAGCGCATCCTTCAGCTTGTCATTGCGCCGATGCATTTTGATATCGGCCTGAGAGGTGCGGAAGGTGGATTGGCTGGCCTTATCCATATCCGCGCCGACTTTTTCCAAAATATCGGCCAGGCGATCTACCACCTGTTCAAACAGATGCAGCATGACGGCATCGGGCGAATGCAGCAGGGTTGGATGGCGTTGCGCACGGGCGCAGAATACCGTGAAGGCGCGTGGTGTCGCGTAGCGCACCGTCACCAGCGCGCTACTGGTCAGGACAAAGCTGATGGGGGCGGAACCGTAATCGCCTGAATCAATGCCATAGAGAAAGTTGGCGGTCAGGAACAGAGTCTCGTCTTCCCGATACAGGCGCGATGAGCTTTCTATTTCCTGCATTTCCTCCCGCGTCGGGATTTCGAGAGAAAGGGCGCTCTGCACTGCGCGTTCTTCTGCCAGTGTTGGATTCAGCAGGTCAATCCAGACGGCACGGTGCAAATTTTCGGACGAGGCGACCTCAACCGCGCTTTCGTGCGCGAATTCCGGCGGGGCCGCGGTAATGTCGGAAATGGCGCCTTCGCGAAGGCAACAGCGGCCATCCTCAACAGTCCAGGTCGATAGCATGGCGCGGGCCCTCCACGCGGTGAAAGCGACGGTTGCGTTCTAAACTTGGCCCGGCAGCCTCAAAAGTCTTATTGGCCCCTGCCCTTGCCCCATGGGCACAGTCAGGCTGCGAATTTGCGCCCACCCCGAATGGGACGGGTGTGGCGGTCAGGCGCCAGGGCGGGGCGGCGTGGTCTGGGCAGATGCCGTCTGCGCCGCGGAAGAAGCAGCGGCCGGACCCTGGATGCTGCCGGCCGGATGGGTCTGCCCCTGGGCCTGTGCCTCCATGGAGGCATCCGGTTGTTCTTCCTTGATATTCTGCTTGAAGGACTTGATGCCCTTGGCCAGATCACCCATCAGCCCGCTGATCTTGCCGCTGCCGAAAAGCAGCAGAATGACCAGCAGAACCACAAGCCAATGCCAGATGCTGAAGGAACCCATTGCGACGCCTCAATCCCCAGTTGGAAGCTCCGCCGGAGCGGCGCTTCGGATCCTATGCCATGGCGGCAACCTAATCGCCAAGGGGGTTGCCGCGCAAAACCCTAAATGGTTTCTCGCGGGGCCCGCCGCAATGGGGGTTGAAAACCAAACTGGCTTTCACCGCCCTCTCCCATTCCGAGCCCCTCTGGCGGGGGCCGCCCCTATGGCGGCTGTTGCGATGTCGGATTGTGCAACCCTGCGCTGTCTCGGCACCCGTGTGGCTGATCCGCGCGTTATGGATGAGATCTGGGGATGGAATTCCTGGCTGCCGAATGGATGGGCAAGCCCTTCTGGATGTGGAAGGGCTTTTTGCTCATCATTGTACTCTTGTTGGCCTTTGACCTTGGCGTCTTGAACCGCGAGGACAAGGAGATGGGCGTGGCCGCGAGCCTTAATCTTTCCGCCTTCTACATTGCCTTTGCCATGCTCTATGGCGCCGGCATCTGTTGGGCCTATGAAAATCGGGAGATCACGACCTCGGACGGGGTCCATGCCGGCTTGGCCTATTTTATCGGCTTCTTTATCGAAAAGGCGCTGTCCATCGACAATGTCTTTGTGATCAGCCTGATCTTTGGCTATTTCGCGATCCCGCGCCGCGATCAGTGTCGCGCGCTCGTCCGGGGGCATTATCGGCGTCATTGTGCTGCGCGGCATCATGATCGCTCTCGGCGCGGCGCTGGTGCAGCAATGCAGCTGGGTGCTGTATCGGTTCGGCACCTTCCTAATCGCGACTGGCATCAAGATGCCGGCGGTGCCGGAAGGGGAGCAGGATATCTCCAAAAACCCCGTTGTCCGCTTCACGAGCAAGCATATGCGCGTGACGGATGAACTGCATGGCCAGAAATTCTTCGTCCATCAGATGGACCCGGCCACAGGCAAGAAGCTCGCTTTTGCGACGCCGCTCTTCCTGGCGCTGGTCTTGATCAATATCGCCGATCTGATTTTCGCGGTGGATAGCGTGCCGGCGATCTTCGCCATCACGACTGATAACTTCATTATCTATACCGCGAATATCATGGCGATCCTGGGGCTGCGCGCGCTGTATTTTACGCTCGCCGCCATCGTGCATCGCTTCCACTACCTTAAATATGCGTTGGCGCTGGTGCTGGTATTCATCGGCGGCAAGATCTTCTGGAACCAGATGGTCGGCAAGTTGGACTCCGCGATTTCGCTGGGTGTGACGGCAGCCATCATCGCGGGCAGGATTTTCTGATCGCTCTAGAAAACCTGCGGCCAGCAGCCGCAAAACGCCTGAACTGCGCTTCAGCCGAGATGCAATTCGAAGGGGGCGACCTCGACAAATTCATCATCGGCTGAAGTGCCATCCTTCCACATGAAGACCGCGAAGCGCGCTTCGCGGTCAAACACGGTGGAAGGGTGGTGCCAGACATTGGCGCCGTAGGTGACACCCTGATCAGGCCGCGCCAGGAAGGCGCGTGCCTTTTCCATATCCGGCCTTCCATCCGCCGCATGCGGCGCCACCAGGACCAGCCAGCGTCCCGCCTCCATTGGGATGAAGGATTGGGAGGAAAACTCGTGCCGTTCCATGGTGGTAGAGGCAAAAGGCGCTGATTTCGGCACGGCGCGCGTGAAGGAAAGGCTGGGCGCCGCACCCCCTCGGCGATTTTCCAACATCTTGTCTATGTAAGCGCGGCCCGGCGCATTTGGGCTTTCCAGCACCTCGCCAAAGGGGGTGAAGGCTTCGGCGGTGAGAAGTTCGGTGGTGATGCGGCGCATAGAAGGGCTTTCGGTTTGCTCCACGCCACCAAAGCCGCGCCGCGCGCGCCTGTCCAGCCCATTGCCCTGCCTCTGTTTTGCGCAGAATTTGCCTGGGACCGCGCCATTTGGTGACTGGGCGCTGGCATGGCTAAGCTTGCACCATGAAGGCCGCTGTCATGTCCCAACCCAGCCATCAGCGCTCTCGCGGGCGGTTGGAATTGGATTACCACCGGCACGAAGGGCACACGGTATTGGGTGGGCTTTATCAATCGCCGCCCATGCGCGCCTTGTTCCCCGACCCTGAGGCGGATGAGGCACCGATCTGCGCGCTGGTGAATACCACAGGCGGCCTCGCGGGTGGCGACAGGGTGGATATCGCGCTCAGCCTTGGTGCGGGCGCGCAGGCGAGTTTCTCAACCCCGGCAGCGGAAAAAATCTATCGCAGCCTTGGCCCCGCCACCGAAATTAGCGTGACGCTTGAAGCTGGCGCTGGTGCTGTGTTTGAGTGGATCCCGCAGGAAACCATCCTGTTCGAAGGCGCGCGGCTTGAACGGCGCCTGAATGCCGATATCGCCGGTGACGCTACGCTGCTGATGGCCGAAGCGCTGGTCTTTGGCCGCGCAGCGCGGGGCGAGACCTGGCGGCGCGGAGCTTTGCAGGACTCCTGGCGCATTCGGCGCGGCGGCAAGCTGCTTTGGGCGGATGGCCTCAACCTCGCTGAGAATATCGCCGCCGATTTCGCCGACCCCTTTGGTTTCGCCAATGCCGAAGCACTCGGCAGCTTGATACTGGCCGGCCCGCTGGCTGCGCCCGATTTGCGCAATGCGCTGCGCGCAGATGGCGCGCTGGCAAGCCTGGTGCGGCCTGGGCTTTTGGCCACGCGCTGGCTTGGCGATGCCGCTGCGGTGCGCGAAGGGCTGGGGGCAGCGATTTGCCGGCTGCGGCCCGCACTTGGCTTGCCGGCGCGGCTGCCGCGGCTATGGACGGCATGAAGCAGGAAACCCCATGATGATGGCACAGCGATTACGGAACCCAACGCCATGAACCTGACCCCGCGTGAAAAAGACAAGCTGATGATTTCCATGGCTGCGATTGTGGCGCGACGTCGCCTGGGACGCGGCCTGAAAATGAACTTTCCTGAAGCCGTGGCGCTGATCACGGATTTCGTGGTGGAAGGTGCGCGCGAGGGCCGCAGCGTTGCGGAATTGATGCGTGATGGCGCAACCGTTCTCACGCGCGATCAGGTGATGGAAGGCATTGCGGAGATGCTGCGTGAAATCCAGGTGGAAGCGACCTTCCCGGATGGCACGAAACTCGTGACGGTGCATCAACCCATCCGCGCCGCCGCACCAAAAAAACCTGTGGGCAAGGCGAAGGCCGCGCCATTGCCGAAACGCACCGTGGGGGCGAAACCCAAAGCCACGATAAAACCCGCCAAGCCAAAGGCCAAGCCCGCGCGCAAGAAGGGAGCCCGCAAATGATCCCCGGCGAAATCATTACTGCCTCTGGCGAGATCACGCTGAACGCTTCCCGTGCTGCGGTGGAAATCACTGTGGCGAATAAGGGCGACCGCCCGGTGCAGGTGGGCAGCCATTACCATTTCGCGGAAACCAATCCCTTGCTTGCATTTGATCGCGCCAAGGCGCGCGGTTGCCGCCTGGATATTCCCGCCGGGACCGCAGTGCGTTTTGAACCGGGGCAAACGCGCAAAGTGCGGCTGATCCCCATGGCGGGCGCGCGCATCATCCATGGTTTTCGCGGCGAAACGGAAGGGGCGATCTGACCCATGGCAACGAAAATCTCCCGCGCCGCGTATGCCGGCATGTATGGGCCAACAATGGGCGACCGTGTGCGCCTGGCTGATACGGAAATCTTCATCGAGGTTGAACGTGACCTGACCACCTATGGTGAGGAAGTGAAATTCGGCGGTGGCAAGGTGATTCGCGATGGCATGGGCCAATCACAAGTGACACGCGCCAATGGTGCGATGGATACCGTGATCACCAATGCGCTGATCCTGGATCATTGGGGCGTGGTGAAGGCGGATATCGGCCTGCGCGGTGGGCGGATTGCCGCCATCGGCAAGGCGGGCAATCCCGATACGCAACCCAATGTGGACATCATCATAGGGCCAGGGACGGAAATCATCGCCGGTGAAGGGCGCATCTTGACCGCAGGCGGGCTTGATGTGCATATCCATTTCATTTGCCCGCAGCAAATCGAAGAAGCGCTGGCGTCTGGTATTACCTCCATGTTCGGCGGCGGCACTGGTCCGGCGCATGGCACTCTCGCAACCACCTGCACGCCCGGGGCTTGGCATATGGAGCGTATGCTGCAGGCCGCCGAGGGTTTTCCAATGAATCTTGGCTTCCTCGGCAAAGGGAATGCCGCGCTGCCGGCAGCGTTGGAAGAACAAATCCGCGCTGGCGCCTGTGGGCTGAAACTGCATGAGGATTGGGGCACGACGCCCAAGGCGATTGATACCTGCCTTTCAGTTGCCGATGAGATGGATATTCAAATCGCCATCCATACCGATACGCTGAATGAAAGCGGTTTTGTTCAGGAAACCATCAAGGCCATTCGTGGCCGCACCATTCAGGCTTTCCATACCGAAGGTGCGGGTGGCGGTCATGCGCCGGATATTCTGCGCCTGGTCGGTGAGGCGGGCGTGCTGCCTTCTTCGACCAATCCGACTATGCCATACACCGTGAATACGGTGGATGAGCATTTGGATATGCTCATGGTCTGCCACCATCTTGATCCGCGCATCCCGGAAGATGTAGCCTTTGCCGAAAGCCGCATCCGTAAGGAAACCATCGCGGCTGAGGATATCCTGCATGATATCGGCGCCATCAGCATGATGTCGTCCGACAGCCAAGCCATGGGCCGTGTGGGTGAGGTGATCATTCGCACCTGGCAGACCGCGCATAAGATGAAGGTGCAGCGCGGGCGCCTGCCGGAAGAAAAGGGCGACAACGATAATGCGCGTGCCAAGCGCTATATCGCCAAATACACCATCAACCCGGCGATTGCGCAGGGCGTTTCTGATCATGTCGGCAGCGTGGAAGTGGGCAAGATCGCTGATCTGGTCATGTGGACGCCCGCCTTTTTCGGCGTGAAGCCCGATATGGTGCTGAAGGGTGGCACGATTGCCATGGCGCTGATGGGCGACCCCAATGCCTCCATCCCCACGCCGCAGCCGGTGCATTACCGGCCGATGTTTGGCAGCTATGGGCGTTCGCGTTTGGTCTCGGCTGTCACTTTCGTGAGCGGTGCGGCCCTCCAAGCGGATATCGCCGGGCGCTTCGGGTTGGCGCGGGAATTGGTGGCGGTGCATAATTGTCGTAGCGGCATTGGCAAGCGCAGCATGGCGCATAATACGACGCTCCCGAAGATCGAGGTTGATCCCGAAACCTATGAGGTGCGCGCCGATGGCGTGCTGCTGGTCTGCGAACCCGCCAAGGTGCTACCCATGGCGCAGCGCTATTTCATGTTTTGAGGTGTGCCTGAGATGACCGAGACACTTCCCCGCGCCATTCAGGTGCTGCCCGCCGGCGGCTGGGTGGAACGCACCGCGCGCCATCGCGTGACGCTGGATTTCGATGACCGTTTCCGTCGCCGCAAGCGCTATGTCGCGGAAGATGGTTTTGCCTTTCTGCTGGATTTGGAAGAAGCCACCGTGCTCCGCCAGGGTGATGGGCTGCTGCTGGAAGGTGGCGGCGTCATTCTGGTGCAGGCTGCACCCGAGCCCTTGATTGAGGCCACGGCTGAAACGCCGGAACGCCTCGCGCGTTTGGCCTGGCATCTTGGCAATCGGCATCTTCCGACGCAGATCGACGGCAGCCGCATTCTGATCCGCAAGGATCATGTGATTGAAGCCATGCTGAAGGGGCTCGGCGCGCAATTGCAGCATGTGGAAGTGGCCTTCGATCCGGAAGGCGGCGCTTATGGCGAACATAACCGCCATATGGGGCATCATCACCATCTTCATGGTGATGGCGATCATGACCATCATCACGGCGATGGCCATCATCACCACCATCACTGAAAGGCGCGCGGCTGCCCGACAGCAGGCGCTGTATCGGCTGCTGACCTGGCTTTCGCCGGCCTATCCGCTTGGCGCCTACACCTATAGCCAAGGGTTGGAAGCGGCGGTGGAAGCGGGCAGCGTGGCCAAGCGCGATGGGCTGATTGCCTATGTCAGTACTGCCTTGTTGCGTGGCGCAGGGCGTGTGGATGGTGCGTTATTGGTCGCCGCCCATCGCGCCATGACGAAGGGCGATGACAAGGCGCTGGATGAGGTTGCAGAACTAGGTGCGGCATGGCGCGGCACAGCGGAAACGGCGCTTGAGGCGGAAGCGCAGGGCACCGCTTTTACCAGCGTGACACTCGCTGCCTGGGCCACGCCGCGCTTTGCTGCCTTCGCCGCGCGCCACCCGCGCCAATTGGCCCATGCGGTGGTGTTTGGGGCGGCAGCGGCGGAAAATGGTATTCCCCCCCGCGATGCAGCCTTTGGATTTCTCTCGGCTTTTGCGGCCAATCTGGTTTCCGCTGGTGTGCGGTTGGTGCCGCTTGGGCAAACCGATGGCCAGCTTGCCATCGCCGCGCTGCAACCCGCCGTGGCCCGCGCGACCGAGGCCGCCTTGAATGCAGATGTAACAAGGCTTGGCACCGCCACGCCGATGCTCGATATTTTCTCCCTGCGTCATGAGACGCAATACACAAGGTTGTTCAGATCATGAGCACTTCGCAGAACGGCCCGTTTCGGGTGGGCATTGGTGGGCCGGTTGGTTCCGGCAAAACCGCGCTGGTAGATCGGCTTTGCAAATACATGCGCGACCGATACGATATCGCTGTCATCACCAATGATATCTATACACGTGAAGATGCGGAATTTCTGACACGTTCCGGCGCGCTGGTGCCAGAACGCATTGCGGGGGTTGAAACTGGCGGCTGCCCGCATACCGCGATTCGCGAAGATGCCTCCATCAATCTTGCTGCCGTGCATGACATGGCGGTGAAATTCCCGAAGCTTGAAATCCTGTTCATTGAAAGCGGCGGCGATAATCTGGCCGCGACCTTCAGCCCGGAATTGGCGGATCTGACCATCTATGTGATTGATGTCTCGGCGGGCGATAAAATTCCGCGCAAGGGCGGGCCAGGTATTACGCGGAGCGATTTGCTCGTGATCAACAAGATTGATCTGGCGCCGCTAGTCGGTGCTGATCTTTCCGTGATGGATCGTGATGCGCGCAAAATGCGCGGCACGCGGCCCTTCATCTTCACGAATCTTAAGGTACTGCAGGGGGTTTCCGACATCGCCGATTTTATAGTTGCGCAGGGCGGCATTACGCCTCGGGCTGAGGCATGAATGCGCCGCGCCATATTGTCATCCTCGGCATGGGGTTGATGGGCTGCGATATCGCGGCGATTTTCCTGAGTGGCGGCTGGCGCGTCGCCGCAGTGGAACCCGCGCAGGATCGCTGGCCGGCCGCACAGGCGCGCGTCGTGCAATCCATCACCCAGCTTGAAGGCGATCCCGCCACCGCTCAGCGCCTCACGCTTTTGTCTGACATGAAGGCGCCAGATTATGCTTCCGCCGAGGCGGTGATTGAAGCCGTGCCCGAAAAACTCGAACTGAAGCGCAAGGTTTTTGCGGAGCTTGATGGTTTGGTGCCGGCAGGCATCCCGATTGCATCCAACGCATCCGGCTATCGCATCACGGATATCGCGGACGATCTGCCTGGCCGGGCGCGTTGCGCGAACCTGCATTTTTTTCTGCCCGCGCATCTTGTGCCTGGGGTGGAGGTCGTGCGCGGCGAATACACGGACCCGCATGTTTGCGACAAACTCGCCGAGATCATGGCGGGGCTTGGCCGCAAGGTTATTCGTGTGGCTAAGGATTTACCGGGATTCCTTGCCAACCGTATCCAGCATGCGCTGATGCGCGAAGCCTTTTCCGTGATCGATCAGGGCCTTGCCACCGCTGAGGATGTGGACAACGCCGTGCGCTACGCCTTTGGCTTTCGCTACATCGCCGCGGGGCCGATTTTGCAAAAGGAATTGGCGGGGCTGGAGACACAATTGGAAGCCGGGCGCACCATCTATCCTTCGCTGAACAACAGCCCCGATCCAAGCCCCGGCCTCGCGCGCCTGGTCGCGGAAGGCAAGCTTGGCCCGAAAACCGGGGAGGGTTTTCGCCCCTGGCCGGCAGAGAAAACCGCCAAGGAACGCGCGCGCTATGAGAAAGCCTTGCTGGCGGCAGCGCGCATCCTGCGCGATGAGGACGCCTGAATAGCTACCCGTGCGTCACAGCATTGGTTGAGGTAGCCTCCGCTGGGATCGCGGCAAAGGGGGCGCCGTTTCACGCGCCCCCCTGATCAAGCCGCGCCTTGCGGGCGCACCGCTAGCACTTCCCGCAGCCGCTGCAATCGCGCGCGGGCATTATCGCCAAGCTCCCCAACCGGGCCGGCCACAGTTTCCACGGCCTTCAGCGCCTTCCGGCGGGAAGCCGCATCGGGCAGCAGCACTGTCAGCGTCCTGATCGCTTCTTCCGGGAAAAGCGTTGCGATCATGGTCTGATCCCGGATTACCGCCATGCGGTCCGCCACGCTCAGTTGCGCAAAGGGCGCTTCGGTGGTGAGCAATTGGTTGGACCGCGCCAGGCGCGAACGCCGCACTGCGCCGCGCGCGTCAGCCAGCAGGATCATCATGCGAATGACCGCTTCCGCATAGCCGCCTTGCGCGAGCTTTGCTTCTGCCTCGGCACGCTGGGGCGCATCGCTGCTGACCGAGTCCCGCGTGGCCTCGGCTTCTGCCTCAAAATCCTCGCCGGTGACGCCCGCGGCTCTCAGCGTGCCATAGACGCCATGGAAGGCTGTTTCCACCCAGGCATCGCGCAGATCGCGCATGGCGTTGAAGCCATATTCCACCGAATCCGCACAGGCTTTTTCGAAAGCGAGGAAGGGATTATCTGCCGCGACGGGCTTGCGGTTTTGCCGCGCCAAACCGGCCAGGGTTGAAACCGGCCCCATGAAGGGGTTCATGTCGCTCAGCGCATAGCGGCGCCAGCGCATCGGGTTCATCCGCCGGCGTGTCTCGGCACCTATTTCCGTACTGAATTGGCGGATCACGGGCGCTACCAGTACATCATACAAATGCTGGTTCAATTCGGAAATCTCAGCGACCGCGGGGAACGCTTCATTCTCGGCCTCACCAGAAATCTCGCGCACATGGGCGATGCTGCGTTCGACCAATTCCACCTGCCATACGCCATCCTCATCGCCTGCGTGGCTGGTAATGACCATTTCATAAAGCCCGGGCGCCACGGCTTCGATCATGTCAATCGTGGTGGCGATTTCGCTATGTTCCTTCTTCGCCACTTTGCCGGAGACAAAAATACCGAGATGCCCGATATCCTCATGCAACAGATACACAATGGTCTGACCAAGGGATTTGATTTCGCGTTCATCGCGATAGACATCGGCAATCCAGCGGAGCGCCTGGCTGGGCGGGGTGATATTGTCGCCGGCAGAAGCAAAGACGATGACCGGCGCCTTCACTTCGCGCATATTGAAGGTCTGGCCATCGCCTGCGGCAATGCGCCCGGACGAGAAACGATTGCCGATGAACAGATTTTCGACGATCCAGCGAATTTCATCACGGTTCATCAGGAAATAGCCGCCCCACCAGCGTTCAAATTCCCGGAAGCGCTCGGCTTCCTGATCCACATTTTCGTAAAGATCAAAATATTTGCGGAACCAGGTATTGGCGGGCGACAGCCCTTCAAAATTCGCAACCAGATTGGCGCCGTCAAATCGGCCGTTGCCCATATCGGCCATGAGCGCTGCGGGCCAGCCGCCACCGGCCAAGCCGCCCAGATAGCGCATGGGGTTCTTGCCCTTCTCGCCCGCCCAATAGGAAAGCGGCGCACCATTCAGGACCAGCGCGCCAAGCTGATTCGGCATGACGGCGCCCAACATCATTACCGCCCAACCGCCCTGGCAATTGCCAATCACAACGGGCTTCGGCGCCTTGGGGTGCGCATCCGTCACATGCTTCAGGAACACGGCTTCGGCAGCGGTAATGTCCAGAATCGTCTGGCCCGGTTCGGGGTCCCGGAAAAAGATCACGAAATACACGGGATGCCGGCGACGCAAGGCAACACCCACCTGGCTGTCTGACTTGAAGCCGCCAATGCCCGAGCCATGGCCGGCGCGCGGGTCAATGATCAAAAACGGGCGGAGCGCATCATTGCTTGGCGCCATATCTTCGGGCGGCGTGATGCGCACCAGGGCATAGTTCACTGGGCGCTTCAAGCTGCGGCCATCCACCACGGTTTCATAGTCAAAAATCAGTACGGGCGGGCAGCCGGCCTTTTCATGCGCGACGAAATCATTGCCTGCTTCGCGCATCGTGTCCCAGAACAGGAAGCTGCGCTGCGACGCATCCAGCATATAGGAAGCCGCATCCATCGCCAGGTTCTGCGGGGCCCGTATCAGCCCCTGGCTCGCCTTGCCTAGGCTTTCCAGCGGCGCCTTGGGGTTCAAGGCATCCGGCAGGGTGCGGGCGTGGCGGCCCACCACATCCGCCATGATGCGGCATTGTTCAAACACGCGCTGGGCGGTTGCATTGCCCTTGCTCAGCAATTCCCGGCCGGGGGGGATGGGGCGCTTGGTGGTCATGGCATTGGCTCCTGTTCCGGGCATCGTCCTGCGCCTCTAGCCCCGGGGTTTCAAGGGGCTTTTGCGTTGCAGCAAAATTCCCCGGGGAAGGCGCCTTGCCTTGGCGGCAGTCTCGGCTGAAGCTTCGCCGACAAGCTGAAGGGGGGAATGCCTAATGTATGTCGAACAGCGCCAATATACCTTCCATCCAGGCAAGATGCCTCTGTGGATGGATGCCTATCAAAACCTCGGCGGCCCGGCTTCGGCCCGGCATATGGGGCCATCACTCGGCTTCTTTCAGGTGGAAGTGGGCACCATCAACCGCGTGGTCTTCTTCCGCGGCTGGGACGATATTGATACCCGCGAAGCGGGGCTGGTGGCGCGGGAGGCCGATCCCGATTGGCAGGCCTTCCGCAAGCGGTCGGCTGAAGCCGGGGCGCTCGCCTGGCAGGAAGTCAAATTCTTGAAAACCTTACCGTTTTCGCCGATCACCCAGGCCATGGGCTTCCAATTCAGGCGGGAGATTGGCGGGACGGGGATGTTTGTCGATCACCGCACCTATGATTTCCACCCCGGCAAGATGGCCGGCTGGTTGGAAGCCTACGAAAAATACGGCCTGCCCGTGCAAAAGCGCATGCTCGGTCAATTGCTGCTATTCGCTGTGACCGAGATTGGCCCCATCAACCAGGTGGTCTTCATGTGGGCCTATGAGGGCTTTGGCGACCGCGACCGCCGCCGCACCGCGATGATGAGCGATCCGGGCTGGGCGGAATTCGGCAAGGCGATTGCGCCGCTGGGGGCGCTCAAGCAGCAGACGGTCATGGAAATGAAGCCTACGGCGTTTTCGCCGGTGAAATAAGCTTTGTGGCGTGGTTTTGGGTCCTTAGGCCCCAAAACCACGACCGGGCACAGAAGCCAGCAGCGCTTGCGTATAGGCATGGCGCGGAGCCTCAAAAACTTGCGCTATTGGGCCGTGTTCCACGACCTCGCCATCCTTCATCACTGCGACCAGATCACAAACCTGCGCTGCTACGCGCAGATCATGTGTGATGAAGACAATGGAAAGCCCAAGCCTGAGCCGCAAATCCGCGAGCAGCTTCAAAACCTGCGACTGCACTGAGACATCTAGCGCCGAGACAGGTTCATCGGCCACCAGCACTTCTGGTTCCAGCGCGAGCGCGCGCGCGAGCCCAATGCGCTGGCGCTGCCCGCCGGAGAATTCATGCGGGAAGCGTTCTGTCGCCGCCGGATCAAGCCCGACCAGCGCGAATAATTCGCGCGCCTTCGCCATGGCGGCATCACCCGCCATGCCATGGATTATCGGGCCTTGCGCCACCAATTCACCCGCGCGACGGCGTGGATTCAGCGAGGCATAGGGGTCTTGAAACACCATCTGGATGCGCCGCGCGGCCTGCCGCGCCTCGCGCTTTGGCAAATGCAGCAGATCATTGCCACCGAGCCGAATGCTGCCACCATCAGCGCGCGCCAGGCGCGTGATGCAGCGCGCAAGGGTGGATTTGCCGGAACCTGACTCGCCCACCACGCCAAGCGTGCCGCCCTTGGGGAGAGAGAGCGTCACATCTCGTACCGCATGGGTTTCGCGCCGACGCCGCGCGAATAACCCGCCGCTGCGATAGGTTTTTTGCACGCCTTCCAGCACCAGAATGGCATCGCTGGAAATTGGCCGCGGCGCCGGGGCTTTCAGCGGTGGTACGGCGGCGGTCAGCGCCTTGGTGTAATCATATTGAGGTGCATGAAGCACATCGTGCGCCGGCCCCTTTTCCACCAAAAGCCCTTGCTGCATGACCGCAACGCGATCGGCGATTTCCGCCACCACGCCGAAATCATGCGTGATGAATAGCACCGCCGTGCCCTTGCGCTGCTGCAAATCGCGGATCAGCGCCAGGATTTGCGCCTGGGTGGTGACATCCAAGGCGGTGGTCGGTTCATCGGCAATCAGCACCACGGGATCAAGCGCCAAGGCCATCGCAATCATGGCGCGCTGACGCTGCCCGCCAGAGAGTTCATGCGGGAAGGCACGCGCGGCTTCTGCCGGGTGTGGGATGCGCACTTCTTCCAGCAATGCCAGTACCCGGGCTTCGATTTCAGCCTTGTTCAGGCTGGTATGGATACGAAACATCTCGGCGATCTGATCGCCAATGCTGCGCAAAGGATTGAGCGCTGTCATGGGTTCCTGGAACACCATGGCAATGCGCGCACCGCGGAGTGCGCGCATGGTCGCATCATCGGCGTTGGCGAGGTCCTTGCCCTCGAACTGGATGGCACCGCCCGTAATGCGCACATTGCCGGGCAGCAGGCGCATGATGGCACTCGCCATCATGGATTTGCCGGAGCCACTTTCACCGACTACGCAGAGAATCTCGCCCGCTTTCAATTCCAGCGAGACCTGGCGCAAGGCCTCAGGCCGATCCGCCCCGCGCGGCAGCGCGACGGTCAGGTCTTTCAGGGTAAGTACCGCGCTCATCAGCCTTTTAGCCTTGGGTTCAAAGCGTCGTTCAAACCCTGCCCAACCAATGAAACTGCCAGCACAGTCAGCAGGATAGCAATGCCTGGAATGGCCGAAACATACCATTGCACGCGCAGAACATCGCGCCCGAGCCCGATCAGATTGCCCCAGGATGCGACATTGGGATCAGACAGCCTGAGAAATGCCAAAGCGCTTTCAAGCAATATGGCCACCGCCATGACAACGCTGGCATAAACAATGACAGGTGGCAGCGCATTGGGCAGGATTTCGCGAAAGATGATCTGCCCATCCCCCATGCCAAGCCCGCGACAGGCTTGCACGAATTCGCGGTTACGAAGTGTCAAGAATTCAGCGCGCGTAAGCCGCGCCGTGGCGGGCCAGGAAACCACGCCGATGGCGACGACGACGGTGGTGAGTTCCGACCCAAAGATCGAAACCAGCACCAGCAGCAAGAGGAAATTGGGCAGGGTCTGAAACGCCTCCGTCAGCCGCATCATCACATCATCCACCACGCCGCCGTAATAACCCGCGAGTGCGCCGATCACAATGCCAATGGCGACCGCGATGGAGGTCGCCACTACGCCAATCAGCAGCGATACGCGCGCGCCGTGAAAAATTTGTGCCGCGATATCGCGCCCGGAATTATCCGTACCCAGCAGGAAACGCGGATTGGCGCCTGGCCATTGCAGTGGCCGGCCCGCAAGCGCCAGCGGATCACGCGGAAAAAACCAATTCGCGGTCAGCGCCATGGCGATGATCGCAATCAGCAACAAAAGCCCAATGCCCGCTGCGGGGTTGCGAAAATAGGCCAGCGCAAAACGCTTTAGCATGGCCATCAGGGCGCGCCCCCGGTGCCGATGCGCGGATCAAGCCGCGCATAGAGCAAATCCACCAGGAAATTCACGACAATGACCAAAAGTGCTGAGATGAACACAATACCAAGCAGTGTATTCAAATCCCGCTGCACCACCGCTTCATAGGCAAGCCGCCCAAGCCCCGGCAGGGAAAACACGCTCTCCACCACCACGGAACCACCCAGCATAGTGCCGGCTTGCAGGCCGATCAGTGTCACCATGGGCAGCATGGCGTTGCGTAGCACATGGCGCAGCATCACGCGGGTTTCGTCCAGCCCCTTGGCGCGTGCTGTGCGCACGAAATCGAGCGCCAGCACCTCCAGCATCGAAGCGCGCATGATGCGGAGATAAATCGCCAGAAAAATCAGCCCAAGTGTGAGCGTCGGCAGCACCAGATGCGCGGCGATATCGCACAGCCGTGCAAAGCCCGTCAGGCCAGAGGCGATATTCTCAAGGCCGCCGGCGGGCAGCCATTGCAGATGGACGGAAAAGAACACAATCGCCATCAGCCCGAACCAGAAGGACGGGGTCGCGTAGAAGATCAGGCCAAGCGTGGAAATGACCGTATCGGGCCAGCCATTCACGCGCTTGGCGGCAATCACGCCGAGCACCAGACCCACGAAAAAGGCGAAGGAAAGTGCCGCCGTCATCAGCGCAAGGGTCGCGGGCAGGCGTTCGAAAATCACGGTCGCGACGGGCTTGCCGTAAATCGCCGAAAAGCCAAGATCAAAGCGGATCAGCCGCCAGAGGTAGTTGCCAAGCTGCGCTGGGATGGACAGATCAAGCCCATAGAAGCGGCGCAGCTCCTCGGCCAGCTTCGCATCGCCCCCGCCACCCATTTGCGCAATCAGCGCATCCACGGTGTCGCCCGGCGCCAATTGCAGTAGCAGAAACATGCCCGCCAGAATGATCAGCAGCGTCGGCAAGGACGCCGCCAATCTTCGCGCAGCGAGGCTCAATATCCGCATCAGAAATCAGGCGCGCGTCAGGAAGCGAGCCAGAGATCGTGCCATGATGAAGACGCCCAGCGCGGCGTATTGGAATGATTGCGCACACGCCGATTGATGACCGAAACGAAAATCTGTTCAATCGGCATCCAAAGCGGCAATTCCGTATTCGCCCGGCTGACGAAATCGGCATAGAGCGCCTTGCGCCGCGCGGGATCCAATTCAGTTGCGGCAGCGTCAATCAGCCGGTCGGTTTCCGCATCGGTCCAACCCCATTGATTGGTCCAGGGCGCGCCCTTGTTCTGGCCGGAACGATACCAGACTGTGGTGGAAACCGCAGGGTCATTGCGATACTGGTGCCAGCCGGTCGCCAGATCGAAATTCCAATCATTATAGACGGTGCGGAGGAACCCCGCCGCATCGAGGCGCACGATTTCAACGCGAATGCCGACCTCATTCAATGATTGCTGAATAAAGGTGGACCACAGCGCGATATCCTCACCCCAAGGCGCGGGATTGAGGCGCAGGTTGAGGCGCACGCCGCCGGCGCCGCGCCGATGCCCGGCCTCATCCAACAACCGGTTCGCCTGGGCGCGGTTGAAGGGGTATTGCGGCATATTTGGCGGGTAGAAATCGGGCGAGGTTGTGGGGATGGGCCCCGTGCCAACCTTGGCGAAGGGCCCCAAGAAGTTCTCGATGAAGAAGGGAATATCCAGCGCATGCGCAATGGCGCGGCGCACGCGGAGATCGGCCAGGATCGGGTTGCGGAAATTGAATTCCAGCGTATTTGTCCGCGCATTGCCTTCATTGCCGCGTGTGGTCACTTCAAAGCGCGGGTCGCGGCCAAGACGCGTGAAATCGGCGATGGAAAGGGCCGAGAAGGGGCTGAACAGCAATTGCCCGGATTCCATCTGCGCCGCCGCCGCCGAACGGTCCGACACCACCCGCCAGACCACGCGATCCAGATAGGGCAGGTTATTACGCCAGTAATTCGGATTGCGGTCGGCGATGATGAATTGCCCGCGTTCATATTGCACAAAGCGAAAGGGCCCGGTGCCGACCGGCGCCGTATTCGCGGTGTTCTGGCGAATATCATTACCTTCATAAATGTGCTTGGCTGAGACGAAGCCAAGATCAGGGATGGCGCGCAGGAGCAGGTTCAGCGGCATGGGTCGGCTGTAGCGGAAGACCGCGGTATGTGCGTCTGGCGTGTCCACCGCTTCCAGGAACAATTGCAGCGTCGTGCCGTAATTCAGGATCTTCTTCCACATCTCCATGGCGGTGAATTGCACATCCGCCGAGGTGAAGGGCCGCCCATCATGCCAGGTGACACCGCGGCGCAGGCGGAAGGTGATGGTCTTGCCATCCGGTGTCGCTTCCCAGGATTCCGCGAGGCAGGGCGCGGGATTGCCGGCAGCATCCAAATCCACCAGCGGTTCCTGGATTTTGCCACCGACAATATAGACCCCCGTGGAAGCCTGCAGGCTTGGGTTCAGGATGCGCTGTTCGGAAGGGAAATGCACCGTCATGATGCCCCCGCGGCGCGGTTGTTCCTGCGCAAAAGCGGCTTCAGGGGCCACGACATTGGCGGCCAAGGCGGCGGAGGTCAGCAGCAAGGCCCGGCGGTTCATGCCCATCGAAATCACCCTTTCTTCCTGTGTCTGGAACAGGATGGCGGCTTGCGGGCGGATGCGTCAATCGCTGGTGAAATGACGCGGTTTTTTTACCTCCCGATCAGCGCCCCCGCAGATGAATTCATCCCCATGGCCTGCCGCGCAAAGAAATTCTTGAGCCGCGGCATACGGTCCACCGTGGCAATGCCAAGCCGGCGCGCGATGCGAATGGGGGCGATGTCATTGGCGAAAAGCCGCTCAAGCGCATGGGTGGCACCCAGCATCAGCAGGCTATCGGGCCGGCGCTTCGCTTGATAGCGCGCAAGCAAGGCGCCATCGCCCGGGTCGGCGCCCAGCGCCACGGCTGCAATCACCAATTCGGCCAAAGCATCAACATCGCGAAAGCCGAGATTGAGCCCTTGGCCTGCAATGGGGTGAATGCCATGCGCCGCATCGCCCACCAGCGCCAATCGCGTATCCACGTAACGCGCGGCATGCATGGCCGAAAGCGGGTAGGACCAGCGCCGGCCAATCGGCTTCACGGAGCCCAAATGCCCGCCAAGGCGTCGCGCGATTTCCTGGCCATAAGCGGCATTTTCCATGGCGAGGCACCGCTCCGCAATCGCGGTCTTGTCGGTCCAGACAATGGCGCTGACGTGGGGGTGCTCGGGCAGCGGCGGCATGGGCAATTGGGCAAAGGGGCCATGGGGCAGGAATTGTTCCAAAGCCATGTTGCGGTGCGGCCTTTCATGCGCAATGGACCCGACAATGCCCATGCAATGATAATCCAGTCGGGAAACCCGAATGCCGGCAGCGCTGCGGAGGGGGCTATTGCGCCCCTCGGCGCCGACCACCAGCCGGGTTCGGAAACTGGCACCGCTTGAAAGCGTGATGGTGGCACCATCCGCATCCCGCGCCACTTCAGCTTTTGCGGGCGCATGGACCGTCAGATTGCCCAATTGCGGCAAATGGGCATTGAGCGCGATGCGAAGCGACCGTGCCTCCACCATCCAGCCAAACGGATCATCGCCGAGCGCCGCGTGGTCGAAATGGAGCGACAGCGGAGATGGCGGCTCGCCCGGCCTGCCATCGGCAACACGGATGCCAAGGATGGGACAGGGGTCCACAGGCAGCCTTGCCCAAACGCCGGCGGTTTCCAGAAGGCGCTTGGAGGTCAGCGCAATGGCATAGGCGCGGCCATCAAAGGCCGGCATTTCCATGGGCGGCAGACGGGCGGCATCAACAACCGCGGTTCTGACCCCCGCGCCAGCCAAGCGCGCAGCCAAGGTGGCGCCAACGGGGCCGGCACCCACCACACAAACATCAACATCCTGTGAAGCGATCATGGGCGCATTTTACCGAGGCTGGCGGAGGCCACCAAGTGCTAAAATGCACATCCATATTATGATTAAAAATAGGGCACATGGTGGTTTAATTGGCGAAAAACCTGCGCTGACCGCCCAAATCCAGCGCATTTTAGCCCCCTCAGGCTGGCACGGGATTTGGAGAGGGAAGGCCGATGCGGGGGTCGAATCCCGCCCAGAGAGAGGAACGGAAAGCGCGATGAAACTTGTGATGGCTGTCATCAAGCCCTTCAAGCTAGATGAAGTGCGCGAAGCACTGACCCCGCTTGGCGTGCAGGGGCTGACGGTGACGGAAGTGAAAGGTTTTGGCCGCCAGAAGGGCCAGACCGAAATCTACCGCGGCGCGGAATATCATGTGAGCTTCCTGCCCAAGGTGAAAATCGAAGTGGCCGTACCGGCTGAGATGGTGGATGCGGTGGTCGAAGCCATCGCAACAACGGCACGCACCGGCAAGATCGGTGATGGCAAGATCTTCGTCATGGATGTGGAACGCGCTTTGCGCATCCGCACCGGTGAGACAGATGAATCTGCGCTGTGAGGCCCAGTTCTGCAACATTTGACAAGAAGGGAAAACCCATGAGGTTTCTTGCTCGCTGCGGGATGGCCGCGGCTTTTTCTGGCCTTGCCGTCGCGCCAGCCTTTGCCGGCGATGAAGCCAAGGTGGATACGGGTGATGCCGCCTGGATGCTGATCAGCACCGCGATCGTGCTGATGATGACTGTGCCTGGTGTTGCGCTGTTCTATGCCGGCATGGTGCGCAAGAAGAATGTGCTGGCGACCATGATGCAGTCCTTTTCCATCTGCGCGCTGGTGTCTGTGCTGTGGATGGTTGCGGGCTATAGCCTTGCTTTTGGTGAGGGTAATGCCTGGATCGGCGATTTCTCTCGCTTCTTCCTGGGCGGCTTGGCAGAAAATTGGGACAAGCCCTTCACGCTGGGATCAGGTGATGCGGCGGTGGCAACCACTATTCCGGAATCGATCTTCCTGACCTTCCAGATGACCTTCGCGGTGATCACCGCAGCGCTGGTCACCGGCGCGGTGGCGGATCGCTTGAAGTTCTCCGCGCTGCTGGTGTTTATCGGGCTTTGGACGCTGCTCGTTTATTCACCGATTGCGCATTGGGTGTGGCATCCGAATGGCTGGATTTTTTCGCTCGGTGCGCTCGATTTCGCGGGTGGTACGGTGGTGCACATCAATGCCGGTGTCGCGGGGCTAGTCGCGGCCATCGTTCTCGGCAAGCGGATTGGTTATGGTTCAGACAATCTCTCACCCTATAATCTCGGTCTTGCGGTCATTGGTGCAGCGCTGCTTTGGGTGGGTTGGTTCGGCTTCAATGCCGGGTCTGCGCTCGGGTCGTCCGGCGGTCGTGCGGGCATGGCCATGCTGGTCACGCAAATCGCCGCCGCGGCGGCGGTGCTGTCCTGGCTGGCGGCGGAATGGATTGGCAAAGGCAAGCCTTCCGTCCTGGGTGCGATTTCCGGTGCGGTTTCGGGCCTGGTCGCCATTACCCCCGCGGCGGGCTACGTGCTGCCGGGTAGCGCGTTGATTATCGGCCTGGTGGCTGGTGTGGCAGGCTACTGGGGCGCGACCGCGCTCAAGCGCGCGCTGAAGTATGATGACAGCCTGGATGTCTTTGGTGTGCACGGCATTTGCGGCATTGTCGGTGCGTTGCTGGTGGGCTTCCTGGCCTATGGCCCGCTTTCCGCCACCACGGCGCTGCCGGAAGGATCGTCAGGCGGGATGGAGCAATTCATCAAGCAGGTGATCGCGGTTGCCGCCACCATGGCCTTTACTGCGATTGGCACCTGGGTCCTGCTCAAGATCACCGATGTGATTGTTGGTCTGCGCGTCACCGAGGAAGAGGAACGCGAAGGGCTTGATGTTGCCCTGCATGGTGAGCGGATCAACTGACACCTAAGGCGTCATGCCCAAAAGAAAACCGCGCGGGGTACACCCCGCGCGGTTGTTTTTGTTTGATCAGGCGCGTTCGATCAGCTCAATCTTGTAGCCATCCGGGTCTTCAATAAAGGCAATCACGGTGGTGCCGAATTTCACCGGCCCCGGTTCGCGCGTGATCTTCACACCGGCAGCGCGGAGCGTATCGCAGGTCGCGGCCACATTCGGTACGCCAATCGCCAAATGCCCGAAAGCGGTACCGAGTTCGTATTTGTCGACACCGTAATTATAAGTCAGCTCAATCACGCCAGCGCCGGTTTCCTCCCCGGCATAGCCTACAAAAACCAAGGTATATTTGCCATCCGGCACATCGCGCCGGCGCAATTCCTTCATGCCCAGAAGGCGCGTGTAGAAATCAACGCTGCGGTCCAGATTGCCGACGCGCAGCATGGTATGCAGAAAACGACCTTGACTCATGCGAGATCTCCTTGACTGTATTCGCTGGGGTTGAAGGCAAGCAGGAAGATGCTCGCTGCCTCGGCCGCCGCGATGGTGGTGGCGCGTTCCAATAGAATGGTGCCGCCGGCCCGAAAGGCTAAGCCGCGCAGCCCGGCAGCACGCGCGCTTTCAACCGTGCGCGGGCCGATGGTCGGCAGATCGGCCAGCGTAGATTGCGTGGGCTTCAAGGCCTTCACCAGAATGGGCGCGGGTCCTTCACGCCTCAGCGCACCGGCGCGCAGGATCAGCGCATCCGTGCCTTCAATAGCTTCCACCCCAAGCACCAACCCCTGCTGCACCACCACCGCCTGGCCGACATCAACCGCGCCAATCGCGTGGCAAACGACAAGCCCGCGCGCGATATCGGCGCGCGCCACATCATCCGGCATGGAGCCGGCGAGCAAGGCGGCATCCGGCAGCAAACCCGCGAGCAAGGCCTGCGCGCCCACCACCTCAAAACCTTCTTCGGCCAGCACCTTCATCACCGCGCGCAAAATGGAATCATCGCCATTGAAAGCGGCACGCCCAATCCGCCCGAGCAATTTCATCGAAGCCGCATCCGGCCGGAGTGACAGTAGCGAAGGCCGCGCCACAGTGCCGGCCAAGACAACTTCCTTTACGCCATGCTGCTTCAGCCAGGACAGCATTTGCGCAGCCAAGCCCCAGCGGAGCGTCACATGGGATAGCCCGGCATAAGCCGCCGCAGCGCCATGGCCTTCCAGCACCACGATATGCACGGGCCGTCCCAGGGCAGAAGCCGCCTGCACGACCCGAAGCGGCAAGGTGCCCCCGCCCGCGATGACACCAAGGGGTTTGGGCATGATGCTTAGCGCTTGCAAGCGCGAGGGCGGCGCTTTCTCATTCCGCCTCATCGTCCATATCATCGCCCCCGCGCCCGGCCTTGCACAGGCCCCTGCGCGACGTATTGCGGATGAAATGTAGTATTTCGCCCACATTCTCATCACCGGCGAAGCGGCGATCGGCTTCTTCCACCCGATCATTGAAAATGCCTGGTTCGCGGAAGATTAGCTTGAAGGCCGCGCGCAAGGCATGGATTTCCGGGCGTGAAAAGCCGCGCCGCTTCAGCCCGATCAGGTTCAAGCCAATCAGCCGCGCACGATTGCCCATGGCGGAGCCGTAGGGGATTACATCGGCCTCAATCCCGCTCATGCCACCGAGCACTGCCTGGCGGCCAATGCGCACGAATTGATGAATGGCCGTGCCGCCGCCAACAAACACCGTATCGGCGATCTCCACATGCCCGCCCAGCATGACCTTATTGGCCAGGATCACGCGATCAGCCAAGCGGCAATCATGCGCCACATGCACGACCGCCATGATCAGACAATCCTCACCAACCCGCGTGACGCCATCGCCGCCCACACTGCCACGATGAATGGTAGCGTGTTCACGGATGAGAGTACGCGCACCGATCTCGCAGCGCGTGGGTTCATTCTTGTACTTCAGATCTTGTGGCGCCATGCCAATGGTCGCGAAGGGAAACACCTTCACACCTGCACCAAGGCGCGTATGGCCATCCACCATCACATGGGCAATCAGCTCCACGCCATCTTCCAGCACCACATCGGGGCCGATGACGCAGCCGGGACCAATCTTACAACCAGCGCCGATCTGTGCCTGGGACGAAACTGCGGCAGTCGCGTGAATTTCGCTCATGCTTAGCGGTCCAGGATCATGGCGGCATAGGTCGCTTCGGCCACCACCTTGCCATCCACCTTGGCCTCGGCGGAGAATCTCCAGATATTGCCGCGCTGGCGTTCCTTTTTCACATGCACACGCATCTGATCGCCAGGCACCACGGGCTTGCGGAATTTCGCGTTATCCACGGTCATGAAATAGACAAGCTTGCCCGCCCAGGACGGCCCCAGCGTTTCCACCACCAAAACGGCCGCAGTTTGCGCCATACATTCAATGATCAGCACGCCAGGCATCACCGGCATGGTCGGGAAATGGCCCTGGAAGAAATTCTCGTTGATCGTGACATTCTTGATGCCGATGCAGCTTTCATTCTTCACCAGATCAACAACCCGATCCACCAGCAGGAAGGGGTAGCGATGCGGGATCGCATGCATGATCTTGGCGATATCAAAAACGCCAATATCAATGGGGGTTGACTTATCCTCAGACATGATCGTCATCCTGTCTTTTCGTTCGTCTTGCTGGAAGCCAATCGCCTGAGACGCGCAAAGGCGCGCATTGTCTCCTTGGCGGGCCAGGCGGGGCTGCCCAGCACGTCAATGCCGGGCGGTACATCATTTAAAACCCCGGCTTGCGCGCCAACACGCGCCTTCGCGCCGATGGAAACATGCCCGGCAATGCCAGCCTGCCCCGCCAGCACGGCGTGATCGCCAATGCTGGATGAACCGGCGATACCTGCCTGACCCACAATCACTGCGCCGTGCCCAATCGTGACGTTATGGCCAATCTGCACAAGGTTATCGATCCGCGACCCAGTGCCGATCACCGTATCGCCGCCCGCCCCACGATCAATGCAGGTGCCTGCGCCGATTTCAGCGCCATCGCCAATAATCACGCGGCCAAGCTGCGGCATGGTGACATGCTGGCCTTGCGGCGTGGTGATGAAGCCAAAGCCCTCATTGCCGATGCGCGCACCGGGATGCAGCACCACGCGTTCCCCGGCGATGCAATAGGCCATGCTGGCATGGGCATGGATGCGCCCATGCGCGCCCAATTTGCAGCCATCACCGATGGAGCAGTGGTGTTCCAGAATGGAATGCGCGCCGATTTCAGCGTTTGCGCCAACATAGACAAGGGCCCCAATTTCGCAGCCGGCGCCAATCACTGCATCGGGGGCAATTACCGCACTTGGATGAATGCCTGGCTTGGGCTGCACTGGCGGATGATACAGCCGCGCAATTTTGATGAATTCGGCTTGCGGTGACGCCACGACCAGCGGCACTGAGCCCGCAGGCACGTGTTCGGCAAAGGCTTCTTCGATCACCACAGCGCCAGCCTTGGTGGCCTTCAGCGCGGGCAGGTTCTTCCGACCTTCCATAAAGGCCACATCATGTGGCCCCGCCAAGCCAAGCGGCGCGACACCGCCGAAGTGCCGCGCATCATCCTCTGCCGCCGCAAGCCCGATGGTGGTGCGGAGCACGCCGAGGGTCAGCGACCCGGCAGAGGCGTAAAAACGGCTATCCGCACCCAAGGTGATCAGTTCCGCCTTGGTGCCGCTGGGGCCGGGGCAGGCATTGTCGCCGGACGCGGCGGCGGCGCGGCTGATGGATCAGGCGGCAGATTGACATTGGTAATCACGCGATTGAGCTGCACCGCCACTTCTTCTGTCATGTCGAAGGGCGGTTCATTGAAGATCACCAAAGGCCTTGGCAGCACCATATTAATGTTCCGGCTGGCCGCCACTTGCCGGATGACAATAGCCAGCGCCTGTTCAATTTCCCGCAATGCCTGCTGGGCCAATTGTTCCAAATCGCGCGCCCGGTCACGGAAGATGCGCTGACCATCGGTAACCTGGTCCTGCAGCGCGCGTTCACGGGTGCGCGACTGGTCTGGCGAAAGCCCGCCACGTTCATTGCCAAAGCGCTGCTGTTCTTCTCGCCAGCGCTGCTGCTCGTTCTGCACATCCTCATTCAACTTGGCCCGGCGGCGTTCAATTTCCTGGCGCACCTGGTTGAAGGCGGTGGAAACACGCTGGATTTCCGGTACGTCTACCACGCCAATCACCGCCGCCGGTGGTGGCGTGCCAGGAGGAAGGGCAGCCGGTACCTGGGCCTGCTGCGGCGGGCCCTGCGGCTGGGCAGGCTGTGCAGGCTGTGCAGGCTGTGCAGGGCGCTGCCCTTGCTGTTGTTGGCCCTGGGGTTGGCCGGGCACAAACCAGCCTGGTTGGTTCTGCGCTGCCGCCACCACCGGGAAAGCAAGCAAAGCGGCAAGGACGAGGCGATTCATGGGGCAATCATCCCAGGTTAGAAGCGTGTGCCAAAGCCAAGGCGGAAAAGCTGTGTCTTGTCGTAGTCTTTCTTCACAACCGCCTTGCCGAAATCAATATTGATCAGGCCAATCGGGCTCCGCCAGGAAAAGCCGACACCAACACTTACGCGCGGATCAGCCTCATCTACCGGTTTTGCACCCGGATATCTCGCCTGATCGAAATAACTATCTGGGATCCCGGAAAGTGACGCCACATCCACAAAGGTGCGGCCCAGCAAGCCGAGTTCATTCGGCAGCGGCAGGGGGAAGCGCATTTCGGCTGAGGTGGTCCACAGCAACTGGCCACCAAGTGAGTCGCCTGTTGCTCTATCCTGCGGGCCCGCGCCACCCAAGCGGAAGCCACGCAAGTTTTCACCACCCAGGAAGAAGCGGTCAACAATACGGTCATCCTTATCGCCAAGCGGACTCAAGATACCGCCACCAGCCGCCAAAACCAGTACGAAATCCGGATCGTTCAACCAGCGTTCAAAGGGGATATAATATTGGCCATCAGCGCGGTAGCGAAAGTAGTTCACATCGCCACCGATGCCGGCGTAATCGCCACCGACGCGGACCACATAGCCGGAACGCGGTTCGATCCTGCTATCGCGCATGTCATAGGTGACAGTTGTAGAGAATTGCGAAAGCACTGTCCGGCCTGCCTGTTCTCGAATGAAGCGCGAAGCGAATTGGTTAATGTCGAAAATATCGCGGTCAATCAGCGCATAGGACCAGTTCTGCCGCAGCCGATCATTGATTTCATAGCCAGTGCGCAGCGCAAAGCCCGCACGCCTTTCACGGTAGCCCGTGACGAAACGCAAGTCTCGATTGATCAGAAAGGCATCCGCCCCGGCAGCCAGATTGCGATCCAGGAATTGTGGATCAGTAACCGAAAGATCCAACTGGCTGCGCTTCTGCGCGAGCACACCGCCAACGCGCGCATCAAATCCCATGCCGAGCAGATTTCGTTCACGCACACCGACATCCAACAAAAGCCCCGCATCTGTTGCGTAACCGCCACCCAGCGTGAAGTCACCAGTCGCGCGTTCCACAACCGAGGTTCGCAAATTTACCAGCTCCGGCCCCGAACCGGGTAGGTTGGTGATCTGCACGTCGGAGAAGTAACCGAGTGAGCGGATACGATCACGCGAACGTCGAATTTGACGCGCGTTCATCGGATCGCCCTCGGCCAGACGGAATTCACGGCGGATCACCCGATCTTCCGTGCGCGTATTCCCTGATACGTCTATCCGTTCCACGAAGGAGCGCGCACCTTCCCGCACAACGAAGGCGAGATCAATGGTGGCTGTTTCAGGATCACGGGTGACACGGGCTTGCACTTCAATGAAGGACTCGCCACGTGCCTGCAAGGCATCGGCAGCTGCTGTGCTGGCGCGTTCCACCGCATCCCCATCATACCAATCGCTGGTGGCGATTCCGATTTCGCGACGCAGCCCTTCCATACTGAGGCGCGGAATTTCATTAATGATCTCAACCTTACCGACGCGGTAGCGCTGCCCTTCGTTAACCGTGAAGGTCACGAAAAACGCACTGCGATCGGGGGTCAATTCTCCGGAAGACCCGGTGATCTGCACATCCGCGAAGCCCTGCCGCAAATAGAAGCGCCGAAGCAATTCCCGGTCAAAGACCAAGCGTTCAGGATCATAAATATCGCTTGAAGACAGCAGGCGGAACCACGCCTGTTCTTGGGAGGAGACCACATCCCTGAGCCGCGCTTCGGAAAAGGCATTATTGCCAACAAAATTCACGCGCGCGATCAACGCCGGATCGCCTTCAAAGATTTCGAACACTAGATCAACGCGGTTCTGGTCAAGTTCCACGATCTTGGGTTCGACCGTCGCACGAAAACGACCACGCCGCGCATAAAGTTCCAGAATGCCTTGCCGATCCGTCTGCACCGCGGCCGGGGTAAAAACGCTGCGCGGTTGGATCAGGACAACACTGCGGAGAATTTCACTGGAAATGCGTCGATTGCCTTCAAACGCTACGCGATTGACGACCGGGTTTTCCACCACGTCAACAACCACGCGCGCGCCCTCGGTGCGGATCGTCACATCCCGAAACAGCCCGGTCGCGAAAAGTGCGCGCAGGCTGCGGTCAATGCGGTCCTGTTCCGCCACATCGCCAACTTGTACCAGCATGTAGCTGCGCACCGTATCGGGATCGATGCGTTGCGTGCCGCGCACATCAACGGCAGTTATGCGCCCGCTACCACGGCCAGCTTCCTGGGCGGCTGCGGGGATGGCCAGGGCCAAAAACACGAACAGAGCCAAAAGAACACGGAGCTGCTTCACGGAATCGGCATCTCTCTCAAGCTGAAGATCCTACCTAGCCGACGCACGCCCCCCTCGCCACCCCAAAAACCGTCAGCCGAGCAATCCACTCACCCAACGCACCACGCCAAGCTGTGCTAGGTCATTCCAAGTGGCGAAAATCATGAGGCCGATCAGCAGGGCAAAGCCGGCCCGAAAGCCATATTCCCGCGCCTTCAGGGGTAGGGGCCGGCCCCGGATCGCCTCGGCGGCATAAAACAGCAAATGCCCACCATCCAGCACTGGGATCGGGAACAGGTTGATCAGCGCCAGATTGACCGAAAGCAGGGCCGTGAAGGTGATGAAGGCCGAAAGCCCCATATGCGCGACCTGCCCTGACATTTGCGCAATGCGGACCGGCCCGCCCAGATCCTCAGCTCCGCGGCTGCCGGAGATCATCTGCCAAACACCCAGCAGCGTTTGCCCGGTGATGTCCAGAGTATGCGTCACACCCGCCCAGGCGGCGCTGAAGGGGTCAAGCCTTTCGAGTGGTCCGGCGGTAATGCCCAGCATGCCAAGCCCGTCAGAGGGCCGGGGCAGCGGGGTTGCGACAACCTTTATCTGCGCATCGCCCCGCGCCACCAGCATTTCAATGGCTTGGCCGGCGCGAGCCTGCACATAGCGCTGCAGCGCTTCAAACCGTTCAACCTTCTGCCCATCAATGGCGATGATCTGATCGCCCGGCGCCAGCCCCGCCCGCGCCGCCGCCGAGGCTTCCACCACATTGCCCACGCTCGGCACCGGCGAAGGCCGCCCCACCACGACGAACAGCGCCGCGAACAACAGCACCGCGAGCGCGAAATTGAAAAAAGGCCCGGCGGCCACCACCAGGGCGCGGTCGCCCACGGACTTTTCATGGAAGGTCTCACCGGGGCGGAAGCTGGCCGCCGGTTCTGGCGCCGCTTCGCCCAAATCCTCCATGCCATGCATTTTCACATAGCCACCGAGCGGCAACCAGCCGATCCGCCATTCGCAGCCGCGCTTATCTACCCAGGTATAGATCGCGCGGCCAAAGCCCACGGAAAAACGTTCCACATGCACGCCGCGCCAGCGTGCCGCCAAATAATGGCCCAGCTCATGGATGAAAATCAGCACCCCCAGCACAACGACAAAGGCGGCGATGCTGCGGAAGGGTTCAGGCAGAATTTCCAAGAGAAAGGCTCCTTAAACGGGCGCGATCAAACAAGGGCGGCACGTTTGGCGGCGATCAGCCCCGCTTCGGACCGCGCGGCCGCATCATGCGCCATAATGGCCGGCAGATCCGCGGCCTCTGGCGCACCAAGGCGTGAGAGCGTTTCGTCCACCACTGCCGCGATATCGAGAAAGCGGAGCCGTTTTTCAAGGAAGAGCCCGACAGCGATCTCATTCGCTGCATTCAGAATGGTGGGTGCGCCGCCGCCCGCGTAAAGCGCTTCCCGCGAAAGCCTGAGGGCCGGGAAGCGCACCGGGTCCGGCGCGAAGAATTCCAGCTTGCCGAGCGCAATGAGATCGAGCGGCGGGACGGAAGCCGTCATCCGCGCAGGCCAGGCGAGCGAGTGGGCAATCGGCGTGCGCATATCGGGCGTGCCAAGCTGCGCCAGCACCGACCCATCCGTGTATTGCACCAGCCCATGCACGGTGGATTGCGGATGGACCAAAACCTCGATCCGCGCTTCCGGCACCGGGAAAAGCCGCGCGGCTTCGATCAATTCCAGCCCCTTGTTGAACATGGTGGCGGAGTCGACGCTGATCTTGGCGCCCATGGACCAGACCGGGTGGCGCACCGCGACTTCCGGGGTCACGGCGGCCATCTCGGCCAGCGTCATGGTCCGGCAGGGCCCGCCCGAGGCAGTCAGGATAATTTTCGCAATCGCCGAAGGGTCGCGCATATCCAGCGCCTGGAAAATGGCGTTGTGTTCGCTATCGACCGGCAGGATGGTCGCCCCGCCGGCGCGGGCGGCCGCCAAAACGGGCTCCCCGGCGCAGACTAGGCTTTCCTTGTTGGCAATCGCCATGACGCCGCCGCGCGCCAGCGCGGCCAAGGTGGCAGGCAAGCCGGCCGCGCCCACAATGGCGGCCATGGTCCAATCGGCACGCAGCCCCGCCGCCGCTACCACGGCGTCCGGCCCTGCGGAGACCTCGGTTGCCATCCCGGCTAGGGCTTCCTTCAGGCGTTTGTATTGTGAGGCATCCGCCAGCACCGCATGGCGCGCCTTGAGCCGCCGTGCCTGGGCCGCCAAACCTTGCCAATCCCGCCCCGCCACTAGCGCCACAACGTCAAAGGAATCCTCAGCGGCCGCTTCCAGCAGAGAAACCGTGCTTTTGCCGACCGAACCCGTGCTGCCCAGCACGGTCACGCGGCGCGGCCCCGGCTGCCGGTTCAATGCCATAGGGGCATGCCCCGCCCGGCCAGCAAGGCAAGCGCGGTCGCCATGGGCGCTGCCGCCATCACCCCATCCAGCCGATCAAACACGCCGCCATGGCCAGGGATCAGCGCGGAGCTATCCTTCACCCCGAACCGGCGCTTGATCGCGCTTTCCAGAAGATCACCTGCCTGAGACATCACCCCCAGGATGGCCGCGATTGCCGCCGCGCGTGAAGCCCCCCCGGGGGCGAGCAGCTCTGCCGTCCCCGCGCCGATCAGCGTCGCGGCCAGCAAGCCGCCCGCCGCACCGGACCAGGTCTTCCCCGGCGAGATGGCCGGCGCCAGCTTCAGGCCGCCCAAGGCCCGCCCGGCGATATAGGCCCCGGTATCCGATGCCCAAATGATCAGCACCATGAACAGCGTATTGAGCAGCCCGGCGTGATCCTCACCGCGCAGCAGCACCAGCGAAAACCCCGCAAGGCCAATGTAGAAAAGCCCCGCCGCTGGCCAGATATCGCCACGGCGTTGCAGCAAGAACAGGATCAGCGTCCCCGCAGCCAAAAGCCCAAGTGCGGCAAGCGGCGGCCCAAAGGCTGCCAACAGCATTACGCAAAGGCTGACGGCGGGCATGAGCACAGAGGGCCAGCGCCAGATGGAAAGGCCGCAAAACCGCGCCCATTCCCAGGTGAGCAGTACAACAGCAACGCCGACCAGCACATCCCAGAGCACCCCGCCGGACCAGATGCCAAATACCGCAATGGGGATCAGCACTGCCGCCGATGCACCCCGGAGGCCCAGATCGCGCCAGGGGCGCGGGGTGCTCACTTCCGGCTTGGATGATGTGGCTTTCGTCACGTCAGGCGCGCAGCCCATAGCGGCGTTCGCGCCGATGAAATTCCGCCACCGCGCCTTGCAAATCCTCAGCGGCGAAATCTGGCCACAGCACATCGAGAAAAACGAATTCTGCATAAGCCGCCTGCCAAAGCAGGAAATTCGACAACCGCTGTTCGCCCGAGGTGCGGATGATCAAATCCGGATCGGGCATGCCCGCCGTTTGCAGGAAGCCACCAAATTGCGCCTCGGTCAGGGTTTCGGGATCGAGCGTGCCCGCCCGCGCCGCCCGCGCCACGGCCTTGGTCGCCGTCAAAATCTCATCCCGCGCGCCATAGGACAGCGCCATCACCAGATTCAGCCTTGAGCCGCCTGCTGTCGCCTTCTCCGCATCCGCCACCATGGCCGATAGATCAGCGCCAAAGCGGCTGTGATCGCCAATCACATGGAGCTTCACACCATCACGCACCAACCCGGCCACTTCATTGCGCAAATAAAGCCGGAGCAAGCCCGATAGGGCGGAAACCTCCTCCATCGGGCGGCGCCAATTCTCACTGGAGAAGGCGAAAAGCGTGAGCCAGCCAATGCCTGCATCAGCCGCTGCCTGCACCGCGCGCCGCGCCGCTTCGGCCCCGGCGCGATGGCCCAGCGCAACCGGCACGCCGCGCCCCTCTGCCCAGCGGCGATTGCCATCCATGATGATCGCCACATGTGCGGGCGGGGCCTGAGGCGCGCCCGTGGCAAGACGGGGATCGCTGGCCGCGCTCATGCGCTGCAATCCTTCGCGCGATCAGGCCCCATCCGGTTCCGCAAGCGCTCTCTCCGTCCCTGTTCCGGCAAGCGGCCTTCAGACCGTCCGGATATCCTTATCCTTGTCCACCAAGGCCGCGTCTATCTGCTTGACGAATTGGTCAGTCAGCTTCTGCACTTCCTCCTCGGCGCGCTTCACCTCATCTTCACCGAGTTCGGATTTCTTGCCCGCGGCCTTGATCTGTTCCATGCCATCGCGCCTGACACCGCGCACGGCAACGCGCGCCTGTTCCGCGTAACGCGCGGCGGCCTTGGCCAATTCATTGCGGCGTTCGGTGGTAAGCGGCGGCAGCGGCACGCGGATCACCTGGCCTTCCGCCTGTGGATTAAGGCCAAGATTGGCTTCCCGAATGGCGCTTTCCACGGCCTTGGCCAGCGCCTTATCCCAGACCTGAACGGCGAGCAGCCCCGGCCCCGCCACCGAGATATTCGCCACCTGATTGAGCGGCGTGACACTACCATAGGCTTCAACGCGCACCGGTTCCAGAAGCGCGGGGCTGGCCCGGCCCGTGCGCAGGCCGGAAAATTCCTTCTTCAAGGTCTCTATCGCGCCTTCCATCCGGCGCGTCAGATCCTGTTTCAGGGCTTTTACGTCAGTCGGCATGATGCCCTTCCCCCGGTTTTATGGCGCGTGTTCCACCACGGTGGTAAATTTCCCTTCGCCCTTCATGACGGCGGTGAAGGCGCCTGGTTCATGGATATTGAAGACGATGATGGGCAGCTTGTTTTCGCGCGCAAGGCTGATTGCCGCCGCATCCATCACCGCCAGATCGCGCGCCAGCATATCAAGATAGGTCAGCGTCGTGTAGCGTTCCGCATTGGGCTTCTTGCGCGGATCGGCGGAATAGACGCCATCCACCTGAGTGCCCTTGAACAGCGCATCGCAGGACATCTCGGCCGCGCGCAAGGCCGCTGCGGTATCGGTGGTGAAAAACGGATTGCCCGTACCGGCGGCGAAAATCACCACGCGGCCCTTTTCCATGTGGCGTTCCGCGCGGCGACGGATGAAAGGCTCACAAAGGCTCGCCATCGGGATCGCGCTTTGCACGCGCGTCTGCACGCCAATCTTCTCAAGTGCGTTTTGCATGGCAAGCGCATTCATCACGGTGGCCAGCATGCCGATGCTATCCGCCTGGGCGCGGTCCATTCCCGATGCCGCACCGGAAATACCGCGAAAGATATTGCCGCCCCCAATCACCAGACAGACCTGCACACCGAGATCCACCACGCCCCGCACATCTTCCGCGATGCGTCGGCAGGTGCCGTTATCAAGGCCGTAATCCCGATCCCCCATCAGGGCCTCACCGGAGACCTTGAGCATGACGCGCTTAAAGGCCGGGTTCTGGCTCATGGGGGCTTTGTCTCGACTCGGGTTCAGATTGCGGACGCCACCATAAAGTCATGCCCGCGAAGGCGGCAATAAGGCAGACCCAGACCCCATAAATCATTTTCGCACGCGGCGGAGCCGTCTGGCGAGCATGGTATTGCGCATAACGGCGATGCCTTGGCGGCGCCCTATTCCCTATGCTGCGCTTCCGTCATCGCCCGGCGCAGCATGGCGAGGCTCTTTAAGGAGCCAAGCTGCCGCATCCCCGCCTCAACAAGCCTGCGCTGAGCGGCAATGCGGCTTGCCAGATCGGCTTCGCCGCCGGCAAAGGGAAGCTGACCGGTATTGCGCAATCGTTCGGCGAAGGCTTCCTCGGCCACCACAGCGCGGGCGGCTTCCGCCAGTACCGCGCGGATGGCTTCAGGCTGACGGGCATCCCGGAAAACACCGACAAAACCTTCGAAAACATGCTCCAGGAAGCCCTGCTCAACTGCGGTCGAAACCTCTGGCGCGGCGGGCTAACGGGTGGCGCTGGTCACGGCCAGCAATTTGACGCGCCCGGCGCGCGCTTGCGGCAAGGCCGTGGCCAAGGGCATCGCCGCAATCTGGATGCGGTTCGTTGCCAAGTCATTCGGCATTTCGGGCACCGAGCGATACTGCGCCCGCACCAATTCAAGGCGCTGCTCAGCTGCGAAGGCCGCGAAGTTGATGTTGATACCGCCCGGTGATCAGGCCCAAGCAAAGCTGCCAGGCTGCGCCCGCGCCAATGCTACGGCGCTGCTCAGGTCATTGGCGCCAAAACCGGGCATGGCGGCGATAGCGATGTGGTCAATGGCCACGGTGGAAATCGGCGCGAATCGCTCGGGCCGATAGGGCAGGTTCGGAATGGTGGAGGGAATGACCGTAAGATGGCCCGAAAAGGAGCAAAACACCTTGTGATCATCATTGATCCCTAGAAAGGCCATGGCGGCGATCCCGCCATCCCCGCCGGGCCGGTTTTCCACCGGCACAGGCTGGCCCCAACGGCGTGCGAGCGCATCGGCGAAAAGCCGAAGCGTCGTCTCGGCCCCTAATCCGGCGGCGAAGGGGGAAATGACGCGTACCGGACGGTTCGGGAATGCCTGAGCCTGTGCGCGGAGCGGGAGCGCGAGGGCGCCAAGCATCGGCAGGGCGCGACGGGATAGTTTCATGACACGGCTTCCTTTCGCTGGAGGGTTGCGATGCGGCGCATCCGGCGCCCAGCGCCGGGCGAAATCAGCGTGGCGTGGTGCTGCACCGCCCGATGCAACAGCGCGAGCAGTGTCCTCGCCTCATCCTCGGTCAGGGCTTCGATGGCGCGGCAATTGGCGGCGAGCATCCGCGGACGAAGCCGCCGGCGCAGCGCCATCCCTTCAGGCGTGAGGCGCAGGACACGGGCGCGTCGGTCTTCCTGATCCACGTCCCGTGACAGCAGGCCGCGCTTTTCCAAGCGCTCGACCACGATGCCGATGGTATTGCGGTCAACACCAATCGCTTCGCCGAGGCGCCTTTGATCCAGTTCTGGTTCCTCATCGAGCGGGGCAAGGGCCGCGTATTCGGGCGAGACAAGCCCTTCTGTCGCTTGGGCTTCCGCCGCAAGAAACTGACAAAGCTGATGAAAGAGCCGGCCGAGATGGGCTGGTCCCCGGTGATAGGGCGCGACGTTGGTGCCATTTCAGTTTGCCATATTGATCATGATGATGATCATCATTCCAATGATCAATGGAAAGATAATAGCGCCACTTTCAAACGGCGGAAAAATTTCTCCGGTAATTCATGGAGTTAGAGCGGTTCCCGTGCACAACGCTGCACGGGAACCGCTCTCAACCGTTGTTTGGGCGCATTTTCCGGAGCACCAAGTAAACCCACCTGGTTGGAAAAAAGACTCTAGCCAGATCAGGCCTTGCCGGCAGCGGCGGCCACTTCAGCGGCGAAATCGCCCTGCTGCTTTTCAATGCCTTCGCCCAGATGGAAGCGGGCAAAGCCGGCCAGCTTCACGCCCGCCTTCTTCACCACTTCCTTCACGCGGCTTTCGCCATCATGCACCCACACCTGCTCCAGCAGCACCACTTCTTCGTAGTATTTGCGGATGCGGCCTTCGACCATTTTTTCAATGATCGCCTCGGGCTTGCCGGAAGCGCGCGCCTGATCGGCGAGCACATCGCGTTCACGCGCAAGGGAGGATGGATCAATGGCGGAAGTATCCATTGCCTCGGGGCGCGTGGCGGCGACATGCATGCCGATCTGCCGACCAAGCGTTTCCATGACCGACTGTTCGGAAGCACCGTCAAGCGCCACCAGCACGCCAATCTTGCCAAGCCCAGGCTTCACGGCGGAATGCATGTAAGTCGCAACCGTGCCTTCCGCGACCTGAAACCGCTTGGCGCGGCGGATAGACATATTCTCGCCAATCGTCGCGATCAGGCTGGTGAGCTGATCCGCCACCGTCTTGCGCACCTTGGTTTCTTCCACCAGACCAACCGCACCCGGCCAGGTGGCGTTCTTCAGCGCTTCGATATCGTCGCCGACCGTCAACACCAATTCAGCCACCGTTTCCACGAAATGCTGGAAGGTTTCATTGCGCGCGACGAAGTCCGTTTCGGCATTCACTTCCACCATGGCAGCGACACCAGGGGCCGAGGCAACGCCCACCAGCCCTTCCGCCGCAATACGGCCGGATTTCTTGGCAGCCGCCGAAAGGCCCTTCTTGCGTAGCCAATCAATGGCGGCTTCCATATCTCCACCATTTTCAACCAACGCCTTTTTGCAATCCATCATGCCTGCGCCGGTGCGTTCACGCAGGTCGCGCACCATGCCCGCTGTAATTTCAGCCATTGTTCATCCCCATTTGCTGGATGAGTGAAAAAAAGGGGCCACCCAAAGGCGGCCCGAGAAGGATCAGGCCTGGGCCGGCGCCTCAGCGCCTTCAACCGGCGCCGCGACTTCTGCCGCGACTTCCGGCAGGGCTTCTTCTGGCAATTCCTCAACCGCGCCGATGTCGACGCCGGAAGCCTGCATTTCTGCCGAAATGCCATCCAGCACCGCGCCCGCGATCATGTCGCAGTAGAGCGTGATTGCGCGGATCGCGTCATCATTGCCGGGGATCGGGAAGGTCACGCCCGCCGGATCGGCATTGGAATCAACCACAGCAATCACCGGAATGCCAAGCTTATTGGCTTCCTCAATCGCGAGCTTTTCCTTGATGGTGTCGATGACAAAGATGATGTCGGGCAGGCCGCCCATTTCCTTGATGCCACCCAAAGCGCGGTCGAGCTTTTCCTTCTCGCGGGAGAGCATCAGCACTTCCTTCTTGGTCAGACCCGCCGTGTCGCCCGACAGGCGCTCATCCATCTGGCGCAGGCGCTTGATGGAACCGGTGATGGTCTTCCAATTCGTGAGCATGCCGCCAAGCCAGCGATGGTTCACGTAATACTGGCCGCAACGCGTGGCGGCTTCCGCCACGTAATCAGCCGCCGCCTTCTTGGTGCCAACGAACAGCACGCGCCCGCCGCCCGCGACGGTATCGCGCACCGCACGCAGCGCACGGTCCATCATCGGCACGGTCTGCTGCAAATCGAGGATATGCACCTGGTTGCGCACGCCGAAAATGAAGGGCGCCATGCGGGGATTCCAGCGGCGCGTATGGTGGCCAAAATGCACCCCAGCTTCGAGCAGGGCACGCAGAGAAATGATGGGCATCGCCATGAGCGATCTCCTTCCATGGTGGTCCGGTTGAGCCTCTGCGGCGCCTTCCCCGGTGAAGGGGACCGGACCCTGCCTGATCAGGAAGGGTGCGCCGCGTGCGGATTACCCCCAGGCACGGCCCAGGGGCGGCGTCTGTCTGGCGGAAATAGTGCTTCAGGGCAAGGGGGCGGCGCTATTCCAGCTTGATCCCGGCGCGATCGGCTATGGCGCGGATTTCCGCCCTTTCGCGCCTGAGCCAGGCGGCAAAGCCGGCCGGGTTCTGTTCAGCCTCGGCCACAATCTCCGCGCCGAGTTCGGCCTGGCGGGCGCGATAGGCGGGCTTCCGCAGGCCGGCCTGCACGGCTGCAGCCAGGATGGCCAAGGCTTCGGGCGGCGCGCCGGCCGCCGTGACCAGCCCGGCCCAGGACCCGCCCGTCAGGTTCAAGCCCTGTTCGATCAGGGTTGGGATATCGGGCGCAATCGGCATCCGCCCGGCTGACGACATGGCCAGAATGCGCGCCCGGCCCGATTGCCAAAGCGGCAGGATGGTCGAGTTTTCCGCCATGACCAGCGGGATATTGCCGGCGATCAGGTTGGGCACGGATTGGCTCGACCCGGGATAGGGCACATGTGCCAGGCGTATCTCGGCAGCCACCATGACCTGTTCGACCAGGAAATGCGTCGCGCTGCCCTGGCCAGAGGAACCGAAGCTGAGGTCACCCGGCTTGGCGCGGGCGGCCGCCAGAACATCCGCCACCGTGCGGAAGGGACTATCGGCCCGCACCGAAAGGGTGGCGGGGCTGCGGCTGATCATGGCAATCGCCGCGAAATCACGCTCCGGATCATAAGGCAGTCGCGCCTGCAGCACGGGCGCATTGGTGAGCGGCCCGTTGGACCCGAGCAGCAGGGTATAGCCATCGGGCGCCGCCTTCGCGACCGCATCGGCACCCACCACACAGCCCGCCCCGGCGCGGTTTTCGACAATGACCGGCTGGCGCAGCAAAGGCGCCATGCGTTCGCCGATCATGCGCGCCTGAAAATCCGAGGAAGTGCGGGCGGTAAAAGGCACATTGATCCGCACACGCCGATCTGGAAAAGCTGCCCGCGCCGTGCGCGGCAGCAAAGCGAGCGCCGGCAGGGCAAGGGCAGAACGGCGGGTAATTTTCGTGGCAGCCTCCCGAAGGTCTTTCGGGAATGCTGCCCGTTTTGCGCCGCGCCGGAAGGCCAGACCTTTCAGCTACCGACCTTCAGTGTTGAGGTCAGGCCCCTGAGGCACGCCAGTATCGAAAGCGGCGTGATCTTGCCGGTGCGGGGGTTTTCCTCCGATGGGACGTTTTCGATCGTCATGGTGAGCCGGACGGTGGAAGCCTCCACCCGAATGGTATGGGTGTTCCGCGTCACGCCAGGGTCGGCCCAGATTTCCACCATGGTGCGTTCCGGCCCGATACCGGCCAGGGCCAGCGCGGCGGCGACATTCACATTGGCCGGGAAGCCCTGCGCGGCATCAAAGGCATTGCCCTTGAAGACGCAGGTCGCGCTGGTGATGGCGCCGACATCAATATTGTTTTTTTCAAGATAGGGCGCGCCGGCCAGGCCACGCGGGGGCTTGCGGGTTTCGATGGTGACGCTTTCCACATCGCCCTCGGCCGCGGCGCGCACGGCATCAAGGCCGAGTAAGGCGCCGGTGGGCACAATGATGCGCGCACCCTCGGCCCGCGCCCGTTCCACCAGATGCATGCGCGGCAGAAGCGCACCGACCGAAGACGGCACGAAAATACGCCTGGCTTCAATCGCGGCAGTGGCGACTTCCTCAAACACCGCAGCGGGTGCCGCCTCCACCACAATATCGCAGGTGGCGAGTTCCGCGTTGGAGACAATACGCGGCGGGTGCTTGAACGCCGCCACATTGGCGGTGGCCTTGGCGTGATCCCGCGCTGACGCCGCGGCCAGCTTCAGCCCCGGCACGCCCTTATCCAGCGCACGGGCCAGATGGAGCCCAATCGCGCCCAAGCCTGCAATGCCAACCGTCAAATCCTGCGCCATCACGCCCTCCCCAGAATGCTGGGGGGCGGTTAATGCAAAATGACGGTTTGGCAAAGTGAGCGATCAATCTTCCTTGAACCCGTAATCCGGGATGCCCTGCTCATTGCCGTAATATTTATAGGGCAGGAATTTGCCGGACATGGTAATCTTCACGCGGTCGCCCTTGGGGTTCGCGACCCGTTCGAAATCGAAATCGAAGTCAATGGCGGACATGATGCCATCGCCGAATTCTTCTTCAATCAGCGCCTTCCAGGCCGGGCCGTTCACCATCACCATTTCATAGAAGCGATAGATCAGCGGGTCTGTCGGCGGCATTTGTGTGCCGCGATAGGGCACTTCATTCAGCATGCGCTGTTCAACCTCTGAAAGGCCAAACAGCTTGGCCGCCTTGGCTGCAAGTGGCTTCACGAGCTTCATTTGCCCAAGCAGCGCGCCCACCACCAGGGTTGGCGACATGCCGCCGATGTCCGCGCAGATGTGATTCCAGCTCCAGCCTTTCTCGCGCTTGATATCGAGGATTTTTTCGGTGAGTTGGGCGCGCGTCATCGCGTTTCTCCAGCTTTGGTTGGGGAAGAATCACTCCGCCGCAAGCGGCTGGGCGGAAAGGGCTGGGCTGACTTCCGGCACGGTACGCGCCGACCAGCCAGCCGGCGGTGCATCGGCCTTGAAAGCACGCGACCGCGCGATCAGGAAATCGAGGATATGATCACGCAGCGCATGATAGCCCGGCATGTGGTGCAGATTGGCCCGTGTGCGGGGCTTGGGCAGCGTGTTCAAAACAACCTCGGCAATGCGCGCCTCTGGCCCATTGGACATGAGCAGGATGCGATCCGCGAGCAAAATCGCCTCATCCACATCATGGGTGATCATGAAGCCGGTCTGTTCGGATTCGGCTACCAGACGCGCGACCTCATCCTGAAGCGCGCCGCGTGTCAGCGCATCAAGCGCCGAGAAGGGTTCATCCATCAGCAGCATTTTCGGATGGATCGCGAGTGCACGGGCAATGCCGACGCGCTGCTTCATGCCGCCGGAAAGCTCCGCCGGTTTGCGATCCGCGGCGTGATCCAGGCCGACGCGTTTCAAGGCTTCCCGCGCGGCGGCATCACAGGCAGCGCGCGACCAATCGCGATGGCGGCAGGAAATGGCGAAGGCAACATTGCCGGCGGCGGTCAGCCAAGGCATCAGCGCATGGCCCTGAAACACCACGGCGCGATCAAGCGATGGGCCGGTGATGGCCTCGGCATCCACAATCACCGCGCCATTATCGGGGGCTTCAAGCCCGGCCAGGATATTCAGAATGGTGGTCTTGCCGCAGCCCGAATGCCCGACCAGGCAGACGAATTCGCCCTGGGCGATACCGAACCAGACATCCTGGAAAATCGTGGTCGGCCCAAAGCGGCGCGCGACACCCTCAATGGAAACATAGGCGGTCATGGTGCTACTCCCGCCAGGCCACGGCGCGTGCGCCAAGGCCAAGCAGCCGGTCCAGCGCAAGCCCGACAAGTCCGATCATGAGAATGGCAATCACGATATCGGCGATGGAAAGATTGTTCCATTGATTCCAGACCCAATAGCCAATGCCGGTGCCACCCACCAACATCTCAGCGGCCACAATCACCAGCCAGGCAATGCCGATGGAAATGCGCATGCCGGTCACAATGGTGGGCGCGGCGGCGGGCAGGATGACGCGAATGGCGGTGCGCCAGCGCCCCGCTTCCAGCGTGCGCGCCACATTCAGCCATTCGCGCCGCACAGTTGCGACACCGAAGGCCGTGTTCAGCAGCATGGGCCAGATGGAACAGATGAAAATCACAAACACCGCTGAAATCGCGCTATCCTTGATGGAATAGAGTGCCAAGGGCATCCAGGCGAGCGGCGAGACCGGGCGCAGCACCTGAATGAAAGGATTAAGCGCGGCATTCAGCAGGGGCGACATGCCAATGACGAAACCAAGCGGAATGGCAACCATCGCCGCCAAGCCGAAGCCCGCGCCAACGCGCAGCAGCGAATAGGCGACTTGAACGCCAATCCCCTGATCATTCGGCCCGCGCACATAAAAGGGATCGGAGAGCAATTCGAAAAGCCGCACGCCAATCGCGCTTGGCCCCGGCATGGGCGTGGTGCCGCCTTGCGCCGCCGCCTGCCCCAAAAGCGCGGCATATTCAGGATCAAGCGCAGCACCGCCGCCACCCGATATGGGCATGACGGCGATTTCCCAGGCGCCCAGGAACAGCGCCAGGATCAGAAGGGAAAGCCCGGCGGAACGCCAGAAGGATACGCCGCCAGACATTACGAACGGCGAATGGCGAAGCTATTGAGATAGGCTTCCGGCTGCGCCGGATCGAAATCACGCCCGAAAATGCGATGCGTGCGCGAAGCACTCGCCGGCACGGTCATGCCAAGCTCCCGCATGGCGCGCCCTGCCTCGGTCGCGAGAAACACCTGCTGCGCCACAGCCGCGTAATCCACATCGCCACGGATTTGTCCCCAGCGCTTCATTTGCGTCAGGATCCAAACCGCCATGGAATGCCAGGGGAAGGGATCAAAATTGACCCGGTCCGGCACGCGTTGCACGCGGCCAAGACCATCGGCAAAGGTGCCGGTTAACACCTGTTCCACCACGGTCTGCGGCTGGTTCAGGTAATTCTGCCCCGCTATGGCTTGCGCTACCTCGCGCCGGTTTTCTGCCTTGGAAGCATAACCGGTCGCTTCCACAATCGCACGCATGAGGGCTGCGAAGGTATTGGGCATTTCGGTCATCATGCCGCGCGGTACAGCGAAGGCGCAGCAGGGGTGACCATCCCAAAATTCCTTAGTCAGCACATGAATAAAGCCAACGCCATCAAACACTGCGCGCTGATTGAAGGGATCCGGGCCGAGAAAGCCATCAATATTATCGGCGCGCAGATTGGCCACCATCTCTGGCGGTGGCACGGCGCGGATTTGGATATCGCGGTCAGGATCAAGCCCGGCTTCCGCGACATAGGCGCGCAGGAGATAGTTGTGTATTGAAAAATCAAACGGCACCGCAAAACGGAAACCGCGCCAATCCTTGGGCTCACGCTTTTCCTTGTGCTTATTGGCAAGCGTGATCGCCTGGCCGTTGGTATTTTCAATCGCCGCAACGGACCATGGCACGGGCTGCGCCACACCGATGCCAAGCGACATCGCCACCGGCATGGGGCAGAGCATATGCGAAGCGTCATATTCGCGCGCGATGGATTTATCGCGGATCACTGCCCAGCCTGCGGTGCGGATCACTTCCACATTCAGGCCATTGCGCCTGTAGAAGCCCATGGGATCGGCCATGATGATCGGCGTCGCGCAGGTGATGGGGATGAAGCCGACCTTGAGGTCGCGCTTTTCCGGCGCGCCGCCACCTTGCGCCATGGCTTCGCGCGCCCGTGCCAGGGGGAAGACGCTATCAAGCGCGGCGAAGAGCGTGCCGGCACCAACCGCCTTGATCAGTGCGCGCCGCGTGGCCGCTTTCGGAAAGGCCGCGCGCAGCACCGCTTCCTGCGCGACCTCACCGAAAGCCCCGGTGCCATCGGTTGGCGCGGCATCACATACAAAGCCCGAAGCATGTGAACCGCCGCAGGGACAAAGGGCAGCACCACGCGAAGGGGGACGAGGGTGAAAGGCCATGTGACATCTCCCGGTTTGTCAGCGCAGGGCGCTGTTCGAATCGGGGTAGCAAGGCTTATGCCGCGAATTTCGGCGGAAAGGCCGGTCTTTCGGCTTAAAACGGCCCAGACAGCACGCAGATTGATAAATAAATAGGCAATATGGCCAATGCTGAGCCTGCTATTCCGCCCTGATCCCCGCAGCACGTACCACCATGCCCCGGCGTTCCCATTCCTCCGTCACCATTTGCGCGAAGGCAGCCCGGCTGACCCGGCCAGGCTCGGCGCCGAGTTGATGAACGCGGGCAATCATATCGGGCTGACGCAGCACCTCATTAACCTCGGCATGGATGCGGTTCAGCAAGGACGTGGGTGTGGCGCGCGGTGCGAATAGCCCGCCCCAAAACATCAAAACATGCCCAGGCAGGGTTTCCGCGAAGGTTGGCACATCGGGCATGATCGCAAGCCGTTGCGCCCCGGTCACGGCGATGGGGCGCAATGGACCGGAATCGACAAAGCTGCGGGCAGAAACCGTGCCGTCATAGGCGAAATACACATCGCCGCGCACTAGCGCTGTCAAGGATGGGGCATTGCCCGTATGGGGCACCAGGGTGAATTCCGTGCCCGTTTCGCGTTGAAAAAGCGCCATGGTCAAATGATTGTTGGCCCCCGTGCCGGGATGGGAGACGGTCAGGCGCCCGGGCGCGTGGCGCGCGGCTTCAATCATCTGCGCCACGGTGCGGATGGCGCTTTCGGGGCGGACCAGCAGCAGCATTGGCGCTTCCTGCGCCAGCACAATCGGTGCGAAATCGCGCATGGGATCAAAGGTGGAACCCCTATTCACCAAGGGCGCAATAATGGTGCAATTGGATGTACACATCAGCGTCATGCCATCCGGTGTGGCGCGCGACACTTGATCGGCGGCAACCAAGGTCGCCGCGCCAGGCCGGTTTTCGACAATGAAGCTGGTGCCAGGCGGGCGTTCATTCAGCTTGCCCGCGACCAGGCGCGCCATGATGTCATTCGCCCCGCCCGGAGCAACCGGTAGCACTATCACTATCACAAACGGCTATAGAACAGGTGTGTATTCCGGATCATTCTCTTATTCATCAGACGCAGTGTTCGGACGAATTACTGGCTATCGGCAGTTTGCAGGTTCGTCTATTGAGAATGTGATTTTTGATGTAAATTTTGATGCGGATACGGTTTATCGGTACGTCCAAGCAAATCAACTTCAAAGTACTCTTGGTCTTGCTTCAAACGAAAATACTCTAGTTTCCGGGTCTAGCTCGAGTGATGTATTATTAGGGCCAGGCCGCTACAATGTACTTTTTGGTAATGGCGGGAACGATATCCTTAAAGGCAATACTGCAGGGGGCGCATTTAATGCCAGCCAATACTCTGCCCCTAAGAGCCAATATACGATAACTAAAAAAAAAATTTAGGAGCTATCCCGGTAGCTGATAAGATACCCGGCAGAGATGGAAGCGATACCCTTCTTTCAATAAATTATATACAATTTTCGGATCAGGCCATCACTGTAGCTGCTCTTGATAGTTCTTGCCAACAGGCAGCTTTACTTTACCAAGGGGCCCTTGGGCGCACGCCTGATCCTTCAGGGCTGGCTTATTGGGTTAACCTAATTGAAAATCTGCCAAGTTCTATAAAAGCGCTTGGCTTATATGGACTCTCAGATGCATCGGGCAATTACAATTCCAATTTTTCTATTGCGGGAGGCTTCACACAGTCCACTGAATTTATCCAGAAATACGGACGTTTGACTAACGAGCAATTTGTCACACGGCTCTAAGCTAACGTTCTGGATAGGTCTCCTGACAGTGCAGGCTTTAGTGACTGGGTAAGTCAACTCGCAAGGGGGGTGACCCGCGAGCATGTTCTGGTCGGATTTGCCGAATCTACGGAAGCCCCAACAAATGCGTCCGTGGGGTTCACAGGTGTCTCAGGAATACACGAGGCGTGGCTAATTATCCTTTAAGGCGGTAGTTATTTTTTTTACGGCCTTTCAGAAGAGCGCGCTAGCGCGGTAGTTAAAATATTCGCAGAGTCTAGCCAGGACGTTGGCTTATAATGCGCTCGAATTAAGTTCTCCTTCTCCTCAATAACTGCATTATCAAAACATGCTTTAGAAATTACTGCGGCCGCTTCTGACACATTTTCCGGGTCGAAATATAGACAAAATTCTCCACCAGCTTCCGGAATAGAGGTTCTATTTGAGGCTACACAGACTTTTCCAAAAGCCAGACTTTCGGTGACGGGGAGCCCCCACCCCTCATAGAGCGATGGAAATATTGTAAAGCGACACCGCTTATAAAGCTCGCGAAGCTCAGAATCGCTTGGGTCGGGAATGAATGCGATTTTACCATCAAGAAAAGAGCAATTTTTAAGCTGCTGCATTAGATCAGCTACTAACCAACCCTGGCGGCCAGCAAAAACAAGAGTCGGAATTTTGTCAGGCCCAAACTGTGCCAATAATCGTCGCCACACACGAAATACGAATAAGTGATTTTTTCTAGCTTCAATCGTTGAAACGAATAATACGAACTCTGATTTCGCCAGATTTGCGGGAATATCTGCGGTCTTCTCTCCAGGCTCTTCAATGAATCCGCAGCCAATAGGTAAAATTTCAATTGATCCAGGCACCGAAATATTTTGTTTCGTCATCCATGAGGTCAGGTCCGCTGCCGTTGCTTCGGAAATAGCAAATAGGAAATCCGCTCTAGGTATGCATGTTTCAAACCATTTCGTGAAGCAAGCGACAAGCGCGGCATCACACCATTCTGGACGTAGGATCGGGATCAGATCATAAATCAATAATACGATCTTTGGCGCCCTCACATTCTTGTCGTGGGGTTGTGTCGCCTCTTCTAAAAGCGCTGCATAGTCCTTATGAAACCAAGGGGATCCAAGGACACAGAATATATCCTCTGACCGAAGAAGGTCACGGATGTCCTGACCTCCAACATTTTTTACGACATTACCCTCTTTCTCAGGCAATACTTTTTTTTGCTTAGAAAGAATTTTCAGAAAATTTTTGATATACCGAAAAACGTCAAATTGTGTTGCTAATACAATTCGCTGAGCCGCATATGCCTGCGCGATAGGTTCGCGCATTTCGACGGGCAGTTTTCTTACGAGGTTCCTTAAAAATCCAACATTGTGTTGTCTTGCTTGCCAAATTTCTGGCGCTACAGTTTTTTGATCTGCGGGCCTTTTAACCTTTGATAGGCCCAAAAATAGTGACCGTATGTCCGCCCAGGATACTTCGCGCAATATCCGAGCATTAGCATCATGCCTACAGAATTTTATCGTATACTTCTGCTGCGAAACAAGAGCAGAGTATAATTCGTAACATAGACGCTGAATTCCACTGGGGCGAGGATTATGGACGGCGTATTGAAACAAATCTTCTACATCCAACCATATTTGCGGATTACTCGTAACGGAAGAGGCGGCCTGAGCAGCACCTTGGTCAGCGAGCGTATGCATCTTTGAGTACTCCCGAAAATGAGCATCTTGGTGTGATGTTAGAACGGTGTGTTACTAGTATAGTTCTTTTCAGCTGTAAAAGAGACCCTTCCCAAAAGGATATTTTCTCCTGTAACTGCGTTCTACTCAAACGCTCCCATGACCTCAGAGGCGCTACGTTAGTTCATAAGCCTTTATCGGCATATTTTATTGTTTACTTGCTTATTATTTGTTATACATCAGAATGAAGAAGGCGTCAGCTTCCCCCTTAACATCAAGACGCCGCCCTGGCCGACCAACACTGTACAGGCCGGCCATCGGGCAGCAGCTTATAGAAGCCATGGCAACGGGCCTCCGCCTGGAAGCCGCTGCAGCCCAAATCGGTCTTAGCCCCCGAGTTGTATTTGACTGGCAGAAGCATCACCCTGAATTTCTGCAGGCCATACAGGAAGGCGGACAACGGGCCCTGCTGTTCTGGGAGCGCAAGGCCATTTAGATGGCGGATGGCGCCCCCGGTAATGCCCAATTGGTCATGTTGGCTTTGAAGAATCGCTCCCGCGCCGCTCCAGGCTGGCATGACGCCCAGCGCCTTGAACACACGGACACCGATGGCGGCCCTGTTCAAGTGCAGCCTGTTGTCGCCCAAATTGATGCTACCAAGCTGACGCGAGAGCAGCGCGACGCGCTTCGGGCGGCTATTCTAACGATCAAACAGTCCGATGCCGCGCAAGATTGATCCGCACGGGGATGCCTTCTGAAGAAAGAATTTACTTAGAGATAAAGAGTACGATTTGGCAGGATATAAAAACTACTGACAAGTGACGCTACATCGCTAAAATCGTAACCGCCGGTGCTGATGGCTGAGGGGCCCGGGCTGGGGTCTACAACATTATGGTGGCTGCGGCCCTGATCCTACTGCCTGGGCGCCGATGATGGCAGAAGAGGCCAACAGCTAGTGTCATGGTCCAAATTGGTGCTTCCAAATGGCGGTATGGTCTCGGTTAATGCTGTGCCGCTATGGAGGCTCGTGAGGTTGCGCGATATTGGAAGTCATTGGTTGGGGGATTGGTGGCAAAGTCCCGGCCTTTATCTTGGGCCTCATATCCGGTCAATGTCCGGTTTTCCAGATGATCCCACGGCGCTATTTTCGTGTAAGTGTCTGAAAAAATGATGTCCCCGGCGCGATTCGAACGCACGGCCCCCAGATTAGGAATCTGGTGCTCTATCCTGCTGAGCTACGGGGACACCAAGTATTTTAATAGCGCAGAACCACCGGTCAGGAAACCATTCTACCGCCGCCGGAAGCGTTCCACCGCGCTCACCAGCGCCGTACGCAGCCCAGGCTCCAACGCGGAATGGCCGGCATCGGGGATCACGGTCAGCCGTGCGGATGGCCAGGCGGCTGCCAATTCAAAGGCGGTGGTCGCGGGGCAGACCATGTCATAGCGGCCCTGCACAATCTCCGCCGGCATGCCGGCCAGGCGGTCCATGCGGCCGAGCAAACCCTCAGGTGGCAGGAAAAGATCATGGGCGAAGTAATGCGCTTCAATCCGGGCCAACCCCAGGGCGGTGCGATCCTGCGCGAAACTCGCGACTGTCTCAGGTGAGGGCAAAAGCGTGGAGCATGACCCCTCATATTGGCTCCAGGCACGCGCGGCGGGCAGATGCACTGCCGGGTCGGGGTCACAAAGGCGGCGCAGATAAGCGCCCAAAAGATCGCCACGTTCTTCGCGTGGTAAGTGTTCACTGAAGGTAGCCCAGGCATCGGGAAACACGCGGCGCAGCCCATCCAGGAACCACACCACCTCCTCGCGCCGGCCCAGGAACACGCCGCGCAGCACGCAGCCCAAGACGCGCTTCGGATGTTCCTGAGCGTATGCAAGCGCCAGGGTTGATCCCCAGGAACCGCCAAACAGCAACCAATCCTCGATTCCCAGAAATTGGCGCAGCACGTCAATATCGCGCACCAGATGCGGCGTGGTATTGTCGCGCAATTCGCCAAGCGGGCGGGACCGCCCGGCGCCCCGCTGATCGAAAATGATCACGCGCCAATGCTGCGGGTCAAAAAAACGCCGATGCACCGCACCAGCGCCGGCACCGGGCCCGCCATGCAGGAACAGCACCGGCTGGCCGCGCGGATTACCGACCTGTTCCCAATACATGACATGCCCGGATGAAAGCGGCAGGAAGCCGGTTTCATAGGGCGGGATATCGGGGAAAAGGTCTCCGCGCGGCATGGGTTAGATGTGCCGAAGCGCGCGGCGAAGCGCAATGGTTTTCACGGGATCAAGCCTTCACAAAGCGGGCGATGAAAAACCCATCCATGCCGCCACGCGCGGCCCAGCAATCTGGTCGGGTGCGTACGGCGCCACTTGGCAGGATTGCCTCGGGCAGGCCAGGCATTTCATCAGGGCTGATCGGGTCAAGCTTCAAACCAAGCGCTTCCGCTTCGCGCAAATGCGCTTCACCTTCTTCGGCCTGCAAGGAACAGGTGGCAAAAACCAGCCGCCCGCCTGGCGCCAGCATGCCGGCGGCAGATTGCAATAGCCGGGATTGCAAGGCGGCGGCTGTTGCGACATCGCGCGCGCGCTTCAGCCATGCCACATCCGGGTGGCGGCGGATGGTGCCGGTCGCGGTGCAGGGCGCATCCAGCAGAATGGCATCGAAAGCTGCGGCTGGGCGAAACTGCGCCGCATCGGCGGTAATGATCTCTGCCGGCAGGTGCAAGCGCGCCAGATTTTCACGCAGCTGTTCCGCGCGTTTCGCATCGCGCTCCACCGCCGTGACCGTCGCACCCGCTGCCACAAGCTGCGCGGTCTTGCCGCCGGGCGCCGCGCAAAGATCAGCAATGCGTTCGCCTGCGCGCGGGGTCAGCAACCGGGCGGGCAGGGCGGCAGCCGCGTCCTGCACCCAGAAGGCGCCCTCAGCAAAGCCTGCCAGCCCCGTCACGCGCGTGCCGGCGGGCAGGCGAAAGGACCCGCCGGGCAGGGCTTGCGCGCCCTCGGGCAGTATAGCGCCGGTTTTGATCGAGATGTCCAAGGGCGCCGGCCCGCAATGCGCTTCCGCAATGCTCCGCACCGCCGAGCCATAGGCAGCGTGCCATGCGGACCAGAGCCATGGCGGCGTATCGAGCCGCGCCGCATCCAGCCCTTCCAGCAGCGCTTCGCCGTCTGCTGCCACCTTGCGCAAAACGGCATTCACCAAGCCCGCAAAGGCGCGCGGCGCGAGATCCACGGCGGAGGCCACTGCCGCATGCGAAGGCGTGCCCAGCAGCAGCAATTCCGTGACCCCGATGCGCAGCGCGTGCCGCGCTGGTGGCGGCGGTTCGCGGCGGAGAAAGGGTTCCAGCACCGCATCAATGCTGCCCAGCCGGCGTAACACGGTCGCCGCAATGCGATGCGCCGCCGCACGATCCCGCGCTTCAAGCCGTGCGGGCAGGGCTTCGAGTGCCTCCTCCAAAGGCCGATGCGCTTCCAGCACGGCATCCAGCACATCGCGCGCGGCCCGCCTGGTGGGCAGGCCGGGCGGGCGCCTTGGCCGGGATGGGGCTTCGTTCATGCCGCCTTCATGGCACCCGCGCTGCACTCGTGCTAGAGCCGCCGCGCAATGACCCTGGGCAGCTTTCTCGATCGATTGCCGGAAACGCGCCGCCCAGGCTTGTGGCTTGCGCTACTTTGCCTTTTGGTCTGGCTGCCGGGCTTTTTTTCCATCCCGCCCGGGGATCGCGATGAAAGCCGCTTCGCCCAGGCGAGCCGACAAATGGTGGAGACCGGCGATTATGTGCGGATCAAGCTCGGTGAGGTTGAACGCAACAAGAAGCCGGTTGGCATTCATTGGGCGCAGGCCGCGACGGTGCATGGGCTGGAAGCCATGGGCATTCCGGCGCGCGGCGCGATTTGGGCCTATCGGCTGCCATCGCTGATCGGCGCGCTGCTCGCGGTTTTGGCCACCTGCTATCTGGGCCGCGCCTTGGTGGGACGACGCGCGGCGTTTCTGGCGGCGGCCATGCTGGCGCCCTGCATGGTGCTGGTGGTAGAAACCCATATTGCTAAGACCGACGCGGCGCTACTGGCCAGCATCACGGCGGCGATGCTGCTGATGGGCCGCGCCTATCTGACGCCGGCGCAATTTTCTGCGAAGCAGGCTTTGGGCTTTTGGCTGGCGCTGGGCGCCGGCGTGCTGCTGAAAGGGCCGATTGCGCCCATGGTGCCCTTGCTGGCCGGCATCACGCTTTTGGTAACGGATCGCCGCGCACCCTGGTTTGGCGCGCTCCGCCCGCTTTGGGGCGTGCCGCTGATGATCGCCTGTGCCGCGCCCTGGTTCATCGCCATTGGCATCGCGACAGAGGGGCGGTTTTTCTCCCAGGCCATCGGCGATGACATGCTGACCAAGGTGGGATCGGGCGAGGAAAGCCATTGGGGTCCGCCTGGCTTTTACTCTTTCCTGTTCGGCATCACGGCCTTTCCTTCGGCCTGGGTCGTGCTGCGCGCGCTAGCGGGCGCCTGGGCGGATCGGCTGAGGCCGCAAACGCGGTTTCTGTTGGGCTGGGCCGTGCCGGTCTGGCTGCTGTTTGAAGCGGTGGCAACCAAACTCCCGCATTATCCGCTGCCGGCCTATCCCGCGCTGATGCTACTGGCGGCTGCCTGGGCGCTTGATCCTTTGCGCCGGCCCACGCCGCGTTGGCTGGCGGCGATTGGCTGGTTGGCGCTGGGTGGTGTGGCACTTGGTTTGCCCATCGCCGGCATCGCCGCCGCGTTTTACGCCGAAAGGCGCCTGGATTTTTTCGGCCTGATCGGGCTTGGCTTTGGGGTGGCGCTGATCCTGCTGCTGTGGCGCGCGGCGCGCGCCGGGCATTGGGCGCGCGCGGCCCTGTTGGGCGCGGTATTGAGCTTACCCGTCTATGCCGCCGTGCTGGAAGGCGTCATTCCGCGCGTAAACGCCGTTTGGGTTTCGCCGCGCTTGGCGGTAGAGGTGCGCGCCATTGCCCCCGGTCTGCGCGACCGGGATTTTGGTGTGGTCGGCTATCATGAACCCTCGCTGCAATTCGCCCTTGGGGGCGGCATTGCGCTGCTGCGCGATGGTGCTGCGGCGGCCGCGTTTCTGGCGGAAAAGCCGGGGCGCGTGGTGGCGGTTTCGCATCGGCAGGAAGCGGCGTTTCGCGCAGCGGCGGCCGAGCGTGGCATCGCGCCGCGCGATGTCGGTTCTGTCACAGGGCTCAATTACGTACGCGGGCGCTGGCTCACGCTGCTGATTTTCAAGGTGGATTGAATGTTCGAATGGGTAGTGCGCCAGGTCGCGGAAACCGGGCTGATAGGCGTGTTTGTGCTGATGGTGGCGGAAAACATCTTCCCGCCCATCCCATCCGAAATCATCATGGCCGCATCAGGCTTCGCTGCCGCGCGGGGCGAGATTTCATTAATTGGCGTAATTGTCATTGGTGTGCTTGGCACTGTGGTCGGCAATGCCTTTTGGTATGAAATCGGCCGCTGGTTCGGCATGGAGCGCATCCGCCCGCTGGTGGCGCGCTACGGCAAATGGTTCGCCTTTGAAACCGAGGATATGGACCGCGCGGAACGCACGCTGAAGCGTTGGGGGCCTTTCGCGCTTTGCTTCGGGCGGATGCTGCCGGGCATTCGCACCATCATTTCCATCCCCGCCGGCATGGTGCTGATCCCGCGCCCGGTCTTTTATGTTTGGACCGCGATTGGTTCAGCGATTTGGCTGAGCTTCCTCGCCATCGCGGGCTATATGCTGGAAGAGCGTTACGACCGGGTGCAGGGCTGGGTGGAGCCGCTGGCCTGGGTGGTGGTGGGCGGTTCCATCGCGGCCTATGCGCTGCATCTGGTCTATGCCTTTCGCCGCGCGCGGCGCCGGCGCGATCAGGCGTAGCGCGCCAGCGTCTGCTCCAGGGACGCGAAAGCATTGGCCAAGGCGGCGCAGTAGACGCCCGCTTCCTGCCGGCGCATCGGCGTATAGAAAAAGCACAGCACATCAGCGGGCCGATGGGCGAAAAGCGCGGCCACGGCTGCGGGGCCGCAATGCCGATCAGGTTCGTCGGCTTTGCTCACGGGTTGGAGAGTGCCTTGATCTTTTCCAGGACGGCATCGGGCAATTCGATCCCCTCCGCGCCGGTACGGGCGCTCTGCGCATCGCGCTTTGCGCCGGGCAGGCGCACACCCGCATCGGTCAGCATGGCGTTGATGAGCGTTTCAATCCGCGCGGCAAAGCCATCAGCACCCGCCAACGCGCCGGGGTCTATCGCCAGCAACGCCTGGCCCAAGCGCGGGCGATTGCCCTCATCCTGGAAGAAACTATCGGCTTCAAAGCCGAAAGCCGCACCGGTCAGCGCGCAGCAGAGCAATTCGACAATCAGCGCGAGCAAGGCCCCCTTGGTGCCGCCCATGGCGAGCATGGCGCCCGAAAGTGCGGCCTTGGCATCGGTGGTGGGGCGGCCATCGGCATCAAGCGCCCAACCTTCGGGAATGGGGCGGCCTTCCTTGGCAGCGACCATGATCTTGCCGCGCGCCACTTCCGATAGCGCCATATCAATCACGAGCGGCGGTGCGGCGCGGCGCGGGAAAGCCGCCGCCACCGGGTTGGTGCCCATCAGAGGCCGGCGCCCGCCCGGCACGGGCATGGCGGCAGGCGTATTGGTGAAGGCGAGCGCCACCAACCCCTGTTCTGCCAGCCGCCGCACCGGCAGGCCCATGGCGCCGGAATGGTGGCTATCGGTGATGCCCACAAAGGCAATGCCATGGCCGCGCGCCCGCCAGGCGGCTTCCTGTTCCGCCAAGGCGAGTGCCGGGTAAGCCAGCCCATGCCCGGCATCAATCAGCACGGCGCCGCCGCGCTCATTGGTGATGCGCGGCACTGCCTTCCCATCCGCGCGACCATTGCGCAGAAACGCCGCGTATTGCGCCACGCGCGACAGCCCATGCCCAGACTGACCTGCCGCCTCCGCGGCCACCAGGGCGGCGGCGGTGCGGCTTGCCATCTCGGCCCCGGCACCCGAGGCCATCAGCGCCGTGGTGACAAGTTGTTCAGCCACAATCAGGGAAAATCGCATCAATCCGCCTTCAATTTTGCTTCCTGCACCAGCCTGGCCCAGCGGCCAGTCTCGGCGCTGATATAGGCCGCGCTGCGCTCCCTGTCCCAGGCTTCCACGGTGAAGCCGCCCTCGCGCGCGCGGCGCGATACGTCAGGGTCGCGGATGGCGGCGAGGGTATCGGCTTCCAGCCTGGCCAGGTTGGGGGCGGGCACCGCCGCATTGGTCAGCATCGCGGTCCAATTGGTCATTTCAAGTTCGGGCGATCCCGCTTCACGCACCGTGGGCACGTCCAGCACCAGGGGATGGCGCGCGGCAGAGGTAATGGCAAGGGGGCGCAGCCGCCCGCCTTGGATTTGCGCAATGCATTCCGGTAAGTTGGAGACTATGAAATCCAAATTGCCCGCCGCGAGATCCGTGACGGAAGGCGCGCCGCCGCGATAAGGTACATGGGTAATCCGGTCCCCGGCACCGGCGACGCGGCGCACCAATTCGAGGCCCAAATGCGGCGGCGATCCATTGCCCGATGACCCGGCGTTCAAATTACGCTGGCGGGCTTGTGTCAGCAGATCGGCCAGGCTGCGCGCTGGGTTGCGTTCCGCATTGACCACCACCACGAGCGGCAATGACCCAAGGACAGAAATCGCCGTGAAATCCTGGCGGAAATTGAAGGGTGCATTCGGAAAAAGCGAGGCATTCACCGTATGCGTCATGGTGATGGCAAGCAGCGTATAGCCATCGGCCGGGCTTTTCGCCGCCGCATCGGCGCCGATCAGCGCATTGCCGCCGGCGCGGTTTTCGATGATGACGGGCCGGCCCCAAATATCCGACAGCTTCTGCCCGACCAGCCGGGCCATGATGTCGGTCAGCCCGCCCGGCGGGAAGGGCACGATGTAGCGTACGGCGCGATCGGGGAAGCTCGCTTGAGCCTCAGCGCGGCCAATCAGGGCGGCGGCAGGCAGGGCTGCAAGCACATGGCGGCGGGTTGGGCGCATCATATTCCTCCTGGGTGTTACGCTTCCTGCTGGGAAGCGTAGCCCAGGGCGCGGCGCTGCCCTATAGGTTTTCCATCTGAAGCTTGAACCGGGGGTTTGTCGCGTGACACCTGTTGAGAAAATCCGCCAATGGCATGAAGAGCTCACCGCCTGGCGCCGGGACTTCCACGCCCATCCCGAACTGGGGTTTGAGGAAGTCAGGACCAGCGCGCTGGTGGCCGAACGGCTCGCCTCCTGGGGGATTGAGGTGCATCGCGGCATTGGCAAGACCGGCGTGGTGGGCGTGTTGCGCCACGGGAATGGCCAGGGCCGGCTTGGGCTGCGCGCCGATATGGATGCGCTGCCCATGCCGGAAGCCAATGGCTTCGCGCATAAATCGGGCATTGAAGGCAAGATGCATGGCTGCGGGCATGATGGGCATACCACCATGCTGCTGGCCACCGCGCGCTATTTGGCCGAGACGCGCAATTTCGATGGCACGGTGCATTTCATTTTCCAGCCGGCGGAAGAGGGCCGCGGTGGCGCGCAGGCGATGCTGGCTGATGGCCTGTTTGAGCGCTTCCCCTGCGATACCGTCTATGGGCTGCATAACCGCCCAGGCCTGCCGGTCGGGCAATTCGCCATCCGCCCCGGCCCGATCATGGCGGGGGCGATATTTTTCGACATCGTGATCCAGGGCAAGGGCGGCCATGGTGCGCGCCCGGAACAGACGATTGATCCTGTGGTGGTGGGCGCGCAGATCGTGACCGCCTTGCAGACCGTGGTCGCGCGCAATGTCCCCGCTTTGGATAGCGCGGTGCTGAGCGTGACCTGCTTCAGTGCTGGCCTCGCGCATAATGTGATCCCGGATCAGGTGACGCTGAAGGGCACGGTGCGCGCCTTCAAGGTGGAAGTGATGCGCTTGGTGGAAGCGCGCATGCGCGCCGTGGTGCAGGGCACCGCTGCGGCCTTTGGCGCTTCTGCCGAGATCGCTTTCAAGGAAATCGCTGCCCCCACCATCAATGCGCCGGAAGAAGCGACTACGCTTGGTGATGCGGCGGTGTCATTGGTCGGTGAAGTGGCGGTGGAACGCAACCGCACTCCCGTGATGGGCAGTGAGGATTTCGCCTATATGCTTCTGCAACGCCCGGGCGCTTACATTCATGTCGGCAATGGCACGGGTGATTCGGGCGGCTGCGATGTGCATAACCCGCATTATGACTTCAATGATGCGGCGATTCCCTATGGCGGCGGCGTGATGGCCGCGCTGGTGGAACAGAAGCTGCCGCGCGTGAAGTGAGGCGCGGAGCATTTTCAAGCCAAGTGGAAACCACTTGGCGGCTCGGAAAATGCGACCAAACACGGGTTCAGTGAACCAGCGCCACACCCATCCCATGCTGGAAAATCGCGGCTGCGCCAAGCGCGTAATCTGGCGCGGCGCCAATCTGCGTGCCGTCTGCCGCGTGGATCGCAATCGCGCGCTGATTGTTCACCATAACGGGGCGCATGTAGGCGATGCGGTTGGTGCCGTAGCGTGCCCAACCAAGCGGTGAGAGCTTCCGCAAATCCTCCGCCGTCAGGATGATTTCCTGTTCGGCCTCGGTTTCGTTGTCGAATTCTTCCTGATTGCTCATGATCCTGTCCTTTGCGCGCCCTTCATGGCTCGCGCGTTTCTAACGTCCCAGAACCTTTGGTCGCATCTTCCGAGTCGCCACGTGATTTCACTTAGCTTGAAAATGCTCCTTGGGCGCGGCGGGTGAGGGACGTTCAGCCCCGTTCAGGGCGCCCTTCCACAATCGTGGCGGCGCCATTGATTTTGGTATCAATCCGGATGGTCTTGACGCGAACCTCAGGCAAGGGCCGCTTCAATTCCACATGCAGCAAGCCGTTATCCAACCACGCCCCTTCCACATCTATCCCTTCTGCGAGCACAAAGGCGCGCTGGAATTGGCGGGCGGCGATGCCGCGATGCAAGAAAATACGGCCTTCCGAATCATCCTTCTGCCGGCCCCGGATGACCAATTGATTGTCTTCCTGCGTGATCTGCAGATCATCCATCGAAAACCCAGCCACCGCCAACGTAATGCGCAGCCGGTTATCGCCAATCTGTTCAATGTTATAGGGCGGGTAGCCATCGGCATTCTTGCCCACACGATCGAGCATCTGTTCCAGATGATCGAAGCCAAGAAACAAGGGCGAGCCGAAAAGCGAAGGTCTGGTCACCTAGTATGGCCTCCTCATCCGAGAGCGAAGCGTGTTGTCGGGCCCGAAGCGCCCTACACCTTATCTATTTTGGCTTTCGGCTTTGGCGTTGCAAGGGGGGGCGCGGGGGGCTAAATGCCAGCGCCTGCCATGACCGAAAACTCAACCCTGCCGATCCTGTTCGCGCCTGACAAAAGGCTCCGCCTGACGGCGCGCCCGATTGGCGATGCCGATGGGGATATGGTGCGCGCCCTCGCGCCCAAAATGCTTGCCACCATGTATGCCGCGCCGGGCATTGGCCTCGCTGCGCCACAAATTGGTGAGGGGCTCCGCCTGATCGTGCTGGACATCCAGCCCGAGGAAAAACCCGAGCCCCTGGTGCTGGTGAACCCGGAAATCATCGCCGAAAGCGCTGAAGCGGCAACGCGCGAAGAAGGCTGCCTATCGCTCCCCGGCCAATATGCCGATGTGACGCGCCCCGCCCGCGTGAAGCTGCGCTATCTGGACCTGATGGGTACAAAGCGAGAGATCGAAGGCGACGGCCTGCTTTCCGCCTGCCTGCAACATGAAATTGACCATTTGGACGGCGTTTTGTTCGTGGACCACCTCTCTGCGCTTAAGCGCAATATGATCCTGCGTAAACTCGCCAAGGATCTGAAATCCCAGCAGCGCGGGTGAGCAGCCCCGCGCACCCTTTGCGCCTGGCTTTCATGGGCAGTCCGGATTTCGCGGTGCCAGCGTTGCGCGTCCTGTATAATGCGGGGCATGACATTGCCGCAGTCTATTGCCAGCCGCCAAAACCCGCCGGGCGCGGGCAGAAGGAAACACCTTGCCCAGTGCATCGCGCCGCGCTGGAACTCGGCCTGCCGGTGCGCCACCCCCCGCGGCTCAAGCGTGATGAGGCGGAACACGCTGCCTTCGCAGCGCTTGATTTGGATGTGGCGGTGGTCGCGGCCTATGGGCTGATTTTGCCGAAAGCCATGCTGGATGCGCCGCGGCGCGGCTGCCTCAATATCCACGCATCCCTGCTGCCGCGCTGGCGCGGGGCGGGGCCGATCCAGGCGGCAATTTTGGCGGGCGATACCGAGACCGGCATCACCATCATGCGCATGGAAGAAGGGCCGGATACGGGGCCGATGCTGCTGGCGGAAGCGGCGCCGATCAGCCCTACAACCACCACGCCCGAATTGCATGATGCGCTGGCGGGCCTCGGCGCCCGGTTGATCCTGCGCGCGCTGGCGGAAGACCCAGCGCTGGAGCCCCAACCGGCAGAGGGCGTTACCTATGCCCCCAAACTTACGAAGGAAGATGGCCGCCTGGTTTGGGCGCAACCGGCCGAGGCCTTGGAACAGTGCATCCGCGCGCTCAATCCCTGGCCGGGCACCTTCTTCATGCTGAAGGGGGAAGCCATCCGGGTTTCCGCCGCCGCGCTTGAAGCGGGCGAGGGCACACCCGGTGAGGCCCTGGATGATGCCGGGTTGATTGCCTGCGGGCAGGGGGCAGTGCGCCTTCGGCGTTTGCAACGCCCTGGCCGCGCCGCCATGGCCGCCGAGGCGTTTTTGCGCGGACTGCCAATCCCCGCCGGCACCCGCCTGGAATGACGCCATGCCCCGCTATGCGTTGAAGCTGGAATATGATGGCGCGCCCTTTTGCGGCTGGCAGCGGCAGGATGGCCTGCTTTCCATCCAATCCGTGCTGGAAGACGCCGCCGCGCATTTGAATGGCGGAGAGCCCCCCTTGATCACGGCCGCCGGGCGCACCGATGCCGGCGTGCATGCCGAAGCCCAAGTGGCGCATTTTGATCTGCCGGCTGGCCTGCCGCTCGAGCGGGTGCGAGAGGCGCTGAACTTCCACACCCGCCCGCACCCCTTGGCGATAACGGGTGCGGCGATGGTGGATGACGCATGGTCTGCCAGGTTTTCTGCGATTGGCCGGGCCTATCGCTACCGGATTTTGAACCGCCCAGCGCGCCCGGCGCTGGATTGGGGCCGCGTATGGCACGTGAAAAAACGCCTGGACGCGGCAGCGATGCATGAGGCTGCGCAAGGGCTTTTGGGCCAGCATGATTTTTCTGCCTATCGCGCGGCGTCCTGCCAAGCCAAATCCCCCTTGCGCACGCTCGACCGGCTGGATGTGACGCGCTTGGGTGAAGAGATTGAAATCATTGCCGAGGCGAGGAGTTTTTTGCACCACCAGGTGCGCAATATGGTCGGCACGCTGGTGGAGGTTGGCTATGGCCGCCGCCCGGCTTCCTGGCCGCGTGCGGTGTTGTTGGGTGCGGATCGCGCCAAGGCCGGGCAGACCGCGCCGCCGGAGGGGTTGGTGCTGACGGGGGTGCGGTATGCGGAAGCGCCGGGGTGGGGGTAGGAAGGCTCGCGGGAATAAATTGTATTTTGTAAAGTTACGCTTGACATTTATGGGCTCTAGCGCTCTGTCCAAATTTGATAAGATTTCGCAATAAGCTGCATAAGGGCCCGCGGCGCTTCATCGAAGATGATGATGCTTCCGGGCTGCAACCCGCTGCGGTGCCGAAATTGCTGCGCATGGTCTCCTTCCTGAAAGACATGGCGCGGGCAGATGAACGGCACAGCATACCAAGCTGGAAGGCGCATTAATTGACCGGTGATCGCAAGGGGCAATGGAGCCTTTCAGTCACCAAGAATTGGCGCCTTTCGTTCACGATTGATCAGACGGAAATTGAAATCATCAACCTGGCTTATGAGAATTACCATTGAAGGACGCAGCAATGGCGACCACGCAGGGCGTCCGCCTGAAGAACCCCGCCCATCCCGGCGGCTTCATCAAGCACGAAGTCATTGACCCCCACGGGCTTTCGGTGACGGAAGCGGCCAAGGTGCTGGGGGTCACGCGGCCTGCGCTTTCGGCGTTGCTGAATGAACGTGCCGCGCTATCGCCGGAAATGGCGATCCGGGTCGAAAAGGCTTTTGGCGTTTCTATGGATACGCTGATGCGCATGCAGGGCAGTTTTGACATTGCGCGCGCCCGGCAACGTGCGGGGGAGATCAAGGTGGCGCGCTTTAAAGCGGCTTCCGTTCATACGCCTTCACGGAACCCACTTTAAAACTTCATTTGGTTGCATTTCCTAAGGCGCCAGGTGATTTCACTTGGCTTGAAAATGCTCCAGGTCTACAGCGCGCAAGCATAAGACTGCCATGCGGCGGTAATGAGATGCCGCTGCCCCTCAATCACGCCTGCCAGCATTCGCCACGCCGCCCGGCGCCACCGGAAAGGCCGCCAAGCTCTTTTCGACCAGATTGGGCAGGCCGCGTTGTAGCTCGACAATCTTCGGCATGTCTCGTGTCCCGCAGGCTTCCTCAAGCGAAGCCGCAATGGACCGCAGGGCCGCTGCGCCAAAAGTGCCGGCGGCGGATTTCAGCCCATGGGCCTCTTCTTCGATCACGCCGACATCATCGGTTGACGTCAGCCGCGCGACGCGCGCGCGGGTTTCTTCGGCGAATACGCCGATCAGGCGCGGAAGGCGCCCAGGGCCAACAGCGGCGCGCAATTCCTGCACGGTGGTATGGTCAATCAAGGTCGGCCCGGCAGGATCGGGTTCATCGCTGGCGACACGTGGTCGGCGCGGGCGTCCGTCCAGCATGTCCGACACGGCCGAGAGCAGCGCGGTCAAATCCATGGGCTTGGCGACATGCGCATCCATGCCTACGGCGAGGCAGCGCGCAACCTCATCGGGCATGGCTGCGGCGGTCATGGCAATGATCGGCACGCGCCCTGCAGCACCTTCCAGGCCACGAATCGCCGCTGTTGCGGCAAAGCCATCCATACGCGGCATGCGCACATCCATCAGCACCAGATCATAAGCGGCGGTGCGCGCGGCACCGAGTGCTTCTTCGCCATCGCGCGCCAAATCCACTGCATAGCCGGCCTTACGCAGAATGGCGGCGGCGACAAGCTGATTGGCTTCGCCATCTTCCGCAAGCAGGATGCGCCCGCGGGCCCCTGGCAGCGGCTTCGCCAGCGCGGGTTTGGGCAATAACGAGCTTGGCGGCCGGCCCGATTCCGCAATGGGGCGCAGCGGAATCTCGAAGGAAAAGGTGGAGCCCTTGCCGGGCGTGGAGGCAAGCACGATCTGCCCCCCCATCAGCCCAACCAGACGCTTGCAGATCATCAGACCAAGGCCAGAACCCCCATAACGTCGCGCGGTTTCCGGCCCGCCTTGCGCGAAACGTCCGAATAGCCGTGCCTGCACTTCGGGTGGCATGCCAATGCCCGTATCGGCCACGACGAATCGAATAAGGTGTGGATTTTCGGCGCGTTCGACGCGAATGCCAACGCCACCAACCGCCGTGAATTTCACTGCATTATCGGCAAGGTTCAGCAGCACTTGCCGCAGGCGCCTGGCATCACCACTCACGCGCGCGGGTAAAAGCGGATCAATGCTGGCCGAAAGGCGAATGCCCTTTTCCGCGACAGCGGGGGCGAGCAGATCAAGCACCTCGGCAACCGGCGCTGCCAGATCGAAGGTTTCTTCCTCAATCGCCAAATGCCCGGCTTCAATGCGCGACAGATCGAGCATTTCATTGACGGTTGCAAGCAATAGCTCACCGCAACGCCGCGCGGTTTCCGCATAGGCGTGCTGCTCGGCATCCAGCGTGGTGTCCAACAGCAAAGAAATGGTGCCCATCACACCATTCATCGGCGTGCGGATTTCATGGCTCATGAAGGCAAGGAAATCGCTTTTCTCGGCATTGGCGCGTTCTGCCGCGCGGCGGGCGCGTTCGGCATCGCGGGCGAATTGTTCGCGTGCGGAGACATCATGCTGAATGCCGAAAATATAGCGCACCTCGCCATCATCGCCGAAGATCGACGACAGATGGAGTTCATTGATGAAGCGTGAGCCATCCTTGCGGTGATTGACGATTTCAACATCCAGGGCCTTGCCGGTTTCAAGCGCCTCACGGATTACCTTGATGTGGCGCGGATTCGTGCCTGGGCCTTGCAGGAAACGGCAATTACGCCCGATCACCTCATCTTCCGCGTAGCCGGTGATGCGATAAAAGGCTGGATTGGCGTAGATGATCGGGCAATCAGGCAGGTTCGGATCGCAGATCACGATGCCCGTTGGTGTCGCAAGCACGGCAGCACTCAGCACACCCTGCAAGGGCGTCGGCAGGCTGGCCGCGAGGCTACTCGCTGTAGGAGATGAGCGCTTCGAATGGGACATCGAGCTTCTTCCTCCCGTTCAGAAACGAAAGTTCAATCAAGGCGGCGGCGGCTGGCACCGCGGCGCCTGCTTGGCGCAGCAGGGTAATGCCGGCAGCCATGGTGCCGCCGGTGGCCAGCAGATCATCCAATAGGACAATGCGTTGCCCGGGGGTCACGGCATCGGCCTGCATTTCAATGCGGTCCGCGCCGTATTCCAAAGCGTAATCAAGGCCGATGCGCTCACCGGGGAGTTTGCCCTGCTTGCGCAGCATGATGAAGCCAAGCCCCAATTCCAGCGCGAGCGGCGCGGCGACCAAAAAGCCGCGGCTTTCAACGCCGGCCAGAAGATCAGGCTTATGCGGGCGAATTGCGCTTGCCATGCGCGCGATGGCAATGCGCCAGGCGGGGCCATGCCGAAGCAGGGTTGAAATGTCATAGAAAAGAATACCCTGCTTTGGAAAATCCGGGATTCCACGAATATGCGCCTTCAGCTCCAATTGGTCGTTTGTGTCTGTCACGTTCTGCTTGCTGTCTTGATTCCGCCATGCCCGCACCGATGAGTGCGGGCCTGCTGAGCCTTTCCTGGGTAATCATATTCACGTGACAACTTAAATGTCCAGTAAAGTTGACAGCGCTAGAAAAATTTCTCCCGCGCGCCCACTTATGTGAAATGTCCAAACCCGTGCTCGCCGGGATCATCGGCATCATCGGCTTCCTGCTCTATGTGGCGGTAGTAATTACCCTTGCGGATCATATACTTGACACGCATTGGACGGTGGAATTCGTCTATTTCGCGCTGGCCGGGATTGTCTGGGTCTGGCCTGCCAAGGCGCTGATCATCTGGGGCGCCAAATAAGGCGCTTGGTCGGAGTGAGAGGATTCGAACCTCCGGCCCCTGCGTCCCGAACACAGTGCTCTACCAGGCTGAGCTACACTCCGAGTCCGATCAAGACGTCTTGGCGGCTATAGCGGGCAGGGGAGAAGGCCGCAAGCGGGTGGACCAAAGCGAGGCGCTACACCTTCAGGCGTTGCTAAGATTTGAGATAAGGTCTTCGCTGATGCCTAATATCCCTTTGAGCCGTGCCGGAGAGTGACATGAAATTTTTGCAAAGCACCGTAATTTTGGCTTCCTTGACCGCCATGACCGCCCCTGCCTTGGCCCAGAATGATGTCATCACCGCACGTCGGGAAGGGCTGAAAGGCGTGGCGCGTCAGATGGAAGGCATTAAGGCCGTGGTAGATCAGCGCGGAGACCCACGCGGGTCGGCCGCCGCGATTGCCGACATGATCGGTTTCTTTGAAGGCTTTGCCGCACGTTTCCCGACCGGGAGCGGGTCAGGCGATACCCGTGCCCTGCCATCCATTTGGACGGACCGCGCCGGCTTTGAAACCGCTAACGCGAATATGGTGACGCAGTTGCGTGCCTTCCAAGCGGTTGCCGATGCGGGCGATCAGGCTGCCTTTCCCGCTGCGTTCCAACAGACCGGCGCCACCTGTGGTGCCTGCCATCGCCCTTATCGCGGCCCGGCGCGTTAATCGGACCAAGCAGGCAGGTGGCGGTGCTTTACCCTAGAAAAAGCGGATAAAAAGGAAAACCGCCGCGCCAGCCATCAGCAACAAACCAAGCGCCAGGCGCCCGGATGCGAGGCGCGGCGCCTTGGCGCCCTCAGGCAACAGCTTTTCACCGGTCAACATCGGCATGACCAATTCATGCCCCTTCACCAACTTGTAGAGCATGATCGCCAGCACATGCAGCGCTATGGCGAAGACCATATAGCGCTGCCCGGCCACATGCCAGGCGGAAAGCGATTCTTGGGTCGCCTCGCTGACCTTCATGGCGAGCGGGCCATGTTGTGAATAGCTGAAACCGGGGTCGTGATTGGCAAAAAGCCCGCTCAGGCCCTGGACCAAAAGCAAGGAAACCAGGACCAACACCATCCAGCCCCCGGCCGGATTATGGCTGGTTTCCCTGTCTTGATCCCGCTTGGCAAGGCGCGCCAATTGCCGCAGCGCTGCCAAAGGCGATTTCAAGAAATGGGTAAAGCGCGCGTTTTCCGACCCAAAAAATCCCCAAAGAATGCGAAACAGCACCAGCGTTAGAATCGCGTAGCCAGACACAAAATGCAGTCCCCAGGCACCGCTTTTGCCACTCGCGAAGGAGAGCGCGACAAGCAGGATCAACGTCCAGTGAAACAGCCTGACGGGGCGATCCCAAATGCGAAGCCGGGTGCTCTGTGTGCTCATGTTCACCTGCCGGTTGAGCCAGGCACGATGGGCCGTGTTGCAGGCCAATGACAAGACATTTAGAAGGATCTCTTAAATTCCAAGATCTGGGCAAGGCTATGGCGCGGCGAAGTGCGCCGCAGGGGAGTGCAGCATGAACGAGCCGAACGCTGGCGGAAGCGCCGCCAAGCGGCTGATCTTCCCAGCCGTGCTGATCCTGCTGGCGATACTAGTGTTTCTTGGCTGGCGCGGCGTTTTTTCGCCCGATCCCTCGGGCGTGTCCGGCATTGCGCGTGCCCCTGTAGCCGATGCGCCTGCCGGGACCGCCGGGCCGGGTGGCGTGGGCCAGGCCGCGCGGCCTGCGATTCCGCCGGCCCCGACACCGCCTGACCTCGCAAGCCCAACCACCGAGGCCGCCCGGCCTGACACCAGCGCCGGCCCCGCCGCGGCTGCCATGATCCCACCGCGCTTTGACGTGGTGCGGGTTGGTGCCCGTGGCAGTGCGGTGGTGGCAGGCCGCGCCGCGCCGGGGGCAGAAGTGATGCTATTCGCCGATAATGGCCGTGAATTGGGCCGCGCAAGGGCCGATCGGCGCGGCGAATTCGTCATCCTGCCCGTCGATGCACTGCCGCCGGGGGCGATGGAGCTTAGCCTGCGCTCACGACTCGGGGATCAGGAAATGGCCGGGCCGGATACGGTGGTGCTGATGGTGCCGGATACGGCGCCGCAAATCGCCGAAGCACCACGCGCCGCGCCGGCGACCGAGCCTTCCGCCAGCGCCCAGGCCCAGGCTGCAGAACGCCCCGCCCAGCAAGCGCAAGCCGCGCCCGCCCCTGCAGAACGCCGGGCCCAGGCCGAAGCCCCAGCGCCGACCGGACCCTTGGCGGTGCTGATCCCAGGCCGCTCAGAAGCCACCGCCCCGCGCGTATTGCAGGTGCCGGAACCCACCCCGCCAGCCGGCACTGCGCCTCGGCTTGGCATTGATTCGGTTGAATATGATCAAGGCGGCTCCATACGCTTTGCCGGTAGCGCCACCCCAGGCGCGAGGCTCAGGCTTTATGTGGATGATCGGCCTATTGGAGAAGCGGTCGCCGAGACGCCTGGACGCTGGACCCTTCAGCCCGAAAGCCAGCCCAGCATTGGGCGGCATCGCTTGCGCGTTGACCAGGTTTCACCCACCGATGGGCGCGTCGTCGCCCGAGCCGAGGTGCCCTTCGAGCGGGAAGAACTCCCCGCCGAGGCCTTTTCCCAGCAGCGGATTGTGGTGCAGCCGGGCAATAATCTGTGGCGCATCGCCCGCGCCACCTATGGGCGGGGCGTTCGCTATACGGTGATTTATCAGGCGAATAAGGATCAGATTGCCGATCCCAATAGGATCTATCCCGGCCAGGTCTTCGCGCTGCCCAACCCCCTACCGGCGCCGGCGGCTTCCAGCCGGTCCAGATAGGGATCAAGCGCGAGCACAAAGCGCACCAGCGCCGCGACCAGTTGCGGCACATTGGTGGGCGCTACCAGCGCCAGTTAGGCTTCAAAGCGAAGCCGATGATCGGGCGCGAGGCCCATGCTCCAGCCCTCTGGCAGGCCAGGGTTCAGCGCGGCCAGGGTGGCGAAGCTCGCTTGGCGTAAATCCCGGCCTTCCGCGGTGGAGGGGATGCGCGCGGCATCGGTTTCCACCACCAGCCCCTCAGTGCTGAGCTCCGCCCGGCGACGGCGGCCGCGCCAGTCAAAAGTGAATTCTAGGGGGCGGTCCGCCTGTTTGGGGGCAAGGCGGCCTTCGGGGTCTATGGCCAGGGGGCCAAGGGTGATCGCATCCATAAGCCGCATTCTTGTGCATTTTTGGTAAAAACACTGTAAGCGGAAGCGCATGGCACTCGGACAAAGTCTTCGCATGGTTCTCGCCCGGCCGCATCCGGCGGCGAGGCCCTTCCTAATTGGCGGTGCGGCAGTGGCGCTGTTGGGCGGCGCCTTTCTTGGCGCTTTCCCGTTTTGGCTTGGCGTGGCCTTCACGCTGTTTTGCCTTTACTTCTTCCGCGACCCAGAACGCATCCCGCCTGCGCGCCCTGGCCTGGTGCTGGCGCCGGCGGATGGGCATGTGGTGTCCGTGATGCCCGTCAAGCCGCCGGTGGAGCTTGGCATGGGTGAGGAAACCCGCTGGCGCATCGGGATTTTCCTTTCCGTGCTGGATGTGCATGTGAACCGCATGCCATGCCATGGCACAGTGACGCGCATCGCCTATCACCACGGCAAATTCCTGAGCGCTAATCTGGACGAGGCGAGTGATGAGAATGAGCGCAATGCCCTGGCGCTTCGGCTGCCCGACGGGCGTGATATTGCGGTGGTGCAAATCGCGGGGCTAATCGCGCGGCGCATCCTATGCGATGCCAAGGTGGGTGATGCGGTGCAGGCGGGCGATCGCTTCGGTATTATTCGTTTCGGTAGCCGCACGGACATCTATCTGCCGCCGGGCGTTGAGCCCATGGTCGCCGTGGGTCAGACCATGATCGGCGGCGAGACGGTGTTGGCGGAGTTGCAGGCGCGATGAGCACTGAGCGCAACATAACTTCTTCCGGGCGCATGCGGCGGTTGCGCCGACGCTTTCGCCCCCGCACGCGCCCGCGTTTTGAAGGACAATCCTTCAATCGCCTGATCCCGAATATCCTGACCATGCTCGGGCTATGCTGCGGCCTGGTTGCGATCCGCGCGGCCTTTGACGCACGCTTTGCCGAAGCGGCGGTGCTGATTGTGGTAGCAGGCGTGATTGATGGGTTGGATGGCAGGCTCGCGCGGTTATTGAAGGTGACATCTCGTTTCGGGGCGGAATTCGATAGCCTCGCGGATTTTCTGTCCTTCGGAGTTGCGCCGGCGCTGGTGCTTTATCTGTGGGCCTTGCAGGATTATCGCGCGATTGCCTTCGCACCGGCCTTGCTGTTTACAGTGTGTTCCGCTCTCAGGCTCGCGCGCTTCAGTGCGGCTTTGGATGTCGGGCCGGCGCCGAAGCCTGCCTATACCTATAATTTCTTCACCGGCGTGCCGGCGCCGGCGGGGGCGGGCTGTGCCTTGTTTCCGCTTTTCGCCGGGCTGTACTTTGCTCAGGTGGAGATGCCGTTGCTCGCCAATATCATGCGCAACCCCGTGCTGGTGGCGGGCATTCTGATCCTGGTGGGCGGGCTGATGGTGAGCACGCTGCCCACCTGGTCCTTCAAGAATTTCAAGGTGCCGCGCGCGGCGGTGCTGCCTTTGCTGTTGGGCATTGGCCTTTACATGGCGCTGTTGTTTGCCGAGCCATGGGGGGCGCTTGCCATGGCGGGCGTGATCTATCTTGGCATGTTGCCCTTTTCGGTGCGGTCCTATTTGCGCCTGAAGCAGGAAGCGGAAAGCCTGCTGGACCCCGTATTGGTTGCCGATAATGGCAAGGGAAATGCCGCGCCCTGATGCTGTGCGGCCGGCTTGAATTGCCGCTGGACGGCAGGCTGATCAACATCTCGGGCGGGCCCTTTGATGGCATGCCGGCAGGCGCTCGCGGGCTATGCCTGGATGCGAGCGCAGCGCGTGTCGCGGAGGCCGAATGGCAGCTTGATGTGCCGGACTTTGGCCTGCCCGATGAGGCCGGTTTGCGCACGGTATTGGCGGGGATGCTGGCGGCGATGCGTGCTGCCCCCGATGGCGCTTATCACATCGGCTGCAAGGCCGGGCTTGGGCGCACGGGCACGGCCATGGCCTGCCTTGCCATCCTGGCCGGCGCGGCTGAGGGCGACCCCGTTGCCTGGCTGCGCGCCGCCTATAATGCTGAGGCGATTGAAACCACAGCGCAGGAAGAGTTTGTCCGCTGCTTTGCGCGTGTGGCTTCGGCCCCTTGAGGTCGTTTCAACATCTGGAGAAACGCAATGCCTCAGATCCTCGATCCCCAGATCATCGCCGATTTTAACCGCGATGGCGCGGTGGTGATCCGTGGCGCTTTCGCGCCGCATTTGGTTGAATTACTCAGCGCTGGCGTTGAGCGCAATCTGCGCAAGCCCGGCCCCTTCGGCAAACGCTATACGCCGGAAGGCAAGCCCGGCATGTTCTTTGGCGATTACTGTTCCTGGCAGCGCATCGCGGAATATGAGGCGTTTTTGCGCCATTCCCCTGCCGCCGCCATTGCGGGCGCGCTGATGCAGAACGGCAAGGTCAATCTGTTTCATGAACATGTGCTGGTGAAGGAACCAGGCACGGAAGAACCAACCCCTTGGCATCAAACCAGCCCTATTGGACGGTTGAGAGCTGGCAGGTGTGTTCCCTTTGGATACCACTTGACCCCGTGGTGCGGGAGAATGGCGTTGAATATGTGGCGGGGTCGCATCGGCGCGGCGAATGGTTCAAGCCGAAGCGCTTCGCCGATAGTGCTGACCATCCTTCCGACGATCCGCGCTTTCTGCCGGTACCGGACGTTGAGGGTAATCGAGGTGATTACACGCTGCTGGGCTGGGATTTGCAGCCGGGCGATTGCGTCGCTTTCCATGGGCTGACGCTGCATGGCGCGCCGGGCAATCGCAGCGGAAAGCTGCGGCGCCGCGCGGTGTCAGCGCGGTGGACGGGCGATGATGCGGTGTTCACGCGCCGCAAGGGGATTGAAAGCCCATCTGCCTCCGCGAGTGCCCCGGCGTATGGTGCCCCGATGGATAGTGAGGTGTTACCGGTGGTTTGGCGGGCGGCTTAGCGCGGAAGCGATAGGGCGTTACCGATCAATGCGCAGCGCCTCACGGAAATCGGCCGTTGCGCCAGCGCGGTCACCCAAGGCGGAACGCGCATCTGCGCGGTTATTGAAAGCATCGGTGTTTTTTGGGTCAAGGCGGATGGCCTCATTGTAGTCGGCGATTGCGCCTGTGAAATCCTTGGGCGCAGCGCGTGAGAAGCCGCGATTATTGAAAGCCTGGGCGAATTGGAGATTGAGCCGGATTGCTTCGGTTTAGTCAGCAATGGTGCCGGCGTGGTCACCTTGGTCAGCACGAACTCTACCGCGGTTGTTGAAGGCATTGAAAAGTTGTGGATTAATCCTGATCGCCTCAGTGTAATCTGCGATGGCACCTGCATGGTCGCCCTGGTCTGCACGGGCGAGACCTCGGTTGCTGTAAGCAATCGCGTATTGCGGGCCAAGGCGAATGGCTTCGGTATAGTCAGCAATCCTGCCCGCGCGGTCACCCTGTCCGGCACCCGCGAAGCCGCTGCTATTAAAGGCTTCGGCGGCTTGAGGGTTCAGGCGAATAGCCTCAGTGTAATCGGTGATTTCCCGGGCGCGGTCGCCCTGGGCTGCGCGCAACAGGCCGCGAAGACTGAAGCTTGTGGTATTTTGCGGATTTGCGCGTATGGCTTCGGTGTAATCGTTCATGGCGCCGGCTTGGTCGCGCAGGGTGGCACGGGCGATGCCGCGACTATTGAGGGCGATTGCTTGATACTGGGGAGTCTCTTGGCCTGACCCGATCAGCCAAGAGCAACCAGCGATCTGCGTTTCCCGAGAAATGCTCGCATCCTGCCATCCGCACCGTTGCCATGCTTTGTCACACGACGACTGCGCCCCCGCCATGCAGGGCAGCAGCGCCAAGGCAATGATCCATGCTTTCATCAGCGCCCCCACATGCCTCAGCAATTTCTGCCGAAAGCCGATGCGGAATGGAAGCGAAATGCAGCTGGGAAAAGGCGGCTCAACCCACCAACGCCACCACCAAAAACCCAAGCCCCGCAAAACTCGCCGCCGCGCCCATCGCCGGGCGCAGCCAACGCGCGCGCGTCGCTTCCCGCGCCAGCGCCATGGCGCCCAGCATCAGCGCGCCCTGGATCATGGCAAGCCCGGCCATATGAAGCGCGAGGCCCGCCATGCCGGCCACCAGGAAGCCCGCCACCGCGCGCAAGGCCTGACTGCGCGGCAGGGTCGCGGCCAGCATGCCGGCAGCCAGCAGAAAGGCCAAATGATCGAGCCCAATCACCGGATGGCCGATGCACGGAGCAAAACCCTTGCCAGAGTGTCTCCGGCATGGCACCCGCCATCGGGTGATGCGCCGCAGCCGGCAGGGGCAGCAGGGCCAAAAGGCTCAGGACAGAAATTTGGCGACGCATCGTGACTCATCGGCGATGATCCCCCCGCACGCTTGCTGCTTCGGGGCGCAATGCAAGCCGGGCGCGGTTGGACCGGCGCGGTGTAGCCATCATGCATATCCGCTTCGCCTCCGCTCATCGGGTATGCACTACACCGTTGTTTGGTCGCATTTCCCGAGTCGCCAAGCGATTCCGCTTGGCTCGGAAATGCTTTATATCCCCCCCGTGATCACACTCCGACAGCTTCCCCTCCTGCTTGGCCTGCTGCTGTTGGCTGGCCCCACCTTTGGCGCCTGCGCCGATCCCCCCGCGCCTGGCGTAGTCTGGCGGCAGTGCCTGCTGGATAATGCGGATTTCTTGGGCCGGGACCTGACGGGGGCGACGCTCCGCGATACATTCTTCGCCCGGGCACGCTTTGTGGACGCGAAGCTAAATGGCGTTGATGCTTCCGATGCGCGTTTCAGCTTTGCCGATATGACGCGCGCTGATCTGACTGGCACGACGCTGCGCAGCACCGATCTGAACCGCGCCGTGCTGGCCGGCGCCACGCTTAAAGGCGTTGATTTGCGCCGCGCGACGCTATTCCGCGCCGATTTGCGTGGCGCCGATCTGACCGGGGCGGAGTTGACCGGCGCCAATCTTTCCGGCGCTGATCTCAGCGGCGCGCGCTGGCTCGATGGGGAGAAGATTTACGGCACCAACGCCATCGGTTCCTGCCAGTGACTGAGGCGGATTACCTGGCGCGGCTCAATGCCGAACAACGTGCAGCGGTGGAAGCGCTGGATGGGCCGCTTTTGGTGCTGGCAGGTGCGGGCACTGGTAAGACACGCGTGCTGACCACGCGGTTTGCGCATCTGCTCCGCAGCCGCAAGGCTTTCCCATCCCAGGTGCTGGCCGTGACCTTTACCAATAAGGCCGCGCTGGAAATGCGCGAACGTGTTGGTGCGATGATGGGTGAGGCCGTGGAAGGGCTATGGCTTGGCACCTTCCATGCACTTACCGCGCGGATGCTGCGCCGTAATGCGGAACTTGTCGGGCTGACAGCGAATTTCACCATCCTGGATACGGATGATCAGCTTCGCCTGCTGAAGCAGGTAATGGAAGCCGAGCATATTGACCTGAAGCGCTGGCCGGCCCCTGGCATGATGGCCATCATTCAGCGCTGGAAGGATCGCGGGCTGACGCCGGATGCCATCATGCCTGCGGAGGATACGGATTACACTGGAGGCCGCGCGCGCAGCATTTATGAGGCGTATCAGGCGCGGTTGAAGGCACTCAATGCCGCAGATTTCGGCGATTTACTGTTGCATGTGGTGACCATCCTGCGCGGGCATCCGGAAGTGCTGGCGGATTATCAGCGGCGCTTTCGTTATATTCTGGTGGATGAGTATCAGGATACCAATCTGGTGCAGTATTATTGGCTGCGCTTGTTGGCACAGGCGCATCGTAACATCTGCTGCGTTGGGGATGATGACCAATCCATCTATTCCTGGCGCGGGGCAGAGATTGAAAACATCCTGCGGTTCGAGACGGATTTTCCAGGCGCGCAGATAGTACGGCTGGAAGCGAATTACCGATCAACCAGGCCCATTCTGGCCGCCGCATCCGGGCTGATTGCGCATAACACCGGGCGGCTCGGCAAAACCCTGCGCCCTGGGCGCCATGATGCGGATGGGGAGAAGGTCAGTGTCGTCTCAGTCTGGGACAGCGAAGAAGAAGCCCGCATGGTGGGGGACCGGATCGAAGCCGCGCGGCGTTCGGGTGAAAGCCTGGCCGAGATTGCCATTCTGATCCGCGCCGGTTTTCAGACCCGCGCTTTTGAAGAAAGGCTGATCACGCTTGGCCTGCCTTATCGCGTGGTGGGTGGGGCGCGATTTTATGAGCGGCAGGAAATCCGTGATGCCATGGCCTATTTCCGTGTGGTGGCGCAGCCCGCGGATGATCTTGCCTTTGAACGAATAATGAACCTGCCCAAACGCGGGCTTGGCGATACCGCGATGCGGGAGATGCATGCGCTGGCGCGCGCCGAAGCGGTGCCGCTTGCGATTGCCGCGGGGCTTGCCTTGGAAAAGGGCGTTATCAAACAGGCCAAGGCGCGCGCTGCCTTGGGTGAATTGTTGGAAGCCTTCGCCCGCTGGCGTGCCATGCTGCCCAACGAAGGCCATGTGGTGATGGCGGCGATGCTGCTAGAAGAAAGCGGCTATACCGATATGTGGAAGCAGGATCGCAGTCCGGAAGCGCCGGGGCGGCTTGATAACCTCAAGGAATTACTTCGCGCCATGGCGGACTACGAAACGCTCGCCGGGTTTCTGGAACATGTCTCGCTCGTGATGGAAAATGACGAAGCGGCGGAGGGCCAGCGCGTTTCAATCATGACACTGCACGGCGCCAAGGGTTTGGAATTTGATCGCGTGTTTCTGCCAGGCTGGGAAGAAGGCGTCTTTCCATCGCAGCGCAGCCTGGACGAAGGTGGTGAGCGCGCCTTGGAAGAAGAACGGCGCCTGGCTTACGTCGGCATCACGCGCGCGCGGCGCTTTGCCGTCATCAGCCACGCCGCCAATCGGCGGATTTATGGCAATTGGCAGGCTTCGATCCCCTCGCGTTTCCTCGATGAATTGCCAGCGTCGGAGATCAAGCTGGAAGGCAATGCCGCGCGAGAAATGCGGGGTGCAAGTGTCTTCTTGGCCTCGGGCGGGCTTTATGGCCAGCGCCCGCTCGTGATTGAAGCGGGCGCCTGGGAAGTGAAGGAACGGCCCGCGAGTGCCGCGCGGTATGCGGCTGGTGATCGCGTGTTTCACCAGAAATTCGGCTATGGCGAGGTGACGGGCGTAGATGACGACCGGCTGGATATCCGTTTTGACAAGGCCGGCGAGAAGCGCCTGATTGATCGTTTTGTGGAGAAAGCCTGATGCGCCCGGCTGGCCCGGAGAGTGCGGGCGCGCTCTCCCGCCGCCGCGCTGAACCGCTGGAAGCGCTCAGCATTGGTGGGCTGCATGAGAAAGCGCTGCCCTTTTTCGAAGCGGCACTGCAACAGGTTTGCGGCACTGTCGCCTATTTCCGCGATGAGCTGAGCGATACCTGGCTTTTGGAAGGTTTGCGCGAAGCAGGCGCGGGGCAGGATGCTTTGGAAAGCGCGCTGGCCTTGGCATCGCTGGTGGCGGGTATCGCCCCGCCCGCAGTGCAGATTGCGCCAGTGGAAGCCGATGGTTGGCTTGCTCGCAATCTGCAGGCTTTTCCGGAACAACGCATCGGCCAGCGCTTCCTGATCCGCCCGACGCATGTTGCGGATCGGCGCTGTTTTGATCGGCTGGTGTTGAAGCTGGATGCGGGCCTTGCTTTCGGTTCGGGGGAGCACGCTTCGACGCAAGGTTGCCTGATGGCGTTTGAAGCGATCGCGCATCGCTGTCCTCGGCGCGTCATGGATCTCGGCAGTGGTTCTGGCATTCTCGCCATGGCGGCGGCGAAGCTTCTGCATGTGCCGGTGACGGCGACCGATATCGAACCCTGGTCGGTGCGTATTTGCGCGGAAAATGCGCGGTTGAATGGGCTGTCGGCGCAGATGCGCGCGCTATTGGCGGATGGCTGGCGGGGTCGGCGCTTGCGGGGCAAGCGCTATGATCTGATTTTCGCGAATATCCTGGCGCGCCCGCTTTGCGCCATGGCGCGAGGATTGGCGGCGCATCTTGCACCGCAGGGAACGGCCATTTTGGCCGGGCTTCTCGGCACACAGGCGCGCATGGTGCTGGCGGCGCATCGCCGTCAGGGCCTGGTGCTTGAACGCAGAATAGATGTTGGGCCTTGGACTACTTTAATTCTTAGAAGACGCGGCTGTTTCACGGCTTCGGTCATTCGACCTGCGCCGGTCAGGCGCGCTGGTTAGAACCCTCGGTTGAAGAGCCAATCCTCGGTCGCTGAGATGAAACGAAACGCTTTGGCATTGGCTTCATAAGCGCGTTTTGCGATCATGACGTCTTCAATGACCGTCTCCAGGGCTTCCTGCCCTTGATTGGCGGCAATGCCGGAATCGATGCCCTCTCGTGGTGGGGGCGAGACATAGGCAGGCGTGCCTGGCGCTGCGGTGGTATTGGCCAGGCGTATTGCCGCCATTTCCAGACGCTCCACGGCTCGCTGCATGCCGCTCAGCGTCGCATTCATCGCGGCATTGATGCCGCCGGGGATAGTTTTCGTCATGGGCCCAAGCTAGCCGAGATTCGTAAATAAACCTCTAAAAATTCGCCACCTCTGGTGGAAATTTACGCCGACCCCTCAGTTTTTTTGGTTCACTCTGCCGCCGCGCGCCGGTCCAGATGCTGGCGCAGCCTTGGCATGACTTCTTGCGCGAGCCGCGCCATGCTCTCAGCCTCCCAAGCGGCACTGGGGCCGGACCAATCAAGGCCGGCCATGAGGACGTGCCCATAGGGACCCGCTTCTTCCCGCAGCGCGATCAGCTTGTCGAGAACCGTGCGCGGGCTGCCGGCAATCACGCAGGCGTCAATCATATCCTCGGCCGTTGCGGCGTTATGGTCCATGTCGTCACGCGACGTCATGGTGGCGGCAAGGCCGGCGCGTTTCGCCAGACTCCCCAAATAGTCAAAGTAATAACGTGTGGCGCCTTCCGGTGCGGTGGCGCGGGCGCGGGCTTCGGTATCGGTCGCGGCAATCACGAAATTCCGCGCCATGCGCCAGCGCGCCACATCCGGCGCGTGCCCCGCTTCGCGCTGACCAGCGGCGAAGCTTTGCCAATGGCCGGCGAGAATCCGGTGCGCCACGAAATTGGCGCTGATCACGCCCCAGCCGCGCCTGGCCGCCAGCGCCACACCTTGCGAATCCTTAGACCGCGCCGAGACATGAATGGAAGGCCCGCCCGGCTGGAAGGGCTTTGCCATAAAACCCACGCCATATTCGGGCAACACATTGCGGGAAATCTTCACCGGCCAGGTTTCGCCACCGACATCATAAGGTGGCTCGGCGGCCCAGATGCGCTGGATGGTCTCGATCGATTCCACCATGCGCTTGCCGCGCTCCTTGGGCTCGATATCGCCAAACAGCTCAAAATCCGAGGATAACCCGCCCGCGCCAATGCCCATCATGAAGCGCCCCTGCGCCATATGGTCGAATTGCGCGACCTCTGCCGCCACAATGGCCGGGTGGTGGTTCGGCAGATTGATCACGCCGGTGCCGAAGGTCAGGCTCGTGCGATGCACCAGCCCCGCCATGAACATCAAGGGGGAGGCAATGGGTTCTGAGGTGGCGGAGAAATGTTCCCCCACCCAGACCTCCTGAAAGCCCAGGCGGTCCGCGAGCAGGGATTTTTCCGTATCCTCTGCCAGGGTTTCATGCATGGGCCGCCCCGGCGGATGGAGCGGCATCATGAACAAGCCAAGATGCATGCGGCGCTTCCTCAAGTCGTTTTGGGCGATGTGCCTCGCTATTCCCGATCGCAGCCTAGAACAAGGCAGCGCAAAAGGTGAAGGGGGTTGGCCTTGCCAGGGGGCACTTCTGCCGTGATGCTACCATGGTGACCCCTTCCGCCAGACTGGCCGTGGCGACTGAGCTGCTCAGTGCGCTCGAAGCCCAATGCTTTGCCCCCGATGCCCGTCGCCGCCCCGCCGATGCCGTGGCGAGTGATTTTTTCCGCGCCCGGCGCTTTATTGGCGGGGGGGATCGGCGCACGGTCAGCGAATGGGTCTGGGGCGTGGTGCGGCAAAGGCTGCGGCTTGATTGGAACCTGGCGCGGTTGCCGGCTAAACCCTCTCCGCGGCTTCTACTGCTCTCCTATCTGGTGCTGGTGGCGCGCTGGACAGAGGCCGATATCGGCCGGGGCTTTTCCGGCGAAGGCTATGGCGCTGCGCCCCTTAATGCCGGAGAAGCGCGCGCGGTACGGATCATGGCCGGGCGGGAGTTGCTGCACCCGGATATGCCGGAAGGGGTGCGCTTCAACCTGCCCGATTGGCTGTTGCCGGATTTCAAGGCGCGTTTCGGGGCGGATTTGGCCGCCGAAGCCGCTGCTATGGAAGAACCGGCCGGACTTGATCTGCGCGCCAATCTGCTGCGCGGTTCGCGCGAAGAAGCCGCTGCCGCCCTGGCGGCCGAGGGCATTGCCACGGAACCCACCCAATTTTCCCCCTGGGGGCTCCGCGTGCCATCGCGCCGGCCGGTCACGGGCACGGCGGCCTTCAAATCCGGCCTGATCGAAGTGCAGGATGAGGGCAGTCAATTGATTGCGCTTTTAGCTGATGCCCGCCCCGGCCTACGGGTCGCTGATTACTGTGCTGGCGCCGGGGGCAAGACACTCGCCATGGCGGCCACCATGGGCAATCGGGGCAAGATCACCGCCTGCGATACCTCGGCCCCCCGGCTGGAAGGGGCGGCTTTGCGCTTCCGGCGTGCTGGGGTTGATAATGCAGAGAGGCATTTGCTCGAGGCTGGTGACCGCTGGGCCAAGCGCCGCGCCGGCAGTTTTGATCGCGTTTTGGTGGATGCGCCCTGCACTGGCACCGGCACCTGGCGGCGCAACCCGGACGCTCGGCTGCGCACCCGCCCCGACGATTTGGCCGAGCTTGTTGCAGTGCAAAATACCATTCTCGACAGGGCAAGAGAATTGGTGCGTCCGGGCGGCAGATTGGTCTACGCTACCTGCTCCGTAGTGCCGGCAGAGAATGAGGAGCAGATGGAAAGCTTCCTGGCAAACAACCCGGATTTCGCGCCAGTGGTGCTGGATGCGCTATGGCTCGCGCTATGCCCTGATGTCGCGCAGCCCTGCGCCGGGCCATGGTTGCGCCTTTCCCCGAGCGCGCAAGGTACGGATGGTTTCTTCTGTGCTGTACTGGAAAGAAAGCCATGATCGCGATCCGCCGCGCCCGTGCCAGCGATGCTGCCGCGATTGGTGCGCTGCATGTCGCGGTGTGGCGCAGCGCCTATGCCGGCATTCTGCCCGATGCCTATCTGGCCGGGCTTTCCGCAACGCGCCTGGCCGCTGGCTATCAGCGTGACATGTTTGATCGGCGCGGCGGCTATGCCGTGTTTGTCGCGGTCGCATCCGGTGATGACGCGCCGGAAGGCAGCGCCCCGGATGAGGCGACGATCATCGGCTTTGCCTCTGGCGGGCGTTCCCGCCAAGAGGGGTTGGCGGATGGGGAGATCAACACGCTCTATCTAAATGAGGATTACCGGGACCGCGGCACGGGGCGGCGCCTGATGCGCGCGGCGGCGGCGCATTTGCGCGTGGTGGGCTGCCGTTCGGCCATGGTTTGGGTGCTGCGCGACAACCCAACCCAATGGTTCTACCGCCATCTGGGCGGGCGGGTGGTCGCGCGCGGCCAGACCCGTGTCGGCGGCCAGCCGGTGGATCAGGTGGCAATGCTGTGGGAGCCGATTGACACGCTGCTGGCTGCGACCGCGGCGGCGCCAGAAGCGTAACTTGCCCGACGGCGCGGCTTGTGGTGCAAGCCCGCATGGCCGCTCAACTGCACGACTCCTCCCCCCGGCACGATCATGTGCTGATCCTCGATTTCGGTAGCCAGGTGACGCAGTTGATTGCGCGCCGCGTGCGGGAATCCGGCGTCTATTGCGAAGTTTGGCCCTTTCATCATGCGCCAGAGGCGCGCATCCGCGCCTTTGCGCCGCGCAGCATTATCCTATCCGGCGGGCCGGCGAGTGTGAATGAGGGTGAAAGCCCACGCGCGCCGGAAGCGGTCTTCGCGCTTGGTGTGCCGGTTTTAGGGATTTGTTACGGGCAGCAAACTATGGCGGCGCAGCTGGGCGGACTGGTGGAGCCTTCAGATCATCGCGAATTCGGCCGCGCCTTTGTGGACGTAACTGGCGAATGCGCCATCACGCGCGGGGTTTGGGCCAAGGGCGCGCGTGAACAGGTATGGATGAGCCATGGTGATCGCATCACCGCGCTACCGCCTGGGTTTCGGAGCGTTGCGAGCAGTGAGGGCGCAGCCTTCGCCGTGATCGCCGATGATGCGCGGCAATTTTACGGCACCATGTTCCACCCGGAAGTGGTGCATACCCCGCAGGGCGCGGCGCTGCTCAAAAACTTTACCCATGGTGTTTGCGGCTGCGCTGGCGATTGGACCATGGCCGGCTTCCGCCAGGAAGCGGTGGCGCGCATTCGTGCCCAGGTCGGCAAAGGGCGCGTGGTGTGTGGGCTTTCCGGCGGCGTTGATAGCTCGGTCGCCGCAGTGCTGATTCATGAGGCGATCGGCGATCAATTGACCTGCATTTATGTGGATCACGGCCTAATGCGCGCCAATGAAAGCGAACAGGTGGTAAGCACCTTTCGTGATCGCTTCAACATCAAGCTGATCCATCGCGATGCATCGGATTTGTTTCTGGGCCAGCTTTCGGGCGTGACGGATCCGGAGGTGAAGCGCAAGACCATAGGGCGGTTGTTCATTGACGTGTTTGAGGATGAACAGGACAAGCTGGGGGGCGCGGATTTCCTCGCACAAGGCACGCTTTATCCGGATGTGATTGAAAGTGTCTCGGCAACCGGCGGGCCATCGGTCACAATCAAATCGCACCATAATGTCGGCGGCCTGCCCGCGCATATGCGCATGCAGCTGGTCGAGCCGCTGCGCGACCTGTTCAAGGATGAGGTTCGTGCGCTGGGGCGAGAGCTTGGCATCCCGGAAGAAATTGTGGGCCGCCATCCCTTCCCGGGGCCGGGCCTGGCCATTCGCATCCCCGGCGAGGTGACGCGCGAAAAGGCCGATCTGCTGCGCCGCGTGGATAGCGTGTTCCTGGAAGAAATCCGCAATGCCGGTTTGTATGACGCGATCTGGCAGGCTTTTGCGGTGCTGCTGCCTGTCCGCACCGTGGGCGTGATGGGCGATGGGCGGAGTTATGATCAGGCTTGTGCGCTACGTGCTGTGACCAGCACCGATGGCATGACAGCGGATGTCTATCCGTTTGATATGGGCTTCCTCAATCGCGTTGCGGTGCGGATTGTGAATGAAGTGCGCGGGATCAATCGCGTTACCTATGACATCACGAGCAAGCCGCCGGGGACGATCGAGTGGGAGTGAGGGGGTAGCCCTTGATCCACTCAGACTTCCGGCATCATCACGCGCAACGCCAAGCCTGGCACCCAGAATTTCATTGACGATCCCGCCCGCCGCCCGATAGACTTCCGCAAAACGAAGAATGGTGGCGAAGGAATGCAATGATCGGGAAGATCAATCGTCGCAATATCCTGCTTGGCGGGTTGGGGGCGACGCTGCCGCTGCCTGCCATTGCGCAGGGCGAATATCCAAGCCGGCCCGTCCGTTTAGTGATTGGCTTCCCGCCTGGTGGCGGGTTGGATACGATCGGGCGGCCCACCTTTCAGCGGCTCAGCCAAAGGCTCGGCCAGCCAATCGCCATTGATAATCGCGCTGGCAATAACGGCAATATCGCCATGGATCACGTGACGAAATCACCAGCCGATGGCTATACGCTGTTTTTTGGCAATGTCGGCAATTACACTACGCAAGCGCTGTTTCCCAATCTCGGCTTCGATACCTTGCGTGATTTCGCCTATGTTGGACGTGTCACCCTGGGTCCGCTAGCCATCGCCGTACCGGCGGATTCCCCGGCGCGCAGTTTGCAAGAATTGTTGGATATCGCGCGTCTTCGGCCTGGCGAATTGAATTTCGGTTCGGGTGGTTCGGGCGGCGTGCCGCATTTTGCCTTTGAAATATTGGTTCGCCGTACAGGCGTTGATATCGTCCATGTGCCTTATCGCGGCAGTGGCCCGGCCTTGCAGGATCTGCTGGGCGGGCGCTTGCAGATGATGGTGGATGGCTATGGGCTGATGCGCGGCGCGCATGAAGCGGGGCGCATTCGTGTTCTTGCCATGACATCGCGCCAACGGCATCCCAATCTGCCCGATGTGCCAACCGTAGATGAAGCAGGCGTAGCCGGCTATGAATTCGTCTCCTGGACGGCGCTTGCGGCGCCAGCAGCAACCCCGCCTGCCATTCTACGACGCCTGGAAGATGCCATGCGCTGGACCATGGAGAATACCGATCTGCCGCAAACCCTGCTTGGCTTCGGCACCTTCCCGGCCTTTGCGCCTGGGGCCGAAGTGCGTGAGACCTTGGTGAAGGATCGCGAGACTTGGACCCGCATCGCGCGGGAGGCGAATATCCGCGCCGACTGATTGGCAAGCTAGTGGTGCGATTAATGCTGAGCTATCCCCTGCCAAAAAAGCCCCCGCGCAGCACTAGCCGTATATTTGGTGGGCGGATTCGCGCCGCTGTCGGGAACCGACAGCGGCGATCGGACCACTAGGCGTTCTGCGGTCGTGTCTTTCTGCGCTGCGCCAAGCGTGTCATGAAATTACCTCGATTTGCGGCTTGTCTTGTTTCAGGCAAATGAAGGATCGCCCGATGATGCTACTGCGCGCCACGTTTCTTGCACTACTCGTCACCACCAGCACTGCCATGGCGCAGCAAATGGTCCCCGCGCATAATGGTTCCTGCCCATCGGGTTCCAGCCATGCGGGGTCCGGCTATTGCCGATCTTCCTCTGGCGCGGGGTTTGTCGCGGCGCAGAACGGGTCCTGCCCTTCCGGCACCAGCCATGCGGGGGCGGGCTATTGCCGCACGGATGGCCGCACCGAATATGTGCCAAGCCGGAAAGGTTCCTGCCCATCGGGGACCAGCCATGCCGGGGCGGGGTATTGCAAGGGGCGGTAAACTAGCGTTGTCGAAGAAGGGAAGCATTCATGCAGGGCATCGGCAAGGCGCTCGGCCAAAGCCTCGATCAGGCGACCTATGCGGGCTATCGGCTGGGCTTTGAAGCGGCGCGGGAAGAAGCGGCCTTGCTCGCGGAATTGGCCGGGCAGGGGGCCTTGGCCGCGCAGCTTCGCGCCATGCGGCCCTTACCGGATAAGCATGAAAAGACGGCATGACCCCGCGTGAGGTGATTGCATGCCCCCATTGCGGGGAGGTGACGCAGGTGAACCGACTGCCCCAGGGCAGCGCCTTTTGTTCCTGCACGGCGCAAAGGCCCTTGCCTCCAACCGGTGCTGCCGAGGATAATCAGCGCCCCAAGCAATAGGACACGCTGATGATCTTGCCGAGATTGGCCTGCGGGCTTGCCATCATCCCACTTGCGGGCGCTGCTGCGCTTGGGCTCGCGGGGCTTGGTGCGGCGGGGATTGGCGCGGCTTATCTGCTGCGCCAACGGATGAAGCAAAGCACCGATTGGGCGGAAGAAAACCGCTCACCTGCGCCGGATGTGCCTGCTGATCCTGAGTAGGCTGCGCTACAGGCGCCACCCTCCATGCATGGCGACAATGCCGCCCGATAGGTTGCGATACGAAACGCGTGCCAGCCCCGCGCAGCGCATCATGCCCGCCAGCGTTTCCTGGTCCGGGAACATGCGAATGCTCTCGGCCAAATATTCATAGGAAGCGCGGTCCTTCGCGACATATTCGCCAATCACCGGCAGCGCCTTGAAGGACCAGGCATCATAAAGCGCGTCCAGCGCCGCGACCTCCAGCTTCGAAAATTCCAGGCAATGAAAGCGCCCACCGGGGCGGAGCACGCGCCGCGCCTCGGCCAGCACCGCATCCTTGTCGGTGCAATTGCGGAGCCCAAAGGCGATGGACACACGCTCCACACTTCGATCAGGCAGCGGAATATGCTCAGCATCCACGCACATGCAGGAGAGGCCATTGACCAACCCGCGCGACAAGGCGCGGCCCTGCGCCACTTCCAGCATGGCGGGGTTCACATCGGTCAGGATCACCCGCCCCGCGCCGCGTTCCAGCGCGAGGAAGGAGATATCGCCGGTGCCTCCCGCAAGATCGAGCAAAGTATCATGTGGCCCGGCGCCAATGGCATTGACAAAAATGCGCTTCCAGACCCGATGCACGCCTAGCGACATCAGATCATTCATCACGTCATATTTGGGGGCGACGCTTTCAAACACGGCGCGCACCATGCTGGCCTTTTCGGCCTTGGGGATTTTGCGGTAACCGAAATCAGTCTCTGCGGCGCCGGTGACGTTCATTACGCTAACATAGGCGCCAATCGGCGGAAAGGGGAGGGGCAATGCCCGAATTGCCGGAAGTGGAAACCGTAATGCGCGGGCTTCAGGCCGTGCTGGAAGGTGAGCGTATCGTCTGGGCGGAGGCGCGGCGCGATGGCATGCGCTTTCCTTTCCCGCCGCGGCTGGCCGAACGGCTGTGCGGGCGGCGGGTTATCGGGTTTGGTCGCCGCGCGAAATACATCCTGATGCGGCTCGACGGCGGCGAAAGCTTGCTGATCCATCTTGGCATGTCAGGCCGCATGGTCGCGCGGCGCGAAGGTGCGGCTCCAGCGCCACGCACCGGCAAGCAGGGCATCTTTTCTGACGCGCGTGGCCATAACGCGCCCCCCGAGGCACATGAACACTTGGCCTTCGGGACCGAGGGCGGCTGGCATATCGGCTTTGTGGACCCGCGCCGCTTCGGCAGCGTGGATTTGGTGGCAACGGCGGATGAGGATTACCACAAGCTTTTGGCCGGCCTTGGCCCAGAACCGCTGGGGCCCGAGATCACCCCAGCCTGGCTTTCCAATGTGCTGGCGTGCAAGCGCACCCCGATCAAGGCCGCACTTTTGGATCAGCGCGTCATCGCCGGGCTTGGCAATATCTATGTCTGTGAGGCGCTGTACCGTGCCGGCATCTCGCCCCGCCGTTCCGCCCATACGGCGGCGGGGGCGCGGGCAGCGCGGTTGGCGCCCGCCATCAAGGCCGTGCTGACGGAAGCGATTGCCGCCGGCGGGTCCAGCCTGCGCGATTATGTCCAGGCAGATGGCGAAATTGGGCGCTTTCAGGAGAATTTCGCGGTCTATGGTCGGGAAGGGGAGGCCTGCCCTGGCTGTCTTGGCCAGCCGGAATGCCCCGGGATCAAGCGCATTATGCAATCCGGGCGATCAAGCTTTTTCTGCCCGGTGAGGCAGCGCTGAGCCTGTGCTAGAAGCCTATTCATAACAACAGATGAAGGAGAACCGCCATGGCCCCTGAAATGATCCTGGTTGAAACCCACGGCGAGACCGGGCTGGTCCGGCTGAACCGGCCGCAAGCGCTGAATGCGCTATGTGATCAGTTGATGATCGAACTCGGCACTGCCCTGCGCGCCTTTGACAAGGACCCGGCGATTGCCGCCATCGTCATCACCGGCAGCGAAAAGGCTTTCGCGGCGGGCGCTGATATCAAGGAAATGAAGGGACGCAATTTCCCCGGCGTCTATTTCAATGATTTCATCGGCGCCAATTGGGAAACCGTGCTGGAAATCCAAAAGCCCGTGATTGCCGCCGTGGCCGGCTTTGCGCTGGGCGGTGGCTGCGAATTGGCGATGATGTGCGATCTGATTATTGCGGCTGATACGGCGCGCTTCGGCCAGCCGGAAATCAATCTGGGCATTATCCCCGGCGCCGGCGGCACGCAGCGGCTCACGCGCGCCATCGGCAAATCCAAGGCCATGGAAATGATCCTGACCGCGCGCATGATGAATGCCGAGGAAGCGGAACGCGCCAATCTGGTCTGCCGCGTGGTGCCGGCGGCGGATCTGGTCGCCGAAGCGCTGAAGATTGGTGAGAGGATCGCTGCCCTCTCCGGGCCTTCGGTGGCCATGGCGAAGGAAGCCGTGAAGGCCGCCTTTGAAAGCAGCCTGACGGAAGGTGTGCGCACCGAACGGCGGCTATTCCTGTCGCTGTTTGCGACTGCGGATCAGAAGGAAGGCATGGCGGCTTTCGCCGAAAAGCGGAAGGCCGTTTTTACGAATCGGTAATGGCGTCTGCCCCCTGTGCCCCCTGATGTGGCACGGAGGGCAGAACCCATGGTTGAATGGAAATAAATGCAATTTTACCTTAAGTTTTATTTGTATAATTTCAGTCGAAAAAATTGCTGACAAAACAGTATCTTCAAAAAATGCAGAGAAGTTATTATTTTTCGAAGGATTTTGCCGGTAATATTTTTTAACCCGTATCAGACTTCGGTTAACCAAGCGGAGACCGGAGCGATGAGCGCATCCACCCTCACCCTGCCAGAAACCCAAGCCAAAGCGGCGGGAATCGTCGCCTTCCCGCAGCGCCCGCAGGATCGGCTGCGCATCGCGCTGCACAAGCTTGATGAAGCGCTCTGCGCCCAGGCCCGCGCGACGTCGGATTTCCGCTCTGCCATGGGGGAGTTGAAATCCAAGGTCGGCGGCATGCAGGATGGCATGATGGCCTATCGCGATGCGCTTGATCGTACCGCAACCGAAATTGATCGCGCGGTAAAGAAGGCCAAGGAATTGCGGGAAACCGAGCGCCGCACGGCGCCACATGGGTGAAGCAAAAGCGCAGGCGGGCTTATCGCCTGCCCAAGCTGTACTCTTTACTCAGAGCGTGTTGCGGTCACATGTGTTCACGCCACCCGCTCTACCTCATTGTTTTTCGAGCATCTTCACACCTTCAGATCATTCCATCTGAAGGTGATCTGCTCTACCTTGCAGCCGGAGTCTCCGGCGCCGCACTTGCCGTTTGTGCGGGATGCTTTTCTTCCAGCACCAGCTTTTGGTGCGGGTAGGGAATTTCGATCCCACGCTCATCAAAGCGCCGCTTGATCCGGCGATTGAGTTCACGCGCGACCGCCCAGCGCTGTGATGGGTCCGTCTTTAGCCGCACGCGGATCACCACACCTGAATCAGCAAGTCGTTCCACGCCCATCACATCCAGATCATCGCGGATCACCGGTCGCCAACGCGGGTCTTCGCGCATTTCCGCACTTAGGCTGCGCAGAACCTCAGCGACCTTGTCGGTATCCTCGCGGTAATCAATATTCACATCAATCACGGCAAAGGCGAAGTCGCGCGTTTGGTTCGTGACACTTGTCACCGCGCTGAAGGGGATGATGTGCAGGCTTCCATCCACGGCGCGGAGCTTGATGGACCGGATGGAAAGATGTTCCACAACGCCACTCAAGCCACCCAATTGCACCACATCCCCCACCGCAACCGCATCCTCAAACAGCAGGAAAATCCCGGTGATGACATCCTGTACCAGGCGCTGGCTGCCAAAACCAACCGCAATGCCGACCACCCCGGCACCGGCAATGAGTGGCGCGACATTGACGCCGATTTCAGTCAGCACCGATAGCACCACAAAAATCAGGATCACCGCCAACAACGCCGTGCGCAGCATGGGCAACAGCGTGCGCACACGGGCACTCTGAGCCGCCTTGGCATCGCGTGAGAGTTTTTCGAGGTGCCGTTGGATGACGGCATTGATCCCTTCCCAGATAACCAACGCAATGGTGATGGTCAACGCTATGGACACCAGGGACGACACCAGCCGATTGCCCAGCTTGCCATGGCCGAACCAGGCAAAGGCCTCAAGGCCCCAGCTTTCAAGAAGAAACAGCAGGGCGATGCCGCCAATCGCCATGCTCACGCTGCCCTTCAATACCGGCAAATAGCGATTGGCGCGCGCTTCCAGCCCCGGGTAGCGCGCGGATAGATCGGGCGTGATCCGAAAGGCGCGCTGGATGACGCGGCGGATGGCCATATCGGCGAATTTGGCCACCGAGAGAATGAGGATGGTGCTGACGGAAACCCTGATCAGCCGCCAGAAACCATGCTGGATTTCAAGCGCCCAGACCCCCCAGGCCGCGATCAGCCAGGCGATTGCCACCAAATGCCAGATATCGGCAGCGCGGTCGCGCAGCACGCGAAAGAACATGCGCGCGCGGTCTGGTTGTTCACCCTCCGCCAACTCCGGCGCGCGCAATAGATCCGAAACCGCCTGCCGGTTCTGCAGAATGATAATCACCAGGAACAGCGTGACCAAAAGCAGTGCAATGCGCAGAATGGAATCATATGCCGACCAGGGCAGGCCGAATTGCAAGCCGGCTTCGGCCACCGCGTAGCTTGTGATCAGGACCACCACGATGCGCCTCAGCCAAATGGTCCCATAGGCTGCGGTTTCATCTGTCACCGGCAGCAGGCGCAAATGCGTCGAAGCCGGGGAGAACAGCATGCGCGCCGCCGCCATCACTGCGCGTGACGCTATATAGGCATTATTCGCGGTCAGCATGACAAGCTGCGTGGTGGGCAGCGGATTCACGACCGTGATCAAGCCATAGGAAATCACGGCAAAAGCAGCGATCGGCACCAGATCCAGCCCAAGCCTTGCCAGCACCAATGGTACGCGCTGCAGCCTAGCCCAGCCAGCGAGTTCAGCCGGTGCATGGTCATCCAACCGATCCCGAAACCGGCCAAGAAAACGCGTTGCCGCCCATTCGGCCAGCAAGCCGAGCCCAAGGACCAGAATGACCTTCCAGAAAGCATCCAATACGCGGCTTTGCGTAATGGGATCACGCGCAAGGGAGGTGAGCCAATTCAGGACCGCCGGCAGATCGGCAATGGTGCGCACGGTGGCCACAAGCTGATCAGATACGCCGGCCAGGCGCTGCGATGCCCCCTGCAGCAATTGCGCGCCGAGCGTATCGGGCGTGAGCAAGGCAGGTTCCGCGCTGGCGGGTGCGGCGGGTGCAGCGCCTTCCGCTTCAGGTGCGGCCGCGCGCAGCGCGCGGATCAATTCGGCGCGGCGCGCATCATCCTGCAAAATCTTGAGCAGCGCTTCCACTTCGGGCGACGGCGCGCCGCTGGCCGAGGCGGGTACGGATGGCGGCGGTTCCGCGACCGGATTGCCAGGTTCCGCCTGCGCCCATGCATGGCCAGTCAGCAGCACGAAGCCCATCATCAACATGAAACGCCGCGATGCGTGGAGGATGCTCATGCCAGACTTCGGAGCCCATTGGCGGGCGCGGGTCAAGTCTTTCCAGCATCCCGATTGCCCGAAGGGGGTCGCACCGTTACACCGCGCCCATGCTGGCTTCCCCTTCCGTCTGGACCGTCATGATCGCCCTATTGTGGACGCATCTGGCGGGGATGGGCGTTTTCCTGACCGTGCCGGTACTCGCCCCCGCCATTGCGGCAGAGCTCGGCATCGCGGCATCGCTGGCGGGGGTGCATACGGCGCTGGTCTATCTGGGGGCCATGGTGTCGGGGCCCTTGGCAGAGGCCTTTATTCATCGCTTTGGCGGCATTCGGGTCTTGCAGGCGGGAATGCTGATTTCGGCCTTCGGCATAGCACTCGCCATGCTGGGCCACCCGGCCGCACTTTTTGCCTCGGCGGTGATTGCCGGGCTCGGCCATGGGCCGGTCACGCCAGCAGGCAGCCATTTGCTCGCAGCCCGCACCCCGGCGCGGCGGCGGGGCCTCATCTTTAGCTTGAAACAATGCGGCGTGCCGGCGGGTGCCATGTTGATTGCCGCCGCTGTGCCGCCCATTGCTGTTGCCGCCGGCTGGCGCCAGGGCGTGCTGGCGGTGGTGGTTTTTCTTGCGTTTTCAGCACTTTGCCTGCAATCCCTACGCGCCGCGCTGGATGCAGAACGCGACCCAAAGGCCGCTATCCGGGGCCTTGGGCAGATTTGGGGGGCGGCGGCGTCCAGCCTTGGCCTGCTTCGCCAATTCCCGGTACTGCGCCGCATGACGATCATGTCGGCGCTATTCGGCGTTTCCCAATTCTGTTTTTCGACGTTTTTCGTGGTGTTTCAGGTGGCAAGCTTGGGCGCATCGCTTACCGAGGCTGGGATGCGCCTGGCTCTGGCCCAGGCAGCTGGGGTGGCGGGGCGCGTGCTTTGGGGCCTGGTCGCAGACCGCAGGGGCGCTGCGCCGGTCTTCGCTGGGCTAGGCATTGGTGCGGCGGTGGCCGGGCTGGCGCTATCGCTCGCTGGGCCGGGCTGGCCGGGCTTGGTCATCATCCTAGCCGGCATGCTGATGGGCGCGACCGCGATTGGCTGGAATGGCGTATTTTTGGCCGAAATGGCACGGCTGGCGCCCGCAGGGCAGGTCGGGGGCACAACGGCGGCTGCGGGCTTTGTCTTTGGTCTTTCCATGCTGGTTACACCGGCCTTCTTCTCCCTCCTTGTGGACCTGACGGGCGGTTATGCGGCCGGGTTTGCGCTGTGTGTGATCACGGCGCTGGTCGGCGCGGCGCTGGCCTGGTCCGTGCGGGGCAGGGCTGTCTCCCGCCGCTGAAAGCGTGTATCATATTTGTATGACGACACTTCTCACCATTCTGGTTGCGCTTGCCATGCTGGCCACGGTTGGCGTGCTTTTTGCCGGGATCCTCGGCATGGCGGGCGGCAAGGCCAATCCCAAAACCGCCAATTGGCTCATGCGCTGGCGCATTATGTTTCAATTCCTTGCGGTTGGGCTTTTCGTCATTCTGCTTTTGCTGCTGAGAGCCTGAAACAGAAGGGCTGACCCAGCCTTGCCGCGCCCGGCGCGGGGCTTTAATAGACAAGGGCCGTCGAACGGGACGCAAGACCCTGGACGCCCGGCATTCCAGCGCCAATCGGCGCCCCATTTCCTGAAGGCTATGGTTGCATCATGAGGCTGCTGGTCCCCGTCAAGCGGGTGGTGGATTACAACGTGAAGGTCCGCGTGAAGGCGGATGGCACAGGTGTTGAAACCGTCAATGTCAAAATGTCCATGAACCCCTTTGACGAAATCGCGGTGGAAGAAGCCGTGCGTTTGAAGGAAAAGGGTATCGCCACCGAAATCATCGCAGTTTCCGCCGGCCCAGCCGTGGCGCAGGAACAAATCCGCACGGCGCTCGCGATGGGTGCTGATCGCGGCATTTTAGTTGAGCATGATGGCATGCTGGAACCGCTCGCGGTTGCCAAAATTCTGAAGGCAATTATAGCCAAGGAAGCGCCTGATCTGGTGATTTTGGGCAAGCAGGCGATTGATGATGACATGAACGCAACCGGCCAGATGCTGGCGGCGCTGATGGGCTGGCCGCAAGGCACCTTCGCGTCCAAGGTTGAAGCCGTGGATGGCTCGCTGAACATCACGCGCGAAGTGGATGGTGGCCTGCAAAAGCTGGCGCTGAAGCTGCCGGCGATCATCACCACTGATCTGCGCTTAAATGAGCCGCGTTATGCGTCGCTGCCCAATATCATGAAGGCGCGCAAGAAGCCGATTGAAACCGTGAAGCCCGCTGATCTGGGTGTTGATCCCGCGCCGCGGCTGACCGTGCTGAAGGTGGAAGAACCGCCCAACCGCCAGGCCGGCAAGAAGGTGGGCTCCGTTCAGGAACTTGTTGAAAAACTGCGCAATGAAGCAAAGGTGATTTGACCATGGCGGTGCTTGTTTTTGCCGATCATCAGGACGGCGCGCTGACCCAGCCAACCCGCAGCACGGTCGCCGCCGCTTCCAAGCTTGGCGATGTGCATGTGCTGATCGCCGGCGGCGCCACTGGCGCTTCTGCTGCCGCCGCTGCCAAGCTGCCTTCGGTCGCCAAGGTGCTGACCGCCGAGGCTGACATTTATGCCCATGGCCTGGCCGAGCCCATGGCCGCCTTGCTGGTGGCGCTTGCACCCGGCTATTCACATTTGCTGGCGCCGGCTTCGGCTGGCGGCAAGAATGTCATGCCGCGCGCTGCCGCTTTGCTTGATGTACAGATCCTGTCTGACATTTCTGATGTGGTGGATGCCGATACCTTTATCCGCCCGATCTATGCCGGCAATGCGCTCGCCACCGTGAAATCCGCCGATGCGAAAAAGGTGATCACGGTGCGCGCTGCGTCCTTTGATCCTGTGCCCGCCGAAGGTGGTGCGGCGCCGATTGAAGCCGCGGCGACCGCTGGCGATCCTGGTCTTTCGCGCTTCCTGGGCGCCGAGATTGTCAAAAGCGAACGCCCGGAACTAACCGCGGCGCGCATTGTGGTCTCGGGCGGGCGCGCCATGGGCTCGGCAGAGAATTTCGGGATTGTCGAAAAGGTCGCTGATAAGCTCGGCGCCGCCATTGGCGCTTCGCGCGCCGCGGTGGATGCGGGCTATGCGCCCAACGACCATCAAGTCGGCCAGACGGGCAAGATTGTTGCGCCGGAGCTTTATATCGCCGTTGGTATCTCTGGTGCCATCCAGCATCTGGCCGGCATGAAGGACAGCAAGGTGATCGTTGCCATCAACAAGGATGAAGAGGCGCCGATTTTCCAGGTGGCCGATTTCGGGCTGGTTGCCGATCTCTTCAAGGCCATGCCGGAATTAGAAGCCGAACTCGACAAGAAGTGATTTGCCTGCTCGGGGCGTGCCCCGAATGTTGCAGCAAAAGGAGCATCCATCGTGGCGGCAATCAATAAACTCGGCGTGATTGGCGCGGGGCTGATGGGAAATGGCATCGCCCATGTGGCGGCGCTTTCCGGCATTTCGGTGGTGCTGATGGATGTGCAGCAGCAGGCACTCGACCGCGCGCTGGCGACCATGGCGAAGAACATGGACCGGCAAGTGAGCAAGGGCAGCGTGAGTAGCGTTGACCGTGATGCCGCGCTCGCGCGCATTGTGACGGCGACCGATAATAGCGCCTTCGCCGATTGCGACCTGGTGATTGAAGCGGTAACCGAGAATGAGGAGATCAAGAAAAAGATCTTCGCTAGCCTTTGCCCGGTGCTGAAGCCGGATGCGCTGCTCGCTTCCAATACATCATCCATTCCAATCACGCGGCTTGCGGCGGCGACCGATCGGCCCGGCTGCTTTATCGGCATGCATTTCTTCAATCCCGTGCCGATGATGAAGCTGGTTGAGATCATTCGTGGCCTGGCCACGCAAGATGCGACATATCAGGCCGTGGAAGCACTGGCGAAGCGCATGGGCAAGGCGCCGGTCATGGCGCAGGATTGGCCGGGCTTTGTCGTCAACCGTATCCTCTGCCCCATGATCAATGAGGCTATTCAGGCACTCATGGAGGGGGTTGGCGATGTGGCGGCGATTGATGCTGGCATGAAGCTTGGCGCCAATCACCCGATGGGGCCTTTGGAGCTCGCGGATTTCGTGGGGCTCGATACGCTCTATTCGGTGATGAAAGTGCTGCATGAGGGTTTGGGTCATTCCAAATATCGGCCTTCGCCCTTGCTCGCGAAATATGTCGAAGCTGGCTGGTATGGCCGCAAATCCGGGCGCGGCTTTTACGATTACAGCACCACGCCGCCCACGCCGACACGCTGACGCGCCGGCACCATGACAGGCGTGGTGCAGTTTCAGAGCTGGCGGCTCAAGCTGCGGGAGCTTTTCTTCGGCCATTCTGATGCCGCGCGGCGCTTTCTCTACGGGATCATCTTTTTTGATCTACTGACGCTGCTTTTCGTCATCAGCACGTCCTTCCTGCCGCGCAAACCCTGGATCGGCATGGTGGATGTGGCGATTGGGCTGGTGCTGGCCGCCGAATTTGCCGTGCATCTGGCGGCGCATCGCGCACCGGCGCGTTAGGCGCTGACATTTTCAAGCCTGATTGATCTTGTTGCTGTGCTGCCTTTCCTCGCGCCGCTGACCGGTGAGGGATTTGGCTTCTGCGCGTTTTGCGTAAGCTTCGGCTATTTCATACCTATGGGACGCTGATAGAACTCCGCCAGGATATGTCCTTCTTTCGCCTGCATGAGGAACCGTTGATTGCGGGTGTGCAGCCGGCGGTTTTTGTCTTTGTCATGACAGCGCTGGTATATGAAACCCAGCGCGCAATGAATCCAAAAATCGCTGATTACGCCGATGCGCTTTATTTCACGTTGGCAACGCTGACCACGACTAAGTTTGGCGACATTACCTTGGAGGACAAATTCGGTGAGCTGCTTTCCGTGTTTATCATGGTTTGCGGCGTAACGCTGTTTTACGCCTTGCGCAGGCGATGTTTCGCCTGCGCAAGGTATGCTTTCCCTGCCCAAGCTGCGGGCTGAAACGCCATGATCCGGATGCGGTGCATTGCAAGGCTTGCGGAACAAGGCTTGCCTTTCCGGATGAGGGGCGCGACTAAACAGTGGTTCAAACCGGCGTGCGCCATTCCGCATGGGCATTGGTGGTGCCGCGCACAACGCTTTCATAAGCCTCCTGCAAGCGCATGGTGATCGCGCCTGGCTTGCCATCACCGACCGGAAGCTTGTCCACACTCGTGATCGGCAGCAATTCCTGACCGGTGCCGCAAAAAAACAGCTCATCGGCGATATATAGTTCCGTGCGGTCAATTATGCCTTGCTCTACACTCAGGCTGTGTTCGGCAGCGAGGTGTATAATAGTATCGCGCGTGACGCTCTCCAGAATGTCATTCTCTCGTGATGGGGTAATCAATTTCCCATCGCGCACCATGAACAGGCAGGCGCCGGTGCCTTCGCTGATCTTGCCGGCACGGGTCATCAGCAGCGCATTGTCATATCCATCGGCCTTGGCCTGCAACATGGCGATTCGCCCGGCATGATAATTCGCGGTCGCCTTAATGCGCGGCGGCATGGTCGTATCCGTGATGCGCGTCCAGGAGGAAACATGAACGGAAAGCCCGCTGCTGCGTTTGGCATTGCGTTCACGCGGCATGGCCCCGCAAGCCCAACCGACACTGCCCGTGGAGGCCATGGACCCCAGGCTTTCAATATGGACCTGGATGCGAATATAGGCATCATCATCCGGGTCATTGACACGCACCGCATCCAGCACTGCCTCGCGCATTCGATCGCGCGAGGGCGGATTGTCGAAGCGCATGAACTTCATGCCCTGATCCAGCCGCACCAGATGTTCTTCCAGCCGGAACACCGCAAGCTTGCCTGTGCTATAATTCATATAAGCGCGGATGCCTTCAAACACCGTGCCGCCATAAGCATGCCCGACCGAGAATGGATGCACGCGCGCCTCATCAAAACCAATCTTCTTGCCGTTCTGGATGATGTATTTTGCTGTCCAGGCCATTGATTTCCTCATTTATCCTTAGAGTTTTTTGCTGCGGCCTCGTCAAAACCGCCCTGGCCGGTCAGCGCCGCCCAGGCGCGGTAGCGGTCTGATGCCGCAACGCCACCCTTGGCGATCAATTCCCGCCAAACACCGCAAGCTTCGACAAAGCGTGGAATGGAACCGGGGAACATCGCAAGCGTCATGGCCTCGGCGATATCATCTTCCGGCACCTGATCCGCATAGGCGGCTTCGATTTGCCATTCGAGTAGCCGCCAACGGGCTCGACAAACCTGCACGGCGCATTGCGCCAAATGCACCAGGCGCCGAGGTGCCGCGGGGGCAATGCGCGCTGCCGCTTCCAGATAGGCGGCGCGGGGATCAAAGGGCGCCAGTTGCGCGCCCCAGCGATGGGCCGCGAAATCAAAGGCCTCGGCGCCGATGGCCAAGGCGGCGGCGCTGAACGCAGCGCCAATCAGCGCGTCATCGCCACCGGCGGCGCGGAATTTGGCGATGTGATGCGTCGCCAAAGCCTCATCAGTCGCGGCCAGCACGGCAAGCCAGACGAATTCGCGGTCGTGATGCGACAGCACGCGATCATCCAAGGCCATGGCGGAATAGGCAGCGTCATAGCCTTCCAGCAGGCGAGGGAAGGCCAGCGCCAGCAGCCCGTGATGCGGCAGCAGATAGCCGCGCTTGGCCTTGACGGCGGCGAGCCGCGCTTCCAGCGCCGCAGTGGTCTCGGCGCTGGCGTTTTCTCCTTGGTCATTCATGCTGGGGGCAGGCTATACCGCTTCCTGGCCCTTGTAATCCCCCGCGCTGGGCAGAAATATTCTGCCATGTCCAAGACAGACCTTCAAAACGCCCCCATCCTGCTGCGGGAAGACCGCCCCGGCGGGATTTGCGTCATCACGCTGAACCAGCCCGCCCAGCGCAATAGCCTTTCTCGCGCGCTTTTGCAGGTGCTGGAGAAAATGCTGGCCGACATCGCCGCCGATAAAACCTGCCGCGTTGTTGTGCTAGCGGGGGCGGGCACGGTGTTTTGTGCCGGGCATGATTTGCGCGAAATTACCGAGCATCGCGCTGATGCGGATGGTGGGCGCGGTTTTTTCGCTGATGCCATGGCGGCCTGCGCACGGGTGATGCAAGGGATTGTGGCGCTGCCTCAGCCGGTGATTGCGGCGGTGCAAGGGGTGGCGACCGCTGCCGGCTGCCAATTGGTTGCGAGCTGCGATTTGGCGGTGGCGGCGGAAGATGCGCGGTTTTGCACGCCTGGTGTGGATATCGGGTTGTTCTGCTCAACGCCCGCGGTGGCGCTTGCGCGCGCCGTGCCGCGCAAGGCCGCGATGGAAATGCTGCTTTTGGGTGAGATGGTGCCGGCGGATGAGGCTCAGCGCCTTGGCCTGGTGAACCGCTTGGCACCGCGTGAGGCTTTGATGGAAACTGCGCTGGGTCTGGCGGCGCGCATTGCCGCCCATTCGGCGATTACGGTGCGCATGGGCAAGCGCGGCTTCAACAGACAAATCGAATTGCCGCTGGCGGAGGCTTATTGCGAAGCAGCTTCGGTCATGACGGAAAATCTGATGGCGCGGGATGCGGCGGAAGGCATTGGTGCCTTCCTGGAAAAGCGCCATCCGCAATGGGAAGACAGGTGAGCAAGAAGGCCTTGAACAAGTACGAAAATGGGCTTGGGCAGAACGCGGCCAATCATCAACCGCTAACGCCACTTTTGTTTCTGGAACGCGCTGCGCAGGTATATCCGGATTATCCTGCCGTAGTGCATGGCGCGGTGAAGCGCGATTACGCCAGCCTGCGTAACCGTTCCGTACAATTGGCGCATGCGCTGACCAAGCGCGGCATTGGACGTGGCGATACAGTGGCGGCGATTTTGCCGAATATTCCGGAGATGCTTGAATGCCATTACGGCGTACCGATGGCGGGTGCCGTTTTGAACACCATCAACACGCGGCTCGATGCGCCGACCGTGGCCTATATCCTCGATCACGGGGAAGCCAAGGCAGTGGTGGTGGACCGCGAATTCATGCCAGTGCTGCGTGCTGCCTTGGCAGAATGCGCGGCGAAGCCGATCATCATTGAAGTGCAGGATGCGCTGGCGCCGGAAGCGGTGCATGGCGAAAGCCTGGGCGGGCAGGAATATGAAAGCTTCATTGATCAAGGCTGCGCCGATTTCGCTTGGGTGATGCCAGGCGATGAATGGGACGCGATTACGCTGAACTACACGTCAGGCACCACCGGCAAGCCCAAGGGCGTTGTCTATCATCATCGCGGCGCCTGTCTTTTGGCGACCGGCAATGTGCTTTCCGCCGGCATGGGCAAGCATCCATCCTATTTGTGGACGCTGCCGATGTTTCATTGCAATGGCTGGTGTTTTCCCTGGACTGTGACGGCGCAGGCCGGCTTGCATGTATGCCTTCGCGCCGTGCGTGGGCCCGATATGTGGCGGCTGATGGCCGAACATGCGGTGACGCATATGTGTGGCGCGCCGATTGTGATGGCGACGTTGCTCGCGACACCAGCCGCCGAAAAACGGCCACTTACATATCAGGTACAATTCGTGGTCGCTGGTGCGCCGCCGCCGGAAGCCGTTCTCGCGGCCATGAAGGAAGCGGGTTTTGCGGTCTGCCATGTCTATGGCCTGACAGAGGTGTATGGCCCGGCCGTGGTGAATGAATGGCACAGCGAATGGGGCGCCAAGCCCGCGGCGGAACAGGCCGCACTGATGGCACGCCAGGGCGTGCGCTACCTGGCGCTTGAAGGGCTTGATGTGATGGACCCTGAAACCATGGCGCCCGTACCCGCCGATGGCGCGACGATGGGTGAGGTCATGATGCGCGGCAATGTTGTCATGAAAGGCTACTTGAAGGATGCCGCCGCCACGCAATCCGCTTTTGCGGGTGGGTGGTTTCATACCGGTGACCTCGCGGTGAAATATCCGGATGGGTATATTCAGCTCAAGGATCGGTCGAAGGATATCATCATCTCGGGCGGTGAGAATATCAGTAGCATCGAAGTGGAAGATGCGCTTTACAAGCACCCATCGGTTGCCGTGGTGGCTGTGGTGGCGAAGCCTGATGAGAAATGGGGCGAAACCCCCTGCGCCTTTGTGGAATTGAAGCTAGGCATGGCTGCAACGCCTGAGGACCTGATCAATTTCGCGCGCCAGCATTTGGCGGCCTTCAAGCTGCCGCGCCATATTGTCTTTGCGGAACTGCCGAAGACCTCCACCGGGAAGATCCAAAAGCATGTACTGCGCGCGCAGGCGCGGGCGCAGTAGGAAATAGCCAAACATGTCGGAATTTCACGGGGTTTTCCCCTATCTTGTCTCGCCCGTGGCACCGGATGGCACGGTGCTGGAAGCCGAATTGCGCCGGCTGGTGGATCATCTGATCGCATCCGGCGTTCATGGGCTGACACCCTTGGGCAGTACGGGTGAGTTCGCTTATCTGGATGCAGCGCAGCGGCGGCGGATTGTGGAGATTGTCGTCTCCCAAAATGCGGGCCGCGTGCCGGTGGTGGCTGGTGTGGCGGCGACCACAATTGCGGATGCGGAACGTCAGGCGCGTGATTACGCGGCGATTGGCGCGGATGGTATCCTCGCCATTCTGGAAGCCTATTTCCCATTGAATGATGCGGCGGTGGTTTCTTATTTCACCGCCATTGCGGATGCCACTGAATTGCCGACGGTGCTCTACACCAATCCGAATTTCCAGCGTTCCGATCTTTCACTGCCGGCGATTGAAAGGCTTTCCCATCATCCGCGCATTTGCCTGATCAAGGATGCCTCCACAAATACCGGGCGCTTGCTGTCCATCATCAACCGCACGCAAGGGTGCATCGGCGTGTTTGCGGCATCTGCCCATATACCAGCGGCGGTAATGCTGATTGGCGGCAAGGGCTGGATGGCTGGGCCGGCCTGCGCCATTCCGCGCGAAAGCGTGCGACTTTATGAGCTGTGCCGCGCCGGGCATTGGGATGCGGCCATGGCGCTGCAACGCGCGCTGTGGCGGGTGAATGAATTATTTGCCGCGCATTCGCTGGCCGCTTGCATCAAGGGTGCCCTGCAAATTCAGGGTTTTGCGGTGGGTGATCCGATCCTGCCGCAGGCCCCTTTGTCACTCGAAGGGCGCGTCGCAGTCGAAGCGGCGCTCAAGTTGGCGGCGGAGGCTTTTGCCGCCGCGCCCGAAATCTGAGGGTCTGAGTATTCCGCAAAAGCGCCTGCCCTTCATCCTGGGCGCGATGGCGGCCATTGGGCCGTTTTCAATTGATATGTATCTGCCGGCGCTGCCGATGCTGGGCCAGGCCCTTGGCACCACGGCAGGGGCTGCGCAGGCGAGCCTTGCGGTATTTTTCCTTGGCATGTCGCTGGGGCAGATTTTTTATGGGCCGCTTGCGGATCGGTATGGGCGGCGCCTGCCGCTCTTTATCGGGCTTGGCGTCTACACTGCCGCCTCGCTGATCTGCGCTTTGGCGCCCAATATCGAAAGCCTGATCGCAGCGCGGCTGATGCAGGCACTTGGCGGTTGTGCGGGCATGGTGATTGCGCGGGCCGTGGTGCGCGATGTTGCCGATGAACGCGGCGCGATCCGCCTGATGGCGCGCCTGATGCTGGTGATGGGTGTGGCGCCGATCATCGCGCCTATCATTGGCGGCGTGCTTTTGGGCGTGATTGGCTGGCGTGGGATATTCCTGTGTCTTGCGGCTTATGGCTCGATTTTATTATTGGTGATTGGGCTTTTTCTGCCTGAAACTTTGCCGGTTGAACGCCGCCGTCGCGATGGTTTGCGTCAGGTCTTTGGTGTTTGGCGGCGCTTGCTCGGTAATGGCTATTTCATGGGTCATGCGCTGGCGGGCGGCCTCGTGATCGGGGGAATGTTCGCCTATATCGCAGGTTCGCCCTTTGTCTTCATGGAAATATACGGTGTGCGGGCGGAGGATTACGGATTTTATTTCGGTGCCAACGCCATCGGCATCATGCTGGTTGGGCAAGTCACGGCGCGGCTGGTGGATAGGGTGGCACCAGCGCGGATGCTGACGTTTGCGCTTTCCATCAGCGCGGTATCGGGCCTCCTGCTGCTTGGTGTGACCAGCAGCGGCTTTGGTGGTTTTGCCGTGTTGATTGCAGCACTATTCGTTTATGTTTCCATGATCGGTGCGGTGATGCCGCTGACTGCCGCGCGCGCTATGGCACCGCATGGCGCGATTGCGGGCAATGCCTCGGCGCTGATGGGCACGCTGCAATTCGGCGCAGGTGCGCTGGCGGGTATCGCACTCGGCGCGCTGCAAAACGGGACGGCCTTGCCGATGGCGCTGGTGATCGCGCTTTGCGGTGCGGGCGGCTTTGTGGTGCGGCGCTTATTGGTTCGGGGGATCTCATGACAGGCGATATCTTCCTCACCAATCGCAAGGAAAGGGCCGCAATGCCCAATAGCTCCTACGTGGTCACGCTCTATCAGAAACTCAGCTTCCTGCCTTTTCTTTGCAGGGGGCTGGGGGCGCAGTGCGGCGGAATGCGGAAGGAGTTCATCTTCATTGATGATGGCTCCAGCGATGGCACGCCGGAAGCCTTGCGCGAACGCATCGCGTCTTGGCCTGAAGTATTGATCATTCGCCAACGGAATACCGGCTCGGCGCCGGCGCTCAATCGCGGTCTGGCACTGGCGCGCGGGCGCTACATCAAGCCGATGGATGGGGATGATATTCTGCTGCCCTGGGCGTCAGAGCGTATGCTGAGGGCCATGCTTGGCGCCAAGGCAGACGCTGCCTTGGGGCAGGGTGATGAGCGATCAATCTATGCGCCGGCTGAAACCCGGGCCGATGACATCGCCGCATTACCAGCGCCTGATGAAATACCCGCGGCAGCCAATTCACTTCTGGAAAAAAGGCTGCGCTGCACTCAGGCTTCTCTATCCCAATGGATGTTCGAAGCAACGCTACTGCCGCAGATCAAGGGCTGTGATCCTAGCGTTTTCATCCAAAATTATTCTCAGGAATTGGAAATCGCTCTGGCCAGCAAGGTCGCCATTGTGCGGGGGCTATTGCTGCTCATACCCGCCTCTGCACCCGGTCGGTTTTCCGATAATGAGGGCCAGATCCTGCACGACATCAATCTGGCGCTGCTGCGTTTTTGGCGCCGGCATCCGGATTTGTCATTGAGGCTCCGCCGGTTCGCACTGCAACGCGCCGTGCAGCGCGCGGCAAGTTGGACCTTTCGGCGCGGCGGAGCGAACTTGCTGCATCCGGTATCGCTGTTGCGTGTGCCGGCAGCGCTTGGCCTGTTGAAGCCTGATTTGGCCGTGCATAAGCAGGTTTGTGACGTTTTCCGTGCCACTCATTCCATCCGGCCGATGCCCGGCGCTGACCAGGTTTAGAAGGCGCACCTCACGTCATTTTCTTGCCCAGTGTCCATCCGCCATCCACCGTCAGCACCGCGCCGGTAGTGAAGGAGCTTTCCTCGCTCGCCAGGAACATCATGGCATTGGTGACTTCATGGGTTTCGCCGGAACGCCCCATGGCGTGGAGTTCCTGGATCTTCCGCGCAACATCCGCATCCTGGAAATAGCGCTCCGTCATCGGTGTGCGGATCACGCCGGGGGCTACCGCATTCACGCGAATACCGCGCGGGGCCAATTCCATCGCCAACGCCTTGGTCAGCCCCACCACCGCATGCTTCGATGTTACATAAGCAACCCGTTCCGGTGTTGCGACTAGGCCGAGGGTGGAGGCGATATTCACAATCCGCCCTGTCTTGCCAAGCGCAATCAGCCGCCGCGCAAAAGCTTGTGAGGGCAAGAAGCTGCCGGTCACATTGATGCTCATGGTGCGCTGCCAATCCTCAAAGGAAAGATCGAGCAGCGGGCTGATTTCACGCACGCCGGCGCAATTCGCAAGAACATCCAAGCGCTCAAGCACGGCTTCAGCGCCGGCAATGAAATCACGCACGGCATCGGGCTTCACCACATCCAGTACAAAGGGATGCGCTTCGCCATCGCGCTTGCGGATATCGGCCGCGGTCGCTTCCAACGCTGCCTTGTCAATATCGGCAATCGCAAGCCGCGCACCTTCCTCAGCAAGGGCAATTGCCAATTGGCGGCCAATGCCGCTTGCGGCGCCGGTCACCAATACACCTTGATTCTGAAATCTCATTCGCTCTCTCCCCAAATGTTATGCTGCGATCAGATCAGCGGCTTTTTCAGCAATCATATTGGTGGCGGCATAGGTATTGCCGGAAACCATGGTCGGCATGCAGGAAGCATCCGCCACACGCAACCCCTCAAGCCCGATCACCTTCATGGTCGCAGGATCGACCACCGCCATGGGATCGATGCCCATCTTGCAGGACCCGATAGGGTGATAGGTGGTGGAACCCGTCGCCCGTGCATGAGCCATCCATTGCTCATCGGTTTGCACGGCGGAGCCTGGGAAATTCTCGGCCACCACGTAACCGGCCAAGGGACGCGTCTGCAGCAATTGCCGCATATATTTCATCGCCGCCAGCAGCGCGTCACGGTCCATCTCATCCTGCAAGTAATTCGGCTGAATCTCCGGCTTGGCGCGCGGGTCCGCCGATAGCGCCTTCAGCCAGCCCTTGCTTTCCGGGCGGAGCTGCGAACAGCCAAGCGTCATGCCGGGCTTGGTATCGAGATCCGTCACACCAAAGCGCCCGGTCGGGTAGCTCGCCGGCGCGAAGTAAAGCTGCATATCGGGGGTGGCAAGACCCTCACGCGTTTTGAAATAACCGCCGGCATGGCTTGGGCTTGCCGTCAGCAGCCCCTTGCGACTGAACGCGTAGCGCAGCACTTCCATCGCCAAACGCAGGCCACGCGAGCGTTCATTGAGCGAACCGGCACCCTTCACCAAAGCCGAAACACGCACCGCATAATGGTCGCGCAAATTCTTGCCGACCCCTGGCAGCGCATGCACAACATCAACGCCAATACCGGCAAGCCATTCCGGATCACCAACGCCCGAGATTTGTAAAAGCTGCGGCGTATTAATCGAACCGCCTGAGAGGATTACATCGCGCCGTGCACGAATGGTGATCGGCGCGCTGCCTTCCTGCGTATAGCGAATGCCGATGGCGCGCTTACCTTCAAAGACAATCGCTTCCGCCAGCGCGCGCTGGATCAGTTTCAGATTGGGCCGCGAAAGGGCAGGGCGGAGATAGGCATCCGCCGGGCTCCAGCGCCGGCCCCCGCGCATCATTTGCTGATAAAGGAAGGTACCTTCCTGATTGCCGGAATTGTAATCCGGCGTGCGAGGCAGGCCGAGAGCCTCATTGGCCGCGATATAGGCTTCAGACAATTCATGCGGGTCGCGCTGATCTTCGATGGAAAGCGGGCCATTATTGCCGCGCACCGAGGGATCGCCACCGCCATTGCCGCGGGTTTCCGCGCGCTTGAAATAGGGCAGCACATCATCCCAGGCCCAACCGCGGCAGCCAAGCTGCGCCCACATATCGTAATCCGCGGATTGGCCGCGCACATAAAGATGCCCGTTGATGGAACCGGACCCACCCAAAACCTTGCCGCGCGGGAAAGGGATTCTGCGATTGTCAATGTAGGGGCCTGGCGCTGTTTCATAGCCCCAATTCAGCTTGGGGTTATAGACGGTCTTGTTGAAGCCGGCTGGGATTTTGATGAAGATGTTATTATCCTTGCCGCCCGCTTCCAGAATGGCGACGCTATGCTTACCCGAAGCGGTCAGCCGATTGGCCAGCACGCAACCAGCGGCGCCCGCGCCCACAATCACATAGTCAAATTCTTCCATGGCGATTTCCCCTCAACCTTTAAGAGCGATTCCCGTTCACCTTCGTTCGCAGGAGCCGCTTTAAAACTTTTTTGGTTGCGTTTTCCGAGTTGCCAAGTGATACCACTTGCCTTAAAAACGCTCCAAACAAGGCTAGGACGGTCGGAGCCACGCGGAAAGGGCTAATACTCGGTTTTTTCGGGCGTTACGGCGGCTGGGATGGCATAGGCTTCAGTCATCCAGCGGCCCAAATCCTTCTGCCTGCAGCGATCAAAAAAAAGGGGGCGCTGTTCTGGTGCGGGGGCGCGGCCGCAAATCGGGCAGCGTGGGCGGCGCGGTTTTTTCTCGGTGTCAGTCACGCGGCACCTCCCAGTTCTGCGCTGGGCCCGATGCGAGGCTCTGTAATTCCAACATGTGCCCTGTTAGCGCCGTGTATTCATCCAAGGCGCCAGGCAAATCGCGCAAAGCTGCGATTATCTCTGGCCGCGCTTGCAGCATCAGCCGTGCGGCGGGGCGCGCAGCTGCATCATGCGCGGCCTGACGCAAGGCGGCCAAGCCTTCCGCCAAGGGTGTGTGCAGCATGTCAGTCAAAGGCGGATAGATGCGATCACGCACCACTTCCACGAGGCCAAGCCCGGTCAGCCCAACCAGCCGCGTGAGCCGATCAGGCGAAAGGGCAGCACGTAGCGGCTCCAGCAGCGCCTGGCGGCGTTTGGCGGAAAGCCCCGCCACATCCAGCAGAATGGCACCCGAGAGATTACGCAGTCTGATCTGCCGCGCAATTTCTGGCAAAGCGATTTCATTGAAGCGCGCCAAGCCATCGCCTGCGCCGCCACTATCCACATCAAGCGCCGTCAGCGCGCGCGTGGTTTGGATATGCAGCACACCGCCGCCTGGCAAGGCGACCGCGTTTTCGGCAAGTTCGGCGAATTCGCCTTCAATCGCCTCATCAAATACCGCGCCATGCTGCCCCTGCAAACGGTCCCCGAGCACCGCGCGCAGCCGTGCCACCAGCGCCGCGCCTGAGAGGCGAATCACCGCCTGCGGATAGCGCGCTGCGAGGCGCTGAATGGCGCATGGCCCGCGCGCCACAAGGCGCGGCGCGCCGGGGGGCGCGGCAGCGATTAGCGCGGCTTCGGCATCGGTCAGCAAAGCGGAAAGCCTTGGCCCCTTGCCCGCCTGCGCGGCGCGCGTCACGCGCAGGCCCAGGATCTGCCCTTCCTGCACGGCTTGTTTGATCGGCTGGCGCGGTACGTTCGCTGCGCTTTCCGGCAGGAAGCCGGTTTCATTGCCCGCCAGCGCCACGAAGGCGCCGGACATGGCCGCCGAAATCGCCACCACGCGCCCGCGCTGCAGATCACCTACGCCGTCAGGCCGCGCCGGGCGTTCCACCCAGGCTTCGGTCAGCCGCCCATCCAGCAATAGCGCGGTCCGCACTTCGCCCGGTGAGGCTTCTGCCAGGATCAGGGCTTCAACCACCCGATCCCTCGCAGCATTTGCGCGGCCTCGAACAGGGGCAGGCCGACCACATTGGAATGGCTGCCCGAGATGAAGCGCGTGAAGGCCTCGGCCCGGCCCTGGATGGCATATGCGCCGGCCTTGCCCTGCCATTCGCCGGAAGCGATGTAATCTTCCATCTGCGCTTGGGTCAGGCGCTGGAAGGTGACGTTGGTTTCAACCAGCCGCTTGATCCGCCGCCCATCCGGCAAAGCCAGCACCACACCCGTGGTAACGCAATGCCGCCGGCCAGACAGCAACGCCAGGCATTGCCGTACATCAGCCTCGGTCTCACCCTTCGGCAGGATGCGCCGACCGGCACCGACCACGGTATCGGCGGCCAGGACTAAGGCGCCTTTGGCCAAGGGCACCGCCGCTTCCGCCTTGGCGAGCGATAGCCGCGCGGCCAAGGCGCGCGGTTGTTCGGCCTTTAGTGGTGTTTCATCAATATCGGTCGCGATCACGCGCGCGGGCGTAATGCCCAGCCGCGCCAGCAAATCCAGGCGGCGGGGGCTGGCGCTCGCCAATACCAGCGGCAAGCGCGCGATATCCATATGCGCTGCGTTACTTGAAGCGGAAGGTGATGCGGCCCTTGGTCAGATCATAGGGCGTCATTTCAACATTGACGCGATCACCGGCCAGCACGCGAATGCGGTTCTTGCGCATCTTCCCGCTAGTATGCGCCAGGACCATATGGTCATTATCCAGTTTCACACGGAACATGGCGTTAGGCAGAAGTTCCACCACCTCTCCGCTGAACTCCATCATATCTTCTTTGGGCATCGGGCCTCAATCATAGGGCGCAGGCAGCGCCGGGGTTGCAGCATTGCGACGCAAAATGATCCCATGGCCCCGCCGGGTCAAGCGCGACCTGGGCGCGGGCAGGGGCTTTCCGCATGAAAGCGTTATTTGGCGAGTGCCACCGTGTAATCCGCTTCGGTCTTTTGGCGCATCTCAGCCTCGGTCACGCCGGGGGCGAGTTCCACCAGCTTCATTGCGGCCGGGCCGCGCCGGGCGATTTCAAACACGCCAAGATCGGTGATCACCATATCCACCACACGGCTGCCAGTCAGCGGCAGGGCGCATTGCCTCAGCAGCTTGGGCTTGCCGCCGGCGGTATGTTCCATCAGCACAATCACGCGCTTGACCCCGGCAACAAGGTCCATGGCACCGCCCATGCCCTTCACCATCTTGCCCGGGATCATCCAATTGGCGAGGTCGCCATTTTCCGCCACCTGCAAGGCGCCCAGGATGGAAAGGTCAATATGGCCACCGCGGATCATGCCGAAGGATTGCGCGGAATCGAAGAAGGAACTGGTCGGCAGCTGCGTAATGGTCTGCTTGCCGGCGTTGATCAGATCGGCATCTTCTTCTCCCTCATAGGGGAAGGGGCCAAGGCCCAGCATGCCGTTTTCGCTTTGCAGCTGCACATTGAACCCGGCGGGGACGTGATTGGCGACCAGAGTCGGAATGCCAATGCCAAGGTTCACATAAAAGCCATCTTGCAATTCGCGCGCCGCACGGGCGGCCATCTCATCGCGGTTCCAGGCCATGGCTCTTCTCCTTACCGCTCGGACTCGGCGCGGGCCGCAGCGGCGGGCGCGTGCTTACGGACGGTGCGCTGTTCAATGCGCTTTTCGTAGCCGGGCGGGCAGGTGATCATGCGTTTGACGAAAATGCCCGGCGTGTGGATGTGGTCCGCATCAATCTCGCCAGGGCGGACTAGATGTTCCACCTGCGCGACGGTTACGCGCGCCGCCGTTGCCATCATCGGGTTGAAGTTCCGTGCCGTTTTTCGATAGACCAGATTGCCTTCATGATCGCCCATATAGGCGTGGATGATGGCGAGGTCCGCGACAATGCCGCGTTCCATGACATAGGTCTCGCCATCGAATTCTCGCGTTTCCTTGCCCTTGGCGACTTCCGTGCCAACGCCGGTTTTCGTAAAAAAGGCGGGAATGCCTGCGCCGCCGGCACGAATACGCTCGGCGAGGGTGCCTTGCGGGTTGAATTCAATCTCCAACTCACCGGCCAGATATTGCCGGGCGAATTCAGCGTTTTCGCCGACATAGCTTGATATCATTTTGCGGATCTGGCGGGTCTTCAGCAGCAGGCCGAGGCCCGCATCATCCACCCCGGCGTTGTTGGACACGACCGTGAGGTCCTTCACGCCAGAATCGCGAATGGCTTCAATCAGCAGGGTCGGAATGCCGGAAAGCCCGAAGCCGCCAGAATGGATCACCATGCAATCGTGCAATAGGCCAGAAAGCGCCGCCTTGGCGTCCGGGTAGATTTTCTTCATGGGCCTTGTCCCCAATCTTTGCCGTTCCGGGGGGTGTCTAAAGCATTTTCAAGCCAAGAGGAAACTCTTGGCGGCTCGGAAAATGCGACCCAGTTAAGCGCCTATTTTCAAGCCAAAAGAAAACTCTTTGCGGCGCTGCCTCTCGTCTCTACCGAATCGTAAGGCCCACGGGCGGGGGCCAGTGTAGGCGCGGCCAAAGGCCATGGCTCGCCGTGCTCTCCGCCGCTGCCTCGACAGCATTGGCCCGGGTGAATTTGGCGCGCAGAGTGCGGCTTGCCGCCAGCCCCTTTTGCCGCCACTCCTCGTAACGGGCGATCATAACGCGCATTTTCTGCGCAAGATCATCAACATCCGCTTCGGCCCAATGGCCCAAATCCCCTTCGCGGCGCAGCACGATCCGCTGGTAATCACGACCCGTGATCGGCACCAGCCTATGGGCAATCGGCGAGAAATACCCCTCTACCGGCTTCAGAAATTCGGTATGGCCCGAATAATTCGTCGTGATCGCCGGTAATCCGGTGGCCATGGCTTCAAGCAGCGGCAGCCCCCAGCCTTCGGCGCGGCTCAGGAAAACAAAGGCATCGGCCATGCTGTAAATGAGGAAAAGCTCTTGTCGGGTCATGGCGCCGCAGAGCAGCTTTACATTCGGCACGCCGAAACCCCTGATAAAATCAAGCAGCGCCGCGCCCTTACGTTCTTGACCAAATATGAAATAATCGCTCTTAATTAGAAGTTCGACCTTCGGGTCCCCGCCGAAGGCCTTCGCAAAAGTCTGGAGAAGCTGGGTATGGCCCTTTCGCTCCTCAAACTTGCCGATCATCAGAAATTGGAAGGTCTTTGGCTTCGGTGAGGCCGGCGCGAGGCGGGCGAAGGGGTGAAAGGTTCCCGTGTCCACACCTTCGGCAATCACATCAAGCTTGGCTGACGATATGCCCTGGCCTTGCAGAATGCCCTTGGCCCAGGCGCTTGGCGTCCACACCAGATCGGCGCGCTGAAGTTGCGGAACATGGCCGGGCGAGAGCCTGTCATGTTCAAAAACCGCCCAGACGATATCGCGTCCCTGTGTTTTTATGGTCGCTGGCCGCGCGAAGGCATAGAACCAGATATTAATGTCTGTCGGCTGCGCTGCCTGCACCAGGCGTTCGGCGGATGCTTCATCCGAGAGCAGATGTTCAGCCCAAAACTCCATCTGGCAGGGTAAGTTTCTCGAACTGATCGCAAAACCCGGCGAAATGCGTCCCAAAGCACAGAACATTGCGCTGCCCGATCAGGTTGATCTTCATCGGCGCGCATCGCTGGCATCTGAGAAGGACCTCTTGCGGGCGAGAGCGGCGGTCATGGCTTCCTCCTGATCCGGTTTTGGAGAAAGTGGATTGGGCTTTCCCGCAGAACCCTCAAGGGGTGCGCCATGACACTGTCTTTACCGGCCTGACCGCGGATCATTGGTAAGCGAAACAACGGGATTGTTGCCAGCACGACCGAAGGGTTGGGCGAGCCCGGCCTGCGATTGCCCCGCGAGGGGTGGAGCGCCCCCTTGCCGAGGCAGTCCTTGGGCGCTAATACCGCGTTGTTTTTGGGGGGCCATAGCTCAGTTGGGAGAGCGCTTGAATGGCATTCAAGAGGTCAGGGGTTCGATTCCCCTTGGCTCCACCACCATCAAACACATTCATCTGATCGCAAGGTTGGGCGGGAGTTGAAACCCCGCAGGCGGCAGCATAGCTCGGCGGATCAAGCTTTCCAAGGCGATATCGGTCGCCGCCGCCCACGGAAATTTGGCCCGAAGGATTTGGCTCGCCCGCAACCCTTTTCGCCGCCACACTGGGAAAATGCCCACCATCTCCTGCATCTTTTGGGCAAGATCATCGACATCCGCTTCGGCCCAACGCCCCTAATCGCCTTCATGTCCCAGGGCAAATTGCTGGTATTCGGGATCATTGATCGGCACCAGCCTATGCGCGACCGGCATGAAATGCCCCTCCACCTCCTTGAGGAATTCCGTCTGGCCCGAATAATTGACGGCAATGGTAGGTAAGCCGCAGGCCATGGCCTCGATAAGCGGAAGCTCCCAGCCTTCAGCCCGGCTCGGGAAAACGAAGGCATCGGCGGCATTGTAGATCATGAAAAGGTCTTCGCGGGATGCATCTCCGGTCAGCAACCGGATGTTTGGAGCGTCCGCACGCTTCACAAGGTCAAGAAGCTTGGCGCCCCTGACTTCTCCTCCCTGGTGGAAGAAATCACCCTTGATCAGAAGCTCTACGTTCGGGTCGTTGCCGAAGGCTTTGACGAAGGCTTCAACAAGTTGCGTGTAGCCCTTTCGCGCCTCAAATTTTCCCACCATCAGGAAACGGAATGTGTCGCGGCTGCGTGCTCTGTGCCACGCCCGGCAGGAGGGATGGAAAATGTTAGGATCAACGCCTTCAGGCACCAGGTCCACTTTTCGGGCGGCAAACCCTGCCGTTCCAATATGCCCTTGGCTCAACTGCTCGGAGTCCAGATCAAGTCCGCTCTTGAAAGCTTGTTCAAATAGGCTGGTGCCAGCCTGTCTTGCTCAAAGATCGCCCAGACCACGTTTTGCCCCCTGGTCAGCAAGGTGCCAGGGCGTGCAAAGGCGTAGAACCATATATTGATGTCGCGCGGTGTCGCGCTTTGGACCAAGTGCTCGACCGAGGCCTCGTCAGTCAGGCGATATTCAAAGATTTCACTTTCAAGATAGGCGTACTTCTTGAGGTGCCCACAAAAGGCGGAAAAATGATTGCCGAAACCTGTCGGATGATGCTGACCGATGACATTGATCTTCATGCCATCAAGGCCCTTCGCTGTTGCTGCCTGATGTCCTTGTCGCGGGAACTGGATGATTTTGGATGTAATGTCGTTCGTAACGATTGCATCTCGAGTCAAAGCGCTAGCGCTGCCCCACCCCCACAATCCGATAATCAAACACCCCGCCATCGGGTTCCGTCACCGCCACATGTTCCCCTGGCCGAATCGGGCTGCTGCCGGGATCGAAATGCGCCTCAGGCGCATCAAAGCGCTCCTCCAAGCTGCCGCTGAAGCGTATGAACCAGCCATTATCGCCATCATATTGCACATCACCCTGTTCGGGTGGTGTGTCCGGGCGATAGCGCCGCGCGCGCCAGGGGGCGGGGTCCTCGGCCCAGGCCTTCGCATCGGGGTGCCCGCCCGCATCCAGGGCCAGTTCAATCTCATAACGACGATCCAAGCAGCCCGTGGGCAAGCCCGGCCCCGCCACAAGGGAGAGTGTCACCAGCATTCGCTCCATGTGCGTCTCCTCAATTGGGGCTGCACCGCCCCAATCAGATCGCGACTTTCACGCCCAATTCAACCACGCGATCCGATGGGATGCGGAAGAATTCAGTGGCCGAGAGCGAATTGCGGCTGAGCAACATAAACAGCCATTGCCGCCAGCGCGACATTTTCGGCACCGCCGCCGCCACTACCGTCTCCCGCCCCAGGAAATAGGAGGTTTGCATCGGTTCATAGGGAATGCCCAGATCAGCCAGGGCTTCAAGCTCACGCGGAATATTGGGGCTTTCCTGGAAACCGTAGCGTAGCGCCACGCGATAGATATTGGGTGCCAATTCCTCCACGGCGCGGCGCCGATCAGCGCCCACTTGCGGCACATCCTCATTGGTGACGGTCAGGAATAGCACACGTTCATGCAAAACCTTGTTGTGCTTTAAGTTATGCAACAAGGCACCGGGCAGGAATTCCGCCTGGCGGGTCATAAACACCGCCGTGCCAGGTACACGCATAGTGCGTGATTGCGGCAGGCGCGCGATGAAGGATTTGAGCGGCAGTCCATCCTGACGGATGCGCGCAAACAGCAATTCCCGTCCGCGATGCCAGGTCAGCATTACGGTGAACAGCACAACACCCAGCACCAGCGGTACATAACCGCCATCGGGGATTTTCAGCACATTGGAAACGAAGAACGCGAGATCAAGCGCCAGCAGTGGCAGGAAAACGCCAAGCGCACCGATCAAGGGCCAGACGAACTTCCGCTGAAATACCACCATGGCAAGGCAGGAGGTGCAGACAAAAGTGCCGGTCACCGCTATGCCATAAGCTGCCGCCAGGCGCTCCGAATCGCGAAAGGTCACCACTAGAATCAACACGCCAATCAGCAGCGCAAAATTCACCTGCGGCATATAGATCTGGCCTTCCTCTGTCTCGCTCGTATGGCGCACCACCAGTCGCGGCAGGAAGCCAAGCTGCACGCATTGCCGCGCAATGGTATAGGCGCCCGAGATCATCGCCTGGCTCGCAATAATGGTGGCGGCTGTGGCCAGGAACACGAGCGGCAGGCGGAACCATTCCGGCGCAAGCAAAAAGAATGGATTTTCTAGCGAAGCCGGATCACGCAGCAAAAGCGCTCCTTGGCCAAGGTAATTAAGCACCAGCGCCGGCAACACAATCACCATCCAGGCCCAGCGGATCGGGCGGCGCCCGAAATGCCCCATATCGGCGTAAAGCGCTTCCGCCCCCGTCACCGCCAGCACCACGGAGCCAAAGGCAATGAAGGCCATTAGCCGGTAATGCAGGCAGAAGCTGATCGCCCAATGCGGTGAAATCGCCGCCAGCACGCCCGGGTTGTGCAGCACTTCCCACAGCCCAAGCAGCCCAATCACCAAAAACCAGGCCGCACAAATGGGCCCAAAGATTGCCCCCATCTTCGCCGTGCCGCGATATTGCATCAGGAACAGCGCCAACAGGATCACAATTGAAATCGGCAAGACCGCCTTTTCCAAATGCGGCGAGACAACCTTGAGCCCCTCCACCGCCGACAACACCGAAATCGCCGGCGTGATGATGCCATCACCAAAGAACAGGCAGGCCCCGGCAATGCCGATCAACGCCAATATCCAGCGCGTCCGCGGGCTTTCCACACTCCGCTGCGCCAATGCCATGAGTGCCAGGATACCACCCTCACCCCGGTTATCGGCACGCAGCACGAAGGCGACATATTTCACCGTGACCGTCAGAATGAGCGACCAGATGATTAGACTCAGCAGACCTAGCACTTCCCAGGATTCGACGCCGCCTTCCTCAAAATGATTGACGGCGGCGCGCATGGCGTAAAGGGGCGAAGTGCCGATATCCCCATAAACAACACCCAGAACCGCCAGGATCAGGGCGAGTGAGGGCGCGGAACGGCACTCGGTGGCGGGGCTACTCATGGCGATGCGCTCAGGCGGAACATCATGGGGGGTCGCTCTGCGCTTTTAGCGCAGGGATGCAAGGGCTTTGACTCGCATTCCGCGCATGGCGAGTATTCAATGCCCGCGCAGAATTTGGCTCAGGAAAAGCTTCAACCGATCGGTCCTTGGTGCATTGAAGATCTGCTCGGGCGTGCCGACCTCAACCACCTCACCCTGATCCATAAACACCACGCGGTCGGCGACCTGGCGGGCAAAGCCCATTTCATGCGTCACGACCATCATGGTCATGCCCGTGCCGGCCAATTCCACCATCACATCCAGCACTTCCTTGATCATTTCGGGATCAAGCGCGGAGGTCGGTTCGTCAAAAAGCATGATCTTGGGGCGCATGCAAAGCGCGCGGGCAATTGCCACGCGCTGCTGCTGCCCGCCGGAAAGCTGGCCCGGATATTTCTTAGCCTGCTCAGGGATCTTGACGCGCGCGAGCAATTCCATGGCCAATTCTTCCGCGTCCTTCTTCGGCATGCGCCGCACCCAGATCGGCGCCAGGGTGCAGTTTTCCAGCACCGTTAGATGCGGGAAAAGATTGAAGGACTGAAAAACCATGCCAACCTCGCGGCGGATCGCATCCAAGGCGCGCACATCATCGGTCAGTTCAATGCCTTCCACCGCAATGCGGCCTTCCTGGTGGATTTCAAGGCGATTGATGCAGCGGATCATGGTGGATTTGCCGGAGCCGGAAGGCCCGCACACCACCACGCGTTCACCGGGCGCCACGGCAAGGTTCACATCGCGCAGCACATGCAGCGCGCCAAACCATTTATTCACGCCGGCCAATTTAATGGCGGGCGGCGCATCGGCCTGGACGGCAGAGGCAAGATGGTCGATTTCAGCGGAAGCGCTCATTTGATTGTTCCCGGATGTCAGCGTTGGCGATGGCGATTCAACTCCGCCTCTAACCCGCGGCTGTATTTGGACATGGCATAGCAGAAAACCAGATAGATGCTGCCGATAAAGACATAGACCTCAACACCGAAGCCCTGCCAGGCGGGCTCCACAATCGCGGTCTTGCCGGCAGTGAGCAGATCGAAAATGCCGATGATCAGCACAAGCGACGTATCCTTGAAGAAGCCGATGAAGGTATTGACCAAGGGCGGGATCACCATGCGCAAAGCCTGCGGCAGAATGATCAACCCGGTCTTTTGCCAGAAGGACAGCCCCATCGCATCGGCGGCTTCATATTGCCCCTTCGGCAGGGCTTGCAGCCCACCGCGCACCACCTCCGCCAGATAGGCGCCGGCAAACAGGATAATGGCGATCTGCGCGCGTAGCAGCTTATCAATATTCATCCCCTCCGGCAGGAACAGGGGAAACATGACGCTCGCCATGAATAGCAAGCTGATCAGCGGCACACCGCGTATCAGCTCCACATACAAAACGCACAGCACCTTGATCGCTGGGAGCGACGAACGCCTGCCAAGCGCGACCAGGATCGAAAGCGGGAAAGCGAAAGCGAGCCCAAAGGTCGCCAGGATCAGCGTGATCGGCAAGCCCCCCCAGCGTTCCTGTGGCACATGGGGCAGGCCGAAGACGCCGCCCCACATGAGCACGCCGATCGCGGTCAGCATCCCTACCCAAATCAGCGCCAATTCCCAACGCCAGAAGCGCCGCACGGCAGAAATGATGTAGAGCAGCACGAAAAGCACACAGGCCAGGGCCGGGCGCCAATGCTGTTCATAGGGATAGGTGCCAAACAGCATGAAGCGGTGCTTTTCGCCGATCACCGCCCAGCAGGCGCCAGAACCCTGCAAATCCCGGCAGCCCTGCGTCTGCGGCCCCTGTGCATTGGACGGCACGGACCAGATCGCCTTCACGAAGGCCCAATCAATGAAGGACAGAGCCATCGTGATCAGCAGATAGCCCATGGCCAGCGTCACAGCCGTGGAAAGCCAGCCGGAAAAGAGATTGGCCCTGGCCCAGGCGATCGGCCCCACCGCTGTGATCGGCGACTTGCGCGGGCCCGTGGAAATGCTGGCGTCGCTCATGGCTGGCCCCCTTATCGTTCAACCAGCGCGATGCGCGCATTATACCAATTCATGAAGAGGCTGATCGAAAGACTGATCGAAAGATAGACCACCATGATGATTGCAATGCCTTCAATTGCCTGCCCCGTCTGATTGAGCGTGGTATTCGTGATGGACACGATGTCCTGGTAGCCTATTGCAACCGCGAGCGACGAGTTTTTCGTGAGATTCAGATAGTTTGACGTCATGGGCGGAATAATGACCCGGAGTGCCTGCGGCATCACAATCAGGCGCAGCACAGGACCTTGCTTGAGCCCGAGCGCCTGCGCCGCCTCCACCTGGCCGTGGCTTACGGACATGATGCCCGCGCGCACCACTTCCGCGATGAAGCCCGCTGTATAGGTGACAAGGCCGATCAGCAACGCGAAATATTCGGGGCTGACATTGATCCCGCCACGGAAATTGAAGCCGCGCAGCACGGGGTATTCAATCTCCCACGGTGCGCCGAGCGCATACCAAACCACTGCCGGCAAAACCAAAATCATCCCAAGCGCGGCAGGCCAGACCTTGCGCGGCTGGCCATCTGCCATCTGCTTGGCGCGTGCCATGCGCGCATAGACCCAGGTTGCGACAACGCCGAGAAGACAAACAACCAAAGCCGCCGTATGCGGATTTTCCCAAACCAGCGCCGGCAGCTTGAGGCCGCGATTGGACAGTACCACGCCTTCCATGGGCTTCAGCGCCTGGCGCGGCCCGGGTAGGCCTTGCAGGATAGTGTACCAGAACAGCAATTGCAGCAGCAGCGGCAGATCGCGAATGATCTCGATATAAGCGCCAGCAATGCGTGACAGCAGGAAATTATTGGAAAGCCGCGCAATGCCAATCGCGGTGCCAAGTATGGTGGCCAAGACGATCCCAATCACAGCCACCTTCAGCGTATTCAGCAAGCCAACAAACAGCGCGCGGGCATAGGTATTGGTGGGATCATAGGGGATAAGGCTTTCGGCAATCGGCAAGCCGGCTTCACGATCCAGAAAGCCAAAGCCGGTCGCAATGCGCCGAACAGCCAGATTGTGAGAGGTATTGCTCCAGAGCCAATAGATCATGCTGCCGACCGCAGCGACCACCACGATTTGCCAGAATATGCCGCGCACCCGTTCATCCGACCAGGAAAACCGAAGCGGGCGTTTGGGCGGGAGCCGTTTATAGCGCGGAACGCTCGCCGTGTCTGACATTATGCGCCTCTCCTGACCTTTATCCTGGCGCTGGGGGCCGGGTCGTGCCGGTGCCGCGCCCAGCCTGCCACAAACGAAGGCAAAGCGTTACCGGATAGCAGGCCATTCCCGCAAGCGCCTCGGCTTAGGGATCTCGCCCGGTCCTCGCCTAGGCTGTGCGGCGCGGCGGCTAATGGCATGGTCAAGCGCGGTTCTCCGATTGGGCGCGGGTGCATCCATTTGTAAGGTCAGCAATTCCCGCGCCAAAGCTTCCCAACCCCCGGCGGCAATGCCACATGCCCATCAGGAATGGTGGAGGCAGAAGCATGCGGCAGATGGACAAGGCAGCAATCCGGGCGGCCCTGCCCTGGGATCGGCTGATCGAAGCCCTCGCCGAGATGTTCCGGCAGGGCTGCGAAGCGCCGCTTCGGCACCGCCACGGCTGGGATGATGGCGCCGGGGCGCAAAACACCCTGCTGCTGATGCCGGCCTGGCGCGCGGGCGGGCATTACGGCGTCAAGATTGTGCATGTCGCGCCAGGCAATGATGCGCGCGCCCTGCCTGCCGTTCATGCCAGCTATTTGCTGTCCGATGCCACCACCGGTGCACCGCTCGCCATGCTCGATGGCGGCGAATTAACGGATCGGCGCACGGCAGCGGCCAGTCTTCTCGCCGCGCGCTATCTGGCCCGGCCCGAGAGCTCTCGCCTGCTGCTGCTGGGCAGCGGCAGGGTCGCCCATGCCCTGGCCGAGGCTTATGCTGCCTGTTTTCCAATCACGGATATCGCGATCTGGTCACGCAAGGGCGAAAATGCCGCGCGTTTGGCCGGGCAGCTTGCCGCGCATGGAATGCCGGCGCTGGCGGTGGCTGAGCCGGATTTCGCCGCCGCCGATATCATTAGCGCCGCCACGCTCGCTACCGATGCGCTGATCCCCGGCGCGGCGCTCAAGCCCGGCGTGCATCTTGATCTGGTCGGCGCCTATCGGCCCGATATGCGCGAAGCCGATGCGCTGGCGCTGAAGCGCGCCCTTTTGGTGGTGGATACCCGCGCCGGGAGCCTGGCTGAAGCCGGCGATGTGGTGCAGGCCATCGCTGAGGGTGCGATTGCAGCGGAACATGTTGCGGCGGATTTGGCGCAACTTTGCCGTGGCGCCCATCCGGGCCGACAAGACGCGGATCAGATCACTGCCTTCAAATCCGTGGGCTGGGCCGGGGAGGATTTGGCGGCCGCGATACTGGCTTATGAGGGGGTAAGCATTTTCTAGTCAAGCGGTTTCGCTCGGCGGCTCGGAAAATGCGACCAAAATCACCAAGCGCGTTCCGCGTGAAACTATTTCTATAGCCTACCGCCGCCCAAACATCCGCCCCAACCCCGCCGCATCCAGCTTCAACACCGTCGGCCTGCCATGGCTGCAGGTCGCGGCGCGCGGGGTCGCTTCCATCTGGCGCAACAGCGCATCCATCTCGGCCGCATTCAACCGCCGCCCAGCGCGAATGCTGCCATGGCAGGCAAGCCGCGCAATCGCCGCATCTAGCTTGCGTTCCAAGGCGATGCTTTCCGCATCCACTGCCAATTCCTCGGCTATGTCGCGCAGCAGCGGCGCGGGATCGGCGGCGCCGAGCAAGACCGGCAGGCTGCGAACCAGCACCGCCCCCGCGCCGAAGCCTTCAATTTCCAGCCCCAGCCGCACGAGTGCTTCCGCAGCCCCCAACAAGAGCGCCGCATCGGCGGGCGCCATATCCACCACCGCCGGCACCAGCAAGGGCTGCGCCGACACGCCGCCATCACGCAGCTGCGCACTCAGCGCCTCATGCGTCAGGCGTTCATGCGCAGCGTGCTGATCCACCAGCACCAAGGCGCCATCCGCCGCTTCGGCGATGATGTAGGTGTCGAGTATCTGCGCCACGGCACGGCCCAGCGGATGCGCGGCATCCAAAGGCATGGCTGAGGGCGGCGGCGGCAGGCTTGGCGGGCGAAAGCCCATGGGCAGGCGCGGCTGCGGCAGCCCAGCCGGGCGCGGCATGGATTGGGGTAAAACAGGCAGCGCTTCGCTGAAGCCGCTCACGGGTGCCGCGCCGGTTAGGGAGGGCACCGCCACCACTGTCCCGGCCCCGATCGCGAGTGCCTTGCGCAAGCTGGAAATCAGGGCCCCACGCACCGCTTCGCCATCGCGGAAGCGAAGCTCGGTCTTCATTGGATGCACATTCACATCCACGGATTCCGGCGGCACTTGCAGGAAAAGCGCCGCTGCAGGGTGGCGGCCTTGCGGGATCACATCACGGTAGGCCACGCGCAAAGCCACACGCAGCAGCGGTTCACGCACCGGGCGGCGGTTCACCACCAGATGCTGGCCAAGCGTGGTCGGGCGATGATGTGAAGGCAGCGCCGCCAAGCCGCTGATATCCAGGGTTGCGGAAACCGCTTCCACCGGAACTGCCGCGGCGGCGAAATCTGGCCCCAGCACTTGCCTGATGCGGCCTTCCTGATCGGCTGTCGGCAGGGACAGCACCTCCCGCCCATCGCTTTGCACGCGAAAAGCCACTTCTGGCCAAGCCAGCGCCAGGCGGCGCACTGCTTCCACAGCGTGTTCAGCTTCCGTCCGAGGATGGCGTAGGAATTTCCGCCTTGCCGGGGTGGCGAAAAACAAATCCCTTACCTCAACCCGCGTGCCAGGCGCGCCCGAGGCCGGGGCGACATCGCCCTTCACGCCCCCTTCCACACTGATCCAATGCGCGGTGCCACCCTGCGGGCAAGACGTAATGGCAACCCGCGCCACCGCGCCGATGGAGGGCAAGGCCTCCCCCCGGAAGCCCAGCGTCGCGATGCGGAACAAGGTGGTTTCTTCCGGCAATTTGGAGGTGGCGTGGCGCTCGACAGCCAGAGCCAGATCATCCGGCCCCATGCCAATGCCATCATCTTCTACCAAAATACGGTCCATGCCGCCGCCTTCAAGGGTCACGGCAATGCGCCGCGCCCCGGCATCCAAGGCGTTTTCGACAATTTCCTTAAGCGCAGCAGCCGGGCGTTCCACCACCTCACCGGCCGCGATGCGGTTCGCGGTGGTCTCGGGCAGCAGGCGAATGGCCGGGCGCGGGGCGCTGATCGGGGCGGCGAACATGCGCCTATATAGCAGAAGCTTCGAGTCGCGAATGAGGGCGATTGCCATCCACAATCCTTCACGTAAACTGCATAGGTTTTGGTTGATCGCATTTTCCGAGTAGTCAAGTGAGTCCACTTGGATCGAGCATGTTCTACACTGGCAGCAAGGGCCGATGCGGACCGGCGGGCGGGATGACGATGATCGGATTACCCAGGCGCAGCACGCCACCTTGCAGCACAATCGCCATGACCCCGGATTTGCGGATAAACCCGCCCGCTGCATCGCGCCCGAGCATGGCCGCCATCAACCCTGCCTGGAAATGATCAAGCTGCGCGCAGGGATTGCGGAGTCCGGTGATTTCCAAGACCGCTTCTGTCCCCAGACACAGCCGCGTGCCGGTGCCAAGCCCGAGCAGATCAAGCCCGCGCGTTGTCACATTCTCACCAATATCGCCGGGCTTGAGCGCAAAACCCTGGGGCGCGAGGTCTTCAAAGATTTCCGAATGCAGCAAATGCAGCTGGCGCAGATTGGGCTGCGATGGATCGTGCGCGACGCGGGAGCGATGCTTTACCGTCACACCAGCATGTGCATCACCTTCCACGCCAAACCCCTTCAGCAGTGTCGGGCTTTGCGCTGTTTGCTTGCTGAAGCGATGCGCGCCGTCGTGGGCAAGTGCTTGGATATAAGGCGCGGTCATGCGCGACCTTCCGGCCACAGCGCCGCCAGCTTGCCGATCAGCCCGGCGGTTGACGCATCATGCGGCTTTTGCGCCGCGCCGGCGCTCATTTCCGGTAGGATGACGTTGGCGAGTTGCTTGCCAAGCTCCACCCCCCATTGATCGAAGGGATTGATCCCCCAAAGCGCGCCGAGCACCGCGACCTTGTGTTCATAAAGGGCGACCAATTGGCCAAGCGTGAAGGCATCAAGTTGCGGCAGCAGCATGGTCACGCTTGGCCGATCACCAGGGAAAACGCGATGTGGCAAAAGGCGTGTGATTTCGGCCTCTGCCATACCAGCGCTCCGCATTTCGGTAATGACGGCCGCTTCATCCTTGCCCATCAGCAGCGCTTCGGCTTGCGCAAGACCATTTGCGAGAAGTTTGCGATGGCTATCGGCATGGGCGTGATCTGGCCGTGCCACCAGAATGAAATCGACCGGCACCGGCGTGGTGCCCTGATGGAGCAATTGCATGAAAGAATGCTGCGCATTGGTGCCTGTTTCACCAAACACCACGGGACCAGACGCGCGCTGCAATGGTGCACCGGAAAGCGCCACACGCTTGCCGAGGCTTTCCATTTCCACCTGCTGCAAATGCGCGGGCAAGCGCGCGAGGCGTTCATCATAGGCAAGCACGGCGCGGCGTTGATAACCCAACCCGTTTACATGCCACACTTCCACCAGCGCCAGCAGCACCGGCAGGTTTTCGGTGAGTGGAGCGTCTCGGAAATGCTGATCCATCACGCGTGCGCCAGCAAGCAGCCGCGCAAAAGCATTCCAGCCAAGCGCTAGCGCCAGCGAAAGCCCAATCGCACTCCAGAGCGAAAACCGCCCGCCCACCCAATCGCGAAACCCAAAAACGCGATCAGGCAAAATGCCGAAAGCGCCGGCTGCGGCAAGATTGGTGGAAAGGGCCGCCATATGCTGGGAAGCACCAGCCTCACACAAGGCAGCGCGCAACCAATCGCGCGCCAGCGCGGCGTTGGTCATGGTTTCTTGCGTGGTAAAGGTTTTGGAGGCAACCAACACCAGTGTGCGCGCGGGATCAAGCTTCGCTTGCATCTCCGCCCAGGCATGGCCATCTACATTCGTCAAATAATGCCCGCGCAGCGGTGCATCAGGAGTCCACAATGCGCGCGCCACCATGGCCGGGCCAAGGTCCGATCCGCCGATGCCGATATTCAGCACATCGGTGAAGCGCTCACCCTTAGCTGTCGGAATGCGCCCCTCATGTACCGCGCGGGTGAAGGCCTCAATCCGCGCGCGCACCGCAAGCAGTTCGGGCATGATGTTTTCAGTGCCCGCGCTGAATTGATCTTCGGGCGCGGCACGCAGCGCCATATGGAGCGCGGCGCGGCCTTCCGTTGCATTAATCGCCGCACCCGCGAAAAGCCGCGCGCGGAAGCCCGCGACATCGCGTGCTTCCGCCAGCGCAAGCAAGGCGGCCAGTACGTCATCCGACAGCGCGGTTTTGGAAAAATCGGATAAGATATCACCGGCCTGGCGTGAATACCGCGCGAAACGATCAGGATCAGCGGCGAAAAGTGGGCGAATTTCCGCCGCCCCCGGCCGCGCCGCCAAAGCCATCAGCGCCGCCCAGGCGGCCTCAGATTGATCCCCTGCCATGTAGGGTTAGTCGCACGCATCCGCGGCGGGACTATGGCAGAGGCAAGCGGATTTTAACCATGGCGCGCCACGCGCATGGGCGCCAGGATGGCCGCACCAAGGGCGAGGAAGGCGATCACGGTCGCAAGGCCCCAGGCCTGGCTTCCGGTGGCTTCGGTGACCAGCGCCAAGACCGCCGGGCCAAGAAACCCCGTCACGCGGCCAGAAAGCGCGAAAAGCCCGAAATGCGCTGCCACTTCCTCCGGCGGGGCCATACGCGCCATCAGCGTGCGGGACGCCGCCTGGGCAGGCCCCATAAACAGCGCCAGCGCCATGGCCAGGACCCAGAACAAGGTCTTGTCATTGCTCATCAGCAGGAAACTGCCCAGTACAATCATGGCGCCAAGCGCCATCAGCACGGTGGGCTTGGCGCCCAGCCGATCCTCGATCAGCCCGAAACCTGCGGCACCCAAACCCGCCGTGACATTCATCGCAATGCCGAACAGCAGAATTTCCTCAAACCCCATGCCATGCACACCGGCGGCATAGATCGCGCCGAAGGCAAATAGCGTATTGAGGCCATCGGTATAAAACAGCCGAGCCAACAAAAACCGCGCCATGTTTGGGTGCTGCGGCAGGCCGCGCAGAATGCTGCGTGTCTCAGCGAGGCCAGCGCGCATGGCCGACCGCAGCCCAGGCCGCGGCCTGGCAGGGTCAGGGAGCGCTAGCAGCACCGGCCAGCCAAACACCAAGATCCAAACCGCCACCAGCAGCGCCGTGGCGCGCACATGCTCCGCGGCGCTGCGATCAAGGCCAAAGGAGGATGGGTTGGGCTGAATGAACAGCACCAGCGAAAGCAAAAGGCAGGCGAGCCCACCCGCATAGCCAAGCCCCCAAGCCAGGCCCGAAAGCCTTCCCATGCGTTCTTCCGGCACCAGGCCGGGCAGCATGGCGTTGTAGAACACCGTGCCCAATTCAAAGGCGATGGTCGCAAGCCCGATGCAGATCAGCGCATAGAGCGCATCGGCTGGGTCGGGCCGCGCGAACCAGATCAGCGCGGTGAAGCTTGCCGTCAGCAGCGTACAAAGCGCCAGCATGGCGCGCCGCCGTCGCCCCTTATCGGCAATAGAACCCAATACGGGCGAAAGCAGCGCAATGGCGAAGGCAGCGAGGGTCTGCATCCAACCCCATTGCGCCTGACCTGTCACTGGATCGGGCGCGATGCCTTGCGTGAAATAGGCCGCGATGACGAAAGTCGAAACCACCGTCGGGAAGGCGCTATTGGCCCAATCATACAGCGCCCAGGCAAAAGCCTTTGTCTTGCCCGGGGCTTCCGCCACCTGCGTTATTCCATGATTCCCTTGGGCCCGCGTGCTATGGCCACCGCACCGGTGCGCGAAACCTCAGTGAGGCCAATCGGACGCATCAGGGCCACGAAAGCGTCAATCTTGTCGGCATTGCCGGTCATCTCAAGCACGAAGCTTTCTGTTGTGGCATCAACCACACGTGCGCGGAAGGCATCGGCCAGGCGCAACACCTCCATGCGGTTGTCGCCCTTGCCGACAATCTTGATCAGCGCCAATTCGCGCGTCAGATGCGGGCCTTCGATCGTAAGGTCGGAAACCTTATGCACCGGCACAAGCCTGTCCAATTGCGCCTTGATTTGTTCAATCACCATATCCGTGCCGCTGGTGACGACCGTGATGCGTGAGATCCGCCCGGTTTCATCCACCGGCGCGACCGTCAGGCTATCGATATTATAGCCACGGCCGGAAAACAGGCCAATCACGCGGGCCAATACGCCCGCTTCGTTTTCAACAAGTACAGCAATGGTCGCGGCGCGTTGGCCATTTTTCAGATCAGACATCACAGCGCTCCTCAGACCAGGACCTTGCCTTCATCGGTAACGCCGGCGACCCCACCTTCCTGCCCTGGTGCCAGGATCATTTCATTATGCGCGGCCCCTGATGGGATCATGGGGAAGCAGTTTTCATCCTTCGCAACACAGATATCGGCAATCACGGGCTTGTCTATCGCGATCATTTCACGGATCACGCGATCAAGATCATCAATGCCTTCGGCGCGCATGCCAACCGCATGGAAGCTTTCCGCCAGCTTCACAAAATCTGGCAGCGATGCCGAATAGCTCTCAGAATAGCGCCCGCCATGCAGCAATTCCTGCCATTGGCGCACCATGCCCATATATTCATTATTCAGAATGAACACCTTCACCGGCAGGCGATATTGCGCGAGTGTGCCCATTTCCTGAATATTCATCAGGATCGAAGCCTCGCCGGCAATATCAATCACTAGTGCATCGGGGTGCGCGATCTGCACGCCCATGGCTGCCGGCAGCCCATAGCCCATGGTGCCAAGCCCGCCCGAGGTCATCCAGCGATTGGGCTTGTCAAAGCCGAAATATTGCGCGGCCCACATCTGGTGCTGACCAACTTCGGTGGTGACGAAGGTCTCACGCCCCAATTCGCGGGTGATCTCATAAAGCCGCTTCACTGCATGCTGCGGCTTGATGATTTTGCTTTCCTGGCGATAGGCCAAGCACTGCTTGCCACGCCATTCATCAATCTGGCGCCACCAGGCGGCGATGGCGCCCTTATCCTGCGCCGCTTCATCCGCCTTCCAAGCCTCGATCATGGCGGCGAGTACGGCGCGCGCATCGCCCACAATCGGCACATCCACCGCGACATTCTTGTTGATGGAAGACGGATCAATATCCGCATGGATCTTCTTCGACGCGGGTGAGAAGGCATTGAGCCTGCCCGTCACGCGGTCATCGAAACGTGCGCCGATATTGAACATGACATCGCAGCCATGCATCGCCAGATTAGCTTCATAAGTACCGTGCATGCCAAGCATCCCAAGAAATTGTGGGTCTTCCGCCGGATAGGCGCCAAGCCCCATCAGCGTATTGGTGCACGGCATCCCTGTCGTGCGCACAAACTCACGCAGCAGGCGGGATGCTTCCGGCCCGGCATTGATCACGCCTCCCCCGGCATAGATAATCGGGCGCCGTGCGCGCTTCAACAGGCGCACCGCATCATGAATGCCCTTGGCATCGGGTTCCGTGCGCGGGCGATAGGAACGATGGCTTTGCGTGGTTGCTTCCCGATAGGGCGCTTTGTTGATCAGAATATCCTTGGGCAGATCAACCACTACCGGGCCGGGGCGGCCGGATTTCGCGACGTAAAATGCCTCGTGCATCACGCGTGCGAGGTCTTCCGATTTCTTGACCAAATAATTATGCTTAGTCGCGGGGCGAGTAATTCCGGTGGTATCAGCTTCCTGGAAGGCATCATTGCCGATCAGATGGGTCGGCACCTGGCCGGTCAGGCAGATCACCGGGATGGAATCCATCAGCGCATCCACAAGGCCTGTCACGGCATTGGTCGCGCCGGGGCCAGAGGTCACAAGCACCACGCCAACCTTGCCGGTGGACCGCGCATAGCCTTCCGCCGCATGCACCGCCGCCTGTTCATGGCGCACCAGAATGTGGCGAATGGCGTTTTGCTGGAAAATCGCATCATAGATCGGCAGCACCGCGCCGCCGGGATAGCCGAAGATCACCTCAACGCCGCTATCCTTCAGCGCGCGCAATACAACCTCGGCACCCGACATGGTCAGGGCATCGGAGGCGGGCGGGGCTTCGGTCGCGGCGGACATGGGTGACTTCCTTCATGAAGAACAACCGGCCCAAATGGTGCCGGGCCGGCGACGGCGGCCTGTTAGACCCTCGAATCGGGGGCGTCAACGGGTAAAATCAAGAAATGCGAAAAATTTGGCTACTTTGCTTTCCGAAAATTGCGTCAAATCTTTAAATCGCGTATTTATGATATAGGTACGCTCAGGTGCGGCCAGTTCATGGTGCCGGAACCAGGTGGCCTGCCGCTTGGTGTATTGCCCGGTCGCCAGGATGGCGCGGGCAGAGGCTTCGTCTGCCGTCAGCTTCCCGGCCAGCATGGCCGAGAGTTCCGGCACGCCATGGGCGCGCATGGCAGGCAGGCTCGGATCAAGCCCTTGCGCCAGCAGGGCGCGCACTTCCGCCACCGCGCCGGCCTCGATCATCGCCGCCCAACGCTGGGCGATGGCAGCGCGCAGTTCCGCCCGTGGCGGATCGAGCAGAATGGCGGCTAAGCCCCAGGGTGCGGGGGCGGCGCTGGCTTCCGCCTGCCAAGCCGCAATGCCACGCCCGGTGCCGCGCCAAACCTCCCAGGCGCGGGCCAAGCGCTGGCTGTCACTGGGGTGGAGCCGCGCGGCGGAGGCAGGGTCTTCAGCCGCGAGCCGCGCATGCAGGGCGGCCGCGCCTTCTTCGGCCAGAAGGCGCCGGGCTTCTTCCCGCGCCGGCAGCGGGATGGGCGGGATGGCGGCGATGCCTTGCGTGAGGGCAGCGCAATACATGCCTGTGCCACCGCAAATAATCGGGAGCCGCCCGGCGGCGCGCGCTTCATCCATGGCGTTGAGCGCGGCAACGCGCCACCAGGCGACCGAGGCGGCCTCAGCGGCAGGGCGCACGCCGTAAAGCAGATGCGGCGCGCGGGCCTCATCCACCGCACTCGGGCGGGCGGTGATGATGTGGAGTTCCCGATAAAGCTGCATGCTATCGGCATTGATGATGGCGCCGCCGAGGCGTTCAGCGATGGCCAGCGCAAGGTCGGATTTGCCGGACGCCGTCGGGCCAACCACGAATAGCGCCTTTGGTAGTTGAGCGGCCGATTTAACGCTCCGGTCATTCGACCTCCGCGGATCGGACGCTCTAGGTTGAAACTCCTTCATGGCGCGGGCATAGGCCGGATATGGAAAAAGTTTTGACCCTGATCGCGCCGCGCGGCGCGCTTGTCCCGGAACATCAGGCCAAGGTTGCCGCGGCGCTGCGCGATGCAGGCGCTGAAGTCAGTGCCGTGGCGCCGCTTGCCGCGCATGAGGCCGCAGATATCCCCTTCGCCGGCCTGCCGCTGGATTACGCGGATCGCGCGGCGCGTGCGGCGCTGGAAGGCAGCCCGGTGGATGCCATCGCGCAGGAGGCAGCCGGGCGGCGCAAGCGGCTGCTCATTGCCGATATGGACAGCACCATGGTCACCAGTGAAACACTCGATGAGCTGGCGGGTGAGGCTGGGCTCAAGGACGAAATCTCGGCCATTACGCGCCGCGCCATGAATGGCGAATTGGATTTCGAAGGCGCGCTGCGGGAACGCGTTGGCATGCTGAAGGGCCTGGCGCTGGAGGCTTTGGAGCGCACCTGGGCCACCACCGCGCTGATGCCCGGCGCCGAGGAATTGGTGGCGACCATGCGTGCCCATGGCGCGCGCTGCGCCCTGGTGTCGGGTGGCTTCACCTTTTTCACGGGCCGGGTCGCGGAACGGCTCGGCTTTCATGAACATTACTCCAATACCCTGTTGCATGAGGCCGGCCGGCTGACCGGCCAGGTAGGCGAGCCCATTTTGGGCCGCAACGCCAAGCTGGTTACGCTGAAGCGCCTGGCAGCGGAAGAAGGGCTTGATCTGGCGGCGAGCCTGGCCGTGGGTGATGGCGCGAATGATCTATCCATGCTGGGCGAGGCTGGGCTCGGCATTGCCTTCAAGGCCAAGCCCGTGGTGGCGGCAGCAGCGCGGGCGCGGGTGGATCACGCGGATTTGCGGGCGCTTTTGTTCGCGCAGGGGTATCGGGGGGAAGAGTTTCGGCGGGGGGGGGTGAAGCTTCAGCCTTCCGAGCATACGATTGGTGTCGCAACAAAAGTTTGCATCGCAGGATCAGCAAATGGAAACTGAAGCCTTGGAGCGCGCGGCGCTTGCGGAAATGCTCGAGCAGCGGCGTGCCGGCTGGTTCATCTCGGCAGAGGAAATGGATCATCGCCTTGAGGAAATTCTCAAGGCGAAGCTGGCATGGCTTGGTTCACGTAAAGATTGACCAAAACATCCGCGCACTCGTGATTGCCAGAAACACCGCGAAGGCGCGCGTCAGCACCAAAGGCGGGATGCTATGCGCAAGCTTCACGCCCCAAGGGGTTCTGATGATTGACGTGGGCGCAATCAGCGCAAAGCCGATCAGGCTGATATAGCCGAATGAGAAGCGCGGCACGCGCGGATAGCTCCACCCGCCCCAGATCCGGCCAATCGTCGCTGGAATGGCGATAATCACGCCAAAGGCCGATGCGGTCGCGACTGCGGCGCGGATGAGGTAGCCAAGCAAGGACAGCAAAGGCACCCCAAGCGTGCCGCCGCCAATGCCCATCATGGCGCTGACCGAACCAATGCCAAAGCCAAGTGCGGTGCGCGGCGCGCCTTCCGGCACGCGATCGGTCAATATATCCATCGCCTCCGTCGCGCTGTGCTTCCGCGCCGATTGGATAGAGGTTGGGAGAATGGTAGCGAGGGAGGTCGCGACGGCGACCTTCATCTGCACCGCCTCAGGAATGCCAAAAAGCGGAAAAACATTGAACAGCAGCGGCACAATCACGATGACACCACCAACGCCAAGCAAGCCCGCCAGCGTGCTGGAAGCCAAACCGGTTGCTTCCATGGTCAAAGCCAGGGCGCCGAGCCAAAGCGGATCGTTTAAATATGTCAGGTTATCTCACTAACGCTGTGCCGTCCTCAAGCGGCGTGGCATAAAGCGCTGTGGCTTGCGCGTCACCCCATGGGGGCGCGCCAAGGGGATGTTTTCAATGGCTGACGCGCGAATCCTGGGCGTTTTGGGCGGCATGGGGCCGCTCGCAAGTGCATGTTTCGTGCAGCGCCTCACGCTGCTGACACCGGCAGAGCGTGATCAGGACCATATCCCGACGATCCTGTGGTCTGACCCGCGCGTACCGGACCGCACGGCGGCGCGGGTTGCCGGCGGGGAAGACCCCTTGCCCGCGCTGGTGCGCGGCATTCGCGGGCTGGAAGCCGCCGGCTGTGGCGCCATCGCCATTCCCTGCAATACCGCCCATGGCTGGTATGATGGCATGCGTGCCGCGACTAACCTGCCCATTCTGCATATTGTGGATGCGGCGGGCGCGGAATTGCAGCGGCTTGGCGTGGCCGGCGGGCGCATTGGCGTGATGGGCACGGCGGGCACGCTCGCGATGCGGCTTTATCAGCAAAGGCTGGATGGGCTCGGCTATGAATGCCTGACACCGAGCGAGGCCGAAATGCAAAGCCGCGTGACGCCAGCGGTTACGGCGGTGAAGGCGAATGGGCTGGCGGAATCCTATGAACCGCTCGCGGAAGTGGCGCGCAGCCTGATGGCGCGCGGCGCGCGGGCGGTGGTGCTGGGGTGTACGGAAATACCGCTTGGCATCGCGGCGGGGCCGGCGCTGCCCTTTCCAGTGGCAGATACGATTGATGCGCTGGCGCGGGCGGCGATTGGCTGGGCAAAACCGTAACGCGTCACTTCCCCGCCAACATCGCCTCCACCATCGCACGATACGGCGTTGTGCCATCGCGGGCGCGCAAGGCGCCCGCCGCGGAGGCGAAACGCAGCGCGGCTTCAATCGGCATGCGCTCCGCCATCGCCAAGGCACAGGAGCCGTGGAACACATCGCCCGCGCCGGTAGTATTGGTGGCCTCAACCGGAAAGGCCGGGATTTCCTGCGGCGCGGCCATGCTGGGGGCCAGCCATAGCGTACCTTTCTCAACGCGCGTCACGGCGGCAAGCTTCACCGGGCCTGAGGCCAAGGCGCGGCGCAGCCCTTCTTCCGGCGCGCAACCAGGTGCGAAATTCTGCAAGCCGGTGACCGAGAAAATTGCGTGATCCACGCGCGGCACCAAATCCACCAGAAGGCGCGTTTCGCTTTTCTCGCCGTCCAGCACCACGGGAATGCCAAGCCGACGCGCCTCGGCAGCGGCGGCGGCGACACCTTCGGGCCAGCGCGGATCGCAACACAAGGCCCCGGCGCCGACCAGCGTTTCCAAGGGCAGCCAGCCAGGGTCTATCCCCAGATCAGCGCCGCGAAAGCCGGTAATGGTGCGCTCCCCATGGCGGTCCACCAGCACGGCGGAAACCGGGCTTCGCCCACCCCCCACGCGCTTGAGGCCGGCAGTCTTCACGCCATCCGCTTCCAGGGCAGCGGCCAGCAAGGGCGCCTTCAAATCATCGCCAACGCGGCCCCAGAAATGCGCGCGACCACCAAGGCGGGTCACGGAAATCACCTCATTGGCCGCCATGCCGCCGGCATTCAGCACATAGGATCGGGCGGCGATTTTCGCGGGCGGTTGAGGTATATCCATCACCCGGAACACATGATCGGCGACAACATTGCCAAGGCAGACAACACGCGGCGGAGGAAGGGGAGCGGCCATGTTGGGGCAAAGCCTGTCACGGCAAGCCAGGTTTGGCCAAGTGCCCGATCAGGTTGCATCCCGCATCCTGCTGCTGCGGGATGATGCGCTGGTGCTGAACAAGCCGGCGGGGCTTGCGACACATCGCGGGCCGCGCGGTAGTGCCTCGGTGGAAGATTGGTTGCCCGCTTTGCAAATGGGCAGGCGCCATTTGCCGCAGCCAGCGCATCGGTTGGATCAGGATACGGCGGGTTGCCTGGTGCTGGGGCGCACCAAGCCGGCCTTGGCAGCGCTTGGCGCCATTTTCGCCAAGGGCTCGGCAGCGAAGACCTATTGGGCGGTGGTGCAAGGCGGCCCGGAGGATGATGCGGGGGAAATCGCCTTGCCGATCCGCAAGATCAGCTCTCGCGCGCAGGGCTGGCGGATGGAAGCGCATGCAGATGGGCTGGCTTCACTGACACGCTGGCGCTGCGTGGGGCGCGGCGCTGGCATGGCCTGGCTGGAATTGGTGCCGGAGACCGGGCGGACGCATCAATTACGCGTGCACTGCGCGGCGATGGGGTGGCCGATTTTGGGCGATGCGCTTTACGGCGCGGGAGGGGCTGGCGGCTTGCATTTGCTGGCGCGGGCGATTGCGCTGCCGCTGGAACCGCCCTTGCAGGCGGAAGCGCCTCCGCCGCCGCATATGGCGGGTGCATTGCGTGGATGTGGCTGGCACGCGTAGGTGTAGTGGCTGCGTTCATTTTATGGCGAAAGATCCTCCAACCATGACGGAAAGCGGCCAGTCATTTTGAAGAAAGCCATCGTGAAGTTTGCGAATACAACTGGCAAAAGATACCGGGGAAATGCATGTGCCAATGGTAGACCTAGAGGGAAAAATATCGCCATAGGATATACAGAAGCACACGATGCGCGCCGATCGGTGTGGCGAGTTCGCTATTCACGCCTTCAAACACCACGGAAATCTTACGGCGAAAAATCTCGGGAAAGCGGCTCCATTGAAACTGCGTGGGGCTCACACCCCAATCCATCGCCTCCAGCGCCGGGGCTTGCGGCAGGTTAAATAGCCGCGTGCGTGCGGCTTCATCCAACTGCACCTTGCGCGCCGGGTTGAAGTCGACATCGCCGCCTGAGGATGAAAAATGATATTCGCAGTGTTGCAGCAATTTCGCGCGCGGGAAAAGATCGCGTAGGAACATGCCTTCTCTCCAGCCTGGATGGCAGCAGATGGTATCGGGGCGGAAGCCTTCGCTGCGCAGATCAACTAAGGCCCGCGCGACGGCCTGCGCACGTCGGCTGGAAGCCTCCATCGGGCGCAGATAGCGATGTGTTTGCTCGCCCGCCCCTTGCGGTTCCGGGTAGCGGATGTGGGTGACACTAGGCAGCGCGATATTCTCCCGCTCCCCAAGGCCAATCACCCGCGCGCCGGGGCGCGCGGCAATCATCGGCGCCAAATGGCGATACTGGCCGGGGAAATTTTGGTGAATGAAGAGCGCCTGAACCAAGCCAACCCATCCTGAAGCCAACTGCCGCGAAAACCGGCATTTGCCGGGCGCGCGCAATTGCCCCCTTGGCGGGGCGGCGCGAAGCCCTGACAATGGCGCCTAATCAGGAGAGAAAGGCCCCATGACATTTAATTTCACCGGCAAGAAGGTTTTGGTCGCAGGCGGCAGCCGCGGCATTGGGCGTTCTATTGCGCTGGGCTTCGCTGCCGGCGGGGCTGCGGTTTCCATCTGCGCCCGTGGCGCTGCCGGGCTGGAAGCCACGCGGGCGGAGATTGCTGCCCATGGTGTCGCGGCCCATGTCATGCCCGCAGACCTTGCCAATCAGGCGCAGATTGAAGCCTGGGTGGCGGCTGCGGCTGCGGCGCTCGGCGGCGTGGATGTGCTAGTGAATAATGCCTCGGGCTTTGGCATGGCCGATACGGAAGATGGCTGGCAGAAAAGCCTGGATGTGGATGTGATGGCGACGGTCCGCGCCTCCCGCGCCGCGCTGCCTTTTTTGCGCGCGGCTAAGGGGTGCATCGTGAATACCACCTCCATCTCCGGCCTTGGGCCTTCGGTGCGCACGCCGGCCTATGCGGCGGTGAAGGCGCTGGTCATCAATTACACGGCATCCCAGGCGGCGGGCCTCGCCAAGGATGGCGTGCGCGTGAATGCCATTGCGCCGGGATCCATCGAATTCCCGGGCGGCATGTGGGAAGAACGCAAAACCACCGACCCCACACTATACGGGCGAATCTTGGCGAGTATCCCCTTCGGCCGCTACGGCACGCCAGAAGAAGTGGCCAATGCTGCGCTGTTCCTGGCATCCCCCCTCGCGGGCTGGATCACGGGGCAGACCCTTGTCGTGGATGGCGGCCAGACCCTGACCTGATGGATCATCCAGCCCGTGAATTAAAAACTTCAAAATTATGAGTTAGACAGTTTGCCTAGGCTGGCCTAGTCACTTTCGCAGAGTGCCGGGACGTCTGGGCAAGGCGTGATCCGGCGCCATGTCAGCGGGGCGGGCTTCGCCCCGAACCATAGCCAGTAGCGGAGAGAGAGATGGACACGAACCAAAGCATGGCCAAATGCCCGGTGATGCATGGCAAGCCCACCGCGGCGCGCTTCACCACACGCGCCAATAATGATTGGTGGCCCAATCAGTTGAACCTGCGCATCCTGAGCCAGCAATCCGCGAAATCCAACCCGATGGATGCCGGCTTCAGCTATGCCGAGGCGTTCAAGGAGCTCGACCTGCAGGCATTGAAGAGCGACCTTTTTGCGCTGATGACGGTGTCTCAGCCCTGGTGGCCGGCGGATTACGGGCATTACGGCCCCTTCTTTGTGCGCATGGCCTGGCATGCTGCCGGCACCTATCGCACCGCCGATGGCCGGGGTGGTGCTTCCACCGGCGCGCATCGTTTCGCGCCGGAAAATTCCTGGCCCGATAACGGCAATCTGGACAAGGCACGCCGCCTATTGTGGCCGGTGAAGCAGAAATACGGCAACAAGATTTCCTGGGCCGATCTATTCATCCTGGCCGGCAATTGCGCGATTGAATCCATGGGCCTGAAGCCCTTCGGCTTTGGCGGTGGGCGCATGGATATATGGGAACCGGAACAGGATATCTATTGGGGCACTGAAGAAACCTGGCTGGATGACAAGCGCTATACGGGCGACCGCATTCTGGAAAACCCGCTCGCTGCCGTGCAGATGGGCCTGATTTACGTCAATCCGGAAGGCCCGAATGGCAAGCCGGACCCGATCGCCTCTGGCCGCGATATTCGCGAAACCTTCGCCCGCATGGCGATGAATGACGAAGAAACCGTGGCCCTAGTCGCCGGTGGCCATACTTTCGGCAAGTGCCATGGCGCCGGCCCCGCAAGTAATGTGGGCCCGGAACCGGAAGCGGCGCCGCTGGAACAGATGGGCTTTGGCTGGAAGAACAGCTTCGGCACCGGCATGGGTGGCGATGCCATCACCAGCGGCATTGAAGGTGCTTGGACCACAAACCCGACCAAGTGGGACAATAATTATTTTGAGAACCTGCTGAACCATGATTGGGTGCTGACGAAAAGCCCGGCTGGTGCGAATCAATGGATCCCCGCCAATGGCGCCTTGGCTGATGCCGTGCCGGATGCGCATGATCCCAGGAAGCGTCATGCGCCGATCATGACCACAGCGGATATGGCGATGAAGCTGGACCCGATCTATGGGCCAATTTCGCGTAACTTCCTGAAGAACCCAGATAAGCTCGCCGATGCCTTCGCGCGCGCCTGGTTCAAGCTGACGCATCGCGATATGGGGCCGAAGGTGCGCTACCTCGGCACCGATGTGCCGAAGGAAGATCTGATCTGGCAGGACCCCGTGCCGGCGGTAACACATAAGTTGGTGGATGCCGCCGATATTGCGGCGCTGAAGGCACAAATCCTGGCGACGGGTCTTTCCGTTTCCGAATTGGTCGCGACCGCCTGGGCTTCCGCTTCCACCTATCGTGGTTCGGACCGTCGCGGTGGCGCCAATGGCGCGCGCATGCGCCTGGCACCGCAGAAGGATTGGGAAGCCAATCAGCCGGGGCAGCTTGCGAAGGTGCTGGCTGCGCTGGAAGGCGTGCAAAAGGCGTTCAACGCTGCGGCGCAGGATGGCAAGCAGGTTTCGCTGGCCGATCTGATTGTGCTGGGTGGTTGCGCTGCTGTGGAGTGGGCTGCGAAGGCCGCTGGCCATGCCGTTGCGGTGCCCTTCACGCCGGGCCGCACCGATGCAACGGCTGAACAGACGGATGCCGATAGCTTCTCGGTGCTTGAGCCAGAAGCGGATGGTTTCCGCAATTACCGCAAGCTTGCCTATGCGGTGAAGGCGGAAGAACAGCTGGTTGATAAGGCGCAGCTGCTGACGCTTACCGCGCCGGAAATGACCGTACTGTTGGGCGGCATGCGCGCGCTGAATGCCAATGTCGGCCAGGCGCAGCATGGTGTTTTCACCAAGCGTCCGGGCCAATTGACGAATGACTTCTTCGTCAATGTGCTGGATATGGGCACGGCCTGGAAGGCTGTCTCTGATAGCGCCGATATCTTCGAAGGCCGTGACCGCGCGACCGGCAATGTGAAATGGACCGCCACACGGGTTGATCTGGTGTTTGGTTCCAACAGCGAATTGCGCGCCCTGTCGGAAGTTTATGCGCAGGACGACAATCAGGCAAAGTTCGTGAAGGATTTTGTGGCTGCCTGGAACAAGGTAATGATGCTGGATCGCTTCGATCTCGGCTGAGGTTGCAATGCAGGAATTTTACCGGGGGCGTCGGTTTGAAGCCGGCGCCCTTTTTTCATGCTTGACGCGTGGCATGGGTCAGGGGACGCTCAACCCCTACGAAGCCTGTCTTGGGAGAGACCCCTATGCCCGAACCCGACCCCGAAACCGAATTCGATATCGCGCTGGCGCGCGCCGGGGTAGTTGTACCACCGGGACGGCGGGCCGCGATGATGGAAGGCTTTCGCGCATGGCTTGACATGCGGAAGCTTCTCAATGAAGCCATGCCGCTCACGACTGAACCTGCTTTCGCGCTGACGCAGCCGGCGGGGCCCCGAGCATTTTCGAGCCAAGCAGGATCGCTTGGCGACTCGGAAAATGCGATCAAACAAAATTTTGGAGGCGGTTCGCCGCGTCATGACGCGGCGAGGCGGCCCTAAATGAGTGCGCATGTTCCTTCCCTCGCGGAAGCCTCAGCCGGCATTACTGCTGGTACGCTTTCGCCGGTCACGCTGACGGAAGCGGCGCTCGCGCGCATTGCCGCGCTTGATCCGAAGCTGAATGCGTTTATCACCATCACGGCTGATCGCGCGCGCCGCGCTGCAGCCCTGGCCGAGGCTGAGATCAAGGCCGGCAGAAAGCGCGGGCCTTTGCATGGGATCCCCTATGCACTCAAGGATATTTACGATGTGGCCGGGGTGCGTACCACGGCACATTCCAAGCTGCTGATTGACAATGTAGCGCGCGAAGACGCTGCCAGCACCGCCAGGCTGGAAGCCGCCGGCATGGTGCTGCTCGGCAAGCTTTCGACGCATGAATTCGCCCGTGGCGGCCCCACCGATGTACTGCCCTTCCCCAATGCGAAAAACCCCTGGAACACCGCCCATTTCGCTGGCGGGTCAAGCAGCGGTTCCGGCGTTGCCGTCGCCTCTGGCATGGTCGGGCTTGCCATGGGCAGTGACACGGGCGGTTCCATCCGATTGCCCGCCACTTTTTGTGGCGTGGTTGGGATGAAGGCCACCTATGGCGTGATCAGCCGGCGCGGCGTGGTGCCGCTTTCATTCACGCTGGATCATGCGGGGCCGCTGACGCGCACGGTCGCGGATTGCGCTTTGGCAATGCAGTTGCTGGCTGGGTATGATCCGGGCGATCCGGGCTCGGCGCCGGAAGCCGTGCCGGATTACGGCGCCGATCTGCGCAAGGGCGTTACGGGCCTCACGATCGGGCGCGCGCGTGCCTACGACATTGAAGCGGGGGTGGATCAAGAAGTTATGGCCGCGGTGGATGCGGCGGCCGAACAATGGCGCGCGCTGGGGGCCAGGATTGTTGATGTGGTGCTGCCCAGCAAGCAGCGCATGGATGCCTGCATTCAGACCATTCTTCTCGCGGAAGGTTTCGCCATTCATGGTGAGTGGCTGCGCACCCGCCCGCAGGATTATGGCCGCGTGACGCGCGAACGCCTGATGATGGGCGCCTTCGTCACCGGCGGAGAATATGTTCAGGCGCAGCGGCTGCGCAGGATCACCACGGTTGAGGTGGATGCGGTGCTGGCCGGTTGTGATGCGATTTTATGTGCGGGGAACCCAACCGCCGCGCCGCGTGTGGTGGATGTGGATGAAGGACCGTTCCGCAAATCCCATCCCATCACCGGCTCCTTCAACGCCACTGGCCATCCTGCACTGGCGCTGCCCTGCGGCTTTGGCGCTACCGGCCTGCCCTTGGGGCTGCAATTGATCGGGCGGAAATATGGGGAAGCCATGCTGCTGCGTATCGCGCAGGCTTATGAACAGGCAGCAGGGTGGGTTGCGCGGCGGCCTGAATTGGGCCTCTGATCTTTTCACCCACCCCAGGTTAATGCGATGAAGCGTCACCAGATGCGGAGGATTAAGCCATGGCGCCTTTCGACCTTGCCCTGAAGGGCGGAGAATGTGTGATGCCTTGGGGGCTGGAACGTGCCGATATCGGCATTCGCGCCGGGCGCATCGCTTCCATTGGTGATCTGACCCAGGCGGACGCCGCGCAGACTTTGGATTGCAAAGGGCTTCATGTGCTGCCCGGCCTTATTGATCCGCATGTGCATTTGCGCGACCCCGGCGACCCGAAGGTGGAAACCATGGAAACCGGCACCCGCGCTGCGGTGCTGGGCGGCCTTGCGGCGGTTTTCGATATGCCGAATACCGCGCCTTCCATCACCAATACCGAAAGGCTGAATGCCAAGCGTGATTTCGTGAGTGGCCACGCCTGGTGCGATATCGGGATTTATGTCGGCGGCACCAAGACGAATATCGCGGAACTGGCAGCGCTTGAACTTGAGCCCAATGTCTGCGCCATCAAGATTTTTGCGGGGTCCTCCACCGGAGATTTGCTGGTGGAGGATGATGAAAGCCTGGAAGCGGTGATGCGTTCTGGCCGTCGCGCCATTTGCTATCATTCGGAAGATGAATATCGCCTGCGAGCGCGCAGGCCCATGTTCACGCCCGGCATGCCGCATATCAACCATCAGGAATGGCGTGATGTGGAAACGGCGCTGCTCGGCACGCGCCGGCTGATGGCGCTGGCGCGCAAGACCGGGCGGCGCGCGCATATCCTGCATGTCTCAACCGCGGAGGAATTGGCCTATCTGGTGGATTACCGAGATGTCGCTAGCTGCGAAGTGCTGCTCAATCACCTCACGCAAACCGATGAAGCCTATGGGCGGCTTGGCGGCTATGCGGTGATGAACCCGCCCATTCGTGGCGCGCGGCATCTGGAAGCGGCCTGGAAGGCAGTGGCCGATGGCACGGTGTATTGCGTCGGTTCAGACCATGCACCGCATTCCCGCGCGGCGAAGGAACGCCCCTGGCCCGATACTGCGGCGGGGCTCACGGGTATTCAAACCATAGTGCCGCTGATGCTGGATCATGTGAGCGCCGGGCGGCTTTCCCTGCCGCGCCTTGCCGAATTGATGTGTGCGGGCCCCGCGCGGATTTATGGCGCCAAGACCAAGGGGCGGCTTGCGGTTGGCATAGATGGCGATGTGACCGTTGTTGATATGAAAAAAACGCGCACAATCGAAGATAGCTGGATTGTCTCGCCATGTGGCTGGACACCTTTTGCTGGGCATCGCTGCAGCGGCTGGCCGGTGATGACAGTGGTGCGCGGGCATATCGCCATGCGCGATGATGAAGTGCTGGGCGCGCCGCAGGGCCGGCCTGTAGAATTCATTGATACCAGGCACGCTTGATGCCGGACGCCGCGGCGCAACAGGCGGTGGAAGCAGCGATAACCTCTCGCCGTTCCATCCGCGCCTTTTTGCTGAAGCCCGTGCCGCAGGCGGATGTTGAACATTTACTGAATGTCGCGGCGCGCGCCCCTTCGGGCAGCAATATCCAGCCCTGGAAGGTGCATGCCCTGACCGGCGCACCACTGCAGCGCTTGTGCGATACGCTGATGGCGGAACACGCAAGCGGCATCACCCCGGAAGCCGAATACCAATACTATCCGCGCAAGTTTTTTGAGCCCTATCACGGCCGCCGCCGCAAGGTCGGTTGGGATCTTTATGCGCTGCTCGGTATTGCGAAGGGCGAGAACGAACGCATGCGCGCGCAACATGGCCGCAATCTGATTTTTTTTGGCGCGCCGGTTGGCTTGATCTTCACCATCCATCGCGATCTGGAACAGGGTTCCTGGCTGGATTACGGCATGTTCCTGGAAAATGTGATGGTGGCAGCGCGCGGCATGGGCTTGGATACCTGCCCGCAAGCGGCCTTCATGCCCCATCACCGCACCATCCAAATCATGCTGGAAATCCCGCCTGAGCAAATGCTTGTCTGCGGCATGGCGCTTGGCTATGCGGACCCGGATGCGGTGGAGAATGGCTTGGTGACGGAACGCGCGCCGGCGCGGGAATTTGCGCGTTTCGCCGGTTGGGGTGCATGACAAGGGACCTGCCATGAAGCCCTGCCTGCCGTCACTCGCCACCACGCCGCGCCCTTCCTGGCGCGCGCCAGCACTTTCCTGCGACTGCCATTTCCATATCTTTGGGCCCTATGATCGCTTCCCGCTCGATGCTGGGCGGCATTATGACCCGCAGGCAGCGACCATTGCCGATTACCAGCGCATGGCCGCGGCACTTGGCATTGAACGCATGGTGATTGTGCAGCCAAGTGTCTATGGCACGCGGAATGACGTCTCGCTTGATGCCGCGGAACAATTCGGCCTGGACCGCGCGCGCGTTGTTGTCGTGATTGACGATAGTTTTGATGATGCTGCGCTGAGGAAACTGCATGCGCGCGGCACGCGTGGCGTGCGCTTCAATGCTGTCAGCGGCAATGGCACGCCGCTTGAACGGTTGGAAGCTTTGGCGCGGCGCATCGCACCGCTCGGCTGGCATTTGCAGCTTTATGCCGAGGGCCATCAAATACCGGAATTGGCGCCGCGTCTGGCGACACTACCAGTGCCGGTGGTGGTGGATCACATGGGCGGGGTGAAAACCAGCGAAGGGCTGCATGGTGCGGGCTTCGAGGCGTTGCTCAAGATGCTGGAAAGCCCGCAATGCTGGGTGAAGATTTCCGGCTATCGCCTCTCTGACGGGCCGCCCTTTGCCGATGTTGCACCCTTCGCGCGTGCGCTTTTGGATGCCGCGCCGGATCGCGCCGTGTGGGGCACGGATTGGCCGCATCCAAGTTTGCAGCATTGGATGCCGGAAGATGGCCATTTGCTCGATCTGTTGGGCCAATGGGCGCCGAGTGATGCGGAACGCTACCGCGTGCTTGTCGAAAACCCCGCTCGGCTTTACGGGTTTTGAATAAGGGGCATCGCATTTTGAGTGGGGGGCATTACGCGCTCCGCGCCGCGGCGATCAGCGCATTGAAGCGCCGCACGACGGCGGGCAGGCCTTCAAAGATGCTCTGCGAAATCAGGAAATGGCCGATAGAGATTTCGGTCACCTCCTCCATCCGCGCAATATCGCTTACCGTGTCATAACTCAGTCCATGCCCAGCATGGCAGAGCAAGCCCGCGCGCCGTGCCGCTGCAACACCTGTCTGCAAGCGCGCCAATTGCCTGGGCCTGTCGGCTACCGGCCCTTCGGCATAGGTGCCCGTATGCAATTCAATCGCAGCCGCACCAATCGCCGCAGCCGCTTCGATCTGCGCCGCATCGGCTTCAATGAAAATCGAAACGCGCACATTGGCCGCCCGCAGCCGCGCGACGGCGTCGCGCAAAAACGGCCCGGCACGCAGCACGTTCAAGCCGCCTTCCGTTGTCAGCTCCGCACGCTTTTCCGGCACGATGCAGCAACAAGGCGGGCGGATACGCTCGGCGAAGGCAACCATTTCCTCGGTCGCCGCCATTTCGAAATTGAGCGGCGCCGTGATCTCCGCACGAATACGCCCTACATCGCGGTCCCTGATGTGGCGGCGATCTTCACGGAGATGAACGGTAATGCCATCCGCCCCGGCTTCCACCGCGATGCGTGCAGCTTCTACAGGGCAGGGATGCGTCCCACCACGCGCATTGCGCAGTGTCGCCACATGATCAACATTCACCGATAGGTCGAGATGCTTCACGCCAAACCTCTTTTTTCAGCAAGCTGCCAAGCGAGCCGGATGGCCGCCATCAGCGAAGCAGGATCGGCCAGCCCCTTGCCGGCAATATCCAAGGCCGTGCCGTGGTCGGGGCTGGTGCGGATGATGGAAAGCCCGAGTGTCACATTGACGCCACCTGCCATGTCAATCGTCTTGATCGGGATCAGTGCCTGATCGTGATAAAGACAGATCGCCGCGTCATAGCCAGGCCGCGCGAGCGCCGTGAACATGGTATCGGGCGGCATCGGCCCGCGCGCATCAATGCCTTCCGCGCGAAGCGCCGCAATTGCGGGGGCAATGATGTCAATTTCCTCCCGCCCCATGGTACCGGCTTCCCCGGCATGAGGATTCAAACCTGCAATCGCGAGGCGCGGCGCGGCAATGCCGAAATCGCGCTTGAGCGCCGCGTCCACGATGCGCGTTGTCTCCTGGATCAATGCGGGCGTCAGCTGTGCAATCACCTTGCCCAAAGCCTCATGCACCGTCACCGGCACAACGCGGAGTTCCGGGCTGGCCAGCATCATCACGGGTGGCACGCTGGTGCCGGCCAATTCGCCGAGGAATTCCGTATGGCCGGGATGCGGAAAGCCGGCGGCGGTCAGGCTTGCCTTCTGGATCGGATTGGTCACCACACCCGCCGCGCGGCCCGATTTGGCGAGCGCCACTGCTTCCTCAATCGCTCCAATTACGGCGCCTGCATGGGCTGGGTTGGGCTTGCCGGGGACGACCGGCACGGCCAGGGGACGATGCAGGATTGGCAGCGCCTGCCAGAAGGCCGTACCCGCCTCCTCAGCCACCGAAATCCGCGCCACCGGTACGCCGAAATCGCGCGTCGCATCGTCAATCAGCGCAAAACACGGGCCGCTGCCGCGCAAGGCGCGCCAGGCGCCGGCGGTGATTTCCGCGCCGATCCCGGCGGGCTCACCCATGGTCAGGATCAGCGGCTTCATGGCTGCTTATTAGGCCGAAAGCCCGGGCAATGAAATCGCCGGCGCGACAATGCGATGGCCTCATCCCGCTATCAGCGCCATGAAACGCGCCGCCAGCCTGACCTCAGCCAACCGATCCGCGCGGCGCGCTGCGGCTTCATCATCGCTGCCCCAGAATTCCTCCTGATACAGCTCATCCACGGTGGCCAGGCGATGCGCTTCCTCGGCATCCAGCCGCCCAAGGCTGAGGGCGAGGCCAAGCACCAGACTGCCCAAGGCCGGCACGGCAACACCGAGCGCGGCCAGCCCCGCCGCATCATGCCGCACAACGGCGGCCTCAAGGGCGGCCAGGCTTGCAGGGGCTTGCGGCACCGGCATCAGGCCCCGCGTGGTGCTAAGCGGCGCATCCAGGGCCAGCGCGGCCCAGTCCAGCACTGGCTGCCAGGCTTCCGCCTGCCGGGCGGCCAGGCGGTGATCCTCGGCCCGGTAACAGAGCAGGTCAGTTTCACCATATCTGGCGAGGTCTTCGACCATGGCCTTCGGATCTGGCGCGATCCGTTCCTGGGCGGCGCCCAAGAGCCGGGACAGGGGGACATCATCCTGGCGCAATGCGCCTCCCTTGGTGCCGCCGGCCTGGTGCCATTCCTCGGCAATCGCCTCCGCCAAGGGGCGGCTTTTGGTGGTGAGGATATTGCCGCCCGGCAGCCGCAAAGGGCGGCCATCCAGCACCACCCCATAGCTGCCTTCAAGCCTTGGCACGGCCAGGGCCGCTTCCCAGAAACGCTTCATGGATTTGCATTTAGCGGGTCGGAAGCCAAAGAAAAGCGGTGCTGCTGCATTTGGAGCCCAGGTCGCTGATCCGACTTGACGCGAAGCATGCTCCAGGTCTAGAACGACGCTCTACTCTGGTGAAAAATCGTCCCTTCATCATTCAGGTTTGAACAGACAGATCATGGCCAATAATGCTTCCGCTCGTAAGCGCATCCGTCAGACTGAAAAACGCACTGCGCGCAACAAGGCACGCAAGTCGCGCGTGCGCAGTTTTTTGCGCAAGGTCGAAGAAGCGGTGAAGTCGGGCGACAAGGCCGCAGCGCAGGAAGCATTTCGCGCGGCGCAACCCGAAATGCAGCGCGCTGCAACCAAGAGTGTGTTGCACGCCAATACAGTCGCGCGGAAATTGTCGCGGCTTTCGGCGCGTGTGAAATCTGTCGGCGCCTGACGGCGAGCAATTTCCTTTTTTCATTTGACATGAAGACGTGTTGCTTCGGCAGCGCGTCATTTTTGTTTGCGTTTCATGTGCGATGGCCATGGGCTCTTCCGCTGACGAGTGCAATTTCTTAGTCAAGAAAAAAATAAAATTGCATCGCGAAATTTTTGGAAATTTGTCATTCAGGTTTTTTTGCTATTGATCTTTTGTCGTGCTCCGCCGCATGATGCGCTTGGAAAGAAAATTGGGTAGTATGAGGGGGGAAGTGTTTTGCGGAGCACGGAAAAGCTAAGCGATGGCACGCCTCAACACGGACTCGCTGCCTGGGCCGAAGCATGGGCCCGTATCCGCGCCAAGCTGCGCGAAGAGGTGGGCGATGTGGAATTTCGCAGCTGGCTTCGGCAAATGACCCTTGCTTCCGTGAATGGTGACGAAGCGACCATCACATTGCCCACGCGCTTTTTGCGCGATTGGGTGAGCAGCCATTATGGCGATCGGCTTCGTACTTTGTGGCAGCAGCAAAATCCTGCCATCCGCCGCGTTGATCTTCGTGTGACGGCCGGCAGCCGCGCGGCTGCGGGAGAGGCTTTTGCAAATGGCCCGCAGCCCTTGGCGGAAAGCCTGATCAGCGCTGCGCCCCGCGCGATCGATCCGCGCGGCGATTGGTCCGCACCGCTTGATCCGCGCTTAACCTTCGAGACCTTCATCGTCGGCAAGCCGAATGAATTCGCGCATGCCTGCGCGCGCCGCGTGGCGGAAAAGCCTGCCCTGCCTGGCTTCAATCCTCTGTTCCTCTATGGCGGTGTCGGGCTTGGCAAGACGCATCTGATGCACGCCATTGCCTGGGCCATCCGCGAACAGCACCCTACGCGCCATGTTGCGTATATGAGCGCTGAGAAATTCATGTACCGCTTCATTGCGGCACTGCGCAGCCAATCCACCATGGAATTTAAGGGAACGCTGCGTTCGGTTGATGTGCTGATGGTGGATGACCTGCAATTCCTGATCGGCAAGGACAATACGCAGGAAGAATTCTTCCACACCTTCAATGCGCTGGTGGATGCCGGCAAGCAGATTGTGATTTCCGCCGACAAATCGCCATCCGACCTGTCCGGCATTGAAGACCGGCTGCGCACGCGCCTTGGCTGCGGCATGGTCGCTGATCTGCACGCTACCACTTACGAATTGCGCATTTCCATCCTGGAAGCCAAGGCAGCGCCATCGGGCGTTGCAGTGCCGGCGCGCGTCATGGAATTTCTGGCGCATAAGATAACCTCCAACGTGCGGGAATTGGAAGGCGCGCTTAATCGTTTGATTGCCTGGGCCAATCTGTTTGGCCGGCCCATTACCCTCGAAGGTGCACAGGAGGTTTTGCACGACATCCTCCGCGCCCATGACCGGCGCGTCACGATTGAGGAAATCCAGCGCAAGGTCGCCGAGCATTATAATATCCGCCTGACCGACATGTCCTCCGCCAGGCGTGCCCGCAATGTGGCGCGGCCCCGGCAGGTGGCGATGTATCTCGCGAAGCAGCTGACATCGCGGTCACTCCCCGAAATCGGGCGGCGCTTTGGCAATCGGGACCATACGACCGTTATGCATGCCGTCTCTCGTGTGGCGGAGCTGATGCAGGGCGACGGGTCCTTCGCCGAGGATGTGGAACTGCTCCGGCGCATGCTGGAAACCTGAGGGGCTAAGCCCGGCCCGCCAGAGCACGATTTCCAGAGATTAGGCCGCTTTTCTGGCCTCTTCCAGGCTGGTATGAAAAAGCAGTTTCGGGTGGATGTTTGCGCCGATTCGGCAGCCTTGTCGCCCGGGCAGGTTTTCACTGGCGGTTCACCCCCGGGGCCCATCTGGCCGCGGCTGAGATCGCCACAACAGGATCGGGGCGTCGGAACGATGAAATACTCGGTTGACAGGGCGGTATTGCTCAGGGCACTGACCCACGTGCAAAGCGTGGTGGAACGGCGCAACACCATCCCCATCCTTGCCAATGTCATGATCGAAGCGAGTTCTGGCGGCGCGCTGAAACTGACCGCGACGGATATGGAAATTGCGGTGGTGGAAGATATCGCGGGAGTCACGGTGGCACGCGCGGGGCGCACCACGGCGCCGGCGGCAACGCTTTATGAGATCATCCGCAACCTACCCGAAGGAGCGCGCGTTGAATTCGACCATGGCGGCGGCGATGGACCGCTCGCACTGCGCTCTGGCCGTTTCAATACCAGCCTCGCGGTGCTGGCGGTGGATGATTTCCCTTCTATGACAGAAGGGCGCATGCCGGTGCAATTCAGCATCAAGGCCGGCGTGCTGCGCGATTTGATTGACCGCACGAAATTCGCGATCTCCACAGAAGAAACGCGCTATTACCTGAATGGCATCTATATCCACGCGACCGAAAGCGAAGGCCAGCCGGTGCTGCGCGCTGTTGCGACCGATGGGCATCGCCTGGCACGTGTGGAAGAATCGCTGCCGGAAGGGGCGAAGGCCATGCCGGGCGTAATCATCCCCCGCAAGACCGTGAATGAAATCCGCAAGCTTGCTGAAGAAACCCAGGACGAGATCGCGGTGCGGCTATCGGACACCAAGGTGCAATTCGCGCTTGGCACCGTCACGCTCACCAGCAAGCTGATTGATGGCACCTTCCCCGAATATGAACGCGTGATCCCGCGCGGCAATGACAAGAAGCTTGTTGTGCCGCGTAAGGATTTCGCTGATGCGGTGAAGCGTGTGGCGGCGATCAGCAGCGAAAGATCGCGTCCGGTGAAGCTCAGCCTCGGCACCAATCATTTGCGTGTTTCGGCTGCGAGCCCCGATCAAGGTGAAGCGCAGGAAGATCTGGAAGGCGATGATGTCGCCTACACCAGCGGCGCTTTGGAAATTGGGTTCCAGGCACGGTATCTGTCCGACATCACTGATCTGGTCGAAGACAAGCTTGAATTCATGTTCGCCGATGGCGCAGCGCCGACCGTTGTGCGCGACGCATCCCGGCCGGAAGCGCTTTTCGTCCTGATGCCGATGCGGGTGTGACGGCGCCGGGGCTTTTCCTTGCGCGTCTCCGGCTGACGGATTTCCGGTCCTGGCGGGGCTTGGATGCGCGCTTTGGCGCATCCCTGATTTGCATCGCAGGCGAAAACGGCGCGGGCAAGACCAATCTGTTGGAAGCGATATCGCTGCTCGCACCCGGGCGCGGCCTGCGTGGTGCGCGCATTGGCGAAATTGGCCGGCAGGAAGAAGGTGCGGGCCTGCCCTGGGCGGCGGCAGGGCGATTTGAAACCCGCGCCGGCCCCATGGAAATCGGCACCGGCACGGACCCAGAAGGGGCGACGGAACGGCGCATCTATCGCCTGGACGGGCAGGCCTTGCGCAGCCAGGCGATGCTGGCCGAACGCATGGCTGCCGTATGGATCACGCCGCAAATGGACCGGCTGTTTCAGGAAGGGGCCAGCGGGCGGCGGCGCTTTTTGGATCGGCTGGTTTGGGCCTTGGAGCCTGGCCATGCGCGCGAAGTGGCGGCGCATGACAATGCGATGGCCGAGCGTAACCGCCTGCTCGTGGAAGGCCGTGCGGACCCTGCCTGGCTGGCTGGGCTGGAAGATGCCATGGCGCGGCATGCGGTGGCGGTGGCGGCGGCAAGGCGCGCTTTGATGCTGCGCCTGAATGCCGAGCTTGCGGCGGGCCGCGCCACAGGCGCCTTTCCGGTGGCGCGGTTGGACATCTCTTGCCCCATCACGGCGGGTTTGGTGGAAAACCCAGCACTCGCAGTGGAAGATGCGCTGCGTCAGGGCCTGGCCACTGAACGGCGGCGCGATGCGGCAGCGAGCGGAGCGGCGCGCGGGGCGCATAGGGCGGATTTGAACTTGATCCATATGCCCAAGGGCATCAGCGCCGAATTCTGTTCAACCGGAGAGCAAAAGGCACTGCTGGTGTCAGTCGTGCTGGCCCATGCGTCGCTCATTGCCGAAGCCCGTGGCTTCGCGCCCTTGCTGCTGCTGGATGAGGTGGCCGCGCATCTTGATCCCGCGCGGCGGGAGGCGCTTTTCGCAGCCCTTGCCGCCCTGCCCGCGCAGGTTTTCATGACCGGCACGGATGCTGAGGTTTTCGCCCCGCTGGCTGGTATTGGGCAGGTCTTTGGCGCGGGTAATGGCAGACTTTTTGCCCTGCGCTGATCGCCTTCGGAAAAGCCGCGAAGAGCCTTGTGCCGGGGTCGCGTTTTGTGCTGAAAAACGCTATAAGACTCTAGTGTTTTCGCATCCCCAAAGCAGGAGCCCGTTACCGGCATGAGCGATGAGCCGCGCGCCGAAACCGAAGCCTATGACAGCGCTTCCATCACCGTCTTGCGCGGGCTGGAAGCGGTGCGCAAACGGCCGGGCATGTATATTGGCGACACCGATGATGGTTCGGGCCTGCATCATATGGCCTTTGAAATCGTTGATAATGCGGTGGACGAAGCGCAGGCGGGTTTTGCTTCGGCCGTTTCAGTCACGCTGAATGGTGATGGCAGCGTCACGGTGCGCGATGATGGGCGTGGCATTCCGGTTGATATCCATGCGGAAGAAGGCATCAGCGCGGCTGAAGTGGCGCTGACGCGGCTGCATGCCGGCGGCAAGTTCAACCAGAATTCCTACAAGGTCTCCGGTGGCTTGCACGGTGTTGGCGCCGCGGTGGTCAACGCACTGTCCGAATGGATGCAGGTGTGCATCTGGCGCGGCGGGCAGGAATATCGGCTGCGCTTTGAACATGGTGACACTGTAGTGCCCTGTACGGCGCTTGGCGCATCGGATCACCCGAATGGCACGGAAGTGACCTTCAAGCCATCGCCGCTGATCTTCACACGCACGGAATTTGAATTTGCAGTGCTGGAACGGCGCCTGCGCGAATTGGCTTTCCTGAATTCTGGCTTGCACGTTGCGCTGCGTGATGAACGCCATGCGGAAGCGCAGGAAACCAAGTTTCATTTTGATGGTGGCCTCACGGCCTTTGTCGAATGGTTGGACAAGGGCAAGACACCGTTGTTCGCAACGCCAATCAGCCTCGCGGCGCGGGAACAGGATGGGATCAAGGTTGAGCTCTCGCTCCGCTGGAATGACAGCTATCACGAGACGATGCTTTGCTTCACCAATAACATCCCGCAGCGCGATGGCGGCACGCATCTGGCCGGCTTCCGCCAGGCGCTGACGCGCGTGGTGGCGAAGGTTGCGGAAGGCATCGCCAAGAAAGAAAAGACTGCGCTGACGGGCGAAGACATGCGCGAAGGCCTGACCGCCGTGCTTTCGGTGAAGGTACCCGATCCGAAATTCAGCAGCCAGACTAAAGAAAAGCTTGTATCATCTGAAGTGCAGCCGGTGGTGCAAATAGCTTGTGCTGATGCGATCTCCCACTGGTTTGAAACCCATCCCAAGGAAACCAAGGATCTGGTAAGCAAGATCCTGGATGCGGCAACCGCGCGCGAAGCGGCGCGCAAGGCGCGTGAACTCACGCGGCGCAAGGGCGTGCTGGATGTGTCGTCGCTTCCCGGCAAGCTGGCGGATTGTCAGGAACGCGATCCAGCGAAAAGCGAATTGTTTATCGTTGAGGGTGACAGCGCCGGCGGTTCGGCGAAGCAAGGGCGCGATCGTGCCTTCCAGGCGATCTTGCCGCTGAAAGGCAAAATCCTGAATGTGGAGCGCGCGCGCTTCGGCAAGATGCTCTCCAGCGCCGAAATCGGCACGCTGATCACGGCGCTTGGCACGGGGATCGGGCGCGGTGAGCCATCGGAAGGTGGTTTTGATATTGCAAAGCTTCGCTATCACCGCATCGTGATCATGACCGATGCCGATGTGGATGGCAGCCATATCCGTACGCTGCTGCTGACCTTCTTTTTCCGGCAAATGCCGGAATTGATCACGCGCGGGCATCTTTATATCGCGCAGCCGCCGCTTTATCGCGCCAAGCGCGGACAGGAAGAACGCTACCTGAAAGACGATCGCGCTTTGGAAGATTACTCGCTGGAAAAGGCACAAAACGCGGCCAACCTGCGCCTGCCCGATGGGCGTGATCTGACGGGCGATGCCTTCCAGGCAGAGCTTGACTTCCACCGGCAAGCGACCGCGCGCATTCGCCGGCTTTCTGGCGCGGTACCGGCGGATATCGTGGAACAGGCTGCAATTACCGGTGCTTTGACCTTGGAGGGCGAACGTGCGCTGGCCACCGCGCAAGCCTTGGCCGTACGGTTGGATGTGCTGGCGCCGGCTTCAGAACGTGGCTGGGTGGCGACCGCCGGCGATAACGGCCTGACGCTCGCGCGCACCGTGCGCGGCGTCGGTGAGCGCCATGTGCTGGATGCGACAGCGCTCCGCAGTGCCGAGGCACGTTGGTTGGATGAACGGCGCGAAAGGCTGGCGGCGGACTTCCTGGATGGCGCGGTGCTGTCACTGGATGGTGCGGAAACGCAGGTAGTGGGGCCGCTGGCGCTGTTTGAAAAACTCATCGCGCAGGGCCGCAAGGGGCTTTCCTTCCAGCGCTTCAAGGGCCTTGGGGAGATGAACCCCGATCAGCTTTGGAAGACAACGCTCGACCCCGCGATCCGCACGCTGCTCCGCGTGCGAGTGGAGGATGTTGAGGATGCGGAACAGGTCTTCTCCACCCTGATGGGTGATCTGGTGGAGCCGCGCCGCGACTTTATTGTCGGCAATGCCTTGAAGGTTGCCAATCTGGACGTGTGATCGGCAACCTGCGCGCGGATCACGCCATCCCACCCCGGGCCGAGACGGGCCAAAGGCATTCCACGCGTCCCTGGCGCACGCCTACATACCAATCATAGCGATCCACCGTCGGGTCGCAGTGGCCCGGCACCAGGTGCAGTTTTTCGCCAAGTGCGGGTGCGCTGCCGTCTTCGATCACCAGCTTGCCATGCTCATCGGATGCGCCCGCATAGCGCAGACCCGGGCGTTGCCAAACCAACGGCATCCCTGAATCAACTGAAACGCCCTTATGCCCGCAATCCAGCACGGCAATGCCGGGCCCCGCCGTGCTCATCACCTGAGACAGCACAAAAAGCGATTGACGGAAGGGTGGCGCATCCTCATTCGCTGCATAATCGGCATCCATAAAGCAATAGGACCCGGCCTGGATTTCGGTATAGGCGCCGCTCGCGGCCTCATGCCGGAAGGTGCCGGTGCCGGCCCCGCCGACAATCGGGCAGGCAAGCCCGCGCTGGCGCAGCTGTTCCACCGTGCGGCGCGACCGCGCGACAGCTTCGCCAATCGCGGCGGCGCGTTCTTCCGGTGCGCGCTTGTGCTGCGCTGAACCGTGATAGGCCTGCAAGCCACCGAAGCGCAGATGCCGGCTGGCAGCGATACGTCCCGCGAGTGCCACGGCAGGCGGGCCATGCTCGACGCCACCGCGCGCCATGCCAACATCAATTTCGACCAGCACCGGCAGGCGCACGCCGGCGGCTTCGGCAGCGGCTTCGATCAGCGCGATCTGCACGGCGTCATCAACACAAACCGCAACTTCAGCAATGCGCGCGAGTGCCGCAAGCCGGGCCAATTTGCGCGGGCTCACCACCTGGTTGCTAACCAGAATATCCGGAATGCCACCCCAGGCAAGAGCCTCGGCCTCGGCCACTTTTTGCACGCATTGGCCAACCGCGCCGCGGACCATTTGCAGCTTGGCGATGACAGAGGATTTATGGGTTTTCGCATGGGCGCGGAGCTTCGCACCCGTCGGCGCCAGCAGCGCCGCCATGGTGTCGAGGTTGTGTTCGAATGCGTCCAGGTCAATCACCAGCGCGGGGGTATCAATATCGTCTTCGCGCATACCCGGTTCGGCGGGTGGATTTTGCAGCATGGAGGTCACTCCTTTGGTTTGGCGCATTCTAGCCACGCCCATGCGTTTCGCGCCAATCCGGGCTAAACCAACAGCATGAGCATTCAGCCCAATTATCTGGTGGTGGGCGCCGGTGTGGCCGGTATCGCTGCCGCACGTGCCTTGCAGGCGCGCGGCCTGCCCTGCGTCGTGCTGGAAGCGAAGGACCGCATTGGTGGTCGCGCCTATACCGATGCCACGGGCTTTGATCACGGCGCTTCCTGGCTGCATCAGGCCAATGACAATCCGCTGACCGTTTTTGCGGAGGCTTTTGGTTTCGAGACAGTAGATCACGACAAGCTGCGCCAGCGCCTGCTGTTTACCGAAGGCCGCTTCGGCACCACCGCCGAACGCCAAGCCTTCGCGGCGGCGGAAGATCATTTCTGGCGCGTGATTGAAGCCGCTGCTGCGGATGGCGCGCCGGACCGTCCCGCATCCGATGCCGCACCTGGAGGCGGGCGCTTTGATGCTTTGGTCGCGCATTGCGAAGGCGCGCAGATTTGCGCCGCCGAGCTGTCGCGCATGAGCCTGCATGATTTCGCCGCCACCGCGCTGGATGGCCCGAACTTGCTGCTGCGTCGCGGCCTTGGTACCTTGGTCAGCACTTTGGCCGAGGGCCTGCCCATTCGCCTGAATGCGCCTGTGGCGCAGCTGGATTGGAGCGGCAATCATGTTGAAGCCAGCGGCGCTTTTGGACGCGTCCGCGCGCGTGCTGCCATTATCACAGTTTCGACGGGCGTGCTGGCGCAAGGCGGCATCACTTTCACGCCCGATCTGCCCGCTGAAAAGCAGGCGGCGATCAAGGCGCTGCCGCTGGGCTTGCTGAATAAGCTTGCCTTTCCCATGCCGCCCGGCGTGCTGCCGGAATTCGGCCCTTTAGCCAGCCTCAGGCGGGATATCGCCGCAGCTGGTGATCGGCCCATTTCCTGGATCGCGCGGCCCTTTGGCGCGCCAATGATGCTCGCATTCATCGGCGGTTCTCTCGCCTGGAAATTGTCACGCGCCGGCAAGCAGGCGACCGAAGCGCATGCCCGCGCCGAATTCGCCCGCATATTTGGTGCAGAAGCCGCCGTCGCACTCGGCCCGCCAATCATCTCCGATTGGGGAGGCGATCCGCATTTCCTTGGCAGCTATAGCCACGCCAAGCCAGGCGGGCAGGCAGCGCGGCGCGTGCTGGCCGAACCGCTGGCTGATGGCCGCCTGATCTTCGCCGGTGAAGCCTGCCATGCGCGCTTCGCTGGAACCGTTGCGGGTGCTTGGTTGAGTGGTGACGCTGCAGCACAACTGATAATGAGCTGACGCCGCGCCTGATTTTGAGAATCTTTCGACGGTCACGCTGATTTTCTTAGACAAACCTTCGCCATAGGGCGTAATCCCATGTATCGCCCTGCCCGTACGTCACGAAGTGCATTTTTGGGGAGAAACATCATGACCATTCATCTCGCGCGCCGGGGTTTTCTCGCCGCTGGCTTTGCGGCGGCAAGTGTCTTTGCCTCAGCGCGAAAACCTCTTGTCGCGCAGATGCCAAATGGTCCCTTCAGCCTTCCCGCCTTACCCTATGCTGCCAATGCCAATGAGGCGGCAATTGATGTCGTGACCATGGAATTGCATCATGGCCGCCATCACGCTGCCGCGGTTGCTGCGCTCAATAACATCGCGCACGATTATCCGGCGCTTACCACCATGCAGATTGATGATGCGCTGATGCGGCTCTCCCAGGCGCCCGATGCCGTGCGCACCGCGCTCCGCAACAATGTCGGCAGCCATGCGAATCACAGCATGTTTTGGGAAATCATGGGCGGTCAGGGCGGAGAACCGGGCGGTGATCTGAAGGCCGCGATTGACCGAGACCTTGGTGGCTTTGCCAAAATGCAAACGGATTTCAACGCGGCTGGCATGCGTGTGTTTGGCTCTGGCTGGGTCTTTGTGGTGGTGACGCCAGCGGGCGGGCTTTCCATTGTCACTAGGCCCAATCAAGATACTCCGCTGATGGATGGTCAGCGCGTACTGATGGGCAATGATGTCTGGGAACATGCCTATTACCTGCGCTACCAGAATCGCCGGGCGGAATACCTCACGAATTGGTGGAAGGTGCTGAATTGGGACAGGATCGCCGCGCGCTATGATGCGGCACGCAACGGCACCTTGCGAATGTAATGATCGGGCAGCGCCCGCCTCAACAACTCGCCGGCGGGCGCGGCGCGGTTGCGAAGCGCAGCAGGTAGGCGCCATAGCGCGTATTGAAGGCGGAACTGGCACCCGCGCTATGGCCGATCAGGCCCTCGGGCCGGTCAATCAACAGAAAACCGGCGAGGCGCTGGCCATATTGCCGCATCAGGGCGGCTCGACGTTCCGGTTCTGCATCATAAGGATCATCGCGAAAATTGGCCGCCGCCACCCGCGCTTGGGATCATGCCTGACCGGCGGCAAGGATCGCTTCAAATTGGCTGATCTGTTGCAATTGCAGATCGTTTCTGGCGTCAGCGCCCCGGCCATGCGTGGCTGAGGCTATGGCAATCACCACATCGGCAAGCGTCGGCTGATCTAACGCCATCAGGGCACTCTATCCGCCACGCGATTGCTCGGCCACAATGATATGGAGATACCCGCGGCGGCGCAGCTCCGCCAAATCGGTTTTCAGCCAACGCGCTGCCCGCGCCGTTTCATCGGAATTGGGCTGGCGGTCAAAGCGCCAAACATCATAACCAGCATTGTTGAAGTGCCGTGTCCAGCTTTGTGGTTGGGAGCCGCGGTAATCATCCATATTGCCGCGTGCACCCCTGCCATGGGCGAATACCAAAACCCCACGCGCTTGTTGGAGCCCCCACCAGATGAAGCGATTATCCGGTACCGTATCGTGCGCCAGAGAGGAGATGCCGATATTGGCCGGCGGCGGGGCAGGCGCCCATTCCCGACCTGGCCGAACAATTGCAAGATCACGCAGCGCAACAGCACAATTGCCGGCGCCAGCGCGTCTTTCACAACTGGCCATGGCCCTTTGCGCGACAAAAGCCGCATCGCGCCCCCGCCGGCCTGCCACCCCATGGCACCGTTGGACCCGACAGCGAAGGCACGCGGCGTATTCAAGCGCAGGAAACGTTCAAGATCCGCATTGGTGGAAGCCGGAAGCCCCAGGACTCGTGCGGCATCCAGGATTGGCGCAGTCTGTCCCACGGCAACCCGTAAGGGCGCCAAAATCAGTAAAAAAACAAGACAGAAAACCCAACCATTGCGTCGCATGTCACCCATTGCATCAAGCGCGATCTGCTAGGAAAAGGTGGCATAATTTGCACGGTCTTGAGAAGCCATCTTTGAGCTAGAAATGGGTGGTCGTCCACGTGCCTGGCACGGTTGGATTGGCGCTTGAAGCCACACCCAATAGGTCTGATACTCATCCCAAGGGTCCGAAAAGGCCCACCGTAAAGGAGGTTCCATGTTCCGCCGGATTGCCCTAACCCTGATTGCCCTTTGCCTGCCCGGGCTTGTGCTCGCGCAGGGATGGATCCCTGAACGCCCGGTGCGGATCATCCTGCCCTTTCCGCCTGGGGGCTCCACGGATTTGGTCGGGCGTATCATGGCCGATCGCGTGAGCCGCAGCTCGCCGCATCTCTGGGTGGTGGAAAATCGCTCTGGCGCCAATGGCAATATCGGCATGGAGGCGGCGGCGAAAAGTGCCCCCGATGGCTATACGCTCGGCGCCTGCACCATCGGCAATTGCGCGATCAATCCGGCGATTTATGCCCGCATGCCCTATGACATTGAACGGGATCTGATCCCGGTTTTCTGGTCGGGCAGCGTCATGAATGCGGTGGCGGTGAATAACGCCGTACCGGCGCAGACGCTCCAGGAATTCCTGGCCTGGGTGAAGACCAATCCGGGGCGGGTGAATTACGGTTCCTCCGGCTTCGGGTCTTCCAATCACCTGACGCCCGAATTGCTGAATGGCCGGCTTGGCCTGACGCTCGTGCATGTGCCCTTTCGTGGCGGCGCGCCGGCCTTGCAGGCGCTACTTGCCGGACAGGTGCAGGTGATGATGGAGAATATTCCAACCAAGATCGGTGCCATCCGCGCCGGGCAAATCCGCGCCCTCGCGGTCACGGGGCGGGAACGCGACCCATCCCTGCCCGATGTGCCGACCTTCGCCGAAGCCGGTGTGCCGGATATTGTGGTAGAGCCCTGGTTCGGCTTCATGGCCCCGCGCGGCACGCCGGATGCGGTGATTGCGGGGCTCAGCCGCTTGTTGAATGAAGCCATTGCTGATCTCGAAGTCCGCCGCAAATTCGCTGATCTGGGTGTGCGCCCCGAAGGTGGCCCGCCCGAGCGCTTTAGCGCCCATGTGCGGAGCGAGATCGCCCGCTGGCGCGAAGTGGTTGAAGTCAACAAGATCGAGAAGCTGAACTGATGCCCTATCGCATTGTGCTTGGCCGTCCCTTGCATGCGGCAGGTGCAGCGGTGCTGGCGGCGCGCGCCGATGTCGAGACGATCGAAATGTGCGACCCACCCGCGCCAGCTTTGCATGCCGCCTTGGCCAATGCGGATGGCCTGGTCGCCTGGCTGGAACGCGTGGACAAGGCAGCATTGGCCGCCGCGCCACGCTTGCGTGCGGTGTCGCGCATCGGGGTTGGCTTTGACACAGTGGATATTCCCGCCTGCACGGAACGCGGCATTGCGGTGATGGTGGCGAATGGCACCAATGACCTTTCGGTCGCCGAACACGCCTTGATGCTGATGCTGGGGGTAGCGCGCCGGGCCGTGGATTCGGATGCGCATATCAAGCAGGGTGGCTGGTGGCCCAAGGATGGGCCACGCATGGTGGATTTGGCCGGCAAGACCGCGCTGGTAGTGGGCTATGGACGAATTGGTTCTCGTGTTGCGGCCTATGCGCGGGCCTTTCACATGAAGGTCATGGTGCATGACCCGCTTTATCATCCGGCGCGCATCGCATCCGATGGGCATATCCCGGCGCGGGATTTCCGGAAGGCACTGACCGAGGCTGATGTGGTGACGCTGCATTGTCCCCTTACGCCCGAAACACAGCATTTGATGGATGAGGCTGCCTTCGCAAGCCTCAAGCCCGGCGCCATTCTGGTGAATACGGCGCGTGGCCTTATTGTGAAGCAGGAAGCGGTGGTGGCCGCGCTACAATCCGGGCGCCTGATGGGCTTCGGGACGGATGTGCTGGAAGTGGAACCCGCCACATCGGTCAATCCGCTATTCGGCATGCCCAATGTCATCATCAGCCCGCATTCGGCGGCAAGCACGGAAGAAGGCACGTCACGCATGGCCGAAGCGGCGGCGCGCAATATCCTGGCCGCTTTGGATGGCGCGCCTGATCCGGCCATGATGGTCAATCCGGAAATCCTGGAACGGCGCTAAGGCTGCCATCAGGTTGCGCCCGGCGCTGCGCCGGGCGATAGCGGGGCCGAGATGACCCTGCATGCCTTCCTGACCCATTTGGCTGTCGCCCTTGGCCTGGCGCTGATCTCGGCTTTGGTGGTGCGGCTGATGATCGCATACCCGATCCTGGATCACCCCAATGCCAGATCGAGCCATAGCCGGCCCACGCCGCGCGGTGGCGGGCTTGGAATTGTGTTAGCTTTCACGCTGGGCATGGGGGTTTTGTATTGGCAGGCCGAATATGCACGCCTGCCGGGGCCGCAATTCTTGGGTGTGATTGGGGCAGCGCTCGCGATTGCCGCCGTATCGCTTTGGGATGATGCGCAGGATTTGCGCTTTGCACTGAAGCTCGCCGCGCAGGCTTTGGCCGCGCTGGTTGCGATTGGCAGCGGGCTTGAATTGCAGCGGATCGCGGTGCCGGGCTTGGGGATTGTGCAGCTTGGCGCGCTCGGGCCGTTGCTGACGCTGTTCTGGATTCTGGGCTGCACCAATGCGGTGAATTTCATGGATGGGCTGGATGGGCTGGTGGGCGGCACCGTCTTTCTGGCACTGCTGATCCTGTGCGCCATTGCCGAACATCAGGGCGGCTGGTTTGTCTATATGGCGTCCCTCATGCTGGCGGCCGGCTTGCTTGGTTTTCTGCCCTTCAACCTGCACCCGGCGCGGATTTTCATGGGCGATGTCGGTAGCCAATTCCTGGGCTTCATGGTGGCGATCCTGGCGGTTGCAGCGGCGCGCTTTGATGCGGGCGAGGTCAGCTTCATGTTGATGCCGCTCTTGTTGTTTGGCTTGTTCTTCGACGCGACCTTCACGCTGGGGAGGCGCGCCGCCATGGGGCTGAACATCACCGCCGCGCATCGCACGCATTTGTATCAGATGGCGCAAAGAAGCGGCATGGGCGTGCGGCAAGTCGCCGCTGTGCATTGGGGCTTTGTGTTGGCGCATGGCGTGCTTGCCTTGGTGTTCATGGGGCTTGAACCTGCCATCAAGCCCTTAGTTTTGGCCCCCTCGCTTGGGCTGCAGGTGATCTGGCTTGCTTATGTGCGCGCGCGCATGCGCTGCGTTGGATTATCCTGGCGCGACTGATTTACCGTTACGTCGGACGGGGCGGTGTGCGTAATGGTTGGTTTTGTGCGCTGGAACGTTGCGTATTGGCCCGTGCCGTATTGCTTGTGGCGCTGCCCTGTTCCACGCGCTGCACTGGGCGCGCCGCCGGACGAGGCGGTGTTGGCGTTTGCCGATGGGCGACCGGCGCAGCATTCTGCCGATTGGGTGCGGCCGCCACTTGCTGCGATGGGCGGCGCTGTTGCGGTTGCGGCTGTACCACTTGTGCCGCCCGCGCATTGCCCTGCGCCACGGGACGTGCCGCGGGTGCGCTGCGTGGCAGGGCCGCCGCTGGAGCCATTACGGAAGAAGGCGCGCGCGGAGCGACCCCCATGCGGGCAAACCCCTGATCGAGCAGCGCCCCCATATGCCGATCGCGCTCCACCCAGGAAGAACCGCCGAAGGTGGCGCCCACCAGTCGCACGCCATTGCGCTGCGCTGAGGTCACGATATTGAAGCCGGAAGCATTGATGAAGCCGGTCTTGATGCCATCCGCGCCATCATAATCGCCAAGCATGCGGTTATGGTTGCGGATCTGCGCCTGGCCCCAGGCGAAATGGATGGTGCCGAAATAATGGTAGCGATTGGGAAAATCGGTGAATAACCGCCGGCCAAGTGTGGCCATATCCCGCGCCGTGGTAACCTGTTCCCAATCCGGCAGGCCGGAGGCATTGCGAAAGCGCGTTCGCGTCATGCCAAGGCTGCGGGCACGCATCGTCATCATTTGCGCGAAGCGTTCCTCACTGCCGCCAATATGCTCACCAAGTGCGGCGGCGACATCATTGGCGCTTTTCGTCACCAACGCGAGAATTGCCTGTTCCACCGTCAGGCCGCCCCCGGGTGGAATGCCAAGCTTGGAAGGCGGGCGGGACGCAGCTTCCTCACTCATCACCACGCGGCTATTGATCTGCATTTTGCCGTCGCGCAGCGCCTCAAACACCATATAAAGCGTCATCATTTTAGTGAGTGACGCCGGGAAACGCGGTTCATCCGCGCCGGCGTCAATCAGAGTGGTTCCGGTGCGGGCTTCCATGACAATGGCGGAATAGCGCGCGCTGCCGATCTGCGCCTCAGCCCCGCGCCAAGGCAAAGCGACCAGCGCCGCCCCGAAAATCAGCCCAACGAACCGAACGGTAAGGCCTCCCAAGCCCTGGTGCCGAGACTTCATTCCGCAAACCCCCTGATGGCCCAAGGCTGCGGCGCCCCGGAACTGCCTCTCCCTAACTCCTTCATAGCCTCTCGGCACCGGCCCGTCCAGCAAAAATGCCGAAATCTTCATTTCATCAGAGGCTTAACAAATGCGCTTGAGTCGCCACCCGAAAAGCCAACCTACACCGCCCCAAGCCTCCCTGCAAAAATTTTTGTGCAGTGCAAAAAAATACTTGCAATCGCCCCGGCGCCGCGCGTAGAAACATTCCATGTTGCAGCGCAGCAAAACTTCTCGGCCTTCCTGGCCGACATATGAGACCCGGGAAGCTGCGCCCAGAACAGGCACAGAAAGGATTGAGATCATGGCACATAGCAAAAACCAGGCAGTGAGCAAGGTCGCGGAAGAAGCTGCGGCGCAGGCTCAAAAAGTGATGACCGATGGCGCGGCACAGGCCCGCGTCGCAATGGAGAAGAACATGGAACAAATGACCAAGGGCGCCGAGAGCATCTTCAAGGCGGCAGAAGAAGCCGCCGATTTCGGCCGCGGCAATGTGGAGGCCTTCACCAAGGCGGCCCAGACTTGGGCCTCCGGCTCCCAGGACCTCGCCCGCCAGTACATGGCGCTGGCGCAGGGCCTGACCGAGCACGCGTTGGAAGGCGCGAAGGCGCTGTCCAGCGTGAAGAGCGTTAATGAAGCCGCTGAGCTGCAGGGGAAGTTCGCCAAGGCCGCGCTGGAAAAAGTGGTTGCCGAAGGCACCAAACTTCAGGAAGCTTCCGTGAAGCTCGCCGAAAGCGCCTTTGCGCCAGTGAATGCGCGCTTTACCGTGGCGATAGAAAAGCTGGCGAAGCCGCTGGCGGCTTGAGTTGGGCGGGGTATTTCCCCCGTTCTGGCTTGGCTGCCCCCCACCCCCTCCTCCTACTCCGGGGGGTAGCCAGCGAATCGCGTGATCCATGTCAATGGGTCACGCTATTTTTTACCTTGAATGGTTGGGCATCTTCAAAAAAGAATTGCGCCTTGAATGTAACCAGGGCTTCACCTTGGGCTATTCGCTCCATATTCTATAGGCAGGGCAGCGTGGTAGTCTGCGCCCGGAAAGATCGAACCGATAGCATGAGCGATCAGGATAAGCGCCCGAATGACGGGCGAGATGGTGGCGAAGGGCCGCAGACAGGCATCGTGGTCAAGGCGCGCCCGCGCACCAAGAAGCCCGCCATGTACAAGGTATTGATGCTGAACGATGATTACACACCAATGGAATTCGTCGTTCACGTATTGGAGAGGTTTTTCCAGAAAAATCGCGAAGAGGCGACGCGCATCATGCTACATGTGCATCGCCGTGGTGTCGGGGTTTGCGGGATTTTCACCTATGAAATCGCGGAAACCAAGGTGACGCAGGTGATGGATCTGGCCCGCCAGAACCAGCACCCGCTGCAATGCACCATCGAGAAGGATTAAGGATAAGGGGGTCGCAGAATCTCCGAGGGGCCCCTAGATACGTGTGCGAATTCGGCGATGGCGTTCTGCCTCGGTAGGCGCTCTGGCCCAGATGGAGCGTCGTGAACCATGTTGTCCCGTAACCTAGAACAGACGCTGCATCGCGCCCTAGCCCTGGCTGGTGAGCGCCGGCATGAATACGCAACGCTGGAACATCTGCTGCTCTCGCTCAGTGATGATGCTGATGCAGCCGGCGTGTTGAGAGCCTGCGGTGTGGATGTTGAAAAGCTCAAGCGCGACCTGACCGAGTTTCTGGACAAGGATCTGGCCGGCCTGGTGACGGAACGCGGTGGCGACCCCAAGCCGACGGCAGGGTTTCAGCGCGTTGTGCAGCGCGCAGCCATCCATGTGCAATCCTCCGGCCGCGATGAAGTGACTGGCGCCAATGTGCTGGTGGCGCTGTTTTCTGAGCGTGAATCGCATGCGGTTTATTTCCTGCAATTGCAGGACATGACGCGCCTGGATGCGGTGAATTTCATCAGCCATGGTATTGCCAAGGCGCCCGGGCGTTCCCAGCCCCGCGCGGCAAAGGGCGATGGCGGCGGCAATGAAGATCAGGGCCAAGAACGCGAAGAAAAGGGCCGCGGTGCGCCGCGTGGGCAGGATGCGCTGGCAAATTACTGCGTCAACCTGAACAAGAAGGCTGAACAGGGGAAGATTGATCCGCTGATTGGCCGCGATCAGGAAATTGAACGCACCATCCAAATCCTGTGCCGCCGCACCAAGAATAATCCGCTTTATGTCGGTGATCCTGGCGTGGGTAAAACCGCGATTGCGGAAGGCTTGGCGAAGCGCATTGTGGAAGGTGATGTGCCGGAAGTACTGGCGAAATCTACCATCTATGCGCTGGATATGGGCAGCCTTTTGGCCGGCACGCGCTATCGCGGCGATTTCGAGGAACGGCTGAAGGCCGTGGTTTCCGAATTGGAAGCGCAACCCGGTTCCGTGCTGTTCATTGATGAAATCCATACCGTGATTGGCGCAGGCGCGACCTCTGGCGGCGCGATGGATGCGTCGAACCTGCTGAAGCCCGCCTTGGCGCAGGGTACGATTCGCTGTATCGGATCCACGACCTATAAGGAATATCGCACGCATTTTGAGAAGGACCGCGCGCTCGTGCGGCGCTTCCAAAAAATTGATGTGAATGAGCCGACGCTTGAAGATGCGGTGAAGATCCTGCAAGGCCTCAAGACCAATTACGAAAAGCACCACAAAGTCCGCTATACGCCGGAAGCAATCCGCGCGGCAGTGGAGCTTTCCGCGAAATACATCCATGACCGCAAGCTGCCTGACAAGGCGATTGACGTGATTGATGAGGTCGGCGCATCGCGCATGCTGCTGCCGGAGAACAAGCGCCGCAAGACCGTGACGCTGAAGGATGTGGAAGACATTGTCGCCAAGATCGCGCGTATCCCGCCGAAATCGGTTTCGACCGATGATCGGGAGACGCTGAAGAATCTGGAACGCGATTTGAAGGCGATGGTGTTTGGCCAGGAGAAGGCCATTGAAACACTGGCCAGTGCCATCAAGCTGTCACGCGCCGGGCTGCGCGATCCGGAAAAGCCGATTGGGAATTATCTGTTCTCGGGCCCCACCGGTGTGGGCAAGACGGAGGTTGCCAAGCAATTGGCGAAGACGCTCGGCATTGAACTGATCCGCTTCGACATGTCCGAATATATGGAACGCCATAGCGTGTCGCGCCTGATTGGTGCGCCGCCTGGCTATGTCGGTTTTGATCAGGGCGGGTTGTTGACGGATGCGATTGATCAGCACCCGCATGCGGTATTGCTGCTCGATGAAATCGAAAAGGCGCACCAGGATTTGTACAATATCCTGTTGCAGGTGATGGATCACGGCAAGCTGACGGACCACAACGGCAAGAATGTGGATTTTCGCAATGTGATCCTGATCATGACCACCAATGCCGGCGCATCCGATATGGCGAAGCCCGCCATTGGCTTTGAGCGCGCAGCGCGCGTGGGTGAGGATGAGGAAGCGATCAAGCGCATGTTCACGCCCGAATTCCGCAACCGGCTGGATGCGGTGGTGGGTTTTGCGGGTCTGACGCCGGAGATTGTGGCGCGGGTCGTCGAAAAATTCGTCATGCAATTGGAAGCGCAGCTTGCCGACCGGAATGTGACGATTGAACTTTCCTCGGCTGCCAAGGAATGGCTCTCAGAACGTGGCTATGATCCACTTTATGGTGCGCGGCCCTTGGCGCGCGTCATTCAGGAATATGTGAAAAAACCGCTGGCGGAGGAATTGCTGTTCGGCAAGCTTGCCAAGGGTGGATCGGTGAAGGTGGGCTTGCGTGATGGCGCGCTCACCTTCGATTGCCAGGAAGCCGCCCCGCCCGCGCTGCCCAAGCCCGAAGAGGATCGGGATGCGGAGCGTGAGCCGGAGAATGTGGAGTAGCGCCTGATCCGCGGGGGTCAAATGACCGGAGCGGTGAAGCAGTCGCTCAAAAATAGCTTTGGCGTGATCCGTTGCCACGGCTCACGCCATATCTGCACCAATATTTTGGCCGTCTGGTGGCAGCCACCAGCGGCCCGGGCTTGTATCCCATTACGGTTGATGTGCGCGGCTGGGTTGCGCGGCAGGCAATCTCACACGGTTTGTTGACGCGTTGGTGCCTCCATACCTTGGCATACTTGCTAGTGCAGGCCAAGGCCGCTCCGGAAGTGCTGGCGGAACTTGAAGCCTTTTTTGTGCGCCTAGTGCCGGAAGGGCGCGGACTATACCGGCATGAGGATGAAGCGCTGGATAATATGCCAACGCATATCCGTGCGTCACTGACGCAAACCAGCATCAGTATTCCCGTGCAGGATGCGGCGCCGATGCTTGGCGAATTTCAGGAGATATTTCTATTTGAACATCGTCGAGGTGCGTCGGGGCGCAGCCTCAATCTCCATCTTATGGGTGAGGCCTAATCACTCCGCCGCTTACGCCGAAGCTTGACCTTGCACGGTGAAAAAGCTTGCGGATTTGGGCTGTTGCGGCAATTCAACGCGGGTTTCCGTGAGGCGCGCAAAGCGTGCGGGCTTGCCGCGAACGACCTCACCCTCATGCGTGCTGGGCATCGGGTTGCGCGCCAGCGGCACGGCATCAGCAGCGGTGTAGACGCAAATATAAAGCCCGCGTGGCTTGGTGCCGGCATTGGGTGCTGATCCATGCGCGAGCTTGGTGTGCATCAGGCAGACCGAACCAGCCGGGCCATAGCAGGGGATGCTTTGCGCGAGCAGCGCCTTTTCATCCGCATCCGAAACCGCGCCGGTGAAACGATCCCCATCAAACAGCGAATACATCGGGCCCTTGTGGGAGCCCGGCACCACCGTCAGCGCGCCATTGGTTTCATCCACAGCATCCAGGAACAACAATGCGGTGATGATGTCGTCATTGGTGTGCGGCGTATAGGCGAAGTCCTGATGGTACAGCACCTCGGTCTTCGCCCCCATCAGTTTCAGATTGATCTTGCAATGATGGAATTTCACATCGGGGCCGATCAGCTCGGCGACCATTTCCGTCATGTCGCTGTCACGCATTGCTTCCAGATAGGCGGGCGAGATATCGGATGGGTTGTTGATCCGCCGCAGCGCCGGGTTTTCGGCGGAATGTTCCTTGCCCATGTCGAAACGCGGGCGGCCATCAACGCAGGGCGGGCCGAAGGGTTTTGTGTGAGCGCGGCTTTGCTCGACCCAGCCCGCGATCTCGGCGCGCAGCCGCGCCAGCAGATCGGACGTCACGGCATTCGGCACCACCAGGCAGCCATCGCGCCAGAAGGCATCCTTCTGATCCTGCGTCAAAACACCCATGCTGCGTCTCCTCATCATCAAAACCTGGGGCGAATAAAGCGCAAAACCCCGGCGCCGTCACCCGAGCCGCTCAGGCTCCAGGCTCACATAGACATCGCCGCTATTGGCGCTGGCGGGCAGGGCCGTGATCCATGCTTGCATTGCCGTCGCATCGCACGGGGCCGGCAAGGCGAAGCTCAGGCTCTCGCCCAGGCTTGCCTGGAAATGCCGATAGCCAAGGCCAGCGAGCAACCCAAGGCATTCGGCCGCCACATCGCGTTGGATAGTGGTAAATTCGAAGGAAAGTGCGCGCGGCGGACGGCTCAGCGCCTTCAGCGCCTCGGCCTCAAAGCCCTCGATATCCAGTTTGATGAAAGCCGGCATGCCATGGGTGGCGATCAGCGAATCCAGGGTCGTGACGGGCAGCGTTTCGGCTTGGTCCCATTGCTGCCCCTCCCAGCCCGGCGCGCCGCTGGCGGCGGCGATGAAGGCAGTGCTCGCCGTCGCCACGGTTGGGTTGGCGGTATTGAGGCGGAGTTCCGCCTTGCCCGCCTGAGCGCCAATCAGCGTGGAAACCAGGATCACGCCAGGTGTACCGCGCAGCAAAAGCCGCAGTACCCGGGCCAGCGCGGCTTGCGGTTCCACTGCCACCACATGCGCGCCAAGGCGCCGGAAACAGAGCATCCGGTCGCCCACATGCGCGCCGACATCAAAAGCCAAATCACCAGGCCTCAGGAAGCGGCGATAGAAGCCGTCCAACGCCGCGGCACGGCCAGGCGCGTGGTAGATGCGCAGGCTTCGGCTGATGGCGCTTTGTTTCACGTGAAAATGATCGCCGCGCCGGCGGCCAATTCGGGCGGCACCATGATGCCCTCTGGCGCCTCACGCGTCGGCATGCCGGTCAGGATACGCCGGGCGGAAGCCGCGCCATCGGCAGTGCGCACCACTATCCCCGCCATGAAGGGTGAGGCCGGGGGCAGCACATCGGGCAGCACGGCGCTGAGTGCTTCCGGCGTCAACACGCGCACGCGTGTTTCAAGCACTGGCGCTTTCGGGCCAGCCGCCCGCGCCGCGCCGGGCAGGCGGAGCAGGAAGCCCCCTGCCGGGTCCGGTTCCACTGGCAAGCCAGCAAGGCGGGAAAGCCGCGTGGCGGTTTCTGCTGGATTGTCGGCGCAAAGGATGGCGGCTTCCAAAACCTCGGCGCGATTGGCGTGATCCATCCAGCGATCCTGCCAGACCAATTCTGGGGTGAGATGCCTGATCAATTGCACCCGGCCCTCTGGCGGGTCCGGGAAGGGCAGGCGGGCAAAGCGCGCAATTGGCCCGCCCGCTTCCACCGGCCGTTCCAGATAGGCAACGCCTGGAATATCAAGCCCGGCAGCGCGGAGCCGAGCCAGGTTCGTATCCTCATCCAGCATGGCGAGGGCCAGGATATGCATCCCCGGATAGCGCGCGAGAAAGGCATTGAGGTTATTGTCGAAAAGCACTGGGTCCAAAATGGCGATCAATTCGATATAGCCATGCTTCAGGAAAGCGCAGCGATTGCCGGAGCCGTATTTTTCCACCGGCAAATCAGGCCGCCGCCGCCCGCTTTGCTGCGCAATGGGCGAAAGTGTGAAGCCGAGCCTTTCATAGGCCGCACACATCGGCGCCAAATCGCGCGCGGCGACGCCAAGATGGTCAAGGGCGAGGGCGGTATTCATGCGGGATTCTCGTAACGATCAAGCAACCAGTCAGCGGGCTCAGCTGCCGCTTCATCATACCAGCGCGCGACCAAAGGATGCGTGCGCACGGCGGCCAAGTAGTGCTGCGTGGTTGCGGAAAGCTCGGGCTGCCAGGTGATGCAGCGCGCCACCACCGGCGCATACATGGCATCTACCGCGCCAAAGTCTGCGCCCATCAGAAACGGGCCACCATGGGCCGCGACTGCCTCTGCCCAGATCGCTTCAACCCGTGCGATGTCGGCGAGCGATTCCGGCGTGCGGCCACGTCCCGGAAAGCTGCGGCCCAAATTCATGGGCATGGCCATGCGCAGATTGCGAAACCCGGCATGCATCTCGGCCGCGATGGACCGCGCATGGGCGCGCGCGGCACGCTCCGCCGGCCAAAGTTGCGGCGCGATTTCAGCGCAATATTCGCAGATGCTGAGGCTTTCCCAAATCCGCGCACCCCGATGCTCCAGATAGGGCACCATGCCGGCCGGTGTCGCGGATTTGAGCGCCGAGGTACCGCCTCCGCCGGCGAGGGGAATCAGCACTTCCTCCACATCCAGCCCGGCCAGATGCACGGCAAGCCAGCCGCGCATGGACCAGGAAGAATAACGTTTGGTGCCGATGACAAGGCGGCCTTCGGGCATGGGGGGACTCTCCTGCAACACTGCGCGGGATTATGCTCTGTCTTGTCGTGCTTCGGCTACCTATTCATTCGGTCGCAGATTATTGCGCCGTGCCACAGCACCCCAGCGATCCAACTCTGCCGTCACGAAACCGCGAAAGGCATCGGGTGACATGGGGCTGGGCAGCGCGCCTTCATCCGCGAGGCGGGCCAGCACGTCAGGATTGGCCAAGGCCGCGTTGGTTGCTTCCGCGAGCTTTACCACCACTTCGGGCGGCGTGCGTCCGGGGGCGACAATGCCGTACCACTGCATCGCCTCAAAATCCGGAATCGTTTCGTTGATCGCCGGGATATCCGGGGTTTGCGCCAGCCTTGCCTTGGCAGTGGTGCCAAGCGCGGCCATACGCCCCGCACGCAGCACAGGCAGCGCCGCAGGCGTGCCGGTCATGCCCGATTGGATATCGCCGGCGACCAGGTCAATCACCATCGGCCCCGACCCGCGATAGGGCACACGCACCATCTTGAGCCCCGCCGCTTCCAGGAAAGCGATCATGCCGATATGCACATTGGAACCAGCACCCGCGCTGCCATCGGTGATGGTATCGCGTGCGGCCCTGACGCGGGCGATAAAGCCGGCCAGCCCGCCCTCTGCCAAATTATTTTGGGCCAGTAACACCATCGGCACTTTGGCGATCATGCCAATATGGGCGAAATCCTTCATCACATCGGCGCGCATGCGATAGACATGAGGGTTCACGGCCAGCGTGCTGATCATGCCAATGCCGATGGTGTGGCCATCGGGCTGGGCCGCGGTAATCGCCTCGGTCGCGATCACGCCGGCGGCACCACCGCGATTTTCCACAACGACCGGTTGGCCGAGCGTTGCCTGCATGGTCTGCGCCATGACGCGGGCCAGGATATCCGTGGCCCCCCCCAGGGGCGGCGGCCGCAATGAAGGTAATGGGCCGGCGCGGCCAGGTGACTTGCGCCAAGGCTGGGCTGGCAAGGAGTGCGGGGGTGAGAAGCAGGCCGCGGCGGGCTGGCTTCATGGGGATTCCTTTCGCCGGCAGCCTGACGCCTCAGTTTGCCCTTTGGCAAGAAAAAGCTTTGCCCGGTTGCCGCAAAAACCATGAAATCATGGTAAGATTTTCATTTCATCCAGCGGTTTTGCCGGATATAGTCTGGTTATGGATGATATAGACCGGAATATCCTGCTGGAACTGCAAGGCAATGGCGCGGCGGGGCTGGCGGAACTCGCGAAGGTTGCTGGGCTTTCTGTCTCCGCCACGGCGGAACGCGTCAAGCGGCTGGAAGAACGCGGCACCATTCGTGGCTGGCGGGCCGATCTGGAACCGGCGTCGGTGGGCTGCCCGCAGCTCGCCTGGGTATTCGTCATGCTGCAATCCGGCGCCGAAGCGGGTTTCATTGCCGCCATGGCGGAAGATGAGGCGGTGTTGGAATGCCACGCGATATCTGGGCGCTGGTCCTATCAGGTGAAGCTCCGCCTGCCGGATTTGGCGGCGGTGGATAGCTTTACCAATGCGCGGCTGCGTGCGCTCCGTGGTGTGATGCGCACGGAAACCCTGGTAGCGCTGGCAACGCATAAGGAAACCAGCGCGCTTCCGATCGCCCCGGCGGATGAGGAAGAATAGCGCTTCAGTTTCGCAAGGGTGGGCGCGGCGCCGATGAGCCGCCGGCCGCTGGAAATCACGCCCGAATTGATGCTGCGCGCCTATGGCGCCGGCCTGTTCCCCATGGCCGAGGGGAGGGGCAGCACCAAGCTCCATTGGCTTGATCCGGCGCTGCGCGGCATTATGCCACTCGATCACGGGCTTCATCTGCCACGGCGACTGCGCCGCACCGTGCTGTCGGGGCGCTTTGCCATCACGGCGGATCAGGATTTCCCCGGCGTGATCGCGGGCTGCGCCGCACCCGCGCCGGGGCGCGCTGATACCTGGATCAATGCCGAAATCGAGACCCTGTTCACCGCGCTGCACCGCATGGGTGCGGCCCATTCCATTGAGGTCCGGCAGGATGGCGCGTTGGTCGGCGGGCTTTACGGTGTGCGGATCGGTGGCGCGTTTTTTGGGGAGAGCATGTTCTCCCGCATCACCGATGCCTCAAAAGTCGCCTTGGTGGCGCTGGTGGCGCGGTTGCGGCTGGGCGGCTTTACGCTGCTCGATACGCAATTCCTGACCGCGCATCTGGCACGCTTTGGCGCGGTGGAACTCCCCAAGGCCGAGTATAAGCGCCTGCTAGAAGCGGCCATTGGCGTGCCGGCGCGCTGGTGGGCGAGCCCCGATCCCGCGCTGCTGGAAGCGGAAATCCGCGCCATGTGACGGGCGCCAAGCCCGCATCGCGCTGTCCTTTGACCTTTCGCCAAACCGTACCAAGCTTTCCTGAAGCGCGCCCTGGAGGCGTGACGAATAGGGGAGAGTGAAACATGCGTCGTCGTGATTTTCTGGCGAGTACCGCCGCCATCGCAGCGTCACCCGCAGCACCCGCCCTGGCGCAAACCGCGCGTGCGCGCACACTGCGCTTTGTACCGCAAGCCAATCTGACATCGCTCGATCCCATCTGGACCACGGCGGCGGTCACGGAAAATCACGGCTGGCACATCTATGACACGCTTTATGGTATGACGGATGATCTGCGCGTTGCGCCGCAAATGGCGGAAGGGCACACGGTTTCCGATAATGGCCTTACCTGGGATATCCGACTGCGTCAGGGTTTGCGCTTTCATGATAGCGAACCGGTACGCGCGCAGGATTGCGCGGCGAGCCTAGCGCGTTGGTCCAAGCGCGATACTTTCGGCCAATCCCTTGGCGCGGTGGTGGATGAATGGGGCGTGGCGGATGATCGGACCATTCGCATCAAGCTGAAATCGCGGTTTCCATTGCTGACGGAAGCACTCGGCAAGCCCGCCGCCGTGGTGCCCTTCATGATGCCTGAACGCATGGCCAAGACCGACCCTTTTCAGCAGATCACCGAACATGTCGGTTCCGGACCCTATCGCTTTTTGGCGAGTGAATATGTCTCCGGCAGCCGCGCGGCCTATGCGAAGTTTGATGGTTACGTGCCGCGGCAGGAAGTGGCATCGCGCACCGCCGGTGGCAAGGTCGCGCATATGGATCGCGTTGAATGGACCATCATGCCCGATAGCGCGACGGCAGCGGCGGCCTTGCAGGCGGGCGAGATTGATTGGTGGGAACAGATCAATGCCGATCTTGCGCCGCTGTTGCGCCGGGCGCGGGGCGTTGAGGTGAAGGTGCTGAATGCGCTTGGCTATATTGGTGTGTCACGCTTCAATGTTCTGCATCCGCCTTTCGACAAGCCAGCCATTCGCCGTGCCTTACTTCAGGCTATTCAGCAGGAAGATTTCATGCGGGGTGTGACGGGTAATGATCCTTCGGCCTTCCGTGATTGTCATTCCATGTGGCCCTGCGGCACGCCCTATGAGAGCACCACCGGCAATGCCGCGCTGAAAGGCCCGCGCAATCTGGATGCCGCACGCGCGGCCATTCGTGCGGCCGGCTATAATGGTGAGAAGGTTGTCATCATCAACCCAAGTGATTTTCCGACCATCGGTCCCTTCGGCCATGTCATGGCCGATTTGCTGCGCCGGCTTGGGATGAATGTTGATCTGGTGGAAACCGATTGGGGTACGGTGGTGCAGCGCCGCGCCAGCCGCGAACCGCCGGAACGTGGCGGCTGGAGCATTTTCCATACCTGGTGGCCCAGCGTTTCCATCATCAACCCGGCGGTCAGTGCCATTCTGCGCGGGATGGGCTCGCGCGGCTGGTTTGGCTGGTATGAAAATGCGCGCGTGGAAGACGCGGCGGCACAATGGCTGCTAGCCGAGACTGAAGCCGAGCAAAAGCGCCTGGCCGATGTGATCCAGCAGGAGAGTTTTGAGAATGTGCCTGTGCTGCCGCTTGGGCAATTCTTTATCGCCAGCGCCTATCGCACCGGGCTTTCCGGCTTTGTGCCTGGCACCGGCGCCTATCCCTGGAATATTCGGCGGGGTTGAAGACAATGCCCAGGCTTTCAAGGGACCAGATGCGCGGCAAGGCGCAAACTGTGCAGGTCCTCGTGGATCCCGCTGTGCTTGGGTCAACACTCATGCATGAACATTTGATTTGGGATTTGCGCCCCCCCGCCATTACGGCAAGCGGATCAGGGGGAAGAACCGGGGCTTGCCAATCATTGGGGCATGACGACTTCGATTGCCGGTTCGCCCGCCAACCTGCATCAGCCAAGCATTGACGTCGCGATTGAAGCGGTGGCGGAAGCAGTTGCGCATGGTTGCCAGACGATTGTGGAACTGATGATTGGCGGCATCAGCCCCAATCCGAATGGGCTGAAGCAAGTCAGCGATGCCACGGGCTGCCATATCGTCAAGGGCTGCGGGCATTATGTGGAAGAATACCAGCCACCCGAAAATCATCACCACAGCATTAATGATTTTGTGGCCGAGATGGTTTCCTAGGCGCAGGAAGGGCTTTGGGGGACAGAAGTACGCGCTGGTCTGCTGGGGGAGATTGGCTGCCAGAACCCCTGGACTCCGCTGGAACGCCGCGTGCTGGAAGCCGCGCTGATTGCGCAAAAGGAAATCGGCGCCGCGCTGACCATCCATCCCGGCCGGCGTCAGGATCAATCGCAGGAGGTGATGGAGTTCATCAAGGCGCGCGGCGGTGATCCTTCACGCACCATCATGGATCATATTGATCGCACCGTCTTTGATGAGGATGCGCTGTTGCGCCTCGCCGGTACTGGCGTGGTGCTGGAATGGGATTTGTTTAGCCAGGAAAGCTGCCTCTATCCGCTCAACCCGGATGTGGACATGCCCAATGATGCCGGGCGGCTGCGCGCCATGCGCAAGATCCTGGATCGTGGCCATAAGGGGCAGATTGTGATTGCGCACGACATCTGCCACCGGTCGCATATGACCCGCTGGGGTGGCTGGGGCTACGCGCATATCCACGCGTCATCATCCCATTGATGCGCAGGCGCGGTATTTCGGAAACCGAGATCAAGGAAATTTTGGTGGATACTCCAAGGCGTCTGCCGACCTTCATTTGAAGCCAGCGGCAGGCTGATCTATCGTTGGATCAGGCCGCTCAAGGGGCTTGATGCATCCGCGCTGTAATTGCGCGGCATGCGCCCGGCGAGGTACGCATAACGCCCGGCTTCCACCGCAGCCTTCATGGCACGCGCCATCCGTACCGGATGTTTCGCATGGGCAATCGCGGAATTGAGCAAAACGGCATCGCAGCCAAGCTCCATCGCCAAGGCGGCATCGGATGCCGTGCCAATGCCGGCATCCACCAGCACCGGCACCTTGGCCTCGCGCTTGATGGCGCTGATCATATAGGGGTTCACGACGCCCATGCCGGAGCCAATCGGCGCGCCCAAGGGCATGATCGCGACGCAGCCCATATCTTCCAGCAGCTTCGCCGCCAGCGGATCATCGGCGCAATAGACCATGACTTGAAAGCCATCGGCGATCAGCGCCTCGGCCGCTTCAATGGTCGCGCGCATATCGGGGTAAAGGAAGGGGGCCGGCCCGAGGACTTCCAGCTTCACCAGATTCCACCCCCCGGCTTCGCGGGCGAGTCGGAGTGTGCGTACCGCATCCTTGGCAGTATGGCAGCCGGCAGTATTCGGCAGATAGGTAAAGCGCTTGGGGGAGACATAATCCTGCAGCATCGGCGCCTTGGGGTCCGACAGATTGACACGGCGCACCGCGACGGTGACGATCTCGGCGCCGGAGGCTTCAATCGCGGCAGCGGTTTCTTCCAAATCCTTGTAGCGGCCCGTGCCCACGATCAGGCGGGATTGGAAGCGCTGGGCGGCAAGCTGCCAGCCATCATCATCCGTGCCGGACATGCTCAGCCGCCCCCGATGAAGTGAACGATTTCAAGCTTGTCGCCCTCAGTCAAGGCCACGGCGGCATAGGTGGAACGCGGCACGATTTCCTCATTACGTTCAACCGCCACCTTGCGCGTATCGAGGCCAATGGCGGCCAAGAGCGCGGCCACAGTGGCGCCTTGGGGCATTTGGCGGGGTTCCCCGTTCACGGAAATGGCGATGGCAGACATGCGGCCAATGTGGCGGGGCAGGGGCGTAAGGGCAAGCGCCAAGCCCGCTTGCCGGGCTTGGACCCCCCGTGGTAGCGCACGCCTTAAGAATTGTTCGCAAGGGAAGCGTCGTGACCCCGCCTTTGATCGCCGTGCTGAACGGCCCCAATCTGAACATGCTGGGCGTGCGAGAGCCAGAGAAATACGGCACCGCCACGCTGGATGATGTGGAAGCGGTCTGCGCCGAAGTGGCGGATGGGCTCGGCCTCGCCATTGATTTTCGCCAGACCAATAGCGAAGGCGAATTGGTGACCTGGGTGCAGGAATGCCGAGGCCGGGCTGCCGGCATCATCATGAACCCGGCGGGGTATACCACGACGTCCATCGCCGTCATGGATGCGCTGCTTGCCGTGGATGTGCCGGTAATTGAAGTGCATATCACGAATATCCATCGCCGGGAGGAATTCCGGCATCACAGCTTCATCTCGAAGGCCGCGACCGGCGTGATTTGCGGGCTTGGCGTTGAAGGCTATGCGCTGGCGATCCGCGCCATGGCGGGGCTGATCGCTCAGGATGAGGAAGCATGACCAAGGACCTGAAATTCGACCCGGCGACAATTCGGGAATTGGCGCAAATCCTGCGTGAGAGCGACCTGACCGAGATTGAGCTGATCGATAATGACATGCGGGTCAAGCTGGTCCGGCAGGTAACGGTGGCCGCAATGGCGATGCCGGTAGCGGCCCATGCCGCGCCGGCGCCTGCGGCCGCGCCCGCGGCCCCCGCTGTCACCGCAACGCCGCCCGCAGCCAGAACCGCCGAGATTGATGCGGACCATCCGGGCGCCGTGAGTAGCCCCATGGTGGGGGTTGCCTATCTTTCGCCGGAACCGACTTCCGCCCCTTTCGTGACGGTGGGCAGCAAGGTCACGCAAGGCCAGACGCTGCTGCTGATTGAGGCGATGAAGACCTATAATCAGATCAAGGCGCCGCGCGCCGGCACAGTGACGCGCATTCTGGTTGAAAGCGGCACGCCGGTGGAATTCGGCGAACCGCTGATGATTGTTGAGTAATGGCGCGCTCGGCTGGGGGTACACATCATGTTCGGTAAGGTGCTGATCGCCAATCGGGGTGAGATTGCGCTGCGCGTCCACCGCGCCTGCCAGGAAATGGGGATTCGGACCGTGGCAGTGCATTCCACCGCGGATGCGACCGCGATGCATGTGCGCTTTGCTGATGAAAGTGTCTGCATCGGCCCGCCCGCCGCGCGAGATTCCTATTTGAATATGGCAGCGGTGATTTCAGCCGCCATGGTGACCGGCGCGGATGCCATTCATCCGGGTTATGGGTTTCTTTCCGAGAACGCGCGCTTTGCCGAAATGGTGGAAGCGCATAGGCTGAAATTCATCGGCCCCGCGCCCGAGCATATTCGCATGATGGGTGACAAGATCGCGGCCAAGGATGCGATGCGGAGCCTTGGCGTGCCGCTGGTGCCAGGTTCAATGGGCGCTCTGGAAACCCTGGAACAGGCGCGCGACGTGGCCGAGGCAGTGAAATACCCGGTGCTGATCAAGGCCGCCGCCGGTGGTGGCGGGCGCGGCATGAAGGTGGCGCGCAGCGCCGATGAGCTTGAAGAAGCCTGGAGTGTCGCGCGCACTGAAGCCAAGGCCGCCTTTGGTGATGACAGCGTCTATTTGGAAAAATACCTCGATCGGCCGCGGCATATTGAATTGCAGGTGCTGGCTGATACGCATGGCAATGTGGTGCATTTCGGGGAGCGTGATTGTTCCCTGCAACGGCGCCATCAGAAGCTAGTGGAAGAAGCGGGCAGCCCCGTGCTGGATGCGGCAGCGCGCGATGCGCTGGGTGCGACCGTAACCGCGGGGTTGTCAAAACTGGGCTATCGCAATGCCGGTACCTTGGAATTCCTGTGGCAGGACGGGCAATTCGCCTTCATTGAGATGAACACTCGGCTACAGGTGGAACACCCGGTGACCGAGATGGTCTGCGGCATTGATTTGGTGAAGGAACAGATCCGCATCGCCGCCGGCGAGGCTTTAGGTTATGGCCAGAAGGATATCCTGTTTTACGGCCATGCCATTGAATGCCGCGTGACTGCGGAAGACCCGGAGACTTTAGCGCCCAATCCGGGCAAGGTGACGACGTATCACGCGCCGGGCGGGCTTGGAGTGCGCGTGGATAGTGCGCTTTATTCGGGTTATGTGGTGCCGCCGCATTATGACAGCCTGGTGGCCAAACTGATTGTGCATGCGCCGACGCGCGCCGAGGCGATTGGCCGCATGCGCCGTGCGCTTTCGGAAATGGTGGTGGCCGGCATCAAGACGACCTTGCCGTTGCATCAAGCGGTGATGGAAGCCCCCGAATTCCAGGATGGGGATTATACGATCCATTGGCTGGAGCGGTTTGTTTCGGACAGGAACACCGACGCGGCGGGTTAAAAAGTTATGGTTTCTACAGGTCTTGGGCCTTTGGTGGATGGGTTTCAGGGAGGGCAAAGCTCTCCCTGACTTGTCAGTTCGCTGGCTCTACTGCCATGGCCGTGGTCCGTTCATCCATCCGCGGCGTATGGGCAAAGCCGCGCCGGGCGGCCCAGACATTGACTAATTGGAATAGCGGTGTCATCGCCGGTTCATCTGTGGTCACGTTTTTCACAGCTTCCCGCAACAGTTTCTCGCGTTCGGCGTCATCCAGCGTGGCGGCGGCCTGTTCGGTGAGTGCGTCGAGGGCAGGGTTTGAATAGCGTGATGAATTGGCAACACCGCGGCGTTTCTCACGGTCGAAGGTGCCGAAGATATTGACCAGCATATAGGATGCCTCGCCGGTCACGCGGCCCCAGCCGCCCATACGGGCGTTGAATTCCTGCCGTGAATTGCGTGCGGCATAAGTAGTCCAGGGCAGGGTTTGCACTTCGGTGCGTAGCCCAACGTGCGTCCACATTTGCGCAACGGCTTGCGCGACCCGGGCGTCATTCGGCCCGCGATCATAGGGTGCTGCCAGGGTCAGGCGGAAGCCTTGCGGGAAGCCGGCTTCGGCTAAAAGGCGCCGCGCGCCGTCAGCGTCAAAGCGGGGCGTGGGTACATCGGGGTTATAGGAAAAGGCACCGGGCGGCGGCCATTGGCCGGTCGGCTTGGCGGTGCCTTCCATGACGCGTTCGGTGAGTGCATTGCGGTCTATCGCGATGGAAACCGCGCGGCGCACGCGCACATCGTGGAAGGGATTGCGCGTGAAGGGCTTGCCTTCATTGTCGCTGACCGGGATGGGGTTCTCCGCGCGGGAATAATCAAACCACAGATAGATCAGGCGTAGCCCTTGGATTTCGTATAGCGTGATGCGCTGATCGCGCCTCAGGCGTTCCAGGTCGGATGACGGCACCTGGTCAATCACATCCACATCGCCAGTGAGCAGGGCCGCGGTGCGTGAAGCGTCATTGGCGATGAAGCGATAGGAAACCCGCGCCCAGGGCTGCGGCCCGGCCCAATAGTTTTTATTGCGGGTGAATTCAGTGCGGTCACCATGGCGGTAACTCGCCAGCCGATAAGGGCCAGTGCCAATCGCGGCGCGGCCGGCATTGTAATCCTCCGTCTCCGCACCCGTGCCAGCGTAGCGGGAGATGATTTGCGCGGAGTTTAATTCGGTCGGCAGCAGCGGATGCGGGGCGACTGTGTGGAAGCGGATGGTCAGCGGGTCAATGATTTCAGCGCGGGTGACGGCGCGGATCATGCCTGCGAAGGTGCCGGGGCTATTGCGCACATTGGGCACGCGTTCGATGGTAACGACCACGTCATCGGCGGTGAAATCCCACCCATCATGCCATTTCACGCCGGGGCGGAGCTTAAATTTTCAAACGGTATGAGAAAGCGCCCGCCAGCTTTGCGCCAGCATCGGTTGCAGCCGTGCTTCCGCATCCTGTTCCACCAGCCGATCAAACATGTGTTGCGTCGGGCTGATATTGGGGGCGGCATTGTAGAAAAGCGGATCAAGCGCGGTTGGCGACCCGCCGATCCCGATGGTCAGGTTCTGCGCTAGGGTGGTTGAAGTGCCGATGGAGGCCAGCAAGGCTGCGGCAAGCGACAGGGCAGGGAGCAGGGACGGGGAGGGGGCAAGCCGACAATCTCTTTTTACGGGTCTTGGCGGATGCTAGCGGTGCCGAGCGCGCGCTGCTAGAAGTCGGGGGGTCCTAGTCAACAATAAAAGGGGGTCTGGCATGACGGGAAAACTTCGCAAGCTGGCTTCGGCTGCCACCACGGCTTTCATTGGCCTTTCGGCGCAAGGCGCCGTGGCGCAGAGCGTAACAATGGCGGTGGCGGCGCCGGTGACCTCGCTTGATCCGCATTACCATCAGCTTTCGCCCAATAATGCGGTGGCTGATACCATTTTCGACAAGCTGGTGAATACGGATGCCACATCAACCAGCATACCCGGTCTCGCACTCAGCTGGCGTGCGGTTGAGCCCAATGTCTGGGAATTCAAGCTGCGGCCCAATGTGCGCTTCCATAACGGCAATCCCTTCACGGCCGAGGATGTGGCCTTCACGCTGCAGCGCCTGCCCAATGTGCCCAATAGCCCATCATCCTTCGCGGCCTATTCACGGCCCATCCAATCCATGGAGATTGGGGACCCGCTGACCATCCGCTTCCGCACCGCGGCGCCGCATCCGCTGATGCCGCTTGACATGACCAATGTCCGCATCCTGGACCGCGAGACGCATCAGAATGCGACGACCGAGGATTTCAATGCGGGTCGTGCAGCGATTGGTACTGGCCCCTATCGCGTGGTGTCGCATCGCAGCGGTGATCGGATTGAATTCGAACGCAACGACAATTATTGGGGCGATCGCGCGCCCTTCCAGCGCGTGATCTATCGCATGATCACCAATGACGCGGCGCGCACGGCGGCGCTGCTGGCCGGCGATGTAGAATTCATTGATCAGGTGCCGACATCGGATCTGGCGAAGCTCCGGCAGGACAATCGGATTGCGCTATCAGAAGTTGTTGGGCTGCGGCTGATCTTTCTGGGCCTCGATCATTTGCGGCAGGCGAATGAGAATTCGCCCTTCATCACGGATAATGACGGCCGTCCCTTGGGCCGGAATCCGTTGCAGGATGTGCGGGTACGCCGCGCGCTTTCCATCGCGATTGACCGGAAGGCGATTGTAGACCGCGTGATGGAGGGTGCTGCCATTCCCGCCGGACAATTCCTTCCCGAAGGTGTCTATACCCATGTGTCTGGCGTGACCACACCGGCCTTTGATCCGGATGCCGCTCGCCGCTTATTGGCGGAAGCGGGCTATCCCCAGGGGTTCCGCATTCAGTTGAATGGCCCGAATGATCGCTATGTGAATGATGCACGCATCATCCAGGCCGTAGGCCAGATGTGGACGCGTATCGGTGTACGCACCACAGTGGAAGCGCAGCCCTGGACCACCTTCGTGGGTCGCGCGGGCCGCGCCGATTTCTCGGCACATTTGATCGGCTGGGGATCGAACCCTGATGGATCACATCCGCTGCGCAATGTCCTGGCAACCCAAACACGTGAAAGGGGTTGGGGGTCTTCCAATCGTGGGCGCTATTCCAACCTGCGGGTGGATGGACTGCTGGATCAATCCCTGGTCGAGCTGGATGAACCGAAGCGCGTGCAGCTGGTGATTGAAGCGCAGCGCATCGCGGCTGAGGATGTGGCGGTGATCCCGCTCCATATCCAGACCAATATTTGGGGCATGCGCCGGCATTTGGCGCATGATGCCCGCAATGATGAGCTGACGCGCGCGCAGGATGTGCGCCCGGCGGCGCGCTGAACCGGATAGGGGCTCATGACCGTCTACCTCGTCCGACGCGTTTTGCAGGCACTGCTTGTTGTGCTGGCGATGTCGCTGATTGTCTTTATCGGCGTCTATGCCATTGGCGATCCGGTGGAAATCCTGATCAGCCCGGATGCGGACCAGATTGAGCGCGAACGCGCCGTGCAGGCGCTCGGGCTCGATCTGCCGCTCTGGCAACAATATGCAGTGTTTCTGACAAAGGCGCTGCAGGGCGATTTGGGGCGGTCATTCGTTTACAATGAACCGGCGCTGAAGCTGATTTTGCAGCGCATGCCGGCTACTATGGAATTGGCCTTTGGCGCGACGATTTTCGCGCTGATCATCGGCCTGCCGCTTGGGCTTTATGCCGGGCTTCGGCCCGATAGCCGTTTCAGCCGCATCATCATGGCGGGGTCCATCCTGGGCTTTTCGCTGCCCACTTTCTGGGTGGGGCTGATGCTGATCATGGTGTTTGCGGTTTATCTGGGCTGGTTGCCATCTACCGGGCGGGGTGAAACCGGCACGCTGCTCGGTCTGCGATGGTCCTTCCTGACCTGGGATGGCTTGCGCCATTTGGCCATGCCTGCCCTGAACCTGTCGCTGTTCAAGATCAGTCTGGTCATACGTCTGACGCGTGCCGGTGTGCGCGAGACCATGCTGATGGATTACGTGAAATTCGCCCGCGCCAAGGGGCTTTCGCCGGCGCGCGTGATCTTCGTACATGTCTTCAAGAATATCCTGATCCCCGTTGTCACCGTGGTGGGGCTGGAACTTGGCAGCACCATCGCGTTTTCGGTGGTGACGGAAAGCGTATTTGCTTGGCCCGGCATGGGCAAGCTGATCATTGATTCGATCAATGTGCTCGATCGGCCGGTGATTGTCGCTTACCTCATGATGATTGTGCTGATCTTCATCGCGATCAATCTGATTGTTGATCTGACCTATTCACTGCTTGACCCGCGCGTCCGGCTGGAGAGCAAAGGCACATGAGCGACGCTGTCATTTCCGCGAAGCCGACAGACAAGGTGGAAACACCCTTCCGGCGCTTCGTGTCTGAATTTGCTGAAAACAAGGTCGCCCTTGGTGCGCTGGTGGTTTTCATCATCATCGCGCTGCTGGCGATTTTCGCGCCCTGGATCACGCCGCAAAACCCTTATGACTTAGCGGAACTTGACATCATGGATGGGCGGATGGAGCCCGGCACGGTGGGCGGTGCTGGCTTCACCTTCTTGCTCGGCACGGATGATCAGGGGCGCGATATGCTCTCCGGCATCATCTATGGCTTGCGGATTTCACTCACCGTTGGTGCGGGTTCGGCGCTGGTTGCCTGCCTGATTGGCGCCTCCCTTGGCTTGCTGGCGGCCTATGCCGGTGGGCGGACCGATAGCGTGATTATGCGCCTTGTGGATTTGCAATTGTCCTTCCCGACCATTCTGGCGGCGCTCATGATTCTGGCCTTTTTGGGCAAGGGCATCATGAATGTGGTGATCGCGCTGGTGCTGGTGGAATGGGCCTATTATGCGCGCACGGTGCGCGGCACGGCGCTGGTGGAAAGACGGCGGGAATATATTGAGGCAGCGCAATGCCTAGCTTTGCCGACACATCGCGTGCTTTTTTGCCACTTGCTGCCGAATTGCCTGCCGCCCTTGATCGTTGTTGGCACCATGCAGGTGGCGCGCGCCATTGCGCTGGAAGCGACCCTGTCCTTCCTCGGGCTTGGCGTGCCAATCACGGAACCATCGCTCGGCCTGCTGATCGCCAATGGCTATGAGTATATGCTGTCGGGCAAGTACTGGATTTCCTTCTATCCCGGCATTGCACTGCTTATCACGATTGTCGCCATTAATCTGGTGGGTGATCAATTGCGTGATGTGCTGAACCCGCGGCTGAAAAAATAGGCACATGACGGCACCTACACTCGAAGTGCGCGATTTGCAGACGCATTTTTTCACCCGCGCTGGCGCGGTAAAGGCAGTTGATGGCGTTTCCTTTTCGGTCGGCCGCGGCAAGGTGTTGGGGCTAGTCGGTGAATCCGGTTCCGGCAAATCCGTCACGGGTTTTTCCATCATTGGTCTGGTTGATCCGCCGGGGCGCATCGCGGGCGGGTCCATCCTGTTTCAGGGGCGCGATTTGGCGAAACTGTCGGAAGAAGAAATGCGCGATTTGCGGGGCAGCCGCATCGCCATGATCTTCCAGGACCCGATGATGACGCTTAACCCGGTGCTGCGCATTGATACGCAGATGATCGAAACAGTGCTGGCGCATAAGAGGGTCTCGAAGGAGGAAGCCCGCCAACGCGCGCGCGATACACTTGGCATGGTGGGCATTCCGTCCCCGGATGAAAGGCTGAAAGCCTATCCGCATCAGTTTTCTGGCGGCATGCGCCAGCGTGTGGCGATTGCGATTGCGCTATTGCATGAACCGCAATTGATTGTTGCCGATGAACCGACCACCGCGCTTGATGTTACCATCCAGGGTCAGATATTGGCCGAGGTGCAGAAGCTTTGCGCTACTACCGGCACGTCCATGATCTGGATTACGCATGATCTTTCGGTGGTGGCCGGCCTCGCGGATGATATTGCTGTGATGTATGCCGGGCGCATTGTGGAAAAGGGCGCGGTTGGTGAAGTGCTGGATAAGCCCCTGCATCCCTATACCCATGGGTTGATCGGTTCCGTCCCCAGCCGCAACAAGCGCGGTGAGGCGCTGCGCCAAATCCCTGGCATGACGCCATCCTTGCTGAACCTGCCGCCGGGCTGCGCCTTTCGTGCGCGTTGCCCGCGCGCTTCCGAAGCCTGCCTCGCAGAGCCCGTGATGGCGGAGATTCTGCCCGGGCGCGAGGTGCGCTGCATTCACCCCCATCTTGGCGCTTCTGAGGCCGCATGAACGCCACACCCATGCTGGAACTGCGCGGCATTACGCGCCGGTTTGAAAAGAAGTTGGATTTCGCAGGCCGCATTGCGCAGCGCTTGGGCGCGCCGGTGCGCGAAGAAGTGGTGCATGCGGTGGATGGCGTGGACCTGGCGGTCCGCAAGGGTGAGGTTGTCGGGCTGGTGGGTGAATCCGGCTGCGGCAAATCCACGCTAGGGCGCATGGTGGCGGGCATTTTGCCGCCAACGGAAGGCACCATTCTGCGCGATGGGTGCGACATCAAGGCGCTGAGCGGGCCTGAGGCGCGGCAGATGAAGCTCCGCACGCAAATGATTTTCCAGGACCCCTATGCATCGCTCAATCCACGCATGCGCGTTTTGGATATTGTGGGCGAGGCACCTCGCGTGCACGGGCTTTTGGATGGTGCGTCCTTTGATGACTATGTGGATGAGCAAATGAGCCGCGCGGGTTTGGACCCGGGCTTCAAGCGGCGCTATCCGCATCAATTCTCGGGCGGGCAGCGCCAGCGTATCGGAATTGCCCGCGCGCTGGCGGTGAAGCCGGATTTCATTGTCTGCGATGAAGCCGTGGCCGCGTTGGATGTTTCGATCCAGGCACAAATCCTGAACCTGTTCATGCGGCTCAGGAGAGAACTCGATCTGACCTATCTGTTCATCAGCCATGATCTTGGCGTGGTGGAGCATTTGTCTGATCGCGTGGTGATCATGTATTTGGGGCGCGTGGTGGAAGAGGCGAATACGGAGACCGTCTTCCGCCGGCCTAATCACCCCTATACGCGGTCGTTGCTTGATTCCGTGCCGCGGATTGAAAACCGCAAGCGCGCCTTTTCGGTGGTGAAGGGGGAAATCCCGTCACCGATCAACCCGCCGAGTGGCTGCCATTTCCACCCGCGCTGCCCGCTCGTGATGGAACGCTGCAAGGTGGAAGTGCCAAAGCTACGAGAGATCGCGCCCGGCCAACGCAGCGCCTGCCATTTGAATGATCAATGAGGCTGCGCTTTATTCTGGCAGCGCTGCTGTTGATTGGGCTTGCTGCTTGTGAGGGCAGCGGCACGCGCGGCGGCTATGTTGGCGCTGGGGCGGGTGGCAATCGCACCTCAAACTGAATTGGGGCGTTTCCCGTTCGCGTTGGCTCACGGAAAACGCTCCAAGCTTATGTTTGATCGCATTTTCCGAGCCGCCACGTCATCACACTTGGCTTGAAAATGCTCAAGCACCGCCCGGGCTTGACGCCGCGTAGAAACTCCCCGCCGCGAAAAGCGCGGCACGTCACTCACACGGTGAATTGCTCGGCGATGATGCGCTCGGAAAGCCCGTGATCGGGGTCGAACATCAAGGTCAATAAGACATCGCGCGCTTCGCGCACCTCAACCCGCGTCACATCGCGCACTTCGGTGTAATCCGCCACCGCCGCGACGGGGCGCTTTTCCGCCTCAAGAATATCGAACACCACGGTTGCATCTGAAGGCAGCAGCGCGCCGCGCCAGCGCCGTGGGCGAAAGGCAGAAATCGGCGTCAGCGGCAATAGATTCGCACTCAGCGGCACAATCGGCCCATGGGCGGAAAGATTATAGGCAGTGCTGCCGGCCGGCGTGCTCACTAAAATGCCATCGCAAATCAATTCCTGCAGCCGCGCCTTGCCATCCACCAGAATGCGTATCTTGGCGGCCTGGCGGCTTTCACGCAGCAGGGAGACCTCATTGATCGCAAGCGCTTCCACCGGCGGCCTATCCTGGCGCAGTGCGATCATGCGCAGCGGGTGCACAATCGCGGTTTGTGCGGCGGCAAGCCGCGCGGGCAGATCATCTTCCCGATAATCATTCATCAGAAAGCCGACACTGCCCCTGTTCATGCCATAAACCGGCAAGCCGCGACGCAAAAAACGGTGCAGAGTTTCAAGCATGAAGCCATCACCGCCGAGCGCCACCACAACCTCAGCATCTTCTTCGGCCGCGTTGCCGTAACGCGCGACAAGCGCGGCGCGGGCCTTTTGCGCCTCGGCACTTTGCCCGGCCAGAATGACGACGCGGCGCGGTGCGAAGGCGCTCATGCGCGCTGCCAACCCGCAGCAGCCGCGCGATGTTCCCAAAGCGGCATGTCGCGCCGCACGCGTGCAGTAAGCGCCTGGTCTATCCGAGCGGTCGCGTGGCCTTTGCCGTCACTGGCCTTCGCCACCACATGGCCCCAAGGGTTGGCGATCAGTGAATGGCCATAGACGCTGCGTTGCGCGCCGCGTTCCTCATATTGGCCGAAGGAAGCGGCGGCGATGATCCAGCATTGCATATCAATCGCGCGTGCACGCAGCAGCGCTTCCCAATGATCCTTGCCGGTTTGCAGCGTGAAGTTGGAGGGCACCAAAATGGCCTCCGCCCCCATTTGCCGGAGTGCTAAATATAATTCTGGAAAGCGAATATCGTAGCAGATGGTGCAGGCAAAGCGGATGCCGCCCGCGTCAAACAGCGCCAGATCGCACCCGCCGCCATAAAGCGCGCTTTCCCGGTAGCCCGTGCCATCGGGCGCGGTGATGTCGAATAGATGGATCTTGCGATAGCGCGCAATCTCAACCCCATCAGGCCCAAAAACCAGCGAGGTATTGAACAGCCTCTCACCACCATTTTCGATGATCGAACCGCCGTGGAGGGTAATGCCATGCCGGCGCGCGAGGCCGCGCAGCAGCTCATAGGCCGGGCCGCCTTCAGCACCTGGTGTTGGCAGCACTTCAGCGGCGGCCATGCGGGCATCTCGCCCGCCGCCAAGATTGGTCCAGGTCTCGGGCAGGCTGACCAGCCCGGGCCGGTCAGACGCGACCGCGGCTTCGATGAGCGCTTCGGCCTGCGCAAGATTCGCGGTCTTGTTGCTGCCCTGGTTCATCTGGATCACGCTGACGCGCATCCGCCTACTCCTGCCATGTAAGGCCCCCATCAAGCCGGGGAGGGGGCCGGTCTGCAAGGGGGCGTGTAATCAGCCGCGCGGCGTGCGCCAATCGAGCTTCGGTTCGGTGCGGCGTTCCCGCAAGGGAGGCGCGCTATACGCTGGCGGCGGTGGCACCGGCGCACTCAGGCGCAGCCCGGCTTCAACTTCCCGCCGAGTGAAGCCGGCGGGTTCTTCCCAATCCTGCTCCACCGGCGCGCGCGGGGCGGCGGCAGGCCCGGCGCGGCGCAATTCGGCGCGGAGTTCCGCCAATTGCAGCTCCAGCGCCTCCAGCCGCGATTTCACGCCATAAACGGCGAAGGGCATGCCAAGGAAGGCCAGCACCAGAAGGCCCAACAGCATTGCCAGGATCAAACCCGTCCAGCCCGGAAGGCCAGGGAAGGTGAGGGCGGCGATTAGGGCTTGCAGGGCTTCAACCACCGGTCACACTCATGTGTCGGGCGACGGCGGGGCGGTTCCGCCGGCGGTCAATCACGAAATCATGGCCCTTGGGCTTCCGCGCAATGGCGTCATGGATCGCTTGCAATAGGGTGGCGTCATCCACGCCAGGGTCGCGGAGCAGGGCGCGGAATTCCGCCGCATCATCCTGACCCAAGCACATGTAAAGCGTGCCTGTGCAGGTCAGCCGCACGCGGTTGCAGCTTTCGCAGAAATTGTGGGTCATGGGCGTGATGAAGCCGATCCGCTGGCCGGTTTCCTTCACGCGCATATAACGCGCCGGGCCACCCGTTGAGTAATCGGTATCCTCCAGCGTCCAGTTTTCTTTGAGGCGGGAGCGTACCAGCGACAATGGTAAATACTGATCCGTGCGATCGCCGGTGATATCGCCCATGGGCATGGTCTCGATCAGGCAAAGATCAAAGCCATGTTCGCCGCACCAGGCGACCATGCGGTCATATTCATGCTCATTCATGCCTTTCAGCGCGACAGCATTGATCTTGATTGCAAGCCCGGCGGCCTTGGCAGCGAAAATACCATCCAGGGTCTGTGCAATCTTGCCCCAGCGCGTGACGGCAGCGAAGGCATCCGCATCCAGCGTATCAAGCGAGACATTGATACGCCGGACACCTGCGGCATAAAGATCATCAGCGTAGCGCACCAATTGCGTGCCATTGGTGGTCAGCGTCAATTCGCGCAAGCCACCAAGGCCGATGCGCTGGCCAAGGCCCCGGATTAGGGACATTGCATTCTTGCGCACCAGCGGCTCGCCGCCTGTCAGCCTGATCTTGTCAACGCCGCTCGCGATGAAGGCGGCCGAGAGGCGTTCCAATTCCTCAAGCGTCAGAATCTCTGCCTTGGGTAAGAAGGTCATGTCCTCCGCCATGCAATAGACACAGCGAAGATCGCAGCGATCCGTGACCGAGACGCGCAAATAGGACACATGGCGCCCGAAGGGGTCCATCAGGGGCGCGGGTCGCGGAGGCTGGGCGTTCATAAGGGGCGTTGTGGGGGCGAAGCGGGGTCCGGTGCAAGACCCCTTGTTCAAATGAGCAGTGCGATCGACCCAGCCCCGATCAGCACAATCAGGGCAAAGGGCCGATACCAGCTTTGCGGCACTACATGGAAAAGCCTGGCGCCGATGCGCGCGCATATCACCAGGATCGGCAGTAGCACCGCGGCGCGGACCAGAGCCGCCAAGTCTAACAGCCCAAGGAATAGCGGCGGAAAGATGGAAACCAATGAAATCACCGTAAAAAATAGGATCAGATTCGCTCGATGCGTCTTGGCCGCTTCCTTCCCCGCCAAAAGATACAGAATGACCGGCGGCCCGGACATGCCGGTGGAGCCCTTGAGCAAGCCGGAAACGGCCCCCACCGCCATATTCAGCGGCAAGGGCCGAGAGCCATTATAGCGCCAGCCCGACATCAGCAGCCCGCCAAAGACCAGCACTAAGGCGCCGATGGCGCGGCGCAATACCTCTCCATCCGCGGTGATCAGGATATAGGCACCAAGGGGCGTCATCAGCGCCGCCGTGCCGCCAATCGGCAGGATGACGCGCCGGTCGGCATCTTTGAAGGCGCTGGGGAGCAATTGGATGGAAACGATCAACTCCATCAGCAGCATCACCGGCACGCCGGCCTTGGGGCCCCAAAGCACGGAATAGATCGGCGCCAGGATCACTGCCGTGCCAAAGCCGGCATAGCCGCGCATCAGCCCCGCCATGGCGGTGGCAAGGGCTGCGGCCAGCAGCCGCCAATCGGTCAGCACCGGCGGGGCAGCGTTGATCAGATCGGTCATCTCGCGGGCGGTGCCTCAATAATCAGGTCAATCAGCCTGGCATTGATCAATACCTTGCCAGCATGCTCGAAATTGACCGTGACGCGATCTCCGGCCACGGATTGGACCTGGCCTAAGCCCCAATCTGCCTCGGTTGGGTGGCGCACGCGCATACCAGGTTCTATCAAGGCCATCACTAATCGCTTCCGCTGTTAATCACTCGCTGGGGATAAGAGAATACTGTCCAAGCCCATGTCGCAAGTGAACCCTCAACCTGATAGCGCCGACGGCGCTGATTTGCATCAGCGCTTGACCCGGCTGATCGGGCTCCGGCTCGGCTTAATGCCGACTTTGGTCAGCCAATCTGTGAAGGGTTCGGAGGAGAACTCCGGGCCATTATCGGAACGCAGATATTCAGGTTTCCCTCGTTTGAGCAGTAAGGGGTAAAGCGCTTCCAGAACCTCTGATGGTCCCATCTCGTTGGCGACCGTCACGGCGAGGGCTTCGCGTGTGTACT
>VGDM01000002.1 GCA_016869715.1 Alphaproteobacteria bacterium
GCCGGCCAGCGAACTTCTGGCTCATCTTCACTCTCCTTGGGGTTACGATGAGACAGAAATCCTCCGTTACTCAAATCGCCAATTTGGTCCCATAGGCGCTGACGCCGGACAACAGGGTTTGTGCGCACTCCGGGCCGTTAAGCGGGGGTTGCTTCCGATAGCGTCTTGGATTTTCTGTTGCGGGCTGGAGGCATTGACTCCGCGCGCGGTTCCTTCCGCGATGTCCGGGTTCAGCGTGGCAATGCGACGGTCGCGCGCTTCGATCTTTATCGCTTCCTGCTGGAAGGGCGCATGCCGGATATAAGCTTGCAGGAAGGTGATACCATTGTGGTGGATCGCCAGCGACCGTTGATCGGCGCGGATGGGGCCGTGCGCAATAATTTTCTGTCCGAAAGCCCGCAGCTTGGCCCCATGCGCGGCCAGGGTTTGATCAATTTTGCGCGGCCCTTGCCTGCGGCCACCAGTGCCGTGGCGCGCGGCGTGCGCAACACACAACCCTTTTCCCGTTATGTGACGATAGCGGAGCTTTCGCGGCAGAACTTGCAGGATCAGGACACAGTGACCTTTGTCGCGGATGTCGCCTTGCGCACCGTGCGCATTACCATCGAAGGCAGCCGGCTTTATCCTTCAGTATTGGTGGCATATCGGGATTTTTCCCTGTACCAGATTCCTGATCATGTCGCGGTTGGCCCTTCGCTTGCGGATACTCAGCGGTTTTCCTATTGCGCCCTCGGCTTGCCTTGCAACAGAAGCGTTCCATTGATGACGTGCTGGACCGGCTGGAGCAGCAGCTGTCCTTCTCCCCCGCCATGACGCCAGGTACTGCGGCGGCGCGTTCAGCTAAGGCCAATATGGTGTTGTCCTATATCAGCCGCGCACCCCGCAGCCAGCCTGAAGGGCGGTGGGTCGTGGTGAATGAGGACGGAACCTGCGCTCTGGTGCGGCTTGAGGATGGCGATACCATCGTCATTCCTGAAAGATCGCGAACCGTGATAGTGCAGGGTGAGGTTGCCATGCCGCGCGCAGTGCTTTAGCGGCAAGGCATAACTATTGAGCAATACTTGAACGAGGCGGTGGGCTGACGGCGCGCGGTGCCCGTTCGACCTTGATGATGCGTCGTCCCAGTGGTCAGGTGCAGCTTGACTCCTGGCAGCCACCGCAGCCGGGGGATGAGTTGATTGCCTTGCCTTATCTGGACCCAAAATTTTTTAACACCAGCCAGGAAGTCATCACTGCTTTGTTCCAGGTTGCCCTTGCGGCGCGCGTGATCAAGGATTGGTGGCGCGCCGCGATCAGCAACCCAGCTGGTCAGCCAAATCCTCAAAGCTTGTTGTGATCGAGCCCCAATCCTGTTCCGCCTTCAGATCAGTCGCCTGATCCGCGCCATGTTCATTGGGGCGGAGCACAAAAGCGGTGGCCAGACCGCATTTGCGCGCTGCAGCCAAATCCCCGTTATGCGCGGCAACCAGCGCCACTTGCGCGGGCCTCAGTCCCAGAATTTCGCAGGTGCGCAGATAGGCTTCGGGTTGCGGCTTATAGGCTTGCGCAGCCTCGGCCCCCAGGATCGCATCCCACGGCATGCCGGCGCGCTTTGCCATATTCGCGAGTAGCAAAATATTGCCATTCGACAACGGGGCGATGAAGTGTTTTGCCTTGAGGCGGGTCAGGCCTGGAACGGTATCCGGCCAGGGGTTCAGCCGATGCCAGGCGCGATTGAACCAATCGAGTTCCTCCTCACTGACACCGTTGGTGGCAACGCCAAAATCCTTAAGTACACCATCAAGGTTTTCCCGATGCAGCACATCCAGCCGCGTGAAGGGGCGACGGCCGCTGCGCACTTCCTCCATCGCTGGTTGGTAGCGTTTTCGCCAGGCATCGGCGAAGCGATGCGGGTCTATATTGCCCTGCCCATGACGTGCTAAGAATATGCGTGCATCGCGGGCAATACCATTCCGCCAATCCACCACTGTTCCGAAAACATCGAAGACCAGTGCCTTCACGTCGGGGAGCGCGCTCATGCTGTCGTATCCTTTTCGGGCTGTGCCCATTGCTTTTCAAAATCCCAAACTTCCGGGAAACCCATGAGCTCGGTCATTTTCTTGAAACCATAGGATTCACCAAGTGCCAGACTGTTGCCAGCGGTCTTCAAATGCGCATACGCGCATTCCAGCGCGGCAGCAGCGGCAAGGAAACCAATGGCGGGATAGATTGCCATGGCATAGCCAATTTCCTGCAAGCGCGCGGCGGGCAGAATGGGCGTGCGCCCACCTTCCACCATATTCGCGAGCAAGGGCTTTGAGATTGCCTTGCCGATGGCGCACATTTCGTCTTCGCTTTCCGGGCTTTCGATGAAGACAATATCGGCACCCGCATCGCCATACATGCGCCCGCGCCGAATGGCCTCCTCAAGGCCGAGTGTGGTGCGGGAATCCGTGCGCGCCACAATCAGGAAATTCGGATCGCGCCGCGCTTCGGCGGCGACCTTGATTTTCAGCACCATCTCCTCGGCGGGGATCACGCGGCGGCCAAGTGTATGGCCGCACTTCTTTGGCATTTCCTGATCTTCAAGCTGAATGCCGGTCATGCCGGCGGCTTCATAGCCAAGCGCGGTGTGGCGCACATTCAGCAATCCACCATAGCCCGTATCGGCATCCGCGACCAACGGAGTTTTGCACCCACGCGCCATGGTGCCCATGCGCGCCACCATATCGGCATAAGTCGCAATGCCTGCATCCGCGACACCAAGGGCCGAGGCAACGGCGCCAAAGCCCGTGCCATAAATGCAATCAAACCCCATGCCATCGGCAATCTTAGCCGAAATCATGTCAAAAACACCTGGGGCAAGGATGAAGCGCTTCTCAACCAGCGCCTTGCGAAGAGATGGATTGGCCATGGGGTTTTCCTATCTGTTTATTGTGGGCGTATATGCCCTGCAGCACTCGCCGCGGCCCAAATACGATCATCGCGTTGCATGGCGTCGAGCAACGCGGCAGAGGGGCGGATATCGGCTTCAACACCAAGCGCCAAAAGCCTTTGCTTGAAGGGTTCATCGGCGAAAACAGCAAAGATCGTGCGATAGATGCGATCCACCAGGGCAGGCGCCACGCGCGGCGGCCCCAGCATCGCAACCCAGCCGGACAAATTAAAATCACGCACGCCCTGTTCGGCGGGTGTGGGTGCATCCGGGAAGAAGGGCGAACGCGTGCCGGTTGAGGTCGCCAGCACACGCACACGCCCGGTTTGCATATGCGGCATGGCGCTGACGGTACTGGTCCAGCCACTCGGCAAGTGCCCGGCGACAATGTCATTCATCAAAGGCCCACCGCTGCGATAGGCGATATCGGGCATCTCCACCCCCGCGCGCCGTGCCATTTCCTGCCCGATGAATGAGGACAGCGCCTCGGTTGAACCTGTACCCACCTTGCCAGGATTTGCCTTGGCATAGGCGAGCATGGAAGTGAGCGAATCAAAAGGCTGATTGGCGCCGGCGACCAGCACCATGGTATTGCGTGTCAGCATCGCAATCGGCGTGAAATCGCGGATCGTATCATATGGCATGCTGGGCAGATGGTATCTGTTCATGATGTGGGTTGAAACAACCACGAGCAAGGTATGACCATCGGGTTCCGCGCGCGCCACCACTTCGGAACCGATCACGCCCGCGGCACCAGCACGGTTTTCGACAATGAAGGGTTGCGGCAGCGTATTGCGCAACGCCTCGCCAATCGCGCGCACCAGAATATCTGTCCCCCCACTGGCGGCATAAGGCACCACCACGCGTATGGGCTTGGTGGGCCAGGCGATGTCTTGCGCTTGCGCCAGCCCTGGCAGGATGGTTGCAGCCAGGGCGCCGAAAAGCGCGCGTCTTTCGATTTTCATTTACGTCCTTCTCAATCCACACGCGCGCCGGTGGCGCGGACAATCGGCACCCATTTATCAAGCTCGGCCGCGATAAAGGCGCGCGTTGCCTCCGGCGTTATGCCATCCGGGATGGTATTGCCAAGCTGGATTAGTCGATCCCGTACTTCCGGCTTACGCAGTACGATGGCGATTTGCTCATACAGGAATTGCCGGATCGGCACCGGTGTGCCGAGTGTGGCGGACCACGGTGTCCAGGTTGTGGCTTGAAAGGCGGGCAGACCCGCTTCGGCGGCGGTGGGTACATCCGGCGCCATGGGTGAGCGTGCAGGCGTGCCAATCACAATACCATTCACCGTACCGTTCTTGATATGCTCAGCCAGAAAGGAAATGGTGTCCAATTGGAAACTGATACGCCCCGCCATCAAATCCTGAAAAGCCGCAGCTGATCCGCGATAAGGCACATGGGTCGCAGGCACGCCGAGCAGATGCAGAAGCAAGGCTGATGAAATGTGGCCGGTCGAGCCATTGCCGGAAGACCCATACAGCACATTCCCGCCACCGGCTGCGACCGCGGCACGAAACTCCGCAAGCGTGCGCACATTCATGGATGGGTGGGTCGCCAAAACAATCGGGGAATGGCTGGAGATGGTGACGTGATCAACGCCCGTCAGTGGATGAATGCGCAAGCGATCGCCATAAAGCGCTACATTCAAGGTATGCGATCCAAGCGCGCCAACCAGCAAGGTATAACCATCCGGTGCCGTTTGCGCGATGGTTTCAAAGGCTACAGTGCCGCCGCCCGAAGGCCGGTTTTCCACTACGAATTGCTGGCCCAATTGCTGCGATAATGCAGTTGAAATCAGCCTGGCATTGATATCGGCATTGCCGCCGGCAGCGAAGGCGACAATCACGCGTACCGGCCTGTTTGGATAATCAGTGCCCGGTGCCTTGGGTTGCGCCAAAGCTGGTAGCGCCAACAGCGAAGCCAAAGCCGCGATCAGAAAACCCTTTTTCATCCCTGCCTCTCTGCTTTTTCAACCAATCGCATGTTCCAGCACACCAACGCGTTCCACTTCCAAGCGCAATTTATCGCCTCGCTTTAAATAGCGTGGCGGGTTTCGGAAATGCCCAACGCCGGCTGGCGTGCCGGTCGCGATCACATCGCCTGGTTCTAGTGTCATGTAGCGCGAGAGAAAGGCAATCAGTGCCGAGACGGAAAAGATTAGATCGCGCGTATTGCCGTGTTGCACCTCTTCGCCATTCAGCCAGCATTTCACGTCCAGCATCCAGGGCTCGCCCACTTCTTCCGGCGTCACAATCCAAGGGCCTATTGGGCAAAAGCCATCCATGCCCTTGGCGAAGGATGTCATGGCGAGTGGTACGTCAAACTGAAAATCGCGTGCGGTGACATCATTCAGCACAGTGTAGCCCGCGACACGATCCAGGGCGACACCCTCCGGGACGTCCCGCGCGGACTTCCCGATCACCACACCAAGTTCCACTTCCCAATCAGGCTTTTCTACATCCCGCGGGATTTTCACCACTGCCCCGGGCCCAACCACTGAGCTTGCGGGCTTCATGAAAATGCGCGGCATTTCAAGCTTGGGGCCGCCGACTTCCTTGGCGTGATCACTATAATTGCGCCCAACGCCCAGGATCTTGCCGGGCTTCAGCGGCGCCAGGATCTTGGCCCCCGCCAGCGGTTGCCGCAGCGCGGTATTTTCTGCCCGCGCGGCAAAGGCAAGCGCGCGGCCAGCGGCAGTCATCGCTGCTTCGTCGCCAAGGAGTGCCACCATATCGGCGGGGATCACCTCCGCGCTGCGATTAGCCTCACCGGCGGTGCGCATTGCGGCGGATAGGGCGGGGCGCAGTGCCACCAGGCTGTCACCAACCACGCCTGCCAGGGCAGGGCCATGGGCGCCCCGAAAGGTAACCAGCTTCATGCCGCCTGCGCCGCGTAATCGAGTGTCGCCATAACCTGCACGCGCAGAATATAGCGATCCTCACTGGGCAAATAATCCGCCACCGCATTATGCATGGTGCCGATATTGTCCCAGATCAGCACATCACCTTCTGACCATTCATGCGTATAGAGGTATTTTTCCTGCGCCTGATGGCGGAACAAATAATCCAGCAGCGCATCGGATTCGGCGCGGTCCATATCCTTCACATGCATCGCGTAGCCGCAATTACAGTAAAGCACGGGCCGCTCGGTGATCGGGTGAATACGCATAATCGGTTGCTCAACCGGCGGCTTTTTCGCGCGCTGTTCGGGCGTGAGTGGCCCGCGAATACTGCCCGGCCTCTGGCGCATCATGTCCCAGAATTTGCTGAAATCATGAATGGCCACACGGCCTTCGATGCGCGCCTTCACCTCGGCCGGCAGATCGGCATAGGCAGCATGCATATTGCGGAATTGCGTTGCCCCCAACACCTTGCCATCGCGCCGTGGGACGCGTTTGGCGTGGAGCATGTTCGCCAGCGCGATTTCCTTGGAATAGGACATATCCGTATGCCAGCCCTGGCCGGCATCATTCAGCCCCAAAGGCTTGCCCGCCGCATCCTTCATATTGGACAGGATCATCACTTCCGGATGGCCAGGCGCATGGAACAGATTGGCGACATTCACTTCCAAATCGCCAAAGCGCTTGCCGAAGGCGGCCACTTGCGGCGCTTCCAGATCCTGCTTCGGGAAGCAAAGCACGCCATATTCGCCGAGCGCCCGCAAAAGCGTGCGGAAATCCTCGGGCGAGGCAGGCTCACGCAGGTCAATGCCTTCAACCCGGGCGCCGAGCCCAGCATTATTGAGGGTGATTTTCATGCTGGCATCCTCCACAGGCGCCGAAATTGAGGCCCCGGCCCCGGTGCGTCAACCGGGCGCTTCCCTGGGGCTTAAGACTGCGTCAGGATCGCCTCATGGAAACGCAACCCCCCAAGCCCGCCCCGGTGATTATCGGGGGAGGCATTGTTGGCCTATGCATCGCCTGGCATTTGGCGCGGCGCGGGCTGAAGCCGCTGGTGCTGGAAGCAGGCAAGGAAGGCGCGGCCTATACCGGCAATGCGGGCGCCATTAGCCATGGGTCGGTGGCGCCGCTTGCCATGCCGGGCGTGCTGGCGCAGGTGCCGAAAATGCTGATGGACCCGGCCGGCGCTTTGCATATCCCCGCGCGCTATTGGCTGCGCGCCATGCCCTGGCTGCTACGCTTTGTCGCTTCCGCCCGGCGGGAGAAGGTCGAATCCGCCGCCGTGGCGCTTTCCGCGCTGCTGTTTTCCGCGCCTGATCGGCATCGCGAAATTCTTGCCGCGGAGGGGGCGAGCGACCTGATCCGTGAAGAAGGCCAGATGTATCTTTATCGGAATGAGGAACAGCTCGCGAAGGACACCGCTTCCCTCACGCTGCGCCAGAAGCATGGGCAGAAGGTGCAAAAGCTGGTCGGGCCAGCCTTGCGCGAATTGGAACCGCAAGTCTCCGAGGATTACCAGATTGGCCTTTATCTGCCTGATCACGGTTCCTGCGTGAATCCGGCGCGGCTGGCTGCCGTGGTGGCGAATGGCGTGCGCCGTATGGGCGGTGAGATTCGCAGCGTTGAAGTGCAGGCCATTCTGACCGAAGGCCAGCGCGTGATTGGCGTGCGCTGCGCGGGTGAGGATATTGCCGCGGATCAGATTGTGCTCGCCGCCGGGGCGTGGTCTGCGCGCTTGCTGGCACCGCTCGGGCTGAAGGTGCCGTTGGAAACCCAGCGCGGCTATCACGTGATGCTGCCGGATGCGGGGGTGCGTGTGGGGCGCGTGCTGTCGCCCGCCGATCGCAAGGTCTTCATCAGCCCGATGGAGGAAGGGCTGCGTGTGGCGGGTTCGGTGGAAATTGCGGGGCTTGATGCGCCGCCCACGGAAGCCCGCGCCATGCTGTTGCTGGGCGATCTGAAAAAGGTGTTCCCCAAGGCGCGCACGGAAGGCGGCAAGATCTGGATGGGGCATCGCCCCTGCCTGCCCGATAGCGTACCGGTGATGGGGCCTGTCAGCGCCTGGCAGGGCCTCTATTGCGCCTTCGGTCATGGGCATTTGGGCCTGACGGGCTCAGCGCCCACCGGCGCGCTGATGGGCGCGCTGGTGGCCGGCGAGAAACCCAATTTCGATTTCACGCCCTTCGCGGCGGAACGTTTTGCTTAAGGGGGATGAAATGGGACAGGTGCAAGGCAAGGTCGCGCTGATCACGGGCGCTGCGGCAGGTATTGGCGCGGCGTGCGCGGAGGCTCTCGCCGCCGAAGGTGCCAAGGTGGTGCTGACCGATGTTGATGATACGCGCGGCGAGGCTTTGGCTGAAAAGCTCTGCGGCGCCGGGCATCACGCGCTTTATCTGCATCAGGATGTGACGGATGAAGCGCGTTGGGCCGAGGTGATCGCCGCCATTGAAGCGCAATTCGGCCGGCTTGATGTGCTCGTCTCCAATGCCGGTATCGCCATCATGTTGCCTTTGCTTGATATGTCCTTGGCCGAATGGCGGCGGCAGAATGCGGTGAATATTGATGGCGTGTTTCTGTCGGTGAAATACGCCATTCCCGCCATGCGCCGCGCCGGGGGCGGTTCCATCATCATGATGTCGTCCATCGCCGGCATTCGTGGGTCTGCCGGCTTGGCTGGTTATTCCGCGAGCAAGGGCGCGGTGCGGCTATTCTCAAAATCGGTCGCGCTGGAATGTGCTGGCGCGCGGGATGGGATTCGCTGCAATTCCGTCCATCCCGGCGTGATTGAAACCGATATTTGGCAGAAGATGCCGCAGGGCACTGGAGGTGGCCGCAATGCGCCGATTGATCCGCGCCAATTGGCCGCGAATATTGTGCCTTTGGGTGAGGCTGGCACGGCGGCGGATATCGCGGCTGGGGTTGTGTTCCTGGCTTCTGATGCATCGCGGCACATGACGGGTAGCGAATTGGTGATTGATGGCGGTTCAACCGCCGGCCGCGCCGGTACCATGCCGCGGTGAAGGATAGTGTATCAGCATGAAGACCGCCCTTGTCACTGGCGCCGCGCGCGGCATCGGGCTTGCCGTCGCGAAGCGCTTCCTCGCCGAGGGCTGGAATGTCGCACTGCTGGATATCAATGCGGTGCAACTCCGCGAAACCATGGGAACGCTGGCCGAGCCCGCAAAAACGCTTGAGATCATCTGCGATGTCTCCGCCCCGCCCGCCATTGCGGCTGCGGTGCGTCAGGCGGCAGCGCATTTCGGGCGGTTGGATGCGCTGGTGAATAATGCCGGCATCGCGATTTTCAAACCCATTCTGGAAACCACACCGGAAGATTGGGCGCGCGTGCTGGCGGTGAACCTGACCGGCCCATTCCTCGCGGCACAGGCAGCGGCACCGATCATGGCCGAGGCTGGTGGTGGGGCGATGGTGAATATCACCTCCATCTCCGGCTTGCGCGCTTCAACGCTGCGGGTCGCCTATGGCACCAGCAAGGCCGGGCTTGCGCATTTGACGAAGCAGCAGGCGGTGGAATTTGCAAGCCTTGGCATACGCGTGAATGCGGTCGCCCCTGGCCCAGTGGATACGGCCATGGCGAAGGCCGTGCATACGCCGGAAATCCGCGCCGATTATCACGACCATTTGCCGCTCAATCGCTATGGGCTGGAAGCAGAGTTGGCAGAGGCAGTGTTTTTCCTATGCAGTGGCCGCGCGAGTTACCTGACCGGCCAGGTGATTGCCGTGGATGGCGGGTTTGACGCCACAGGTATCGGCCTGCCGACGCTCAGGGCGGAACGCAGGAACCTCTAAGCTGCCAGTCGCAAAATCTCCTCCAAATCCGCCGCCCCACGCACAGGCCGAGGATTGGTTGCAATCGGCGCATCGCCAGTCCAGCGCGCGGCAAGGCCCGGGATTTCCGCCTCCGTAATGCCTTGCTGATGCAGCCGCGTCGGCAGGCCCAGCCCCACCACAAAATCCTCAATCGCTGGGCCGGCTTCGGCACCGCCGAAAATCGCTGCGATATCCGCCTGCCGCGCTGCATTCACCGGCGCATTCCAGCGCATCACCGCATGTAGCATCAGGCAGGAAGTGATGCCATGCGGCACGCCGCGCGCCGCCCCCAGAATATAGCCAAGCCCATGGCTGGCACCGACCGCAACACCTGCCCAACCGCCCTGCACGGAAAGCCAGGCGGCTTGCTGGCAAAGGGCGCGTGCCCGCAAATCTCCGGCTGCCTGCGCCACACGCGGCAAGCCCTCGGCCAGCATCAGCATCGCCTGGCGCGATACCGCATCCGAAAACGGTGCTGGTTCCAGCGCGCACCAACGCTCTGCCGCGTGATCAAGGGCGCGAATGCCCGATGACAGGAAAAGCGCTGCCGGGGTTTCCAAAGTAGCGGCGGGATCTAGCAAAACAGCGCGCGGCACCATCCAGGGATCAAGCGCGCGATATTTCCGACCCTCACTCAAATCCGTATAGCCGGCATGGGGCGCGAATTCGGCGGCGGAAAGCGTGGTCGGCACCGCGACCAAACGCGGCTGAGGTGCGGCTCCATCCCAAGCGCCCGGCGATGCGGCACGAGACACCGCCGCTTCAATCAGTGCCGCGCGATCCGTAATGCCGCGCCAGACGGCAAGGCAGGCGACCTTCGCGCCATCAATCACCGAACCGCCACCCAGCGCCACCACCAATTCGGCGCGACTTTCGCGCAGCAGCCCGGCCAGCGCCAGTACATCCTCAACCGGGCTATGCGCACGCATCGCGGCGGTCTCCGCGACCAGCCGCGCGCCAAGCGCTTCACGCACACTTGCGGCAATGCGGCTTTTCACCAGTGAACGCGTGGTAACCAGCGCAATGCGAGCCGCGCTGCCAACCTCGCCGGGCAGTAATTCCGAGACCGAAATATCATGATAAACCCGCGCCTGGGCCGGCCATTGATGCAGCATCGCGTCAGCCCTTGCCGCCCGCGAAAAAGCGCGTGAAATCTGGCTTGCGCTTTTCCTGAAACGCCGCGACCGCTTCCGCCGCTTCCGGCCCGCGCAGCAGCGCACCGAAGGCCGCGAATTCCACCTGCATGTGTTCTGCGATGCGCGCGGCATCGGCGCGCCTCAGCAGTGCCTTGGTTTGCGCCATGGCCGCTGGCGGCTTGGCCGCCAAGGCGCGCGCCTTGCCTTCCGCATGCGCCAGCAATGCGCCTGCCGGCACCACGGCATTGATGATGCCGGCACGCAAAGCGACGTCCGGCGCAAAGGCATCCCCCAACATCAGTAATTCATTGGCAAGCAATGGCCCGCCGCGCATGGGCGCCAGCAGGGATGAACCACCTTCCGGGCAAAGCCCCAAATCCACGAAAGGCATGCGGAAGATGGCGTTATCCCCGGCATAAACCAGGTCACAATGCAAAAGCAGTGTCGTGCCAATGCCAATCGCATAACCTGCCACCGCCGCCACTACAGGCTTCGGGCATTCGCCAAGTGCCGCCAGCATTTCCCGCGCGGGGGAGGGGACTTCCACCTGCTGTTCACCACGTACCCGAAAATCCACGACATCATTGCCAGAGGTGAAACAGGCATCGCCGCCCGTGATCAGAATGGCGCGAATGGCGGGCGTGGCCGCAGCCTCCCGCAGCGCTGCCGCCATCGCGTTATACATCGCGCGTGTGAGCGCGTTTTTCTTCTCCGGCCGGTTCAGGCGAATGATGCGCAGCCCCGCATCATCGGCGATCTCGATTTCGGACATTTGGCGTTCCTCAAACAGAAATGGGCGGGGTGGTGGCGGCGATCCCTTCTGGGATCATGCCGGCTTCAGCAAGTGCGTCAAATCGCCGTATAGCCGCCATCCACCGCCCAAGACACGCCCGTCACAAAGCTTGCTTTCGGGCTGCACAGCCATACCACCGCTTCGGCGATCTCATTTGCCTGGCCCATGCGTACCATGGGCACGCGCGCCAGAATGCGCTCACCGCGCCGGCGCATCGTCTGCTCGGTCATTGGTGTTTCGATATAGCCCGGGCAAACCGCATTGACGCGGATGTTATCCTCGGCATGGTCAGCGGCGGCTGTCTTCGTGAGGCCCACCACACCATGCTTTGCCGCAACATAGGCAGAGGAACTAGCCGATCCGATCAACCCAAGGATCGAAGCCGTATTGATGATGACGCCGCCCAAAGCCTGCACGCGCATTTGTGCCACTTCATGGCGCAGGCATAGCCAAACGCCAGTCAGATTCACCTCAATCAAGCGGCGCCATGCTTCGGGCGCGACATCCGCGATTTTCTGCGCCCCGGCATTCACCTGATACGGGGCAATGCCAGCATTGTTGAAGGCGCAGTCAAGGCCACCAAAGGCATCCACCGTGGCGGCGATCATGGCTTTTACTGCGTCATCATCCGTGACATCACAGGCAATGGCGAGCGCTTGCCCACCCATCGCCTCGATCTCGGTGACGGTGCGTTGCGCGGCTTCCTCCAGGATATCCGCCACCGCGACCCGCGCACCCTCGCGCGCAAAAGCGAGCGCGGTCGCGCGCCCTATGCCAGAGGCGCCGCCAGTCACAAGCGCGCTCTTGCCCACCAGATCGCGTGTCATTTTTCAGCCTTTCTTGTCTTGCGCCTGCGCTGATCTGTATTGTCCCGCTGGAAAGCGCGGTGCGGCTTCGTGAAAGGTCAGCGGTATGAAGCTGGCGGGCGAATATGTGGTCATGGTGGCCTCCTGCCCTACAATGCTCACCCACCGCGCGGGTATCGGCAAGCCCGCCTTCCCATGCCATAAAGCACCCGAAAACAAAGGGGAGAGACCATGTCCAGAAAAACCATGCTGATCACCGGCGCGGGGCGCGGCATTGGCGCGGCCACAGCGCGCATGGCCGCCACCCGTGGCTATGATTTATGCCTGACCTATCAGCAGGATCGCGCGAGCGCCGAAGCGGTGCAGCGTGATTGCGAAGCGGCGGGGGCAAAAGTGCTGCTGCTGCAAGGCTCGGTCGAGGATGAGGCGCATGCGATCGCCGCCTTTGACGCCGTCATGCAACATTTCGGGCGGATTGATGTGCTGGTGAATAATGCTGGTGGCACCGGACCGCGCGGGCGGCTGGAGAGCATTACCCATGCCGGCTGGGCCAATACCATGGGCGCCAATGTCACCGGTCTTGCCATGTTCTGCCGCGAAGCGGTGAAGCGCATGTCGACCAAGCATGGCGCAAAGGGCGGTGCGATTGTGAATGTCTCCTCCCGCGCCTCAGAACTCGGCAGCGCCGGCGAATATGTCCATTACGCGGCGAGCAAGGCGGCGGTGGATACGCTCACCATCGGGCTCGCGCGCGAAGTGGCGCAGGAAGGCATGCGGGTGAATGCGGTCAATCCCGGCCTGATTGAAACGGAAATCCATGCCCGTGGCGGGGCGCCGGATCGGCTTGCGCGGCTTGGCCCGCTGGTGCCGATGGGCCGGCCGGGTAAGCCCGAGGAGGTGGCGGAATGCATCCTGTTCCTTGCCTCAGACGCGGCTTCCTATGTGACGGCGGCCTGCCTGCAGGTGGGTGGCGGGCGCTGATCACATCATTTTTTAACCGAAAGCGCGTAAACCGGGCCTTGTCATGACCGCAAGACGCTTCGACGCACTGGTGATTGGTGGTGGGCTCGCGGGCTCCGCAATTGCCTAGGGCCTCGGGGCGAAGGACTATCGGTTGCGCTGCTGGATGAGGGTGACGCTGCCTATCGCGCCAGCCGCGGAATTTTCGGCCTGGTCTGGGAGCAATCCAAGGGGCTCGGCGTGCCCTGGTATCGGCGCTGGACACGGCAATCGGCAGAAACCTGGGCCGCTTTGGCGGATGATCTGGCGAAGCAGACCGGTCTTTCGCTTGGTCTGTCTCAGCCGGACGGGCTGCATTTGTGTCTTTCCGATTAAGAAATGAAAGACCGTGAAACCCGCCTGGGACAGATGAAGCGCGAAGCGGGCAACTATGGCTTTGACTATCGCATGCTGGATGCGCGGGAAGCGCGTGAGATGCTGCCCGGCTTTGGCCCCGCCGTGGTGGGGGCTTCTTTCACGCCCTATGATGGGCATGTCAGCCTGCTGGCGCTTCGTCGCAGCCTACATTACGGTTTCAACGCGCTTGGCGGGGTTTATCTGCCCAATGTGAAGATCACCGGCATCGCAACGGCACCGCGCATTTCCTGCTGGAGTGCTACCTTGGCATCATTTAGGCGGAACGTACGGTGCTGGCGGCTGGCCTTGGCAATGCGGCGCTTGGCACGCATTTCGGGCTGAAGGCGCCGGTCCGCCCGCAGCGCGGCCAGGTGCTGGTGACGGAGAGAACGCGCGCAGCCCTGCCCATGCCGACCACCACCATTCGCCAAACCGGAGAGGCCAGCATCATGTTGGGCGATAGCGTGGAGGAAGTGGGGTTTGACACACGCCAGTCTCAGCGGGTGATGGCGGAAATTGCCCATCGCGCGGCGCTCTGTTTTCCCTGGATTGGCAAGCTGAATGTGCTGCGCACCTGGTCTGCGCTTCGCGTCATGTCGCCCGATGGGCTGCCCATTTATGAGCAATCCGAAACCCTGCCCGGCGCCTTCACGGCGAATTGCCATTCCGGCGTCACACTCGCCGCCGCGCATGGCAAGCGGCTGGCACCCATGATTTCGCGCGGAGAACTTGACCCCTTCCTGGCGCCATTCTCGGCAAAGCGCTTTTGATGTTTCGCACGCGCCACGATCATCGGCCGGAGATGGTGCAGGTTTTTGTCGAAGGCCGCGCCCTGATGGTGCCGGAAGGCAGCAGCGCCGCCGCTGCCATGCTGATTGCAGGCCTGCCGGCCATGCGTGAAACGCCGGTCTCGGGCAGCCCGCGCTTGCCCTGGTGCATGATGGGCGCTTGCTTCGATTGCCTGGCCGAAATTGACGGTGTCGCGAACCGGCAAGCCTGTATGGTTCCGGTCGCTGCCGGCAGGTGCATCGCCCGCCAGCATGGCGCGCGGGAGGTGCCGCGATGAACCTTGTGCCCGTCAAGACAAGCCCAGCGCCAAGCAAGTTTGATCTCGCCATCATTGGTGCGGGGCCGGCTGGCATGGCGGCCGCGATCACTGCACGGGAATGCGAGCTTTCTGTCCTGGTGGTTCATGAAAATGCGGCACCTGGCGGGCAGGTTTCGGCGCTGCTGAATTGGCCGGTGCCGATCCTGCCTTGGCGCGTGACATGGCGCCGGGGCTTGATCTGATCGCGCGGTTTCGGGCGCTGGATATCACCTATCGCCCTGGCGCCACGCTTTGGATGCTGGATCCCGATACTGGTACGCTTTCGGTTTCGCGTTTGGGTGAAAGTGTAGATTTCGTCGCAGAGCGTATTCTGCTCGCGACCGGGGCGCAGGAAAGACCCGTGCCCATTCCGGGCTGGACGCTGCCTGGGGTGATGTCTGCCGGGGCAGCGCAGATTGCGCTGAAGACCGCTGGCATGGTGCCATCGGGCAGGGTAGTGCTGGCAGGGCAGGGGCCGCTGATGTGGCTGCTCGCCAATCAATTGATCCGCGCGGGTGTGCTGCCGGTGCTCGTCGAAACGCGCACTCAGCCCATTCTGCGCACGGCTTTGATACAGGACGGGATTTTCAGCGGCTTTGTGCAGCTTGCCAAAGGCATTGGGCTGATCCTGAAGGCGCGTCAGTCCGGCATGCGGGTAATTACGGGGGTAAAGCATTTGCGCGCGGAAGGCAGCCCGCGGGTGCAGGGGCTGCGCTTTCAAGGCGGCTATGAAGCCTGCGATACGCTGCTGCTGCATGAAGGGGTCATCCCCTCCACGCATATTTCCATGGCGATTTGCTTGGAACATGGTTGGGATCCACAACAGCTTTGTTGGCGCCCCAAGCTTGATGTCTTCGACGCGTCTTCCCATTCGCGGATTGCGGCGGCAGGTGATGGTGCGGTGATTGGCGGCTGGGAAGCCGCTGTGGCGGTGGGGCAATTGGCCGCGTTGGATGCGGGGCTTCGGCTTGGGCGCATTGCGCGCGCGGATCGGGATGCCCGCGCGGAAGTGAGTGCGGCGGCGTTGTTGCAAGCCCGTGCGCTCCGCCCCTTTTTGGACGCGCTTTACGCACCATGACAGGAAATCCTGGCGCCGCCTGAGGAATCCACCATCATCTGCCGGTGTGAGGAAGTGACGGCGGGGTCTTTGCGCTGGGCGGCGGCGATTGGCGCAAACGGCCCCAATCAGGCCAAGGCCTATTTGCGCTGCGGCATGGGCCCCTGCCAGGGGCGGCTTTGCGGCCCGACTGTGGCGGCGGTGATCGCGGAGACGCGGAGTGTGCCGGTGGAAGAAGTCGGGCATTTCCGCCCCCGCGCGCTCTAAAAGCCGATCACAGTCAATGAGTTGGCCGGTCCGCCACAAGGGGCGGATCGGCTTTCCTGACGCTAGCTTAGCAAATTGCGTGCCGGCCTGCGAAAGCGCTAACAAAACATCATGAATAATTAAAAGCGACTCGCGCGCCGTGTTCTCGTGCTGGGTGCTGCCTCGGCGGGGCTTTCGGCAAGCCTGCCGCCACGCTCAAGCGCGGCTTCGCGCATGGCGCAGGAAAACCTTGCGCGCCGGCTGGACGTTCTCGCCGAAGATGGGCTTGATCCGCGCCATTATGATCTGCCGGGTAGTGCGCTGATGTCGCGCGCCGAAGCGGCCTTGCGGGATTTGGTACTGGGCCGTGTGGCGGCGTTGCCAGGGCGCGTGGTTATCCGGCGCGATGCAGCGCGGGCCGATTTCCCTGCCTGACGCGACAGGCTTTATGCCAGTGCCGATCCGGCGAGTGTGCTGGATCAGGCCGCAGCACTCCATCCCGATGCGACGTCGATCAAGGCGGAACTCGCGCGGCTGCGTGCCATTGCGACGCGCGGTGGTTGGGCGGCCATTGAAGGCAATCTTGCCAGCACCTTGTAACCGGGCAGCCATAATGTGGCGCGGGTGCCGCAGCTGCGTGCGCGGCTGGCGGTGACGGACGCTGAAGTGCAGCGCGGCACAGTGGATGAAAACGCCAGCTACGATGCGCGGCTGCAAGCGGCGGTTCGGCGCTTTCAGGTCGCAGAAGGGCTGGAAGCCGGTGGCCGCATCGGGCGCCTTAACTGGGCTGCCTTGAATACGCCGGTCCAAACCAAGATCGGCCGGTTTTGCACGGCGCTTGATTTGCGCCGCGGCCTGGCTGCCCCGCCCGATCGGAGCATTGAGGTGAATATCCCACATTTCCGCCTGAAACTCAATGATGCCGGGCGCGTGGTGCAGGATATGGCCGTGGTGGTGGGCCGGGTGGATCGGCAAACCCCCACGCTCGACGTCAGGCTGGTCGCCGTGCAAGTCAACCCATCCTGGGGTGTGCCGGATCGCAATGCGTGGGAGGATTTGCTGCAGCGCCTCCACCGCGACCCCGTTCACATGCAGGCCATGGGTTATCGGCTTTATCAGAGGATTGATGGCGAGCTTACGCAAGTTGACGCGACCACGGTGGATTTCAGCGCCTATTCCAAGGATCGCTTCCCGTTCATCATCCGCCAGGACCCCTGTGAGGTGAATGCGCTTGGGCGGATCAAATTCGTGATGCCGAACCGCGATGATATTTTCATGCATGACACGCCAAATCGGCATTTGTTCCGCCGCCCGGACCGCGCCTTTTCATCGGGCTGCATTCGGCTTGAACGGCCGATGGAGTTGCTGGCGGAAGCCTTCAGTGGCATGCCGACCTGGAACCAGGTACGCTTTGATCGCGTCCTGGAAGGCGGCGCGACGCAGGGCGTTTCACTCGCGCGGGCAATCCCGGCGCGCCTTCATTATGACACGGTGATAGTTGAAGCAGGCATCGTGGTTATGCGCCGAGATATTTACGGGCTTGATGCCGCCTATCTCCGCGTGCTGGATGCAGCGCGCAGCGATAGGCTGGCGGAGGCTTCGCACCGGCAGTGACTCTGTAAGGCGGGGTTCGGATATGGCGCGTTATCTGGTGACAGGCGGTGCGGGTTTTGTCGGCAGCCATGCGGTGCTGGCACTGCTTGATCGTGGTGATGAGGTTGTGGTATTCGATGACCTCAGCCAAGGCCATCGCGCTGCCGTGTCCACTGCCGCCATGCTGGTGCAGGCGCCGCTGGCCGATCGTGCAGAACTCGCGCGGGTTTTTGCCAATTGGCGCTTTGATGCGGTGCTGCATTTCGCCGCGCTTTCCTTGGTGGGCGAAAGCATGAAATCGCCCATGCATTACCTCGCGGAAAATCTCGGCAATAGCGTGCGGCTGATTGAAGCGGCGGTCGAAGCTGGGTGCCTGCGCTTCGTGCTTTCTTCCACAGCGGCACTTTTCGGCAAGCCGGAACGCGTGCCGATTGATGAGGATTGCCCTGTGGCCCCCGGCAATCCCTATGGCGAAAGCAAGCTCATGGTGGAGACCGCACTGGCCTGGGCGGAGCGTATCCATGGGCTCCGCTACACCGTGCTGCGCTACTTCAACGCTGCCGGTTCAGACCCTGCCGGACGGGCAGGGGAGGATCACAACCCCGAAACCCATCTCGTGCCGCTGGCGATTGATGCGGCGCTTGGCCGGCGCCCGGCGTTGACAGTGTTTGGCGATGATTACCCAACCCCCGATGGCACCTGCATTCGTGATTACGTACATGTGACGGATCTGGCGGATGCGCATTTGCGCGTGCTCGCGCGGCTCGAATCCCATGGGTCCTGCCGCTACAATATCGGCAATGGCGAAGGTCATTCGGTGAAGCAGGTGCTGAGTGCGATTGAGCGCGTGAGTGGCCGCGCTGTCCCGCACAGCATCGGGCCGCGCCGCGCCGGTGACCCCGCCGTGCTGGTGGCGGCAAGCGAGAAGCTCCGGCGCGAAACCGGCTGGGCGCCGCGCTTTGGCGATATTGATGAGATTGTGCGCACCACCTGGGCCTGGCGGGAAGCGCATCCGAAGGGCTATGGGGACCGCTAAGCACAGCTTTCTAAGCCCCTTATGCAGCGCAAGAATTAAAATTTTCTTAGAAATGATCTGGCAGGCTGGTCGAAGCCTTGCCCACTTGCCCTTCGCCCCCCCCCGGTGCGACAAGACGAGCGTAATTCTCAAAACATTCAAGGCGGCCCTAACGGCCCAGGCTATGGAAGGTAACAGAATGTCAGAACTCGAAATCGTCTGGACGAAGGTAGATGAGGCGCCTGCCCTGGCGACCTATTCCCTGCTGCCCATCGTGCAATCCTTTGTCGGTGTCGCCGGAGTGAAAATGAGCCTCAAGGATATTTCGCTGACGGGGCGCATCCTCGCGAATTTTCCGGAAAACCTGACGCCCGAACAGCGGACGAATGATGAATTGGCGGAACTCGGCAAGCTCGCGCTGAAGCCCGAAGCCAATATCATCAAGCTGCCGAATATCTCGGCCTCGGTCCCGCAGCTCAAGGCCGCGATCAAGGAATTGCAGGGCAAGGGCTATAAGGTGCCGGATTACCCGGATAACCCCACCAATGATGCCGAACGCGAAATCCGCGCCCGTTACGGCAAGGTACTGGGCAGCGCCGTGAACCCCGTGCTGCGTGAAGGCAATTCAGACCGCCGCGCGGCAGGTGCCGTGAAGCAATATGCGCGCAACAATCCGCATAAGATGGGCGCCTGGTCGAAGGAGTCAAAATCCCATGTCGCCTATATGCCGGGCGGGGATTTCTATGGCTCGGAAGTCGCGACCACCATCGCGGCACCCACCAATGCGCGCATTGAATTGGTGGCGAAGGATGGCAGCGTCACGGTGCTGAAAGCCAAGACGCCGTTGATTGCGGGTGAGATTATTGATTCCTCCGTGATGAACCGGAAGGCGCTGCGCGCGTTCCTGGCGGAACAGGTTGATGCCGCGAAGCGCGGGGGGGTGCTGTTTTCCGTGCACCTCAAGGCCACCATGATGAAGATCTCCGATCCCATCCTGTTCGGCCATGCGGTCTCCGTGTTTTTTACTGATGTCTTGGAAAAGCATGGCGTGACGCTGAAGCGCCTTAGGGTCAACCCGAATAACGGCGTTGGCGATATGCTTGCCAAGATCGAAACCCTGCCGCATGCCGAAAAGGCGCCGATCCTGGCTGATATTGACGCGACTTATAAAGCGCGCCCGGCGCTTGCCATGGTGAATTCCGATCGCGGCATCACCAATCTGCATGTCTCAAGCGACACCATCATTGACGCTTCCATGCCGGCCATGATCCGTGAATCGGGCAAGATGTGGGGCCCGGATGGCAAGCTGCATGATACCCTGGCCGTGATCCCGGATCGTTGCTACGCGCGGCTATTTCAGATGGTCATTGAAGACTGTAAGGCTAATGGCGCCTTTGACCCGAAGACCATGGGCACGGTCCCCAATGTCGGGCTGATGGCGCAGCAGGCCGAGGAATATGGCTCCCACGACAAGACCTTCGAATTGGCCGCCGATGGCGAAGTGCGTGTGGTCGCTGATGATGGCACGGTGCTGCTCTCCCGCCCGGTTGAGGCTGGCGATATCTTCCGCATGTGCCAGGTGAAGGATGCGCCAATTCAGGATTGGGTGAAGCTTGCTGTGCGCCGCGCGCGGCTGACCAATACGCCTGCGGTCTTCTGGCTGGACGCGAAGCGCGCGCATGATGCTGAACTCATCAAAAAGGTACAGAAATATCTGAAGGACCACGATACCAATGGGCTTGATATCCGCATCCTGGGATCGGTTGAGGCGATGCAATTTTCCCTCGATCGCATCCGCAACGGGCTCGATACCATCTCGGTCACCGGCAATGTGCTCCGCGATTACCTGACCGATCTTTTCCCAATTATGGAACTCGGCACCTCGGCCAAGATGCTTTCCATTGTGCCGCTGCTGAATGGTGGAGGCCTGTTTGAAACCGGCGCTGGCGGTTCGGCACCGAAGCATGTCGAGCAATTCCAGGGCGAGGGTTATCTGCGTTGGGATTCGCTCGGTGAATTCCTTGCCCTTGCCGCGTCGCTTGAGCATTTGGCGCAGACCACGGGCAGCGAAGATGTGAAGGTCCTGGCCGAAACGCTCGATGAGGCGAATGGCAGAATCCTGGAATATAACCGCTCCCCCGCGCGCAAGGTGGGTGAGATTGATAATCGCGGTTCGCATTTCTACCTCGCGCTCTATTGGGCGCAGGCTTTGGCGGCGCGCGACAATAGCTCTGGCCTTGCGGCACGCTTCAGGCCACTTGCGGATCTGCTCTCGGCCAATGAGAAGAAGATCTATGAGGAGCTGATCGCAGCCCAGGGCAAGCCGCAGGAGCTGGGCGGCCATTACCGGCTCGATGATGCGAAAACCTCAGCCGCCATGCGTCCCAGCAAGACCTTGAATGAGGCTTTGGCGACGTTGAAGGCGTAAGCCTTCCCTTATTTCAAAGACAGATGGCGTGATCCGGGAAACTGGGTCACGCTGTTTTGCGGAGCATTTTCAACCCAAGTGGCAACACTTGGCAGCTCGGAAAATGCGACCGGCGGGAGTTGGCATTTTCAAGCCAAGTGGCAATACTTCGCGACCCGGAAAATGCGACCAAACGGAAGTTGGCATTTTCAAGCCAAGTGGCAACACTTGGCAGCTCGGAAAATGCGACCAGACAGAGATTCAGAAAGATAGCCGTGAACCAACAGGCACGGAAATCGCACCGGCGTCAGCAGCCGTCCGCATCACGACACCAGCAATCCTCAATCCACAATGAACAGCTTCGCCCCGATATTGGTGCGCGACATATGCGGCTCCGCCCCATCCGCTACCTGATAGGACATGCCAGGCTTCAGCACAAAGACGCGCCCATCGGCCAAGGTGGTTTCCAATTCGCCTCCAAGCACCAGCAGCACATGCCCCTTTTGGCACCAATGATCCGCGACATAGCCAGGTGAATATTCCACCATGCGCACGCGAATTGGGTTTTTCGCCGGGCCGACACGGCGCGTGCGCCACAGCGCTTCACCGGTCACACCCGCATGGCGCGTCGGTTCCACCTGCGCCCAATCAGTCGTATCGAAAGCATTGGCAGCCATCTGCATGCATCAAGAACCCTTACGCATGGCCGGCGGCGGAAGAAAGCCAGGCCGGATGCACCTTCAGTTTCCCAAGCGCGGCATGCCAGGCGGTGCTGGCGTCCTGATGGAATAGCAGCGCCTCATCTGCCGGCACACTCAGCCAGGAATTGCGCTGGATTTCCTCTTCCAATTGCCCTGGCGCCCAACCGGCATAGCCAAGCGCCAGCAAGCCCTGGCGCGGCCCCCCGCCGCTGGCAATCGCGCTCAAGATGTCCACGCTGGCCGTGAGCGCGAGTCCAGTGCTGAACCCAAGGCTGCCATCTGCCGACCAATCATCCGTATGCAGCACAAAACCGCGGCCAGCTTCCACCGGCCCGCCGGACACCAGCCGGATCTGGCGCTGGGAAGGCACGGTTTTCAGGCCAAGCTGTTTCAGCAATTTGTCGAACGGTAGGCCTTCAATCGGGCGGTTCACCATCAGCCCCATCGCGCCGTCAGCCGAATGGTTGCACAGGCACACCACGCTTTGCGCAAAGCGCGGGTCTTCCATGCCCGGCATAGCAATCAGCAAATGCCCGGTCAGATAATCGCCAGCCTTGGCGGCGGCCGCTTTGCCCTTTCTGGCCATGGGAAAGATGTGGTGCTGCCCGCGCGCCCCTGCAAGCCTTGTTTTTCGGGGCTTGACCGAGGGATCATTCGGGCGCATCGCGCTTCTCAGAAAAATGCCAAGCTTTAACGCAACCCCAGTAACCCTGAGTTTAGATGAGGTCCCTTGCTCGCGCTTCGTGTCATTCCCTGCCTGGATGTGATGGATGGTCGCGTCGTTAAGGGCGTGAAATTCGTGGCATTGCGCGACGCCGGGGACCCGGTGGAACAGGCGCGCAATTATGACCGCGAAGGCGCGGATGAGATCACCTTCCTTGACATCACCGCCTCGGCCGAAAACCACGATACGATCCTGGATGTGGTCTCCCGCACGGCAGCTGAGGTCTTCATCCCGCTGACCGTGGGCGGCGGGGTGCGGAGCGTGAATGATGCGCGCCGGCTTTTATTGGCGGGCGCTGATAAGGTTTCGATCAATTCGGCGGCGGTTTCGGACCCTGATCTGGTGCGCCGCGCGGCCGAGGTTTTCGGCAGCCAGGCCATTGTTATCGCGATTGATGCGCGTCGGCGCGATGTAGGCGGCGGGTTTGAGGTGTACACCCATGGCGGGCGGCGCGGCACTGGCATGGATGCCATTGCCTGGGCCAGGCAGGTGGAAACGCTGGGCGCGGGGGAAATCCTGCTGACCTCCATGGATCGAGATGGCACCAAGCAGGGCTTTGATCTTGAACTGACCGCCGCCGTGCGTGCCGCCACGCGCCTGCCGATTGTGGCATCCGGCGGCGTTGGGGAATTGCGCCACTTCGTAGAAGGCGCGAAAGCAGGCGCCACCGGTCTGCTCGCGGCCAGTGTTTTCCATTACGGGGTGTTCCGGATTGCGGAGGCCAAGGCCGCACTTGCTGCCGCTGGTTTGCCCATCCGCCCAGTTAAAAATGTGCAGGAAGCCGCGTAAATGGCCAAGGCAACAAAGCCCGGCGAGGCAAAGCGCGCCAAGGCGAAACCAGCCGAGAAGTTAATGAAAAAGCTCAGCGTCATAGAGAAAATTGCCAAGAAGAAAGCGGCACTGCCATTACCGGGCGGGCTGAAGGCGAAGCGTGCAAAATTGCCCAAGCGCATTCGCAAGGTGGAAGCGCGCGTGCTGGAACCGCTCAGCATTTCGTCCGCTGGTGTTGATGCCATGATCCTGGATCGGCTGTGGGAAACGGTGGAACAGCGCCGCCTTGCGGGCGATGTCACCACATCCCATTCGGCACGGCTCATGGCGCGCGGCACCGCCAAGGTCGCCCAAAAATTCGGCGAAGAAGCGGTGGAGTGCGTGATCGAGGCGACCATCGGCAATCGCGCCGCCACGGTGCTCGAATCAGCCGATGTGCTCTACCACCTGATGGTGATCTGGGTGGATGCAGGCATCCGGCCAGACGAAGTCTGGGCCGAATTGGCCCGCAGGCAAGGCATTAGCGGCATTGCCGAAAAGGCAGCGCGACCCCAGGGCATTATCCGCGCTGCCGGCACCACCAAACTGCCTTAGGGTTTAGAGGAGATCACGTTCAGAAGGAAAATCTGAACGTGTGAAGATACTCGAAAAACAACGAGGTAGAGCGGGTGGCGTGAACACATGTGAACGCAACACGCTCTAGGCAGCGCGGAGATGCCCAGGGTTGAACAGGCCGCCAGGGTCCAAGGCTTCCTTCACCCGCGCGCTGATCCTGGCGAGTGGCGCTGGCTCCGCAGGCAAGACCGGTACGGCAAGGCGTAGCGATTCCGGTGCGCGAAACAGCATGGCCGCCCCGGCCTCGGCCCCTGCCGCCGCGCTGATGGCGGCGTGATTGGCTGTGCTGGGCGTAGCCGCGACCCAGACCAGTCCACCGCCCCAATCCAGCAGGACACGACCACCAATCGCGCTTGCCGCGGCGGCGACGCGCGGCCCGGCAGAAGGGCGCACCGATACGCGCCAGATCGCTTCATTCGGCATGGCCTGTAGCGGTTCCACTTCACGCATACTGCGCCAGAACGCGCGGCTTTCACCATCGTCCATCACGCGTTGCGCGCCAAAATTATCCAGCAAGTCGCGCAGCTTTTGCATGCGATAGGCGACGGAGGCTGCGAAATCCTCAAGCCGCAGCGCCGCGACTGCATGATTCTGGCCAGGTAGCGCCGCTGCTGCGGAGACACCGAAGGGACTGCCGAGCCCAGCGGAAAGCGCGGCTGCGGTACTGGCAAGATCAGGCGCTTCAATCAGGAGCGTCGCACTGGTTTCAGGTGCAGGCAACACCTTGAGCGTGACTTCCGTGATGACGCCAAGCGTGCCGTAAGACCCAGATAAAAGCTTGCACAAATCAAGCCCCGTCACGTTCTTGAGCACGCGCCCGCCAGAACGAATGGCCTCACCCGCGCCATTGATAAAGCGCAGCCCCATCACATGATCGCGTGTGGCACCCCAGGCGATACGTCGCGGCCCAGAGAGATTGGCAGCCACCACGCCACCAATGCTCGGCAAGGCTGAGGTGGCGAATACGCCGTTCAAATAGGGCGCTTCGGCAATAAGCTGCTGGCCTTTCTCTGCGACGGTCGCCTCAATTTCAGCGAGTGGCGTGCCCGCGCGCGCGCTGATAATCAGCTCCGCTGGACGATAGAGCGTAACCCCCGTTAGCGCCCGCGTGGAGAGGCTGCGCGCGGCCTGCACGGGGCGCAGCATTCCGCGCTTTGAACCCTGCCCTTCAATGGCCAGCGGCTCACGCGCAGCACGTGCAGCCTGTACCGCGGCGATGATGCCGGCCTCATCGGCTGGCGTGATCAGGGTGCTCATTCGGGGGCGATCGCCGGCTGAAGCGCGCCCTCGAGCGGGAATACCTTGGCCGGGTTGAGCAACCAGGCGGGATCGAAGGCTGACTTGATGGCGCGCTGCTGCGTCAGTTCATGTTCTGCGAATTGCACATTCATGAGATCACGCTTTTCCACGCCAACGCCATGCTCGCCCGTCAGGCAGCCGCCGACTTCGACGCAAAGCTTCAGGATATCGGCGCCAAAGGCCTCCGCGCGGCGGAAACCATCAACGTCATTCGCATCAAACATGATCAGCGGATGCAGATTGCCATCGCCGGCATGGAACACATTCGCAACCTTCAAGCCGTATTGTTTGCTCATTTCGCCAATGCGCTTCAACACATGCGGTAATTCGCTGGTCGGGATGGTGCCGTCCATACACAAATAATCCGGGCTGATGCGCCCTACCGCGCCAAAGGCACCCTTGCGACCCTTCCAGATGGCCAGGCTTTGTTCCACCGTTTCCGCAACCTTCAGGCTGATCGCATCAAACCGCGCACAAATATCCTTTATCCGTGCCAGCAGCGCATCCTGTTCCGCGATGCTGCCTTCCACTTCAATGATCAGCATGGCTTCCGCATCCAAGGGATAGCCGGCGTGGGCAAAGGCCTCACAAGCATGGATGCAGGGCTTGTCCATGAATTCCAACGCCACTGGGATGATGCCGCTGCCGATAATGGCATCCACCGCAGCGCCCGCGATTTCAATCGAATTAAAGGCGGCAAGCATGGCACGCGCGCCTTCGGCGCTCCGCAGGATGCGCACTGTCACTTCTGTGACAATGCCCAATTGACCTTCACTGCCGGTAATTAGCCCAAGCCAATCATAGCCTGCCGCATCCAGATGGGTGCCGCCAATCTCCAAAACTTCGCCTTCAATGGTGACGAATTTCACGCCGAGCAGATTATTCGCCGTCACGCCATATTTCAGGCAATGCGCGCCGCCGGAATTCATCATCACATTGCCACCGATCATGCAGGCAAGCTGCGATGATGGATCGGGTGCGTAGAAAAACCCTTCACCCTCGACCGCCTTGGTGATGCCGATATTCGTGACCCCAGCACCGACAACTGCGTAGCGATCCGCGTAATTGATCTCATGAATCGCATTGAGCCTCGTGAGACCAACCACTACCGCATCGGCCAAGGGCAGCGCCCCGCCGGAAAGGCTGGTCCCCGCCCCGCGCGGCACCACGCGAATGCCTTGTTCATGGCAATAGCGCAGCACAGCCGCGACCTGGTCGGTCGAGGAAGGCAAAACCACCCCAAGCGGTATCTGCCGATAGGCGGCCAGGCCATCGGTTTCATAGGGCTTGAGACGGATACCTTCGGCGATCACGCCATCACTGGGCACCAAGGCTTGAAGCGCGGCGACGATTTCCGCACGGCGGGCAAGAATGTCAGGCTTTGGGGCGGGCAGGGGGATCATTGCGGCTTCCTTTGCTGACCGGAAGATGTGCATAAGGGAGCAACAGGGCAAGGGCTAAGGCCGCACCGGCCGGGCAAACCCGCCTTCATCGGCGCCGCGGATTGGAGCAATGAGCATGAACCAGAGCCAGGGCACCAAAGCGCCGCTTCGCATCGTGGTGGTCGGCGGCGGGGCGGCGGGGCTGGAACTCGTAACCCGGCTCGGCCACCGCTATGCTAGGAGCGGTGAGGCCGAGGTCACGCTTGTGGAACGCGCCCGCACGCATCTGTGGAAGCCGCTGCTGCATGCGGTGGCGGCCGGCAGCCTCGATCGGGACCGGCATGAACTGCATTACCTTCGCCAGGCCCATAATCACCACTTCACCTATCGCTTCGGGCCAATGACCGGTCTTGATCGGGAAGCGCGCGAAGTCCTGGTTGGCGCCACGATTGATGATGAAGGCCGCCAGGTCACGCCACCAAGCCGCGTGCCCTATGATACGCTGGTAATCTGCATCGGCAGTGTGACCAATGATTTCGGCACGCCTGGGGCAGCGGAACACGCCGTGCCGCTGGAAAATGTTGCGCAAGCAAGCCGTTTTCATCGCCGCTTGGTCAATGCTTGCCTGCGCGCTAATAGCCAACCCGAACCGGTGCGCGCGGGCCAGCTTCATGTTGCCATTATCGGTGCGGGCGCCACCGGCACGGAATTGGCCGCTGAACTGCACCGCACCTTGCGCGCCGTAGTCGCCTATGGCTTGGACAAGATTGACCCGGCGCGCGATGTCCGCATCCGGCTGATTGAAGCGGCGCCGCGCATCCTGCCCGCCTTGCCCGAGCGTATTTCCGCCGCCACGGTAAAACTACTTGAAGATTTGGGCGTTGAAGTTCTGGTTGGGCGACGCGTTGCAGAAGTGCGCGCCGATGGCGTTGTGCTTGCCGATGGCGCGGTGATCCCAGGCGAGCTTGTGGTCTGGGCCGCCGGCGTGAAAGGCCCAGCCGTGCTCCGCAGTATTGGTGGGCTTGAAACCACGGCGACAGATCAGTTGGTCGTATTGCCTACCCTGCAAACCACACGCGACCCGGACATATTTGCACTTGGCGATTGCGCCGCCTGCCCGCGCCCCGATGGCAAGGGCAATTTGCCACCGCGCGCCCAGGCCGCGCATCAGCAGGCAACGCATCTTTTCCGCCAGATTGACCGCAAAATCCGTGGGCTGGAAGTTGAGGCCTTTGCCTATCGCGATTTCGGTTCGCTGGTCTCGCTTGGGAAATACTCAACCCTGGGCAGCCTGATGGGCTTTTTGGTTGGGCGCAGCATGTTCATTGAGGGCTATTTTGCGCGGATGATGTATCGGTCCTTGTACAAGATGCACCAGACCGCGCTGCATGGGCATGCGCCGGTGCTGTGGAAGACACTGGTTGGGCTGATTGCGGATAGGGGACAGTCTCAGGTGAAGCTGCATTGAGGTGATGCGGCGTGACCTGCTCTTACTCCAGACACGAAATGGGGGCCAAAGCCCCTGCTCGCAACGCACAGCGCTCCCCCGCAGGCCGAAGCCTGCGCAATCTCAGCCCTGGCGGGCTTTCAGGCGCGGATTCTTCTTGTTGATCACATAAACCCGACCGCGGCGGCGCACCACAACGCAGTTCTTGTCGCGGGTCTTGGCAGTCTTCAGCGAGTTACGAATTTTCATTGGTCTAACCTTTTGAAGGCCAGGCTTCTAAGCGGAGCAGGGGGCCAAGTCAACCCATTGCGGTCCCTATTCAGCGGCGCGGCGTTCCTCATCCATGATGCGCAGAAACCCGTCGCGGGTCTGGGGCAGCTTGCTGCCCATGATTTGTTCGGCCACCTGCGTCCGCAGCACCTGCGCCGTGCCGCCGGCAATGGCGAACATGCGGGCATCGCGCAAATAGCGCTCCATCGGGTTGTCGCGCGAATAACCAGCCGCACCCCAGACCTGCAAAGCCTGGTTGGTCACGCGAATTGCCATCTCGCCGGCCAATACCTTGGCTTGCGCGGCGGCAAGCCGATCCGGAAAGCCGTTCGGCCCCGCGCTTTTTGCCGCTCGCCACACCAAGGCCCGGGCCGCCTGCACCTCAATCGACATATCCGCCAACATCCAGGCAAGGCCCTGAAATTCGCCAATCGGCCGGCCGAATTGGCGGCGGGTCTGCGCACGCTCCAACGCATGTTCATAAGCCCCGGCGGCTAGCCCAAGCGCCACTGTCGCCGCCCCCACGCGCTGGCCATTATAGGCATCAATCAGCCGGCCAAAACCCCGCGCCCAGCCGCCGGGTGGGCGCAGCACCATGCTATCGGTCACTTCCAGCCCGGCGATTTCTGTCTCGGCTTCGGGCATCCCACAAAGACCGAGGGAGGGGATGCGCTTAAAGCTGATCCCAGGCGGCGGGCCGTCGCCCTGGCGGACCACCAGAAAGCCGCCAATCCCCTGATCGCGCCCATCTTCAATCACGCGCGCGAAGATCAAATGCAGTCGGGAAACCCCGCCGCCCGTGATCCAGGTCTTGCGGCCATTGATCAGCCATGTATCGCCATGGCGCACCGCGCGCGTGGTCATTTCGGTCGCAGCCGAACCGGCTTCCGGTTCCGTGATCAGAATGGCGGGCTTGTCGCCGGCCAGCACCAGATCGGCAGCGATACGCTTTTGCGCGTGTGTCCCATAGGCCATGATGGCGCTAATGGCACCCATATTGGCTTCGACAGCAATGCGGCCACAAACCGCGCAGGCCTTGGAAAATTCCTCAATCACCAGGGCAGCGTCGAAATAATCGCTCCCTACCCCGCCCCATTCGCGCGGCACTGTCAGGCCCGTGAAGCCGGCCTCTGCCATGCGCCGCACCATGGGCCAGGGATAGGCGCCGGAGCGATCGGTCTCGGCGGCTTGGACTGCCGCTTCGCGCGCCAATTCCCGCGCCCGGTCGCGCAGCCTCGCCTGGTCTAGGGTCAAGCCATCCATGATGTCAGCCTTTATATAAACGTGCTTCAATTGCCGCCGCCGCAGCGCGATCCAGTTTGAGCGCCTTGGCGAATTGATCAAGCCAGGCGCGCTCGGCGGCGGCGATTTCTCCTGCACCAACCACGGCGGCGGCGTAAAGCTGAGCGGCCAGCATGGGGTCACTCGCCAATTTCGCGAGTGCGTCGGGCGCCAGCGGCTTGTCGAAATCGGCCAGCAACTTGTCGCGCGCGGCGGGGCTGAGGCCCGCGCCATCCAATTGCGCGGTGATGCGCCTGCGTTCTTCGGCAGCAATGGCGCCATCGGCCTTGGCGGCCGCGATCATGGCGCGCAGCATGAGCAACGCCTCGGCTGTCTCCGCGCTGGATTCCTCTTCGGGCGCGGCGGCGACAGGCGCCCAATCGTCGGCGGCGGGTTTGGTGGCCCCAGGCGCATTCCCCCCGGAGCTGGCGCTGGCGGGCGCAGCCTTCAACCCGCCCTGGCCGGGAGCCTTTTTGACTGGCGCTGTGCCGGTTGGGGCTTGGCGCGACGGCCCGGCCCAATCGAAACCGCCGCTACCCTTGCTGGGGGAGGATGTTGGTCGAGGCGCTGGCGCCGCGCTCTGGCTCTGGCGAAGTGCTTCAATCGCCATGCCAGCCAGCCCCGCCAAGGCCCGCCCAAGCTGCGCATTGCCGACGGGGGGACGCCGTGTGCCGAAGCCGGCAGGGCTGCGCCGCCGAGGCGCCGCATCTCCACGCAATACCGCTCCTATGAGCTGCCCAAGATCGAACCCGGCCATGCGAAGCCCTCCCTGAAAAGCAGCATTACAAATCCCGCATCACCGCGGCAATCGCGGGTGCAAGGGCGCGAAACTCCTCAGCCCTTGGACTGCGGGCACGCCACGCCAAACCAATGCGACGGCTCATGCCATTCTCGAGCAGTCGCGTCACCAGCCCGGTCCCCGCAAGCACGCCGCCCGCCACCGCTAGGCGCGGCAGCAGCGTAATCCCAAGCCCGCTCGCGGTCATTTGCACAAGTGTGTGGAGCGAGGTTGCGGAAAACTCATCCGCCGCCAAAGCCCCCGAAAGCCCGCAGGCGGAAAGCGCATGATCGCGCAGGCAATGGCCATCCTGCAGCAGCAAAAGTTTCTCATCCATGAGCACCTTTGGCGCAATGCTGGTGCGCGCGGCCAAAGGGTGATCTTTCGGGCAGGTTAGCAGAAACGGGTCTTCGGCGATGCTGAGTGTCTCCGCAGCCCCGCAATCGCAGGGGAGTGCCAGGAGCAGCAGATCAAGCCGGCCGGATTCCAAACCCTCCACCAGCCTTTCGGTCAAATCCTCGCGCAGCCAAGGACGCAGCCGCGGAAAATCGGCGCGCAGTCTGGGCATGAGGCGGGGCAGCAGAAAGGGGCTGATGGTGGGGATTACGCCGAGGCGGATCGGTCCCGAAAGTGGCTCCCGCGCGGCGGTCGCGGTCTCCACACAGGTATTGAGCGCTGCCAATGCAACGCGCGCGCGCTGGATCAGTTCCGCCCCAAGCGGCGTGAAAACGGGTTTCTTGGCGCCGGTCCGTTCCAGAATCGCGGCGTCCAATTGGCGTTCGAGTGCGATCATGCCCGCCGAGAGCGTGGATTGCGTGACGCCGCAGGCCGAAGCCGCACGGCCAAAATGCTCATACTCGGCGAGTGCCACCAGATAGCGAAGTTGTTGTGGCGTGGGCAGCGCGATCATCGAATAATCCAATTATATTTTGGCGGCATCGCCGCACGGATATTTGATATGTCCCGCCTGCTGATCGCTTCAACCCTCAATACCGCCCTGGATCATAGGGCTTGGGGTCAATGAAGGGCGCTTCGCCCATCATGATCTCCGCGACCAGCCGCCCGGTCGTCGGGCCCAGCGTAAAGCCCTGATGCGCGTGGCCGAAGGCGCACCAGGCGCTGTCTTGGCCGGGCAGGGGGCCAATGATCGGCAGCATATCGGGCGTGCAGGGCCTGACCCCCATCCAGGGATCGTCTTCCACCGCCTCCGCCAAAGGCAAAAGTTTGCGGGCGAGTGGTTCAGCGCGCGCCAATTGCATCGGGGTTTTAGGTGCATCATCGGGCGCGAATTCAGCGCCCGTCGTCAGCCTGACACCCGCGCGCATCGGCACCAGCACAAAGCCGCTATCTGCATCCAGAAAACAGTGATTGAGCACGGCATTGCCCTGCATGCGGTAATGGCGGTGATAGCCGCGCTTGCCGAAAAGCGGCGGCGCATAGCCGAAGCGGCGCGTGAGTTTTGCTGAAGCGGAGCCAAGCGCTACGACAACCTGTTCCGCCTCCCGCGCGCCATTCGTGCTTTGCACGCGCCAGCCCGCGCCATGGCGTTCCAGGCTCATAGCATCGCCGCGCAGGATTTGCCCGCCGACTTCGGTGAAGCGCTTGGCATAGAATAGCGTGAGTGCCTGCGGGTCACTCACCGAAAGCGGATCGGTCCAATGAATGGCACCAAGGCGCTTGACCAGCAAATGGGGTTCAGCCGCCGCAAGCCCCGCTTGATCGAGCAGCGTGTAATTCACGCCCTGTTCGCGCCTCAGTGTCTCCGCTTCCGCGATGGCGGCGTTCAAGGCTGTTTGGTTGTTGTAAAGCCGCATCCAGCCAATTGGGCGGAGCAGCGCTTCGGCCTCGGTCCCGCGCGTGAGGGCCACATGTTCATCAATGCAGGTCACGATCAGCCGCGCATAGGCTTCCGCAATGGGCCGATAGCGTGATGGCGCCGAATGCCACCAATATTTGAACAAGGGCGCGGCAAGATTAAGCAGCGCGGATGGATGATAGGAAGCATCCACCGATTGGTTCTGCGCCATGCGCCAAAGTGTTGCGATATCGCGCGGGAAGGGGTGCGGATAGACGGCTTCGCGCTGGATCAAGCCCGCATTGCCAAAGGATGCGCCTTCGCCAGGCGGCGCGCGGTCCAGCAACACCACCTGCGCGCCACGGCGTTGCAAATGCAGTGCGATGGAAACGCCGACCATGCCGGCGCCCAGCACGATCACGGATCGTGACATATTGCTTCTTCTTGTCTCACGCGCCCAGGCCTATGAGTGTCAAACGTCCTTGGTCTCAAACTCCGCCGGACCGGTGATTTCGATCAATTCCAGATCTTCCGAATGCGCAACTTCACGATGCTTCACCAAGGGCGGCTGATAGCAGCTATCGCCGGCGCGGAATTCCTTTACGCCGATATCCTCATATTCAAAGCGCACCCAGCCCTTCAGCACAAAGAACATCTGAAACTTCAGATTATGCGTATGCCATTGCCCAGTGGCATGGGCGCCGGGGATGGCGCGAATGACATGCGCACCAAAGGCGCCGTCGGTGGCGCCCTTGATGCCAAGATCACGATATTCAAAAAACGGACGCAGGCCGCGGACGAATGCCGAACCTTCGGCATGGCTGGTGGTTGTGGTGGTCATGGCATGTGATCCTTCAAGCAAGCGGCAGCGCCACATGGCGCGTAAAGCCGGGACGTGTCAGCAGCGTATCATAATAGCGGCGCAGATTGGGCAGGTTCGGGCGTTCGATTGGCATCACATGCCAGCGATGCACCCAGCAGCCGAGTGTCAGGTCGGCAAGCGTCAGGGCATCGCCACATAAAAAGCGCTGCCCTTCGAGTTTCTTTTCAATAATGCCCCAAAGCCGTCCTGCATCTTCCCGCGCCTTGGCCTCCGCCTTCCAGTCGCGTTCCGGTTCCGGCAGGCGCACATGGGTGAAGAATATCGTCACCATGGGCGTGGTCAGATGCCCCAGCGACCAATCCATCCAGGTTTCCACGGCGGCCCTTTGGCGCGCATCACGCGGGTAAATCGGGCCATCCGGCGCTTTGGTGTTACATAGGTACCGGCAAATCGTGTTGCTTTCCCACAGCGCCCAGCCATCTTCTTCCTGTAGGGTCGGCACCAGGCCCATCGGGTTCATGGCGCGGTATTCCGGTTCCTTGGTGCGGCCAAAGGCGCCGCCGGCATCTACCCTTTCATAGGAAAGACCGAGCTCTTCCATCAGCCATAGCACCTTCATCACATTGCTGGAACTAGTCCGGCCCCAAAGCTTGCGCATGGCTTTTCTCCCCTACCTGTGAACAGCCTAAAGCCCTCAGCGAAACGGGTCCAGTTGCAAGCGCCGCCGTGGCGCGCAATCTCTATCCCCATGAAGCGCGCCCTGATCATCCTGGCCCTGGCCGCCGCCGCACCGCTTTTGGCCCAGGCCAGTGAGACCTGGCTCGGGCTGGCGCCCTGCGAGCTGTGTCTCTGGCAGCGCCTTCCCTATTGGGCGGCGGCGGTTCTGGCAGTGCTGGCGCTAGTGCTGCCGCGCCAAACCGCGATGCTACTTGGCCTGGCCGGGCTTGCGGCCATCGCCTCGGGCCTGCTGGGCGGGTTTCATCTTGGGGTGGAGCAAGGCTTCTGGCCCTCGCCGCTTGCCGGCTGCAAGGCCGTAACTTCAGGCGGCGCCATGAGCATTGAGGACATGCTGAAAAACCTCGCCCCCATCCCGAACAAGCCCTGTGATGCGCCGGCTTTTCTGATCCCTGGCCTTCCCATTTCAATGGCGGCAACGAATATGGTGTATGGAATGGGCCTTGGGGCGCTTGCGCTCCGCCTCGCCCGGCAAGGAGCCAGAGCATGACGCAGAAAACCGCTGAATACCGACTGCCCGGTGACCCCACGGCGCAGGAGCTGGTGGAACGCGCCATCCGCGTGGATCATGCCGGCGAATATGGCGCCAAGCGCATTTATGAGGGCCAATTGGCCGTTCTGGGCCGCACGAAATACGGCCCGGTGATCGAACACATGAAGGCGCAGGAACAGGTGCATCTGGACACGTTTTCCCGCCTGATTGGCGAACGCCGCGTGCGCCCGACCGCGCTGTTGCCCTTCTGGCATGTCGCCGGCTTCGCGCTGGGTGCCGCGACGGCGTTGCTTGGCCATCGCGGCGCCATGGCTTGCACGGTTGCTGTTGAAGAAGCGATTGATGAGCATTACCGCGCCCAGGAAGACATTCTCGGCGATGATGAGGCACCGCTTCGCGCCGATATCGCGCGCTTTCGTGCCGAGGAGCTGGAACATCGCGACACGGGACTAGAACATGAAGCAGAACAGGCGCCGGCCTATCGGCTGCTGAGCGCCGCAATCAAGACCGGCTGCAAGATCGCCATCAAAATCAGTGAGCGCGTGTGATGCGCGGCGCCGCATGCGCCTTGCTCCGTGCCGCGGCGGTGCTGGGCTGCGCACAACAAACGCTGCCGCCGGAAGCTCAGCCGGTGACCCAAGCGCCCGTCCAGGATGTGACGATCACGCCGCTTTATCCCAATAGCATGCCCGGACCGCCCGGACCTGGCGGTGTTGCTGTAGCACCGGCCCAACCATCGGAGAGAACTCAGGCAGTCGCGGCACGCCTGCCCCTGCGTGTCGGCCCTTGGGTGCGTGCTGTCGGCCCACCCGATGAAGGCGCCATTGCGCGAAAGGGGCTGAGCCAGCTTTTCGTCCGCTATACCCTGCCCGGCCAATTCACCTAGGCCACGGTGGCGGTGAATGATCACGGGGTGGAAGTGCCCGATGGCTTCGCCTCGGCCGCCGTCGCCACCGGCTATGAAGCTAGCAAGGCCAGCGTGCGCACCAGCGCGCCGGGCGGTGTCGCGCTGATGCGCCTGGTCTGGATTCCGGATGCACCTTCGCAACGCTGCGTGACCGGCCGCGTGATCCTGCAAGGCCAGGGCACGCTGCATGTCGCATGCTCCACTGGCGTTGCGAGGCAGGAATTGCGCGTGCACGTGACGGCGGCTTTTCGCCCCGGCGATTCCGGGCGGCTGTTCGAATTGGAAGGCGAAGTGGCGCGGCTGATTGCCGAGGTAACGCGCGCTGCCGCCGGGCTTCAGCCGAACCTGGGCCAGCGGTCGGATGGGCGCGTTGTTATTCCAAGGTTCGGTGCTGAGGCGGTGTTCTAGCGGGGGCTCTAGCCGGCCATCCCCTGCACCCGCCGCATCAGCCTCCGGAAATTGCCGGACCAGAGCAAATCAATCTCCCGCGCGCCATAGCCGCGGCGGCGCAATTTGGCGGTCAGATTCGCTGTCTCGCTGGCATTGGCCCAGCCGGGAATGCCGCCGCCGCCATCGAAATCCGATGACAGGCCAACATGATCAAGCCCAATCCGCCTGACCGCGTAATCCACATGATCCACCATATCTGCGACCGTGGCCGGGGATTTCCCATCCGCGCCCGGCGGGCGAAGAAAGGCATCCAGTGCCGTGATCTGCACGAGGCCGCCCTTTGCCCGCAGCATATCCAACTGCTCATCATCCAGATTGCGCGGATGATCGCATAGCGCGCGGCAGCAGGAATGCGTCGCCACAATCGGCGCGCGGGAAAGCTCGGCTGTCTGCATCATAGAAGATTTCGCGGCGTGAGAGACATCAATGATCAGGCCAATGCGGTTCATCTCGGCAAGCGCCTGCCGGCCAAGATCAGAAAGCCCGCCATGTTGCGCCGTGCCATCGCCAAGCGCGGGCTTGGGCCGCGCGGCGTCGGCCAGATCATTATGCCCATCATGCGTCAGCGTAAGATAAATCGCGCCGAGATTGCGCCAGAGTTTCAGCCGCGCCAAATCGCGGCCCATGGCATTGCCGTTTTCAACCGCGCTCAGCACTGCCAAGGCACCGGCCTGATGCGCTGCTTCCAATTGATCCGCGGTGGCGCAGAAGTGCCGCGCAACACCATCGGCGCGTGTGCGGATATGGCGGAGCATTGCCTCGACCCGGTCGGCGGCGGCCTGATGGCCAGCGGCATCGCGCGGGCCTTGCGGCGTATAGGCGATGAAGACAATCGCCTTCAGCCCGCCGCGCTGCATTTTCGGGAAATCAACGCAGCGATCGGTTTCCTGCGTGGCATCGGGTGGGTCGGGCCACCTGATATCCACATGGGTATCAAGCGTCAGCGTCGCCGCGTGGATCGCCTCGCTCATGCCGCATCTCCCCAGGCTTTCAGGAAGCCTTCCAATAAATCGCCGATCACATCTACATTATAGCCGCCTTCTTGGGTGATGGCGGTGGGCAGCTTGAGCCCCCCAATCATTGCGCCGGCGTGGGCAAAGCCAGAGGCTGTCACTTTCAGCGCGGCAAGCGGTTCATGTTCCGACGCATCAAAGCCAAGCGGCAGCACAAGCGCATCTGTCTTATGGTCGCGGATCGCGACCATGGCGTAGCGAATGGCGTCCAGCCAACCCTTATCCCCTGTGCCGATGGCCAGCGGCATATTCATATTGCGCCCATCGCCGGCGCCGGCACCGCGTTCGCGCGTGCGGCCCACAAACCAGGGGTAATAGCGATCAGGATCGCCATGGATGGAAATGGTCAATACATCGCCGCGTTCCCAGAAAATACCCTGGGTGCCATTGCCGTGATGACTATCAATATCCAGCACGGCAACGCGCTTTGCGCCCGCATCAATTAATGCCTGTGCCGCGAGCGCGGCGTTATTCACATAGCAATGCCCACCAGCGCGCGCTGCATAGGCGTGATGGCCAGGCGGGCGACAAAGCGCATAGGCACTCCGCCCCGCAGCCGCTTCCCGCGCGGCGGCCAAGGCGCAAGCGGCGGCGCCTTGAATCGCTTGCCAGGTGCCGGGACCGATTGGGCAGGCGGCATCGGCCATATACCAACCCGCGCGCGCAACAATGCTATCCGAAGAAGCCGCACCCTGCGCCAGCATCTCGGGCGAGGGGTGCATATTCGCAACCACCTCGGGTCCCGCATCGGCAAGCGCTGCCCAATCCCGCGCGGCTTCTGCGAGAAAACTCAGGTAATCCGCGCTATGGACGGCGTGCAACGGGGCAACCGGCACGGCTTCCGGCGCGCTTGGGGCGAGCCCAAGGCGATGCAGCGCCGCTTCCAGCGCTGCCGCGCGGGCGGGGATTTCGAAATTCGCGCGCGTGCGCCCGCGAATCAAAAAGAACGCCGGTTGATGCCCGGCATGGTCCGGATAGGCGAAGGTTTTCATGCGGTAAAGGCTAACCAGTTTTGCCCTGTCTGCGAAGCCGCCGCGCTTGCTGGCCCTGGCTGGGCTGGCTAGCGTCTTGCCGTTGTCGCGGAAGGACTGAAACTTGACCCAACCCCTGGACCCCGGCGCGCGGCGCGCCATTCTGGCAGCGGTGGATGAACTGCAGGCAGAAAGCATCGCTATGCTCTCACGCCTCGTGCGCTGCCCGTCAACGCTTGGGAATGAGGCCTCGGCGCTCAATGAAATGGCGCGGATTTATGAGGGGCTTGGCCTGGCGCCTCAGCGCATTCCAACCGTGCCGGCGGCGCTTGAAGGCCATCCCGCTTTTTCCCCGCCGCTGATTTCCTATGAGGGGCGCGACAATGTTGTCGTGGTTTTCACGCCGCGCGACGCCAAGGGGAAAAGCCTGACCCTGCAAGGCCATGTGGATGTGGTGCCGGAAGGTGCCGCAGATATGTGGGAAACGCCGCCCTATGAGCCCAGTATTCGCGATGGCCGCATGTATGGCCGTGGCGCGGGCGATATGAAGGCGGGCATTGTATCCTACGTCACCGCCTTTCGCGCCTTGAAGAGCGCTGGCTTGCAGCCGGCGGCACAGGTGCAGATGCATTCCGTGATTGAAGAAGAATGCACCGGCAATGGTGCATTGGCGGCCATGTTGGCGCTGCCGCCGACTGATGCGGTAATCATCCCCGAACCAGGCCCTGGCCTGCCCGCGATGTATAGCGCGGAAGTCGGTGTGGTTTGGGCTTGGGTCACGGTGTCCGGCCGCCCCGCCCATGTGCGCGATATGCAGGCCGGGCTGAATGCCATTGAAGCGGCTAGCACCATCGCGGGCTATTTCAAGCGCTATGAAGCGGAAATGAACGGCGCCGAGAATATCCATGCATCCTTCCATGGCGTGAACCATCCGGTGAATATAAACCTTGGCACGATTGAAGGCGGCGAATGGAATTCTTCCGTGCCCACACGCGCGCGGATTGGGCTGCGTGTCGGTGTCATGATGGGCAATAGCGCCGCCGCGGTGAAGGCCGATATCGAAAACCTGGTCGCGGCGGCGGGCGCCGATGAAAAGCTGCGCGGCGCCAAGATCAAGCTGGAATTTAAGGGCTTCATGGCCGAACCCTGCGTCTTTGACATGCAAGCGCCGATTGTATGCTTGGCGAAGCGGCACTTCACCCATGTCTCTGGCGGTGCCTTGCGCGATTATCCTTCCGCAGGGCTGACCGATGGCCGGCATTTCGTGCTGCATCAGGGCGTGGCAGTCGCGTGTTTCGGCCCGGATGCCGAGAATATTCACGGCATTGATGAAAGTGTTGGCCTGCAATCCATGCATGACATTACCCGCACCATCGCCCTCACCATGGCCGAATGGTGTGGGGTGGAGAAAGCATCATGACCACCAACCTGCCCCTTTCCGGCGCCCGGCTTTGGGATAGCCTGATGGAACTCGCCAAGATTGGCGGCACGCCCAAGGGCGGCTGCAATCGGCAAACGCTGACCGATCTTGATTCCGAAGGCCGCCATTTGCTGCGCCGTTGGGGGGAGGCAATTGGATGCACGCTTTCGGTGGATCGCCTCGGCAATATGGTGCTGCGCCGCGAAGGGCGTGATCCCACGCGCAAACCGGTCGCCATGGGCAGCCATTTGGATACGCAACCCACCGGCGGCAAGTTTGATGGCCCGCTTGGTGTGCTGGCCGGGCTTGAGGTGCTGCGCGCGCTGCATGAAGCCAGCATTGAAACCGAAGCGCCGCTGGTGCTGATCAATTGGACCAATGAGGAAGGGGCGCGTTTTTCGCCCCCCATGTTGGGCAGTGGTGCGGCGATGGGGATTTTCGCTGAGGCGGATGTGCTCGCCTTGCGTGATACTGACGGCAAGGCATTTGGCGAGGAACTCACGCGCATCGGCTGGCGTGGCGATGCCGATCCGGCAGCACTGACCGATCTTGCCGCCTATTTCGAATTGCATATCGAACAGGGCGCGCTGCTGGAAAATGCCGGCAAGGATATTGGCGTGGTGACGCATGCCCTGGCGCAAGCCTGGTATGAGATCACAATCGAAGGCGCTGAATCCCATGGCGGTTCCCCCATGGCCGGGCGGCGCGATGCCATGATGGCGTCGGCGCCGCTGATGGCAGCGATTGAGGAGATCGCGCTGCGTGCTGTCAGCCCATCCGGTGAACCTGGCCGCGCGACAGTTGGGCGCCTTACGGTCTATCCCGATAGCCGCAATATCGCGCCATCACGCATCTGGTTCAGCATTGATACGCGCCATGGTGATCCCGCGCTGCTCGCGCGCATGGGCGCGGAAATTCGCGCCAAGGCGGCGGCATTGGCGGCAGCGCGCGGTGTTACGATCACCATCACGGATTTCTGGCAATCGCCTTTGACGCCGTTTGATACTGCGCTGGTCGGGCGTGTGCGTGATGCAGCGAAGCGCCTTGGCCTGCCGCATATGTATATGCCAACCGGCATCGGGCATGACGCGGTTTATGTCGCGCGGCGTGTGCCGGCGGCGATGATATTCTGCCCCTGCCACGGCGGCATCAGCCATAATGAGGCGGAAAGCATCACGCACGCCTGGGCCGAAGCCGGCTTGCGCGTCTTGGCTGAAGCGGTGCTCGCCACCGCCAATATTGCAAAGGAAAAGTAAAATGACCCGCATCGCCATTGGCGGCTTTTTGCATGAAAGCCATTCTTTCGCGCCGCTGCCGACCGGCTGGCAGGAATTCGTGAAGCCAGGCGGCTTTCCGCCGCTGCAACGCCCCGCCGGATTGATTGAAGCCATGCGGCCAATCAGCGCGCCGATTGCCGGCGCCATCATGGTGGCGGAAGAAGCGAGCGTCGCACTCGCCCCCTTGGTCTGGTGCTTTGCCAATCCTGCCGGACCTGTGACGGCTGAAGCTTTCGAACGCATCGCTGGCCTGCTGATCGGCAGCCTATCGGATGCGCTGGAAGCCGGCCCGATTAATGGTGTTTATCTTGATCTGCATGGCGCCATGGTCGCGGTTGGTTTCGATGATGCGGAAGCCGAAGTGCTGCGCCGCGTGCGTGCCGTGGTGGGGCCGGATTTGCCCATCGCGGTCAGCCTTGATCCGCATGCGAATAAAACCGCTGAGATGGTCACCCTTTCCGATGTGCTGGTGCCGTTTCGCACCTATCCGCATGTGGATATGAAGCTGGCCGGCGCGCAGGCAACGCGGCTATTGCTCCGTATGATTAAGGAAAATCGCAAGCCAGCAAAGCTGTTTCGCGATTTGGATTTCTGGACGCCCTTGCCTGGCCAATGCACCATGGTGGCGCCCATGGCCGATGTCATGGCTGAACGCGCGCGTCTGGGCGCCGCATCAGGTGTTTGGGAGTTGGGCTTCTGCTTTGGCTTTCCCTATGCGGATTTCCCCGGCTGCGGCATGGCGATTGCGGCTTATGCCGATACACTCGATCAAGCCGGCGCGGCGGCGGAAGCGCTCGCTGCTTTCATTGCCAGCAAGGAACCGGAATTCGCACTTGGTGTCGCAACCGCGGCAGAAGGTGTGGCACGCGCCATGGCGGGTGGCGGCAAGGGGCCGGTGGTGCTGGCCGACACGCAGGATAATCCGGGCGGTGGCGGCCATGGTGACACCACCGGTTTGCTCGCGGAATTGATCCGGCAAAATGCGCAAGGTGCCGTGCTGGCGCCGATGAATGACGCCGAAGCCGCTGCGGCTTGTCATGCAGCGGGGGAGGGCGCGCAGATCACGCTCGATCTTGGTGGCAAAAGCGATGGCGTGCCGTTGCGGGTGGAAGCTGTGGTTGAAAAACTCTCCGATGGGCGCTTTACGCTGAGCGGGCCGATGGGCAAGGGCAATCCTGGCGATCTTGGGCCTTCCGCGCTGATCCGTGTCGCACCTGGCGTGCGTGTGGTGGTGGTAAGCCGCAAGATGCAGGGCCATGATCAGGAATTGTTCCGCCAGGTCGGCGTGGAGCCGGCGGAACAGGCGATTATCGCCGTGAAATCCAGCGTGCATTTCCGCGCGCATTTCCAGCCGATTGCATCTGAGGTGATTGTGGTGACCGCGCCCGGCCCGGTGGTGGCGGACCCGGCGATTTTGCCCTTCACCAATCTGCGGCCAGGGCTGCGGCTGCGCCCCGGTGATAATCGCGCTTGGGGGTGATTCACGCGCCGCGCAGCAAGCCGCGCACTGCATCCGGCAAGGGCAGGGGCGCGACCGCGCCATAGCCCGTGGTGGAAAGTGCGGCGGCAGCATTGGCGTAGCGCGCGGCATCCAACGGCGTATCGCCTGCCAGCAAGCGCGCGAGGAAATTGCCGGCAAAGCAATCCCCGGCACCGGTTGCATCCACGGCCACCACCTGATGGGCCGGGATGCGGTGGCGGTCCTCGCGCGTGGCGAGAATAGCACCCTCAGCCCCGCATTTCAGCACCACCAGGGGGGTGAGGCGCAGGTAGAAATCGCAAATTTCATCTGGCTTTTGCAGGCCGGTGAGTGCAATTGCGTCTTCCAAGGACGGCAGCGCGATATCGGCCACGGCCATCGCGGCATGGATCACGGCAGCGGCGCGTAACGCGGGCCAAAGCCGGAGGCGCAGATTGGTATCATAGGAAATCCGTACCCCGGCTCCGCGGGCGATTTCCATGGCGTGGAAGGCAGCATCGCAGGCGCTGGTCGAAATCGCCTGGCTAATGCCGGACAGATGCAGGTATTTCGCGCCGCGAATGGCGGCTTTCGGCACATCTTCTGGGCGGTAGAGCGAAGCTGCGCTGCAGGTCCGATAAAAGCTGAAATGATGGCCGCACGCATCATGTGTCACGAAGTAAATCCCCGTCGGCGCAGCAGGGTTGCGGATGACATGTGCGGTATCAACGCCCTCTTGCGCCCAAAGCTGCATGAAGCTTTCGCCGGGCCCATCCTGGCCAAGCGCGGTGAGCATCCCAACCGAAGCCCCAGCACGCGCGGCGGCGATGGCGGCGTTGGAGGTATCTCCGCCATGGCCTTCCAAATAAAGGCGCCTACCATCTGCGCCCGGCTTTTGGGCGTTGAATTCCAGCATGGGTTCGCCAAGGCAAAGAATATCAGCCATGCCCCATGCTTGACCGATGCAGGGGAGGATTTCAAGCAGCGCGCAAGACAGACTATAGAACCGTGATGATCCGCCTGACTGAATTGCGCTTGCCGCTGAACCACCCGGAAGATGCCTTGCGCGCTGCCGTGTTGGCGCGGCTAGGTATTGCCGATGCGGCGCTGCGCGCGATGCAGGTGTTTCGTCGCGGCTATGATGCACGCAAGCCCCAGGCCATCATGCTTGTCTATACGCTGGATTGCGACGTGGTGGATGAAGCTGAGGTGCTATCGCGCCATGCGGGGGATCAGCGCATCATGCGCGCGCCGGATACGGCCTATCGCCTCGTCGCTCGTGCGCCGGGGGAGATGCGTCGGCCCGTTGTGGTGGGTACCGGGCCTTGCGGCTTTATGGCGGCGCTCTTGTTGGCGCAGATGGGATTCCGCCCACTGATTTTGGAACGCGGCAAATTGGTGCGCGAACGCACCAAGGATACCTGGGGCCTGTGGCGCCGCGGCGTGCTCAACCCAGAAAGCAATGTGCAATTCGGCGAAGGCGGGGCAGGGACCTTTTCCGACGGCAAGCTCTATAGCCAGATCCGCGACCCGCGCCATTATGGGCGTAAGGTAATGGCGGAATTCGTGAAGGCCGGCGCGCCTGAGGAGATTCTCTATGTCTCCAAGCCGCATATCGGGACGTTTCGTCTGGTTTCCATGGTGGAACATATCCGCGCGGAGATCGAAGCGCTGGGCGGTGAATACCGCTTCGGTGCGCGGGTGAATGATCTGATCATCGAAACCGAAGCCGATGGCACGCGCCGCCTGCGTGGCCTGCTGCTGGCGGATGGCGAGTTGATCGAAGCCGATCACGCCATCCTGGCGCTTGGCCATAGCGCGCGGGACAGTTTTGCGATGTTGCACGCGCGCGGTGTTTCCATGCAGGCCAAGCCCTTTTCGATTGGCGTGCGCATCGAACACCCGCAAGGCATGATTGACCGCGCGCGCTTTGGCCCCAATACCGGTAATCCACTGCTGGGTGCTGCTGATTACAAGCTGGTGCATCACGCCAAGAATGGCCGCACAGTCTATAGTTTTTGCATGTGCCCGGGTGGGACCGTGGTCGCCGCCACCAGCGAGACTGGGCGCGTGGTGACTAATGGCATGAGCCAATATTCGCGCGCCGAACGCAATGCCAATGCCGGTATGGTGGTGGGCATTTCGCCAGAAGATTATCCGGGTGGTGTGCTGGCTGGCATCGCCTATCAACGGCATTGGGAAAGTGCCGCTTTTGCGGCGGGTGGCGACGATTACCGCGCGCCCGCGCAGCTTGTGGGTGATTTCCTGGCGGGGCGCCCAAGCACAACGCTGGGTGATGTGCTGCCAAGCTATAAGCCTGGTGTCACGCCAACCGACCTTTCGCTCTGCCTGCCGGATTTTGCGGTGGCCGCGATGCGTGAAGCGCTGCTCGCCTTCGATCAGCAATTGCCTGGCTTCGCACGGCCTGACGCGGTGATGACCGGCGTTGAAACCCGCACCAGCAGCCCCATTCGCCTCCCGCGCGGATTTGACTTTCAAAGCGTGAATACGGCAGGGCTTTTCCCGGCGGGGGAGGGCGCTGGCTATGCCGGCGGCATCCTGAGTGCCGGCGTGGATGGCATTCGCGTGGCTGAGGCTTTGGCGCTGACCATGACTGGCCAGCCCATCCCGCGTGACATGAGCCGGGGTGCGGAATCCTCCATGACGTATGGCTGACTTGCGGTAATGCGTAAGGCTTGCAAGGCTTCCTTATCTGCAAGGAACAGGAGGAAACATCATGCGCGTAGCAAACAAGGTGGCCCTGATCACGGGTGCTGCATCCGGCATGGGCGCTGCGACCGCGCGATTAGTGGCGCGCGAAGGTGCCAAGGTGGTGGTGGCCGATATGATGGAAGCCGAAGGCCGCGCCGTTGTGGCCGAGATCACCAAGGCCGGCGGTTCCGCCAGCTACATCAACCTTGATGTGGCCGATGAAGCGCAATGGGAAGCCGCCATTGCCGCCGTGCTGGCTGCGCATGGCAGGCTTGATGTATTGGTGAATAATGCCGGCATATCCGGCAGCAATACCAATAATCTTTACGACACGACGCTGTGGGATCGCATCATGGCGGTGAATGCGCGCGGCGTATTTCTTGGCGTGAAGCATGGTGTTGCCGCCATGCGGCAATCAGGTGGCGGGTCCATCATCAACCTATCCTCGATCTCGGGCGTGGTTGGGCAGGATCGCATTCACTGCGCCTATAATGCCTCAAAGGCAGCAGTGCGCTTGCTGACGAAATCCATCGCCGTGCAGGAAGGCGCTTCCGGTATTCGCCTGAACACGGTGCATCCCGGCCTCATGCCACCCATGCGCACCAGTGGCGCGACGGCCGATCCCGTGTTTCGTGCGAAAATGCTGGGCCATGTGCCCATGGGCCGCACCGGTGAGGTGGATGAAGTGGCTTACGCCATCCTGTTCCTGGCATCGGATGAATCATCCTATATGACCGGATCAGAAATGCATGTGGATGGCGGGTATCTCGCTTCCTAAGGCGCCTATGCGGAGGCCGCGTTTGATGCGGCTTCCGCCAAGGCGACAATGCGTTCCATATTGGGCACCAGATCCATGGCGATGAAGGTGCCATCAATATAGGCGAGGTTTTCGCCCTTCGCCGATGCCTCCTGAAAAGCCGCGATATAGCGCCTGGCTTGCGCAACCTCATCGGCGCTTGGGGTGAAGGCGTCATTCACCGGGGCGATCTGGTCCGGGTGAAACACCACCTTGCCGCTGAAGCCCAAGTCGCGCGCCGCTTCGGCATCCTGCCGCGTGGCGGAAACATCGCGCAGATCAGCAAGATAAGGCGCATCCAAAGCCTGCGCGCCCACGGCGCCCGCAGCTGCCACCAGCATTTGGCGCGGAAATTCCAGAACACGCGGCGTGATGCGCCCGCCTGTTCGCATGGTGTAATCGCCAGGCCCAAGAAAAAACGCGGCCAGACGCGGCGATGCATCGGCGATTTGCAGCGCATTCAAAATGCCGCGTGGCGTTTCAAGCGTGGCAATCACGGCAATATCCCGCCCAGGCGCGGCGGCGTCCAAGGCAGCAGCAAGCTTCTGCAAATCCTCCGCATGCTCCACCTTTGGCAGCATCACCGCATCAAGCTGCGCCCAGGGCAGCGCTGCCATATCGGCTCTGAAATCTGCCGAGCCAATGGCATTCAGCCGCACCGCTTTCTCACGTCGGCCAAAGGAAAGTTCAGTGACGGCGCGCGCCACTACCGCGCGCGCTTCTGCCTTGCGCGCCGGCGGTACGGCATCTTCCAAATCAAAAATCAGGCTATCCGCGGCAAGCCCCACCGCCTTGGCAAGCCGTTCTGGCCGATGCCCTGGCGTGATCATCACCGAACGACGCATGCGCCAGGAAGGCATGATGCGCTGCCTGCCTCAGATGACTTGCGCTTTGGTCAGGCGATCAATTTCCGCATCGGCAAGGCCGAGCCATTGGCGATAAACCTCATTATTATGTTCGCCCATGCTGGGGCCAAGCCAGCGCACTTCGCCCGGCGTGTCTGACAACCGTGGCACCAGATTGGGGATTGCCAATTCGCCAACGCGCGGGTCCTTCATCATCAGGATATTGTCGCGCGCCTTATATTGGGGGTCCTTGAAAATCTCATCAATCGCATAGACCGGACCGCAAGGAACCTGCGCCTTTTCGCACAAGGCAAGCAATTCATCGCGCGTGAATTGGCTGGTCCAATTGCCGACATAGGCATCCACTTCCGCGCGCGCGGCTTCGCGTTGGCGGATCTTGCCCCATTTGCCGTCTTCTGCGAATTCCGGCACGCCCATCGCTTCTGCAAGCCGCGCGAAAATCTTGTCCGACGTGCAGGCAATCGCGATCCAGCGGCCATCCTTGGTGGGGTAATGGCTATGCGGCACAACATTCACCGTGCCCGGCCCCATGCGTTCGCGGATATAGCCATTCAACTGATAGGATGGGGCCAATTCATCAAGAATGCGGAAGATCGGCTCATAAAGGCCAATATCCACCATCTGCCCCTTGCCGGTTTTGCGCCGCGCTTCCATGGCCAGCAAGGCACCCATCGCGCCATACATGCCGGCCAGATAATCCGGAATGGTCGCCGAACCGGGCGTGACGGGCGGGCGATCCGGATAGCCCGCAAGATAGGAAAGCCCACCAAAGGCATTGCCAATGCGCCCAAAGCCAGGCCGCCCGCTATAGGGTCCGGTTTGCCCATAGCCTGAAATACGTATCATGATCAGGCGCGGATTGACTTCCTGCATCACATCCCAGCCGAGGCCCCATTTTTCCATGGTGCCGGGCTGAAAATTCTCAACCAGGATATCGGCCTCCGCGCACATGCGCTTCAGCAGCGCAGCACCTTCAGGCTTGCGCAAATCGAGTGTTGCGGATTTCTTGTTCCGGCATTCGGAAAGCCAAGGCAGCGTCTCACCGCATTCCGTGACCGAGCCGAATTTGCGCAAGGGGTCGCCCACAATCGGCAATTCAAGCTTGATGACCTCGGCGCCGAATTCGGCAAGCTGCGTGGAACAAAAAGGCCCCGCCAGAAAGCTTGAAACATCAATCACGCGAACACCATCAAGTGGCTGAACGCGCTGTGAGGCAGTGTCATTCATGGCGGATTTCCCCTTGTGTTGGGGCATTTTGCGGTGGAAGATTTCCCCCGGTCAAGATGGTCTTGCAAGACCGAAGCATAAGGAAACGCCACATGATCCAACGCCGCGCCATGCTCGCCGCGCCCTTCATCCTGCCAGGCTTTGCGCAAGCGCAAGGCACCTGGCCGCAACGCCCGGTACGTGTGATTGTGCCCTTCGCTGCCGGGGGCGGAACTGATCTGACCGCGCGTGCGGTGATGGAAACTATCGGCACCAGGCTCAATCGCCCTGTGGTGGTGGAAAATCGCCCCGGTGCTGATGGTGCGATTGGCACGGAAGCCGTGGCGCGCAGCGCGCCAGATGGGCATACGCTGATTTCGCTGAACCCAACGCATCTGATCCTGCGCCACACCAAGCCTGATCTGCCCTATGACCCAACTGGCGATTTGACGCCTGTGGCTGTCTCGGCCCTTTACGCCTTTGTTCTGCTGGCAAGCAGCGAAGCGCCGTTTCGCGATATTCCCGGCCTGATCGCTGCCGCCAAGGCAAGGCCCGGTGCGATTGCACATGCGACCGCTGATGTTGCTTCCGCCGTGGTGGCCGCGCAATTCACCCGCACGGCGGGCATTGAATTGAATGAAATTCGCTATTCCGGTGGCGGTGCCTCCACGCGTGATCTGATGGGCGGGCATTTGCCACTCGCCTGGGTCAGCACTGCCACTGCCTTGCCGCTGATGCAAAGTGATCGCGTGCGCATCATTGCGGTGACTTCGCCGCGCCCATCCGTGCATTTGCCGCAAGTGCCAAGCCTTGCGAGCTTCGGTTTAGGTGCCGCGAGCTATGAGGGCTGGTTCGCCATTTGGGCGCCGGCGCGCACGCCCGAAGACGTGCTGCAAAGGATCAATGCCGAAGCCCGCGCCGCGCAGGATATTGAAGCTGTCCAGGCGCGACTACGCAATCTGGCGGTCGACCCCGCGCCGCTCGATCTTGCGGCAGTGCGCGCCCTGATCAAAGAAGATGAGGCACGCTGGCAGCGCGCCGCAGATCAAGGTTTTCTGCGTCGCGCTGCGGGGTAGGAACATTTTCAAGCCAAGTGGAAGCACTTGGCGGCTCGGAAAATGCAACCAAAAAATTACTCCGCCGCGCGGCCCATGAAGCTGCCTTCCGGCAGTGCTGGCGCGCGCGGTGCCTCACACCCCGTATCGCAGCAACGGCCGGGCTGTTTTGAGACGCGCTTGCCCTCATCCAGAATGCCGCGATCCAGCAGGCGTTCAACAAGCGCTGAGCGCTCCTCAACCGGGTAATTGCGCCAAATCTCGCGCTTCATCGCCTCGGGGCTACCGCCACCATGGAGCGATATCACCGAATACCAGCCGCCCTGGTTGGATGCGGTCAAATCTTCCATGAAGCGCGCGACTTCCAGGCGCTTTTCAGCCGGCACATCCGCGCGCCCCGCCAGTACGGCGGCAAGGGATGCGGCGGTTTCCGGATTATGATCCTCATCCGGGCCAGGCAGTGCCACGATCAAACCGCCCGAGACATAATGCGCAAGCCGATGCATGTCATAAATCTGTGTAGCCAGCAGCAATTTACCGATATTGCTGAAGACAGAATCTGGCATCATGGCGCCTGATTTGGCGCGCGTGCCATAGACACTGGCAGCAACACCACAGGCGAAGAAGCCTTCCACAATCTTGATCAGATCCACCATGGCGTCACGGATATGGCCATGGCGGTCGGTGTCCAGGCCGTTCGCTTCAATCATTAAAGCCCCTGCACCGATCAGCAAATCACCAAAGCCAGCCCGCGCGGCAATGCAGGAATGGCGATGATGCGTGGCATAGCTTGTGGTGGTGTAGCCGGCTTGCACATGCTCACCCGCCATGAAGACGCGGTCCCAGGGCACAAAAACATCATCAAACACCACAACGCCGGTGGCTTGGCCGTATTTGGCGCTGAATTTCGCGGCGGCTTCGCCAGGGCGCCCGGCGGGGCGCGCGACAATCATCACGCCGGGCGCATCAGCGGGCACGGCGCAATGCAGCGCGAAATCGGCGTCCTCGGCGGTCATGGTGCGGCAGGCCATGACCAGGAATTCATGAACATAAGGCGCGCCGGTCACAATCGCCTTGGTGCCGCGAATGATGATGCCATCCGCGCGGCGTTCCTTGATATGCACATGCACATCGCGATTGGCCTGCTGGCCCGGGCGCGCGGAACGATCACCCTTGGCATCCGTCATCGCGATACCAAGCGTCAGGTCCCGCGCCTGCACATCATCCAGATAGGCCAGGAAGCGCTGATGGCGTTCCCCGCCATGCACAGCATCGGCAAGCTTGGTGCCCTGGTGCAGCGCATTCAGCGCATCATGCGCCAGATAGCGTTGCGCGCAGCCGGATTCACGGCAGACCAGACGCACCGCTTCCAACTTGGCCAGCAGATCATCCCGGCTGCCATTCACATGCAGCATGCGATTGGCAAGCCGCCCGCTCGCTTCCTGCGTCGCCGTCATCAGCCCGGCATATTCTGTGCGGTGGGCGAAATCATACGTCACACCAATCGCATTGATGCCGGCTGCGAGCAGGGGTTCATCTGCGACACTCGCCACCTGGCGTCCATTCACAAAAACACGCGGCTTCAGCGCCCGGAGCGAATCCCGATAATCAGCGGCAGTCATTAGCATGGCAGGGCTTCCCAAACTCAATTGACGAATTAATCTAACACTGTTAGAAATGTGCAGTCAATGACTCGCCCAGACAAAAAAGCCGCCAAGCGCGACCATATTCTTGCCGCCGCCAAGGCGCTTTTCGCCGAAGCAGGGCTTGAGGGTGCCAGCCTGCGCGCCATCGCCGCGCGCGCGGGCTATACGCCGGCGGCGCTCTATTTCCATTTTCCTTCGCGTGAAGCGATTTATGCCGAAGTGCTGCGCGATAGCCTGGTGCGCCTGAAGGCAGCGGTTGCGGCAGGCGCGGCGCAGGCTGGGTTTCGCGGTGCGGCACTCGCCTTGTTTGATTTCTATGCTGCGCATCCGCAGGAATTGGCGCTGGGGTTTTACCTGGGCGGCGGCGGGCTGGCGCCGCGCGGGCTGGGGCAGCAGCTTGATCCCGGCTTGAACGCCGCGCTGCTGGCAGCATTGGCGCCCATGCGCGTGCCTCGCGGACAGGAAGCGGCGACAGAAGCCTTCGCGCTTGCGGTTGGTTTGCTGGTCATGTCGGAAACGCGCCGTATCCGGCTATTTGGGCTTTCCGCGCGCGCGCTCATGGAAAGCCACCTGGCGCGCCTGCCCATCAGCCCGGCTTGAATGGATTGCCGCGCCCACCCCGGCGCGCGATGCTGCAGCACGGGAAAAGGAATACGCCGATGAAGCAAATGACGCTGGTTGCCTTTCTGCAGGCGCAGAATTGTTCAAACTATGTGGGGTCCTGGCGCCATCCTGCGACGATGCAGGATTATCTGCGGCCTGAATATTACCAGCGCATCGCCCGCACGCTTGAAGCCGGCTGCCTTCATATGGCGTTTTTCGATGACCGCCTCGCCATGCCCGATATTCTTGGCCATGACCATGCGGAAGCGGTGCGGAATGGCATTCGCGTGGTCAAGCTTGATCTGATTTCGATCCTGACAGCGATGGGGCTTGCCACGTCAAAGCTTGGCCTCGGCGGGACCTATTCCACTACCTATTACGAACCCTTCCATGTGGCGCGGGTTTTCGCGACGCTTGATCACATGCTGGGTGGGCGTGCTGCCTGGAATGTGGTGACGTCACTGAATGACAGTGAAGCGCATAACATGGGTGCGGATGATCATCTGGAACATGATCTGCGCTATGATCGTGCTGATGAGTTCATGGAAATTGTGCTGTCGCATTGGGATTCCTGGGGCGATGACGCCATCATCCAGGACCGCGAGAGCGGCGTCTTCGCCGATGCCGCCAAGGTGCGCCGCCTGGATCACAAAGGCCAATGGTTCAAAAGCCGTGGTCCCTTCACCGTGCCGCGTACGCCACAGGGTCGGCCCGTTCTGATCCAGGCCGGCCAAAGCGGTCGCGGTAAGAATTTTGCGGCGCGCTGGGGTGATTTGGTTTTCGTAATCTATCCGAATATGCAAGTCGCCAAGCTCGGCTATAGCGGTTTCAAGGAGCAGGTCGCGGCATCCGGCCGAGACCCTGCCACGGTATGCATCTGCCCCGCCGTTTATTGCATTGTGGGTGAGACCGAAGCGGCAGCGCAGGAAAAGCGTGCACTGATTGATGGCCTGGCCAAGCCGCTTGATGGGCTTTCGCTGCTGTCTGAGGCGTTGAATTATGATTTCGCGTCAAAAGGCTTGGATGACGCCTTCACCGATGATGAATTGGCCGGCATCAAGGGGCTGCAAGCGCTGCGAGATCGCGTGGTGGCGGCCAGCGGCAGACGCAACCCGACCTTGCGCGACTTTGTTGACATCACCGGGCGCGGCACCATCCGCGAATTCCCCGTATTTTGCGGCACACCCAAGCGTGTGGCGGATGAAATGCAGGCCTGGGTGGAAGGGGGCGCCTGCGATGGCTTTGTGCTGGGCGCCACGCACATGCCCGGCACTTATGAGGAATTTGTGCGCTTCGTCGTGCCAGAATTGCAGCGCCGTGGTGTCTTTCGCAAGGAATTCGCGGGCACGACGTTACGGGAAAATCTCGGCCTGCCGCGCGCGGCGCCTTTCGATTGGCAAAGATGAGTATTTTCAAGCCAAGTGAAATCACTTGGCGACTCCGAAAATACGATTAAATGAAGTCAGATCCCAAGCACATGCTTCATGCCGTAAAGCGCGGGCGCGCGCCCATGCACCCAAAGTGCTGCGCGCACCGCCCCAGTGGCATAAACACGGCGATCGAAACTTCTGTGTGTCAGGCTGATATGTTCTGAAGCGGCGGCGAAAAGCAGCGTGTGTTCACCCACGACCTGCCCGCCGCGCATGGCCGAGAAGCCGATGGTGCCGGTACCACGCGGGCCGCAATGGCCATCGCGCCCGCGTTCAATGCCCGCTTCTTCCATGGTGGTGCTGCGCCCGGCGGCCACCGCACGGCCCAAAGCCACTGCGGTGCCGGATGGCGCATCCACCTTTTGGCGGTGATGTATCTCGACAATCTCGGCATCATACTGCGCGCCAGGCAGGGCGGCGGCCATGCGTTCAGCGATGGCGAGGAACAGATTGACGCCGGACGCGAAATTCGCGGCATAGACAATCGGCGCGCGCTTGCCGGCTTCAGCCACGGCTGCCTCCGCTGCCGCTGAAAGACCGGAACTGCCGAGAATAAAACCCTTGCCGCAGGAAGCGGCGGCAGCAGCATGGGCGGTCGCGGACTCGGCATGGGTGAAATCAATCACCACATCGGAAACCGCGAAAAGTGCCGCAATATCGGGAAAGCTTTGCAAGCCGGCAGGGGCAGGCTTGCCGCCCGCGCGCAAGGTGCCGCCCACACATACCGCGCCGGCGGCGGCGACCTCTTCAATCAACAACCGGCCCATGCGCCCGGCCATGCCGGCGATACCAATGCGAATGCTCATGGCGGTTCTCCCGTGATTGCAAATATTGTTTGACCCAAGCCTTATCGCTCTTGCTCGTCAATCCGCCCGCGGATGCGCCTTACGCCAGGTCTCCAGCAGCGCCGCCGCATCCACCGCCGTGTAGCGCTGCGTGGTCGAAAGGCTGGCATGGCCGAGCAATTCCTGAATCGCGCGCAAATCAGCCCCGCCGCCCAGCAAATGCGTGGCGAAGGAATGGCGGAGCGCATGTGGGCTTGCATGTTCCGGCAGCCCGGCGAGCTTACGGAAATCACGCAGCCTTTTTTGTGCCACCGCCGGATCAAGCCGCGCCCCGCGCGCGCCGATGAATAGCGGCTCATCCACAGTACCCACGCCGCGTTCCGCCAGATATGCCGCCATGGCATCGCGGATCACCGGCAGGATCGGCACCAGCCTTTCCTTATTGCCCTTACCGAGAACCTTGAGCGCTGCGTCTGATCCCGGTTGCGGCGCATCCCCAAGATTGAGCGCCAATACCTCGCCAAGTCTTAACCCCGCGCCATAAAGCAGCGTGAACAAGGCGCGGTCGCGGGCGGCTTGCAGGCGCGGGTTTTCATGCCGGCCCAGCGCATAAACATCAGCGACATCTTCGGCGGCGGCGCGCGCTTCCTTTTCACTCAAGGCGCGCGGCAAGGGCTGCTTGGCACGCGGCGCGCGCAGCCCCGCGAGCGCCACCGGCGCCATGCCCTGATGGCGTTGCAAATAACGCAAAAACCCGCGAATGGCGGCAAGCTTTCGGGCGCGGGTTGCGGCGCTGTCACCTTCCATTGCGCGGGCAGATAGAAAGGCGCGCAAATCAGCGGGCCGCAGCACGCCAAGCGCAGCCAGGTCAGGCTCCGCGCCCAAATGCCCGGTCAGGAAGGCAAGGAATTGCGCTACATCGCGGCCATAGGCTTCGACGCTATGTGCACTCGCGCGGCGTTCACGGGCGAACCAGCTAAGCCAGGTGGCAGCGGCCTCAGAACCCCCCATATCAACGCGCTATCGCCGCCGCCACGGCGCGGCCTAGAAACACCAAGGGTTCCGTGCCATGGCGCGCCGGCAGCGCATGCGCATCCCGCGCGCCCAGCGCCAGCAGCATCAAGGGCTGCTGCGCCACCACCACGCGCACCAACGCATCGCGCGCAATCAACCCGCCCGCTTCGCCGTGGAGCGTATCGGCATCTTCGGGCTTGTCGCGCACCAGCACATCGCGCCCACGCCCGAGCAATTTTTCCACCATGCCGCGCGTCAAGGGGCGCTGTTCCGGGCGCATCCAAAGCTGGCCGGGATTATCCGGCGGTTCCACACAAAGCGTGCAGCTTTCAAGCCCCAGCAGATTGGGCCATTCCTGCGCCACCGTCTCAGGCGCATTGTCTGACCGCATCAGCGCCAGCACCGCCAAGCGCACACGCGACACCAGGCCAAGCCCCGCGCGTTCCGCATCCAAGGCCGTGCGCAATTCCGCATCCAGCGCATTCGCGCGTTCGCGTTCTGCGGCCAGCATCGCCGCCATGTGATCCGTCAGCCCATCACCATGCACGCGCCGTGGCGGCGCCAGCGCGCGGTAAAGTTCTGGCCTTTCTGCCAGAAACCCCGAATGGGCGCGCAGGAATGCTTCCACCTCCTCAGCCGAGGGCCCGTTCGGGGCCTTCCCGTCTGAGGAAGGGTCGCTCACAGGATGCTTTGTCCGGTCTTTTTCCAATCAGCCAGAAACGCTTCCAGCCCCTTGTCGGTCAAAGGATGCTTCAGCAATTGGCGGATCACGGCGGGCGGCAGGGTCGCGACATGGGCGCCCAGCTTGGCACTTTCCACCAGATGAATCGGATGGCGGATGGAAGCGACCAGAACCTCGGTACGAAGGGTGGGGTAATTGCGGTATATCTGCACAATGTCCGCAATCAGCCGCATGCCATCGGTCGCGATATCATCAAGCCGCCCGACAAAGGGGGAGATGAAGGCGGCACCTGCCTTGGCCGCCAGCAGCGCCTGGGCGGCAGAAAAGCAGAGCGTGACATTCACCAGGGCGCCCTCAGCCGCCAGTGTGCGGCAGGCGATCAGCCCGGCTTCCGTGAGCGGCACCTTGACCGCGACATTGGGCGCAATGGCGCGCAAAAAGCGCCCTTCGGCTAGCATGCCGGTAGCGTCTGTCGCGGTGACCTCGGCGCTGACCGGGCCCGGCGTGATGGCGCAGATTTCCGCAATCACCTGCTTCATGTCGCGGCCGGATTTGGCGATGAGTGAGGGGTTGGTCGTGACCCCATCCACCATGCACAATTCGGCCAGCGCACGGATTTCAGCGACTTCGGCAGTATCAACAAAGAATTTCATGAATTCCAATCCTGCGTGGCGAAAGAAAAAGCTTGGGTGGGCAAAGGCGCTGGTCTTTCCCAAGCGCATGCCTTTCCACCTCGAATGTCGTAGATCATAGCCCATGCCGGCCCCTTCGCGAAAGCAGTCCCTTTTGCCTGAGACAATTTCTTCAAGCCCCGTCAGGCGCTTGCGGGTGCTGCTGCCGCTGCCTCTGGCCGATGCCTATGATTACCGGGCGTTTGAGGATGTGCCGCCGCCCGGCAGTTTCGTTGCCGTGCCGCTGGGTGGGCGGCAGGTGATTGGCGTGGTCTGGGATGAGGCATCCGAGTCGCAGCTGCCGGAGCATCGGCTGCGCCCCATCGCTGCCATGCTGGAAGCGCCACCCATGCCGGAAAAGCTGCGCCGCTTCGTTGATTGGGTCGCGGCCTATACGCTTTCGCCGCGCGGCGCGGTGCTGCGCATGGCGATGAGCGTGCCTGCCGCTCTGGAAGCGCCGCACCACCGCGCCGGCTGGTGCCGCGCCGATCCGCTGCCGGAAGCCGCGCGCCTGACACCTGCACGCCAGCGCGTGCTGGCCGCCTTGCCAGCGCATGAGGTGCGCGCGTCGGATGATTTGGCCCGCGAAGCGGCCGTTGCACACGCCGTGCTGCGCGGCATGGCCGATGCGGGCTTGCTGGTCCCTGGCCTGCTGCCGCCGCTTGAGGATTTCCGCCCGCCTGATCTTGCCCGCCCCGGCCCCGTGCTGGATCCCGACCAGGCCGAGGCAGCGGCATTGTTGCGTTCGGCTGTGGCACGGGAGGCCTACAGCACCACGCTGCTTTCCGGCGTGACCGGTTCCGGCAAGACCGAGGTCTATTTCGAAGCCATCGCCGCCGCGCTGCAGGCCGGGCGGCAGGCTTTGGTGCTGCTGCCGGAAATAGCACTTTCCGCGCAATGGCTGGACCGTTTCCGGGCGCGCTTCAGCACCGACCCGGCGCTGTGGCATTCAGAACTTTCGCCGCGCACCCGGCGCATCACCTGGCGCGCGGTGGCGGAAGGCCGCGCCCCCGTGCTGGTGGGGGCGCGTTCGGCGCTGTTTCTGCCCTTTCCCGATCTCGGCTTGATCGTGGTGGATGAGGAACACGAAACCGCCTTCAAGCAGGAAGATGGTGTCATCTATCACGCGCGCGATATGGCGGTGGTGCGGGCGCGCCTGTCTGATGCGGCTTGTGTGCTCGTAAGTGCGACACCCTCGCTTGAAACGCTGACCAATGCGCGCGCCGGGCGTTACGGTGAATGCCATCTGGCCGCGCGCCATGGCGGCGCGGTTATGCCGGAAATTGGCCTAATAGACCTCAGGCGCGAAACCCCGCCACGCGGGCGCTTCCTGAGCCCTGCTTTGGTCGCGGCGGTGGGCGAGACCCTCAAGCGCGGCGAACAGGCCATGCTATTCTTGAACCGGCGCGGCTATGCGCCGCTGACGCTCTGTCGCGCCTGTGGCCATCGGCTGCGCTGCCCTAATTGCACCGCCTGGCTGGTAGAACACCGAGCCGCGCGACGGCTGCAATGCCACCATTGCGGCCATGTGGAAGCGCCGCCAAGCCATTGCCCAAGCTGTGCCGCGCCGCATAGCACGGTGCCGATTGGTCCCGGCGTGGAGCGCGTTTTGGAAGAAGCTGCAACGCTATTCCCGGAGGCGCGGCGCCTGGTAATGGCATCCGACACGCTGCCCGGCCCGGCAGCAGCGGCGGCTGCGGCAGAGGCGATTGAAAAGCGCGAGGTGGATCTGATCATTGGCACGCAGATTGTCGCCAAGGGCTGGCATTTTCCCTATCTCACGCTGGTTGGCGTGGTAGATGCTGATCTTGGTCTCGCCGGGGGCGATTTGCGCGCGGCGGAGCGCACCGTGCAGCTTCTCCATCAGGTGGCGGGCCGTGCCGGGCGGGCGGAACATCCGGGGCGCGTTTTGCTGCAAAGCTTCTCGCCGGATCATCCGGTGATGCAGGCTTTGGTTTCCGGCGAATATGAAGCCTTCATGGCCGCCGAGGCCGAGGCGCGGCGGCCTGGCTCCTGGCCGCCCTTTGGCCGCCTGGCGGCCTTGATCGTAAGTTCCCCCGATGAAAAGGCAGCAGATCGCGTCGCGCGGGATTTGGGTCGCGCCGCACCGGCAGGGCAGTGGGTGGAGGTGCTGGGGCCCGCGCCCGCGCCGCTTGCCTTATTGCGGGGGCGACATCGGCGTCGGCTATTGCTCAAGGCGCGGCGCGACATTGGCGTGCAGCGGCTTTTAGACGAATGGCTGGCGAAGGTGGATGTGCCCGGCAATGTGCGGGTACAGGTGGATGTGGATCCGGTGGGGTTTTTGTAATTCGAGGGGGGCGTTATGCCCCAGCCTTTAATCGTCCCGATGCACCCGCTCCATGCGTTCATGGCGTTCCTGCGCCTCGATCGTCATGGTGGCGATGGGCCGCGCTTCCAGCCGGCGAAGCGAAATCGGCTCCCCGCTTTCTTCGCAATAGCCATAGGTGCCGTATTCAATCCGGTCCAAGGCCTGGTCAATCTTGTTGATCAGCTTCCGTGCTCGGTCCCTAGTGCGCAACTCAAGCGCGCGGTCGGTTTCGACAGACGCGCGATCCGCGATGTCAGCCTCCGCTATGCCACCTTCCGAAAGGGAGGAGAGTGTCTCACCGGCTTCGCGCACCAAATCCTGGCGCCATCTCAAAAGTTTTTGTCTGAAATACGCAACTTGCAGCGCATTCATGAACCCCTCGGCATCCGAGGGACGGTAATCGGGCGGCAATGTGACTAACATATTATTTTCTTCCTCCGCCTTGCACTTGCCCCAAGTTGGTGCCTTGCTGAAACCTGCCTCGGGCACTTAAAAAAGCTTCTACACCGTGTTGTCACAGGGCGCCAAGGGGCGAAGTGTGACAAATGCCTGAAAAAAGTCGATTTCAGCTTTCAATGCCGCGCCGGGCCAATCCCAACCTGGCCCTCAGTGCGATGGCCTCAACCGCCTCAGCCAGGCCCGGATCGGCGGGCTTTATGCCCTCGGTCAGCCGGGCCAATTCCTGCGATCGGGCGGGACCGGCGCGGACTTCCAGCGATTACAATTGCAGTGCATTCAATTCGCGCAGCATATCCTCTCCGCGGTGAAAGGCGCGGGCATTCCGCTCCTCGGCCGGGGCCGATTCTTGAACGGCCAGAAGCCCAAGGGCGGTTGCCGCCGAAACGCAGGTACTGGCATTGGCTCCGCGCGATTCTTCGGCCCCGCCCCCCACACGAAAGCCGCCCGAGGTGCCACGCGTTGACCGCGTCCCCGGCGCATTGGCGCCGCCCGTCACGCCCCGAATAACGACTATCTGACCTCCTTCTCCCGCCCTGTCCCGGCAGGCTCAGCCGGGACCCGGCAGGTTTTGCCGCGGCGACTCGGCGAAGACGCCGCGAAAACCTGGCACGGGCCTTGCCCTAAAACCAGTAGACCGCCGCCCGCGATCGGGGCGGATACCGAAGACAGAATTTGACTCGTGTAGCGCAAGCGCTCGCAAAAATCCTTACCGCCATGGTTTTGGCGGCGTGTTTTTTGCGCCGCCCGCCGCAGCCCAAATCGGCATCAAGGATATAGTGGATATGGAGGGTGTGCGCTACAACCAATTGGTCGGTTACGGCTTGGTCATTGGCCTGAATGGCACCGGGGATCGCCTGAGAAGCGCGGTCTTTACCCGCCAATCCCTGGTCGGAATGTTGGAACGCCTCGGCCTCAATACGCGCGATTTCGAACGCCAATTGGATACCAAGAATATCGCCGCCGTGGTGGTGACGGCGAATTTGCCCGCCTTCGCCAAGCCCGGCAGCCGGATTGATGTGGGGGTTTCTGCTCTGGGTGATGGGACAAACCTGACCGGTGGCACCTTGTTGGTGACCCCTTTGCCTGGCGCTGATGGTGCGGTTTACACTGTTGCGCCGGGCGCCTTGGCAACTGGCGCGATTGCGGCGCGTGGTGATACTGATTCCGTCATGTGCGGTATACCGACCGCCGGGCGTGTTTCCAATGGCGCGATTGTGGAACGCGAGGTGTCCTTCACGCTGGCCAATCGGGACCGCGTGCGGCTTTCGCTGCGCAATCCTGATTTGACCACAGCGCGGCGCATCGCCACCGCCATCAATAATTCGGCGCGGTGGAAAGTCGTGACCGCAACCGATCCGCGCACCGTCTCCGTTGTACTCAATGGCCGCGATCCGGTATCGTTTCTGACACATATCGAAAGACTGCGGATTGAACCCGACCAGATCGCCCGCGTGGTGATTGATGAAGCGACGGGGACGATTGTGATGGGCGATGCGGTGCGGGTTTCCACCGTGGCCATTGCGCAGAGCAATTTAACCAGTCCTGCAACCGAAACCCCGCCTTTAAGCCAGCCCAATGCCTTTGCGCAAGGGAAGACCCAGGTCGTACCGCGCACCGGCATTGAAATTGAAGACCAATCAGATCGCCGGCCAGGCATTCTAACGCAAAATGTTACGCTACAGGAATTGGTACGTAGTCTGAACAGCCTGGGTGTTGGTCCGCACGAGCTGATTTCCATCCTGCAAGCCATCAAGGCCGCCGGCGCCTTCCAGGCTGATCTGAAGCTTCGTTGATGATGGATGCCACCAATCTTGTCGCCCCGCAGAAGCGCGCTGTGCGCCCGCCTAAGGCAGGCGGCTTGTCTGAAGCTGCCATGCGCAAATCCGCAAAGGATTTCGAAGCCTAGGCTTTGGGATTTTTGCTGCAACCGATCTTCGCCACCGTGGACATGTCCAAATCCTCCTTCGGAGGCGGCGCGGCCGAGGCGCAATGGCGCCCGATGCTGGTTGAGGCCTTCGCGGCATCGGCCGTGCGGGCCGGCGGTGTTGGCATTGCCGATTCTGTCTATCGCGACTTGCTCCGCCAAAACGGAGCTCTGAAGCCCAATATGGGAGAGGCCCAACCATGTTGGATGCGTTGTTGATCGCTGGCAAAAGGCTGGCTGATGCCCTGCGTGCGGAAAATGAAGCGCTGGCGAAGCTTGATCTTTCGCGCGCTGCCAAGCTTGCGGAGCGCAAGATCGCGGCGACCGATGCCTTCGCCCAGGCCTATGCCGCACAGGCCAAGCACGGTGCCCGCCCTGATGGCGCGATGCGTGAAGAAGCACAGATGCTGACCCATCAATTGGAAGATTTGGGAAGCGAGAAGCGTAAGCTGCTGGAACGGGCGATTTCGCTGCAGTCACGCGTGATTGAAACCATCGCGACAGCCGCGCTGCCGCGCGTGGCCAATCCTGGCTAGGGGCCGCGGGGCTATCAGACCCCGCCGCGCCAGACGCCGGCCTTGGCGGTCGCGGTGGGCGCCAAAAAAAGCTACGCCCGGCAATTGCTGCCGGGCGCTTGCTTTATGACAAGGCTCGGCGTTGCGCGCCGGCGCCTTTCTGCTTGCCGCTTCAGCGGCAGGCCGTGACCATGATTTCTACCAAATGGCGCGGATCGGCCATATTGGCTTCGACGCAAGCGCGCGCCGGGGCGCCGCCGGCTGGCAGCCAGGCGGTCCAAAGTTCATTCATCGCGCCGCGATCACGAATATCTTTCAGCCAAATCTGGGCTGAGAGCATGCGTGTCTTGTCGGTGCCATTGGCTTCCAGCGCGGCATCAATCTTGGCTAGCACTTCCGCCGTTTGGCCCTTGATGTCCTTGGATAGGTCATCGGCGGTGAGGCCCGCGAGAAACACGAAATTATGATATTCGACTGAGGAAGAAAGGATCTGGTTTGATCCCTGACGATTGATTTTGCTCATTTCCGGCCTTTCAGAAGGGTTGGACAGCGCCAGGCGCTGGAGCGATTACTAGAACACAATGCGTTTGGTGCGAAATGGCCCCTTAGCGGTGCTTCCAGCTCATTCATCTTCGCCCATTTAGCCGCATCAATCAGAACGGGATCGGCTGGTCTTGAGAGCGTGTTGCGTTCACATATGTTCACACAACCCGCTCTACGTGTTGTTTTGCGAGCATCCTCACGCGTTCAGATGTTCCATCTGAACGCGATATATTCTAGCGCTGGCGGGCGGGCAGGGAAGGTGCTTCGCCCAGCATAGCAATGACTTCCTGGGTCGACATGAAGCGCGGGAATTCGCCCTGCACCAATTGGTCAAGGCTTGGCGCGGGCAAGCCAAGCCGAGAGGCATAAATCCAGGAATAGGCCAGCACGCGTTGCACATGGCTGCGGGTTTCATCAAACGGAATCGCTTCGATAAACAGCAGCGCATCGCCGCGATGCCGCACAGCCGGCAGCCATTTCGCGAGATTGCCTGGCCCGGCATTATAGGCAGCCAGTAGGCGGATCAGGTCACCGCCCACGGCTTCACTCCGCGCCAGATAATGCAGATAACGCTGCCCCAATTCCAAGGACAGGCCAGGATTATGCAAGCGCTGCGCGCCATCGCCCGCGAAGGATGGGTCATTGGCAAGATAGGCGGCGGTGGTTGGCATCACTTGCAGGATCCCGCGCGCCCCGGCCGGCGATACCGCCGCCGAGTCAAAATTCGATTCCTGACGCGCCAGGGCATAGAGCAAGGCGGGTTCCACACGAAAACCCTGGGCAGGTGTCAAACGCGGTAGAGGAAAGCGCGCCAAATCGCGTGGGCGGCGATCGGCGGCTTGCGCCAATTCAGCGAGCTGCGCCGAAAGATGCGTGAGACCCGCCTGGGAAGCGACTGCCAGCATGGACCGCAATAGCGGCAGATTGCTGCGCGCCAAGGGCCATAGGGCGCGCAATTCCGCCTCTGCCCGCGCGGTCTGGCCGATTTGCAGCAAAGCGAGCGCCCGCCAGCCGCCGGCGGTTTCCATCAGCGCCGCCATACCTTCCCCGCCACCCGCTTCCGCGTGCCAGGCGAAGCCGGGGGTCAGGCCAAGGGCGCGGCGGGCCATTAGCCCGTAAAAGGTGCGCGGTTCCTGCGCCGCCTGCAAAAGCCAGGGCACATGCATCCCAGGATGGCGGGCGCGAATGGCGGCGCGGCTCGCCCAATAGGCAGCAGCGGCGCGATTGGCCGGCGATGCCGCAGGGGCACGGGCCGCGACTTCAAGATAAGGCAGCGCCACATCGAAATGCCCAAGCCCCCAGGCGGCTAGCCCGGCAGTAAAGGCCGCCCGCCCCGTGGGCTCGACGCGGCTGCGTGTCGCTTCCGAGGCAAGTTCGAAGGCGCGTTCATCTTGCCCGCGCCGGAACAGGATCAGGGCGAAATCAGCCCGGAGCGCGGCGGCGTAAGGCGGGGTCATGCCGCGGCTCGCTTCCATTTGCCGAAGGGCGGCCTCAAGATTGCCATCGCGCACCAGATCGCGCAGCGCGCGGTCCAGCGCGGGGTTGCGCACAAAACCCTGTTCTGGGGCTTCGCGTTCTTCCGGAGCCATCCCGGCGTCTTCGGACAGGCTGTCCAGGGAAGGGGCGGTGGGAAGGGCAGTGCCGCGCGGCGCGATTCGGCGGAGAAGGGCGTGGATCGCCGGCGCATCGGGGTGGTCAGCAAAGCGCTCCAGCCAATCGCGCAAGGCGTCCTGAGCCGGCTTTGGCGCGGCCGGGTTCAGCCAGCGATCGGCGAGGATATGGCCTTCAAGCCGGCGGTCCGAAAGCTGCGCTGTCGCGCGTTCCGCCGCAGCTGAATCCTTTGAGGCTTGCAAAGCAAATACGCCTCGCAGCCCAGCTGCATCGGTGGCCGATAAAGGCAGGCTTACGCTGGCCGAAGCTCGCAATGCGGGCGTGGGCAAGGCTGCGGTCTGAGTCGCCCTTTGCGCCACGGCCGGAACGAAGGTTCCGAACCACAAGGGCGCCAGCACCAGCGCCATCAAATGCAGGGTGCCGCTTCGGGCCATGGGGGGGATCGCGCGCATGGCTACGCGCTTTTAGACGGGAAATGGTTAAAAATTCAATTACGGGGCGAGTTCCGGGCCGAAACCAAGCGCGCCTCCCCAGGTGACAGGTGCCAGATGGGGGGGTAAATCATCCCCACCAGCAAGGAGACATCCATGACGATCAAGGTTGGCGACAGCATCCCCGCAATGAAGGTCATGCAGGGCACCCCAGATGGCCCAAAGGAGCTTGATACGGCGGAATTCTTTAAGGGCCGCACGGTGGTCCTGTTCGGCGTGCCGGGCGCCTTCACGCCGACCTGCTCGGCCAAGCATTTGCCGAGTTTCGTGGAACAAGCCGCGGCGCTGAAGGCCAAGGGCGTGCATACCATCGCCTGCATGGCGGTGAATGACGCCTTTGTGATGGGCGCCTGGGCCAAGGATCAGGGCATTACGGATCAGGTGACGATGATTGCCGATGGCTCGGCCGCCTTTACCAAGGTGATGGGCCTGGAATTCGACCTGACGGCGCGCGGCCTTGGCATGCGCTGCCAGCGCTTTGCCCTGGTGGCGAAGGACGGCAAGGTGACGCATGTGGCTGTCGAAGCCCCGGGCGCCTTTGAAGTGAGCAAGGCCGAAGCGGTTTTGGCCGCGCTTTGATCTGAATGCCCGACGCGCCCTGAGTGGGGCGGCTCGGCTGCCCCTTAAGGATTGCCATGAGCATAACCCTATGGACTTGGAATACGCCCAATGGGCGAAAGATCAGTGTCGCGCTTGAAGAAATGGGCCTTGCGTATTCGGTTCGGCCGGTGAACATCAGCAAGGGCGAGCAATTCAACCCTGAATTTCTAGCCTTCAGCCCTAATAACCGCATCCCTGCGATTCAGGATCCGGATGGGCCGGATGGCAAGCCCACCACGGCGTTTGAAAGCGGCGCGATTTTGCTGTATTTGGCCGACAAAACGGGGCGTTTCCTGCCGAGCGATTTGCGTGCGCGCGTGCCGGTTTATGAATGGCTCATGTGGCAAATGGGCGGGTTTGGCCCCATGCCCGGGCAGGTGCATCACTTCCTGATGCAGCCCGAGGGGCCAGCGCGGGACTACGGTTTTAAGCGTTACCATGATGAGACCAAGCGGCTTTATGGCGTTCTGGACTGCCGGCTTGAGGGGCGGGATTTTGTCGCGACCAGCGATGAACCGTCCATCGCCGATTTCGCGATTCTGGGCTGGGCTTGGCGGCATGAACGCCATCAGGTGGATTTGGCGGGGCTGCCCAATGTGAGGCGCTGGTATGAGGCGATGATGGCGCGGCCCGCGACCAAGCGCGGGTTTGAGGTTTCGCTCGGCTGAGCGGCCCTTTCGGGTTTGACGCTGCCCCGTCGTGGCACTAGAAGCAGGGTGCTGCAACGCCGTGTGATTTTCCACTCCTGCGGAGGGGTGGCCGAGTGGCCGAAGGCGGCGGTTTGCTAAACCGTTATAGGATCTAAAGTCCTATCGTGGGTTCGAATCCCATCCCCTCCGCCAGCCAAATCAAGCTCAACCTGACGTAAAATCTTCAGACAATCCTCATCCGAATAGCGCTTCCGAGCCATCCAACACCCTCCCCTATGACACAACAATAGTGCCTCAACTCTAGGGGGCTAAGACAGCTTCTAGTTTGTCCCCCGACGGTAATCACTTGACACAGGCCACCGCGAACCGGGCGCGCAGACTCTTGCAGTCCGCGCCCGGTTCCGTCGTTGGCCTGTGTCAAGTGATTACCGTCGGGGGACAGGTTATTCACGCATCGCCAAACCGGTTTCCAAAGGCCTTGGGCCTTTGGTGGGTGGGTTTCAGTGAGGGCAAAGCCCTCCCTAACCTGTCCCCCCGGCACAAACCCCTTGCCTTCCCACCCCCTCCCCTCCTACGCTCTTCCTAATGCGTGAGGTTTCGCGTCGTTTTGGCCTGGATCATAGGGTTCCTTCCCCCATCCTTGCTTGCGCGCTACTTGGGCTTCGACTTATCCGCCCCTGGGCGTGAAAGCCTGCCGCCTGCGGCGGGCATCGTTCAGGGGAAGCCTTTGTCTGACCACGCAACCCATTGATTGCTTGAGGAAATCCTCATTATGGTCATTAATCACCCGTCTTTTGGCAAGCTCGCCGATAACCGAATTATCATGTTCGACACCACGCTGCGCGATGGTGAGCAATCCCCTGGTTTTTCCATGAACCTCCAGGAAAAGCTTCGAATGGCGGAAGCGCTGGCGGAATTGGGGATTGATGTGATGGAAGCGGGCTTCCCCATCGCCTCGCCCGGCGATTTTGAAAGTGTGCTGTCCATTGCGCGGCGTTTTGCCAAGGATGGGCCGGTGGTTTGTGGCCTGTCGCGCACGGCGCCGGCCGATATTCTGCGGGCGGCTGAGGCGGTGAAGCCGGCGGCGCGCAAGCGCATCCATACTTTTGTCTCGACCAGTCCTTTGCATATGCGGGTGAAGTTGCGGCTTGAACCGGAACAGGTGCTGGAATTGGTGACCAGCAGTGTTGCTCTCGCGCGGCAGCATACGGATGATGTGGAATGGTCGGCGGAGGATGGCACGCGGACGGATGCGGATTTTCTGTGCCGTTGTGTAGAAGCCGCCATCAAGGCCGGTGCGACCACCATCAATATCCCGGATACGGTCGGTTATGCGCTGCCTGAGGATATGACGCGCATTTTCACCATGGTGCGTGAACGGGTGCCGGGTGCGGATCAGGTGGTGTTGTCCGCGCATAATCATAATGATCTGGGGTTGGCGGTTGCGAATACGCTGGCCGCCATTCGCGCCGGGGTGCGTCAGATTGAAGCCACCATTAATGGCATTGGCGAACGCGCGGGCAATGCCTCGATCGAAGAAGTGGTGATGGCGCTGCGTACGCGCGCCGATGCGATCCCGGTTTCAAATGGGATTGTCACGCAGAATATCCTGAAGACCAGCCGGCTGCTGGCGACGATTACGGGGTTCGATGTGCAGCCCAATAAGGCGATTGTGGGCCGAAATGCCTTCGCGCATGAAAGCGGCATCCATCAGGATGGCGTGCTGAAGGACAAATCCACCTATGAAATCATGACGCCGGAGAGCGTCGGCTGGTCCACATCATCGCTGGTGATGGGCAAGCATTCGGGCCGCGCTGCCTTCCGCGACAAGCTGAAGGCCATGGGGTATGAGATTGGCGATAACCAATTGAACGACGCCTTCCGCCGCTTCAAGGACCTCGCGGACCGCAAGAAGGTGGTCTACGACGAGGACATTGTGGCGCTGGTGGATGATGAGGTGGTGCGCCAGAATGATAGGCTGAAGCTGGTGGCGCTGACCGTCGCGACGGGGATGAATACCCGCCCGACAGCCTCCATCGCGCTCGAAGTGGATGGCGAAAGGCGCGAAGGGGTGGCGGCCGGGGATGGCGCGGTGGATGCCACCTTCAATGCGCTGCGCCAGGCCTTCCCGCATGACGTCAACCTGAAGCTCTATGCCGTGCAATCCGTCACCGGCGGCACGGATGCCCAGGCGCGTGTGACCGTGCGGCTGGAAGAAGCCGGCAAGCTCGTGGATGGCCAGGGGGCGGATACGGATACCATTGTTGCCTCCGCCCGGGCCTATGTGCATGCGCTGAACAAGCTTTTGGTGAAGCGGGAGCGCACCGAACCGCCGGCGGTATTGCGGGCCTGAAGCGCCGGGAGCGGCCCCCGGGGATTACGGCTTGAGGATCAGGGCCAGGGGGGGTAAATCCCTGGCTCGTCTGGCTGGCCGGGAAGCCATTTCCGCCGCCTCGGCGCCTTGCCGGCGGGGCCTAATCTGTTTGCAAAGGGTTTCAGCATGTTCGGACGCCTATTCGGCTTCCTTTCCGCCGATATGGCCATTGATCTCGGCACTGCAAATACGCTGGTCTATGTGAAGGGCCGGGGCATCGTTTTGAATGAGCCGAGCGTGGTTGCCATTTCCGATCAGCGGGGCCGCAAGCAGGTGCTGGCGGTGGGCGAAGAAGCGAAACTCATGCTGGGCCGGACGCCGGGGAATATCTCGGCCATTCGTCCCTTGCGCGATGGCGTGATCGCGGATTTCGAAGTGGCAGAAGAAATGATCAAGCATTTCATCCGGAAGGTGCATAACCGGCGCGGCTTTGCCTCCCCCATGATCATCGTGTGTGTGCCTTCGGGGTCCACGGCGGTGGAACGGCGCGCCATTCAGGAAAGCGCGGAAAGTGCGGGGGCGCGCAAGGTGCTGTTGATTGAAGAACCCATGGCGGCGGCGATTGGCGCTGGCCTGCCGGTGACGGAACCATCGGGCTCCATGGTGGTGGATATTGGCGGCGGCACCACGGAAGTGGCCGTGATCAGCCTGGGCGGCATTGTCTATGCGCGGAGTGTGCGCGTGGGCGGGGACAAGCTGGATGAGGCAATCATTTCCTATATTCGCCGGCAATTCAATTTGCTGATCGGTGAAAGCACTGCGGAACGGATCAAGCTTGAAATCGGCGCTGCCGCCCCGCCAGAGGATGGCGAGGATGGCCCAACCGCAGAAGTGAAAGGCCGCGATCTGATGAATGGCGTCCCGCGGGAGGTCATCATCAGCCAGCGCCAAGTGGCGGAAGCGCTCGCCGAACCCGTAGGCCAGATTGTGGATGCGGTGAAAACCGCTTTGGAAAACACGCCGCCCGAGCTTGCCGCCGATATCGTGGATAAGGGCATTGTGCTGACCGGTGGCGGCGCCTTGCTGGGCCGGCTGGATCAGGTGCTGCGCGATGCGACAGGCCTGCCTGTCGTCGCGGCAGAAGATGCGCTTTCCTGTGTGGCGCTTGGCACCGGGCGCGCGCTTGAGGATATCAAGCGGCTGCGACATGTGCTGACATCCATGTATTGAAAAGGTCAAAGGATAGCCCCGCGTGATCAGGCTGAGCATCCCTCTACGGCAGGTATTGGCGCGGCTTTCGCTGCCAATCATGATTGCCGTGGCCTTTGGGGTGATGCTGCTTGGCAAGGCGGATACGGTGCTGGTGGAGCGGCTACGCAATACGCTTTCTGACGCGCTTGCGCCGATCTATGGCGCGGTGTCCCAGCCGATGAACGCGGTTGAGCAAGCGATTGACGAAATCCGCGGCCTCGCTGCCTTGCGGAGTGACAATGCAAAGCTGCGTGAGGAGAATGAGCGTCTGCGCCGCTGGCATGCAGCAGCCTTGGGGCTTGAGACTGAAAACGCGCTGCTGCGCCGCCAGCTTGGCTTCATGCCGGAAGGCGCGCCCAATTTTCATGCAGCACGGGTAGTGGCGGATGGCGGCGGCACCTATGCCCGCGCCGTGCTACTTTCTATCCCGCCACAGCATGGCATCCGCAAGGGTCAGGTTGCCCTGGATGAGCGCGGCTTTGCGGGCCGCGTGACGGAAGTAGGCTGGCGCTCCGCCCGCGTATTGCTGGCGACTGATATGAATAGCCGTGTGCCGGTCACGCTCGAAGCCAGCCGCGCGCGCGCCGTGATGGCCGGCACCAATGGCGCGCGCCCGCGACTTGCGCATTGGCCGGAGGGCGTCATTCCGCAGGAAGGCGAACGCGTTGTCACCAGCGCCCAGGCCAATGCCTTCCCTGCCGGCCTGCCGGTTGGCGTGGTGCGGCGTAACCAGCAGGGCTCGCTGGAAGTAGAGCTGTTTGCGCGGCTCGATAATCTGGAAATGGTGCGGCTGTTTGATTTCGGGCTTTCGGGCATTTTGCCGCCGGAAGCCGTGGCACGCCCGGAACCGCGCCCGGCGCGGCATTGAAGCCTGGCCATGAGCCTTGCACCAAAACTTCGCGCACCGCCGCCTGGGCGCCCGGAACCACCGCAGGACTTGTCGCGCCGGCTTGAAGCGCTGCTGCGTTTGGCCTTTCCGCTGGTCTCAACCGCGATGGTACTGATCCTGTCAGCGACGCCAATTGGCCTGCCCGCGCTGGCTTTCGCGCTGTCCATGCCGGCGATTGCCTTCTGGACTGTGTTTCGCCCCGCCGGCATGGCGCCGCCCATTGTCTTTGTGCTTGGGCTCTTGCTGGATTTGCTGACCATGGCGCCGCTTGGCGTGCATATCATTGTGTTGCTGGCGCTGCATGGCGCGGCGATGCGGCTGCGTTTCTGGTTGGCGCGGCAAGGCTTCTTCCTGGTGTGGCTGTGTTTTTGTGCCGGTGCCTCGGCCGCAATCCTGCTTGCCTGGGGGTTCACCGCGCTTTTGCTGCTGAAACTGCCGCCCTGGCAGCCGATATTCCACACGCTGCTGCTGACAACAGGGCTTTATCCGCCTATCGCCATTCTTCTGTCGCGCGCGCATGAGGCGATGCGCCGAGCGGAGAATGCGTCATGAAATTCTGGCCTGGGCGGCGCCCTTCCGGCTTTAGCGCCAATACGAATATCAAGCGGGAAGAAGAACGCCGACGCAGCATATTCACGCGGCGTGCGGCGCTGCTTGGGGCGGTGCAATTAGGGGCGCTCGGCTTTCTTGGGCATCGGCTTTATCGGTTGCAGATTGAAGAAGGTCGGCGCTACGCGACCTTAGCCGAAGAAAACCGCGTGAGCGCCAAACTTTTCGCGCCACCACGCGGGCGCATTCTGGATCGGCGCGGAGAAGTGGTAGCGGGCAATCGGCTGAATTGGCGCGCCCTTCTGGTCGCGGAACAGACCGCCGATGTCACCGCCACGATTGAGACCTTCTCCCGCATCGTGCCCCTGCAGGATCATGAAAAGGCGCGGATCGAACGCGATATCCGCCGCAATCGCCGCTTCGTCCCCGTGATCCTGCGCGAATTCCTGAGCTGGGAGGAAATGGCGGCGATTGAGGTCAATGCGCCCGACCTGCCGGGCGTTTCGGTGGATATGGGCACCACGCGCATCTATCCCGAAACCGAACATCTGGCGCATGTGCTTGGCTATGTCGGCACGCCAACTGAACAGGGAGCGGGCGATGAGGGTATCGTCAACCTGCCCGGCATGCGCGTGGGGCGTGCAGGGTTGGAGCGTTTCCATGACCGCGTGCTGCGTGGCCGCGCCGGTGCTGTCCAGGTGGAGGTGAATGCCGTTGGTCGCGTCATCCGCGAATTGGACAGGCGCGAAGGTATTCCCGGCCAGGATGTACAAATTTCCATTGATACCGGGCTGCAAAAGGCCATTCGCAATAAGATTGATGAAGGCACCACGGCAGTATTGCTTGATGCGCGCAATGGCGAGGTGCTCGCCATGGCAACCAAGCCTTCATTCGATCCCAATATCTTCAATTCTGGCGTTAGCGCCGCGCAATGGCGGCAATGGACAGCGTCGCGTTCCACACCACTGATCAACAAGGCGACCAATGGGCTTTACGCGCCGGGGTCAACCTTCAAGATGGTGGTGGCGCTGGCTGCGCTTGAAGCCAAGGTTTGCCGGCCCGGTGATGCCGTTCATTGCCCCGGCCATGTCGATTTCGGCGATACGCGCTTTCATTGCCACAAGCAAAGCGGGCATGGCGGGGTGAATATGCGCACTGCCATTGCGCAAAGCTGCGATGTCTATTTCTACGAAATGGCGCGGCGCACGGGGATGGATCGCATCGCCGCCATGTCGCATCGCTTAGGGCTTGGCGTTGATCTGGAAATCGAATTGCCCGGCACACGGCGCGGGCTGGTGCCAACGCGCGGCTGGCGCCAAGCGCAGGGTCATCCCTGGAATATTGGCGATACGATTGTGCATGGCATTGGCCAGGGGTTTTATCAGCTGACCCCGCTTTCCCTTGCTGTAATGACCGCACGGCTTGCGACGGGCCGCGCGGTGCAACCGCATCTGACCCGCGCCATCGCAGGCCAGCCGGCGCGTGGCGGCAGGCCGGAAGATTGGCCATCCCTCAGCATTCCGGAGGCCGATATGCGCGTGGTGCGCGAAGCCATGTGGGCCGTGGTGAATGGCGGCGGCACGGCAGGCATTGCGCGGCTGCCTAGCCAATATGGTGTCATGGCGGGCAAGACCGGCACCACGCAGGTCAGGCGCGTCTCCCGCGAACAGCGGGAAAGGGGTTTTAATGTCGCGACCCTGCCGCGCGAATGGCGCCCGCATGCGCTGTTTGTCGCCTATGCGCCCTATGACAATCCGGTCTTTGCACTTTCAGTGATTGTGGAACACGGCACCAGCGGCTCAGGCGCCGCTGCCCCCTTGGCGCGCGACATATTGGTCGAAGCCTTCCAGCGCCTGCCAGTCAATCCGACCCCGCGCGACCCGCGCGTGGCAGAGCTTGGTCGATGATTTTCGAACGTCGGCTACTCACGGAAAGCCGAGGCGCTGGCCTGGTTTCCAAGCTCTGGCGCGTACCCTGGCTTTTCGTGCTGCTGCTGGGCGGCATTGCTGCCATTGGCTATGTCGCGCTTTGGACCGCGGGCAGCGGCAATCCGGATGCCTATGCGCAGAAACACGCGCTGCGCTTTGGGTTTTGTCTGGTGATCATGATGAGCATCGCCTTCATTGATATCAGGATTATTCTACGCTTCGCTTGGGTCGGTTATGCCTTTGCGCTCGCGCTGCTGGTGCTGGTGATGTTTTACGGCAATGTCGGCAAGGGTGCGCAGCGCTGGCTGGATATCGGGCCGGTGCAATTGCAGCCGTCGGAGCTCATGAAAATCATGCTGGCGCTTGGCTTGGCGGCCTGGTTTCATCGCGCTTCTTGGGAACGCATGGGCAATCTGCTTTTCCTGATCGAGCCGGCGCTGATGGTGCTGATACCCGTCGGATTGATCCTGAAGCAGCCTAACCTGGGCACCGCCTTGATCACCGGCATGGTTGGCGCTGCCGTGTTTTGGGCAGCCGGCATGCGCTGGTGGAAATTCGTGCTGATCGCGGGTGCTGCCGGCATCGGTGCCCCCATCGCCTATGATCATTTGCGCGATTATCAGCGCGCGCGCATCACCACTTTTCTAGATCCGGAAAGCGATCCGCTTGGTGCGGGCTATAACATCATCCAATCCAAGATCGCGCTTGGGTCGGGCGGCATGTCCGGCAAGGGTTTCCTGCAAGGCACGCAGGGGCATTTGAACTTCCTGCCAGAAAAGCAGACGGATTTCATCTTCACGCTGATCGCCGAGGAATTTGGCTTCATCGGCGCCATGGCGACACTGTTCATGCTGCTGTCGGTGATTGTTTTTTGCTACATCGTCGCCTTCAGGTCGCGTCATCAATTCGGCCGGCTGCTGGCGATTGGGCTTGGCACCAATTTTTTCCTATATGTGTTTGTGAATGTCGCCATGGTCACCGGCGCCATTCCGGTGGGCGGCGTGCCGCTGCCGCTGATCAGCCATGGCGGTTCGGCCATGCTGACGGTGATGATCGGCTTCGGGCTTTTGCTGTCAGCCTATCTGCATCGAGACGCCGAATTGGGGCCCATGCGTGAATAGCGCGCGGCTGCTGCTGGTCTGGGTGCGGGCTGGGCTCGCTACTGGTATCGTGCTGCATCTTTCGGGCAATACCGCTTACGCCACCATCGCCTGAGCCGCAGCTTCCCTGCCGGTTGCGCTGCATTTGGCGATTGGCGTGCTGCGCTCATTGTTGGGTGGGCGGCTTGGCGTGGAAGTGATTGCGCTATTCTCCATCCTGGGCGCCTTGGCGTCGGATGAGGCCGCTGCCGCCGCCATCATTGCGTTGATGGTCGCGGGTGGCGAGGCTTTGGAACCATGGGCCGAGGGCCGCGCGCAAGGGGCGCTGACCGATCTTCTGGCGCGCGCCCCGCGCAGTGCGGCGCCGCTCTCGAACGGCTGGCCCGCATTCGCACGGTGATTTTTGAAAAGACCGGCACACTCATACCTGGTCGGCCCAGATTGGTGGGGAACGAGGCTGATCCCGCCCTTGGCCGCGATGCGGCGCTGCGTCTTGCGGCTGCGTTGGCGCAGGCTTCCACCCATCCGGTTTCCGTCGCGCTTCTGTCAGCTGCCCGCGCTCGTGGCTTTGATCTGCCCATGCCAGAAAGTGTCCCGGAAACCCCAGCCGGTGGCCTTTCTGGCCCGTGGCGGGCAAGGCGCTGACGCTCGGCAGTGAGGGTTTTTTGATCGGCCAGGGCATGGGCCCGGAAAACGGTCTTTCGCGGCAGCCTTGGTAAGCGCCGCCGGTCCGGTTGGCTGGCTGGCGGTGGAAGGGCGCGCGGAAGCGGCCTTTATCATGGCCGATGGGCTGCGCGAAGAAGTGCCGCGCGCTGTGCGGGCGCTCTGCCAGCTTGGTGTGGCACTGATTCTGATGTTGACCGGGGACCGCGCCGCCGCCGCCACGCCCATTGCCGCTGCGCTGCGCTTGGATGTCATGCTCGCGGACCGCGACCCGGAAGGAAAGCTGATCGCACTGGCGGCCGAGGCCGCGCATGGCCCGGTTACCATGGTGAGCGATGGCGTGAATGACGCGCCGGTGCTCGCCGCCGCTGATGTCGGCATTGCCATGGGCGCGCATGGCACCGCGGCGGCTGCTGCGGCAGGCGATGTTGGGCTGCTCGCGGATCGGCCGGACCGCGCGGTGGAGGCGATTGCGATTGCACGCCGCACGCGGCGCATTACGCTACAGGCCATTCTACTCGGCATGGGGTTGTCGCTGCCGGCCATGGTGGCCGCTGCCTTTGGTTGGCTGAGCCCGCTCGCCGGCGCGCTGCTCCAGGAAGCGATTGATGCCGCAGCGATCCTTTATGCGCTGCGCGCCCTGCTGCTCGGTGATGGCGCGGTGGTGCGGCCTTCGGGCGAAGCCGGGCTTTCCGCTCGCGTTGCCGAACATGCTGGGCTGCGCGGTCTGGCTGAGGCGTTGCGCGGCGCCGTTGAAACCCTGCGCGAAGGCCCCGCGCAGCTTTTGGAATTGCGCGCGCTCAAACGCCGCCTGCGCGAGGAATTGCTGCCGCATCAGGCCGCCGAGGAAAGCGCGCTTTACCCCAACGCCACCACGCGTTTGGGTGGGCAGGACCTGCTTGGGGTATTGCTCCGCATGCATACCGAAATCGAAGGCCTAGCGGGGCGGTTTTCCGGCCTTTTGCCCTTGGCCGAAACACCCGGCGACTTTGCCGAGGTGGCACCGGCGCTCAGGCGTGCGCTATTTGCCGTGGCAGCCTTGCCCGCCCCACATCTGACAGCGGAGGAGGGAGCCTTGGCCGGCCTGGCCGGGCCTGAGGAAATGGCCGCGCATTCCCCTCGCTAAACCGACCCTCTCTGCGCTATAACGTGGTCGGAAATGACCACGCAGTCCCCCGAATCCGAAGTGCCCAGCCGCGACGGGCTATGGCCCATGCCGCCCGGCCCGCCGCATGAGGAACGCCATTTCACGCAGAATGAGGTGGTGCGCGATCTGGTGATCGGCACCGCCGATGGCTTGACGGTGCCCTTTGCGCTGGCGGCGGCCTTGTCTGGCGCGGTTGCGGCCAATCCGCTGATTGTCACGGCAGGTCTCGCGGAAATTGCCGCGGGCTGTGTTGCCATGGGGCTTGGCGGGTACCTCGCCGCGCGCACAGAGGCCGAGCATTTCACCGCCGAACGCAAGCGCGAAGAGGAAGAAACCGAAATCTACCCGGATCGCGAACGCTGGGAAGTGGCCGCCATCCTGCATCGTTATGGCGTGCGCGGCGATGCGCTCCGCATGGCAGTGGACAGCATCTGCGCGGATAAGCGCCGCTGGGTGGATTTCATGATGCGCTTTGAATTGGATTTGAAGGAACCGCAGCCGGATCGCGCGGCGCGCTCCGCAGTAACGATTGGCGGCGCTTATGTGGTGGGCGGGTTATTGCCGCTTTTGCCCTATATGCTGCTAGACAGCACGCATCAGGCCTTGGTGATTTCCGCCTGCATCACCGGCGCGGCGCTGGCGGGGTTTGGCTGGCTGAAGGCGAAGGCGACCGGCCTTCCGGCCATGCGCGGCGCAGTGCAGACCTTGTTCATTGGCGGGCTCGCGGCGAGTGTGGCCTATATGGTGGCGAAGCTGGTGGGGGGATAGCGACACACGACCCGATCAGAACTGGTTCTCTGATCGGGTTGGTTTTGGTTGCTGCGCTTACGGCCGAGGATTTCAGCCCGGGCACCGATCCGGCCGCGACCAGTGGCGCGGATATTGCGGGCCGCTGAAGCCTCGCCTTCCATCGGCAATGCGTTGCAGCAAATCACGTATTTCACTGGTGATGGTGGCAATGCCGCGCGGCGCGCGTGTGCCGCCAGGGCCGGCAAGACCATCAACATCCACAATCTTCGCGTTAGGCGCATGGGCGGCCACCGTCATGACATCGCTTTCGCCGGGCGGCAGCAATTGATCGAAGCAATTTGGGATCAGCAAAAGCCGCGCCATGATGGAACGCGCTGCCGTGATCAGATCGCCATCGTAGCCGGGCGTTTGCGCGATGTCGTGGCTTTCAATTGCCCAGGTGCGATAAATCCAATCGCGGGCCTGGGTGGTATTGCCGATCTGTTCGGCCGATTGCCGATAGAAGCCGCGCGCCTGATCGGCCGTGGCAAACATTTCCTGAAAACCACCAGCGCAGATGCCAAAGGCATTCTGGATCAACATGCCAATCCCAGTGCCGCGCTTGGGCGGGCCATCCGCGGGATAGGCGCCATCACGCTATTTCGGGTCCAGCATGATGGTCTGGCGCGCGGCTTCCCAGATGAAGTTACTCTGGCGGTTATGAAGGTATCGGCATTGGCAGTGGGCCCGCCGCGCGGTTCTTCGATATGCGTGTGGGTATCCACGCCGCCTGGAAGAACAAGCTTGCTCTTGGCATCCAGTTCGGCGTGCCCCTTCGGCAGGTCCTTGCCGATGGCCATGATGACACCATCCGTGACGCCGATATCCGCATCAAAGACGGCGCTCGCTGTACCGATGGTGCCGCCACGAATGACAAGATCAAAATCGCTCATCGGTTACTATCCTTCTGTTGAGTTGCAGTCGAAGCGCAAGCAAGCGCTGTGCCCCCCTCACAAGGCCCGATTGGCCCGCGCCACCACCGCTTCAAACAACACCTGGCAACCAGCTTCAGCCTCTTCCGGCATTATGCTTTCCGCCTCGTTGTGCGAAAGCCCATCCTTGCAGGGCGTGAAGATCATCGCTGTCGGCACGGAACGCGCGACATAAACCGCATCATGCCCAGCGCCCGAGATGATTTCGCGCGACGTCAAGCCAAGGCGCTTGGCAGCCTGACGCACCAGATCAACGCAGGAAGCGTCAAAGGGTTGCGCGGGGATGCGGAACAGCTCGGTCAATTCCAGCTTGCAGCTATTTGCCTCCACCAGCTTCCGCGCTTCTTTCGGAAAGCTCTCCGCGAGGCCCTGGATTTGCGCATCCGACGGGTGGCGGAATTCGACGCTGAAGCGCACCTCACCGGGCACCACGTTACGGCTGGCGGGCAGCACTTGCAGGAAGCCAACCGTGCCGCGACCATCTTCACCGCGCGCGCGCATCAGTTGGTCCACGCGTTCAATCACGCGTGCCGCGGCCACCAGCGCATCGCGCCGTGCGGAAGGAGGCGTGGTGCCGGCGTGGCTCTCCTGGCCGATGATCACGGCATCGTACCAAACCTGCGCCTGCGCGCCGATCACGACGCCAATCTGCTTGCTTTCGCGTTCCAGGATCGGGCCTTGTTCGATATGCAATTCGAAATAGGCATCCGCCGGAAAGGGCGCCACTTTATGTGGACCCTTATAGCCGATGGCTTCAAGCGCGTCACCCACACTCACGCCATCCACATCGCGCAGACTATAGGCCTTGTCCTGCGTATAGATGCCGGCCCAAACGCCGCTGCCCATCAGTGAATGGCCGAAACGGCTGCCTTCCTCATCGGTCCAATTCACCAATTCAATCGGCGATTCGGTCACGATGTTTAGATCATTCAAGCTCCGCATCACCTCAAGCCCCGCAATAACGCCAAGCGCCCCGTCAAACTTGCCGCCGGTGGGCTGGCTATCAAGGTGGCTGCCGAGCAGCACGGGCAGGCGCTTGGGGTCACGGCCTTCGCGGCGGGCGAACATATTGCCGATGGAATCAACGCGCATGGTCAGGCCCAAAGCCTCGCACCAGCCGCGGAAGCGATCCCGCCCGGCCTTGTCCACATCGGTCAGCGTCAGGCGCTTTACGCCGCCCTTGGGGGTGGCGCCGATCTCCGCCATCGCCATCAGAGAATCCCATAGGCGCTTGCCATCAATGCGCTGATTCGTGCCGCTCATGTTCCGCTCATCCTTGGCTTGATATCACCCTGCCTTTGGCGCGCGAAACGCCCCCTGTCCAGAGGACGTCAGCCCAACGCGAAACCGGCGGCGCGAAAGCGTGCCTGGCCTTCGGGGCCGGTGAGCGCTGCCAGCAAGGCGCGCGCGCCTTCGGCATCCGCCGCGCGGGTCGCAACAGCGCCGACATAAGGCGTGATAAGCTGCGCCGTATCCGGCAGCGGCCCGACCAGCGCGGCACCCGGCACGGCGATGATTTTGCTGATTTGGGATAGCGCCATGGCCGCGCGGCCTTCTGCGACCGCGCCCACCGCCGCACCCCCGCCAGGGAAGACCAGCACGCGGCCACGCATCGCCTCAGCCAACCCCAGCTTTTCGATCAGCCGCGCCGCATGGGTGCCGGCGGTGGCGCCCGTGGCGAGTTCCGAATAGGCAATGACCGGCGCCGCGACGATGGCCGCCAGCAGCGCCGCTTCCGTGCTGATATCGGGCCGCGCCACGCCCCGGGGTACCGCGACGCCGTTCAGCATGCGGCCCAATTCGCGCGCGCTGGCGGCTTCAACCAGGCCGGCGTCCGCAAGGGCCAAGATTTGCGCCGCGCTATTCAGCACCCGATCGGCGGCTTCCCCTTCCCGCAGCCGACGCGCGACCACGCCGGCATTGGCGGTCTGCAGCGCCACTCCCCGCCCGGTACGCGCCGTGAAGGCCACCGCAATATCCTCGGCAGAAGCCGCAACCGCACCGGTCCCCAGCACCTGCAAGGGCGCGGGCTCAGCCAGTGCGGGCATCGGCAGGGCAAGGGCTGCCAATAACGTGCGGCGTTGCATCTTCAGGCCCCTCATGTGCATCTTGCGCGCCTGTTCTAACCCATGCCTGTCCCGGGGAGAAACTCCATGGCTCACGCGCTTGAAAGCTCCAGCCCTGCCATTTTGCACAATTCCGAATTGGATGCAGAAGCCGTGCGCGCCGCGCGGGTTGATCTAGCCGCCTGTTTTCGTATGGCCGCGCGGCTCGGCCTGCATGAGGGGATTTGCAACCACTTCTCCTCCGTGGTGCCGGGGCGCGATGATCTGTTTCTGGTGAACCCCTATGGCTGGGCGTTTTCGGAAATCACCGCATCGCGTCTGCTGGTCTGCGATTTCAAGGGCAATGTGGTGGCCGGCGACGGCGTGCCGGAAGCGACCGCCTTCTACATCCATGCGCGCATGCACATGAATAAGCCGCGCGCCAAGGCAGCCTTTCACACGCATATGCCGAACGCCACCGCCCTTGCCATGCTGGAAGGCCCGCCTTTGGTTTGGGCCGGGCAAAGCGCGCTGAAATTCTATGCCCGCACCTTGGTAGATGAGGATTACAATGGCCTCGCCTTGGATGAGAGCGAGGGTGACCGCATCGCCGCCTCCATCGGTGATGCCGATATTGTCTTCATGAAGAATCATGGTGTGATGGTGTTGGGGGCGAACATCGCCGAAGCCTGGGATGATCTTTACTATCTGGAACGTGCGGCGGAAGCGCAACGCCTGGCGATGGGCACGGGGCGCAAGCTGCAGCCCGTACCGGCCGAGATCGCCGCGCGCACCTATGCGCAAATGCGCGAAGGGGATCGCGAAAGTGCTCGGTTGCATCTGGAAAGCATAAAGCGTATCCTGATGCGTGAAGAGCCGGATTTCATGCATTGAATTCTGCCGCCACCCAGCGCGGATTATTGCTGCTGGTGATCACGACCGTCGGCTGGGGGATGAATTGGCCGGCGATGAAGGTGCTGCTGGTGGAATTGCCGCCGCTGACGACACGCGCGATTGGCGGCGGGCTTGGCTTCATCGTGCTTTTGGTGGTGGTGCTGGCGCAAAAACAACGCCTGATGGTACCGCGCGCCATTTGGGGCAGGCTTACGCTGATTTCGCTGCTGAATGTCACAGCCTGGATGGGGATGGCGAGTTTTTCGCTACTGTGGTTGGCGGCATCGGAAGCGACGATCATTTGCTACACCATGCCGGTTTGGGCCGCGGTTTTTGCCTGGATTATTCTCGGGGAAAAGCCGAGCCTTGCGCGCGTATTGGCGCTGGTGCTGGCGCTGTCGGGCTTGGTTTATCTGGTGCTGGGCAAGGGGCTTGATCTTGGCATCGCCAAGCTGCCCGGCGTGGCCTTGGGCTTAGGCTCGGCGGTACTGTTCGCGCTCGGCACCATGCTGACCAAGCGCATGCCACTTGGCCTGCCGCCATCAAGTTCCGTTGCCTGGCAGGTGGGGATTGGCGTGGCACCGCTCTTCATCGCAGCGATGATTTTCGATCCGCTCGATTTCAGCCATGTTTCGGCTTTGGGTATCGGGCTGCTGATTTATGGCGGCGTTTTCGCGCTTGGGCTTTGCTATCTTTCCTGGTTCGCTGCGCTGAAAATGCTGCCAGCGTCGCTTGCATCACTTGGCACGGTTATCACGCCTGTGGTCGGCGTCGTGGGGGCCGCGCTGTTCCTGGGCGAGCCCTTTGGCTTGCGCGAAGTTGTGGCGCTGACTTTGGTGTTGTCGGGCGTGGTGCTGGCGGTGCGCGAATAATGGCGCATTGCGGGAACACCCGGCGCGCGCCATGGTCTGCCCATGAACCCTAACCCGTTATCCGTCATCCGCTTGCTCCCTGGCCAAGACTCCGCGTCAAGACCGGCCATCCTTGGGCCTTTTCCAATGAAATCGCGATGAACCCCGTGGCCAAGGCGTTGCCGCCGGGCAGTTTGGTGCGGCTGGAAGGCGATGATGGCGTCAAGCATGGCGTCTGGCATTTCAACCCGCATTCGCTGATTGCCGCGCGCAAGCTGGATCGCAACCCCGACGCTACTTGCGATGCCGCTTGGTTCAAGAAGCGCCTGCAGGAAGCGCTGACGCTGCGCGACAAGCTGTTTGATCGCCCGCATTACTGCCGGATCCATGCCGAAGCCGATGGCCTTCCCGGTTTGGTGATTGACCGCTACGGCGATGCGGTGACGATCCAGGCTAATAGCGCCTGCATGGAAGCCGCGACACCGCTGATCCTGGAAGCGCTTAAAATGCTGATCGCGCCCAGCATGGTGATTGCACGGAATGACAGCGCCGCGCGCGATCTGGAAGGCCTGCCGGAAGAAACCAAGCTGCTGCAAGGCAAAGCAGGCATGATCACGGTGGAAGAAAGCGGCCTTAGTTTCGCCGTTGATCCGCTCGGCGGGCAGAAAACTGGCTGGTTCTTTGACCAGCACGAACATCGCGCCCGTGTCGCTCGGCTTGCCAAGGGCGGCACCGTTCTGGATGCCTTCTGCCATACGGGCGGCTTTGGTATTTCGGCTGCCGTGGCGGGTGCAGCGCATGTCACACTGCTGGACCGGAGTGAGGCCGCGCTGGCTTTGGTGATGGACGCGGCGCAGCGCAATGGGGTTACAGATCGGGTCGAAACACAAAAGGCCGAGGCGCTGGAAGCGTTGGAACGCATGGTGGGTGCTCGCAAGCGCTTTGGCGTGGTGATCACGGACCCACCCGCCTTCGCCAAGGTGCGCAAGGACCAACCGGCGGCACTGCGCGCTTTTGGCAAATTGGCGCGGCTTGGCGCGAGTCTTGTCGAAAAGGCAGGGTTTTTCTTCATTGCCTCCTGCAGCCATCATGTCGCAGCGGGAGAATTCGCCGATGCCGTCGCCTGGGGCGTGCAGCGTGCGGGGCAGGAAGCGCGCATTCTGCATATGGGCGGCGCAGGGCCGGATCATCCGCTGCATTCGATGCTCCCTGGAAGCGCCTACCTTAAGGGCATATTGATGCAGTTCAGATGATGCGCAGAGCAAGGCTTCAACACGACTATCGCGCTTCCTTCTATTACGCGGGTGCGCATGCCGCGCGCATCGGGCAACGCGCATCGGCTTTGGAGGCGCTGCTGCAACGCTGGCGCGTACGGGAAGGCGTGTTCATCGCCGCCGGCAATCCTTTCAGCCGACGCATGGCGGCAGGCTGGAATGCGCGGCGCTATACAGCGTTGCGCGAACGCCTTCGCGCCTTGCCCCATGTTGAGGGCAAGGGCGGCGCCAAGCCTTGGTGGGAAGCTCATTGCTTCATCGGCATCAGCGCGGCGCGCGGCAAGCGCCTTGCGCGGTTGTTCCGACAATACGCGGTGGTCGCGCTGCGGCGCGGGGCGAAGGCGCGGCTGATATGGGTTTTTTGACGTCAGCCACTGCGTTTTTGCTGGCAGTCTTCATCCTGCGTGCGGCCTTGGGCGCAATGTTTCAGGCACCAGGCGCGGCTGGTCCCGCTTTGGTGGATGCCTTCGCCTTGGATTGGGCAGGCTTTGGCACGCTGGTTGGTTTGTTCTGGTTGCCCGGGCTTTTCCTCGCCTATCCCTTGGGCCTGGTGGCGCGACGCTTGGGCGACAGGCGCGGCGTACTGCTCGGGCTTTTGCTGCTCATCCTGGGCGCAGTGGTCTCCGCCAGTGCTTATGAGGTTGCGCGGCTGATTGCAGGGCGCTTGCTCATGGGGCTCGGCACGTTGCTGGTGATTTTGTTGCTCACCAAAATGGTGCAGGACCGCTTCCTGGGCCGAGACCTTTTCCCCGCCATGGCGGTTTATGTGCTCGGCTGGCCGCTTGGCATTGCCGCAACGCAAGCCGCCCTGCCCGGCTTTGTTCTTGATCATGGCTGGCAATTTCCCTATCAAGTCGCCTCTCTTGCGGCGGGCATCGCCTTCGTTGCCGTCGCGTTTACGCGCGGGCCGGAACCGCGCGCACTGCCGGCAAGCACCAGCGCCAGCAGCGCACTGACGCGCGACGAGTTTCGGCGCATGTGCCTGGCTGGCGCCTGCTGGGCCTTGGTGAATGGCGCCTATATGGTGCTGGTGAGCTTCGTACCGCCGATGCTGATGGCTCGCGGGCTTGGCCTTGCGGAGGCGAGCTCCGCGGTTTCGTTGATTTCCTGGTCCAATCTGCTGGCGGTGCCGGCGGGTGCCTGGTTCGCGCGTCGCGCAGGTGTTGCAGGACCCATGACCATCAGCGCGAGCCTGCTTGCCATGCTGGCTGCGCTGGCCTTGCCAATGGCGGATGTGGGCTGGGCGCCGCTTTTCGGCCTGCTGCATGGCTTCTGCTACGCGCTGCCGATCACGGTGTTCTCCGCTTTGGCCGCTGAGGCCGTGGCGCCGGAACGCCGCGCGCGGGGCTTGGGCGTTTACTTCGTGTGGTTCTATGCCGGCTGCACGTGCTGCCCGGCCTTTGCCGGGTGGCTGCGCGATATCACTGGCAGCGCGACGGCGCCGGTGTTTTTTGCGGTAGCAGCGCTTGGTGCGGCGCTCGCGCTTTATGTGTGGTTCAGGCGGGATCTGGTGCGGGGGTAGCGCGGTTACGTGTCAAAAAGCGCGTAGACATCGGCAAGCGTCACAGTACCGGCAAGGATCACATCATCCCCCGCACCGCAACCCAAATCCACCATAAGCTTTGGCGCCTCATGCGGAATACGCGCGATCAGATCGAGCGCCGGGCGCAGCCTTTCACCCTCAAACTGCAAATAAGTCTTGGCGTCCCAGATATCCTTGGCCGTCACAGAAAGCGGTCCCGGATATCCACGCTGCTTTCGCGGCCAAGCTTATCAAAATGATCGGTTAGCCATTTATCCGCCGCATCGCGCCCGAATTGGCGCAGCATACACAAAAACTCCCAATCGCCATTGAATTTCGTCGAAAGCTTGAAGGAACGGAGCCGATCCTCATCCTCGATCAAATGAATGAAGAGGCGCCGGTAGCGCGGCTGTTCCAAGCGGCCCGCATCCAATAGCCGCTGCACGAAATCAATCGCACGCATTTCCGCCATAAGGCTGCCATTAAAGGTGATTTCATTCAGCCGATTGACGATATCGGATGCGCTGGTCGGCATTTCTTCGCGCACTTGCGGGTTCAATTGGATCAGCATGATATCGGGCGGCCCGCCCTGTTCATACAGCGGCCATAGCGCTGGATTGCCGAGGTAGCCACCATCCCAATAGGGTTCGCCATCAATCTCTACCGCCTTGAAGACCTGCGGCAGGCAGGCGGAAGCCAGCAGCACTTCCGCATCCAATTCCCGCCGCGTGAAGACGCGCGGCTTGCCGGTACGCACATTGGTGGCCGAAACAAAAAGGCGCGGCGCCTTGGTCTCTTCGCGCAAGCGCTCGAAATCAATGCTCTGGTTCAATGCATCACGCAGCGGATTGTAATTGATCGGGAATGGATTGATCTGATAGGGGGACAACACGCGCGACAGCGTATCGAAAGTGCGATAGGCGATGGACCAGGTCAGGTCATGCCCCCACATCGCCTTTTCCCAAGGCAGCGCCTGCATGGGGCTAACCGCCAGATTGGCGGCCATGCTGCGCCAGAAACGATCCAGTGCCGTAATGGCACCCGCAGGCCCGTTTTCGATCAGCCCCTGCACAACCATCGCACCATTGATCGCGCCGGCCGAGGTGCCGGAAAACCCATCAAACTCGATGCGTTCATGTTCCAAAAGCCGTTCCATGGCACCCCAGGTAAAGGCACCATGCGTGCCGCCGCCTTGCAGGGCAAGGCTCAGCCGTTTCTTCACCACCGGCTTGGCGACGGCAGGCGATGCCAAATCTTCCGCCGGCGTCCCGGCCTCCTTCCCTGCCGGGGTATTCGCGTCCATCACGCAGCCAACCAGCCGCCATCAATGGAAAGTGCCGCGCCATTCACCGCACCAGAGCCTGGGCCGCACAAATAAAGCGCCATGCGCGCAATATCCTCAACTTCAATCCAACGGCGCGATGGCTGCTTGAACAGCAAATGATCGCGCAGTGCCGCTTCTTCCGAAATGCCAAACTTTTCCGCCAAGGGCTTCACCTGCGCTTCCGCTAGCGGCGTGCGCACAAAGCCAGGGCAAATGGCATTGCAGGTAATTGGCGTGTTGGCGATTTCCAAAGCCACCACCTTGGTCATGCCAACCACGCCATGCTTCGTCGCAACATAAGCGACCTTATAGGGGCTCGCGACCAGGCCATGCGCCGAAGCGATATTGATAATCCGTCCCCAGCCGTGCGCCCTCATCCCCGGCAGCGCCGCGCGTATCGCGTGGAAATTGGACGACATATTGATCGCGATGATCGCATCCCATTTCTCTTCCGGGAAATCCTCGACCGGGCTCACGAATTGGATGCCGGCATTATTTACCAGGATATCCACGCCGCCGAAAACCGCTTCCGCTTCCGCCACCATGGCGCGCACACTCGCAGGCTTGGAAAGATCCGCCGCCGAATAGGGCGCCTCACCGCCGCCCATCGCCGCGCCCACTTTGGCGCGCGCTGCCGTGATATCTTCTGCCTTGCCCAACCCATTCAGCATCACCTTGGCGCCCGCTTCCGCCAGCAGAAGCGCAATGCCAAGCCCAATGCCCGAGGTTGAACCGGTAACGAGCGCCGAGCGCCCCGCAAGCGTGCGATCCATGAAACACCTGTGTCAGAGCTAGTTGACACTCCTTAGCGGAGATTGCTCAAAAAAGAAACTGGGCGAGAGCGAAAAACCAATCCGCCGGAGGCTCCCATTCAACGGCGTTCGTAAATCAACCGCGCGCGGATCGTGCCGGGCAATTCGCGAAGCTCGCCCAGAATCTCCTCTGCCTCCTTCCGCGCCTCGGCACTATCAATCACCAGATAGCCGATATTGCCCGCGGTCTGCAGATACTGCGCCGAGATATTCAACCCGCGCCGGCCAAAGATTTCATTGATGCGCGACAGCATCCCCGGCGTGTCCCGATGCGCATGGGTCCAACGCGCCCCCGATGGCCGCGCCGGCAATTGCACCTGCGGGAAATTCACGGCGCCAAAAGTCGCTGCCGTGTCGGAAAAATCAATCAACTTCCGCGCCACTTCCTGGCCGATGCGTGATTGCGCTTCCCCTGTGCTGCCGCCGATATGCGGTGTCAAAATCGCATTCGGCAGGCCCTGCAAGGGGGAGATAAATGCCTCTTCATTACGCGATGGCTCCACCGGGAACACATCCACCGCCGCACCCAGCACATGCCCATCCTTCAAGGCCGCCGCGAGTGCTTCAAGATCCACCACCGTACCGCGCGCATTGTTCACAAAAACCGCACCTGGCTTCATGGCGCGGATCTCGGCCGCACCGATCATGCCCATGGTCTCGGCGGTTTCGGGCACATGCACCGTGATTGCATCGGCTTCAGCGAGCAGCGCGTTCAGGCTTGGCATGGGCTGCGCATTGCCATGCGGGAGCTTGGTCGTGTGATCATAATAGATCACGCGCATGCCAAAGGCTTCCGCTAGCACCGAAAGCTGCGCGCCGATATTGCCATAGCCCACAATGCCTAGCGTCTTGCCGCGTACTTCGCAGCTATTCGCCGCCGATTTGTCCCATTCCCCGCGATGCGCGGCATTGGATTTCGGAAACACGCCGCGCATCATCATAATGATTTCGCCAAGCGTCAGTTCCGCCACCGACCGCGTATTGGAAAACGGCGCGTTGAAGACGGGAATGCCGCGCTGAGCCGCCGCTTCGAGCACCACCTGATTGGTCCCGATGCAAAAACAGCCAATGGTGATCAGCCGATCCGCCGCCGCCAGCACTTCCTCGGTCACCTGGGTGCGAGACCTGATGCCCAGCACATGTACGCCCTTCAGCGCGCGCGCCAGCACCGGGCCAACCAGCGCCTTGCTTTCGCATTTGACGGAACGATAACCAGCATCGGCCAGCAGCTCGACAGCGCTATCGGAAATGCCCTCAAGCAACAGGATCTTGATCCGGTCCTTGGGGAGGGAAAGGCGGGTAGGGCTCATGAGGGCGCTCCTGCGCCTCATTCGCCCCGGTTTCAAGGGGGCAAACCACCCCGGCGCCCCTTGGCCCTTGCCGTGATCGCATGTTGCGACGCATTGTGGCATTGCAACAGAAGCCTCTTACCCGGAATAGCCAATGGATTTCGCCGCCCTTTCTGAATGGGTCAACCTGGCCATACGCTGGCTGCACCTGATCACGGGCATCGCTTGGATCGGAGTGTCCTTCTATTTCATATCCTTGGACAATCAGCTTGACCCGCCGGCGGACAAGAATCCGCTCGTCCACGGTGAGCAATGGGCCGTCCATGGCGGGGGCTTTTATTACAAGCGCAAATATTTGCTGGCGCCGGAGAAGCTCGCGGAGAAGCTCCATTGGTTCAAATGGGAAGCCTATTGGACCTGGATCAGCGGCTTTGCGCTTTTCGTGCTGATCTATTGGGGCCAGGCTTCCATCTATATGATTGACCCTGCGGTGATGTCGCTCTCCCCCTGGCAGGGCATTGGCATCAGCGCGGCGATGCTGGTGGGTGGCTGGATCGCCTATGATCTGGTCTGCCGATCCAAGCTTGGGGAAAATGAGGCGGTATTGGGCGTGATCGGCGCCGTGGCGCTGGCGGTGGTCGCTTATGTCTCCTGCCAGATATTCTCGGGCCGTGGGGCGTTTTTGCAGGTGGGGGCCATGACAGGCACCATCATGGTCGCCAATGTCGCCGTGGTTATCATCCCCGGCCAGCGCAAAATGGTCGCGGCCATGAGTGCCGGCGCCACACCCGATCCGAAATATGGCCGCTGGGGCAAGCAGCGCAGCGTGCATAACACCTACCTGACGCTGCCCGTGATTTTCATCATGATCTCGCCCCATTACCCGATGACCTGGCAGCACCCCTTGAATTGGCTGATCCTACTGGCGATTGGGCTAGCCGGCGCCTTGGTGCGGCAATTTTTTGTGCTGCGCCAGAGGGGGCAAAACGCGCTCTGGCTGCCCGCCGGCGCAGTGGCGGCTATGATCGCGGCGTTTTTCATCGTGCAATCGGGCAAGAAAGATTACGCTACCGCCGAGGTGCCGCCCTTCACGGAAGTGCAGTCCATCGTCGCCGCCCATTGCGTGAGCTGCCACGCCGCCAAGCCGAGTTTTGAGGGGATCGCCGTGGCGCCCAAGGGCGTGATCATGGAAAGCCCGGCGCAAATCCGCCGCTGGGCTGCTTCCATGCGCCAGCAGGTGCAGACCGAGGCCATGCCCCCCGGCAATATCACCGAAATCACCGCCGAGGAACGCGCCAAACTGATCGCCTGGGTCGCCGCCGGCGCACCCTTGGATTGACGGAGAAGCCCCATGGCCCGCAGCGGACCCGGTTCCCTTTCAACGCATGTCTTAAACACCGCCGAGGGCATCCCGGCCGAGGGCATGGTGGTGGAGCTTTGGCGCATGGACCCCGCGCCAGTTTTGGTAACCACGCGGCGCACCGATGCTGATGGTCGCACAGATGGCCCCCTGATGGCGCAGGCGGATTTCATCCCTGGGCGTTATGAATTGCGCTTCGCGGTCGCTGCGTATTTCCGCGCCCGCGGCCAGGGGGCGGAGTTCCCCTATTTGGATGTGGTGACGCTGGCGGTGGGGCTGATGGCGGATCAAGGGCATTACCATGTGCCGCTGCTTTGTTCGCCTTGGAGTCATGCGACCTATCGGGGGTCTTGAGCGTCCTCTGGGTTGGCTCACGCCATGACCAACTTGTGTCTCGCGCTTCGCGTAAAGGTAGTTTGACTAGCTCTGCTTGCCGCAAACGGCCTCGCTGCGCGCGTTTTCCTTTACCCCCGAAATACCCTAAAGCTGCGCCATGCGATCCCTTCCCCTAATTGGTGTCACCCTCGATTCCGAAGAGGCCGGCGGCTGGTCCAAGCTGCCCTGGTATGCGCTACGCCAGAATTACTTCTCGGCAATTGTGGCGGCGGGCGGCTTGCCCGTGGCTTTGCCCCATCACCCCGAAATGGCGGAAGCCTATATCGCTGAGGTGGATGGGCTGATGGTCACCGGCGGCGCCTTTGATGTGGACCCTGCGCTTTGGGGCGGCGGCGCGCCGCATCCCAAGGTCACGCTGAAGCCAGGCCGGACGGATTTTGAAATGGCCGCTGCGCGCGCGGCGCTGGCGCGCGATAAGCCCGTGCTCGGGATTTGCGGCGGGCAGCAATTGCTGGCGGTGGCGCTTGGCGGGCGCCTGATCCAGCACATCCCGGATGAGGTGCCGGGCGCTTTGGCCCATGAACAACCCAATCCGCGCACGGAACCGGGGCATGAAGTGACGCTGACCGCAGGCAGCATGCTGGCGCGCATCATCGGCAAGCCGCGCATGGCAGTGAATTCCGCGCATCATCAGGCGGTGGCGAGCCTTGGCGATGGCGCTTTGGTGAATGCGCTGGCGCCCGATGGCGTGATTGAGGGCATTGAACACCCCGGTTATCGCTTTGCACTCGGCGTGCAATGGCATCCCGAATATGCCGTTGATCCCGATGATCCGGCGATTTTCCGTGCCTTTATCGCGGCCTGCCGCGCATGAGCGGCGAAGAAGATGCGGAAGCCGAAGGGCCGCGCGGCGAACGCATTGCCAAGTTTCTCGCGCGTGCCGGTGTGGCTTCCCGCCGTGATGCGGAAAAGCTGATCGCAGAAGGGCTGGTGCGGCTGGGAGGCAAATTGGTGACGAGCCCCGCGACGTTTGTTGTAGCAGGTGACGCGATGACGGTGAATGGCAAGCCGGTCGCCAATCTCGAACGCACGCGGCTGTTTCGCTACCACAAGCCAACCGGTTTTGTGACGACGCATCGTGATCCTGAAGGCCGGCCCACGGTTTTTGCCAATCTGCCGCAGGGCTTGCCGCGGCTGGTTTCGGTCGGGCGGCTTGATCTGACCAGTGAAGGGCTTTTGCTGCTGACCAATGATGGCGCTTTGGCGCGCAAGCTGGAATTGCCGGCGAATGGGTGGCTCAGGCGTTATCGCGTGCGCGTGCATGGCAAGGTGGATGAACGCGCCTTGGCCGCGCTGGCACGGGGTGTGAGCGTGGAAGGTGTCGCCTATGGCCGCATCGAAGCCGGGCTTGATGCGCGCATGGGCACCAATGCCTGGCTGACGGTGGCGCTACGCGAAGGCAAGAACCGCGAAGTGCGCAAAGTCATGGCGCATCTTGGCCTGGTGGTGACGCGCCTGATCCGCACCGCCTATGGCCCCTTCCAATTGGGCTCCCTGCCGCGCGGCGCGGCGGAAGAAGTGAACGCCAAGGTACTGCGAGAGCAATTGGGCTTGGATGCCCCAAAGCGCGGGCGCGAAGCGGCAGCCGAACCCGAAGCGCTGGAAGCAGTCGAGGCGAGGCCGCAACGCCCACCCCGCGCCCGCCATGCCGGGCCGCAAACGCCGCGCCGCGGCAAGCGCTGATGCGCATCATCGCCGGGCGCTGGAAGGGGCGCGCCCTGGTGGCGCCACCGGGCCTCATGACGCGCCCGACCAGTGATCGCGCCCGGCAGGCGATATTTGACCAGCTGTGGCACGCGCCCTGGGCGGGGCGGGCCGTTTTTGAAAATACCGTGGTTTTGGATGGTTTTGCCGGTACCGGCGCCATGGGGCTCGAGGCACTGTCACGCGGTGCGGCGCGCGGCTTTTTCATGGAACAGGATCGCGCTGCCCTGGCAGCGCTGCGGGCGAATATCGTGGCCTGCAAAGCCAGTGATGCCTGCCGCGTGATTGCGGGGGATGTGACCGCGCCCCCCATTGCGGCGGCGCCATGCAGCCTGGTGTTTCTTGACCCTCCCTATGGTAAGGCGCTGGTGCCGCGCTCCTTGGCGGCCTTGCAGGCCAAGGGCTGGATCGCGCCCGGCGCGTTCATCATCGCCGAGACGGGACGCGATGAGGAAGCCGTCACGCTGCCCGGCTTTGAAGTGATTTCCACCCGAGACCACGGCGCCGCGCGGCTTTCCGCGCTGCGCGCCTTGCCAGATTGCGGCGTGCCCGCTTCCTGATAGGATCTCCCGAAATAAGGGAGGTTCATCATGCGTCATCTGTTGCTTGCCGGGCTTGCTGCCCTTGCCCTTTCTGGCCCTGCCTTGGCGCAGGATCGCACCGTGCGTGTCATCAGCGGTTTCGCCGCCGGTGGCACTGGGGATTTGATGGCACGGCTGATTGCCGAATACGCCGCGCCGCATTTGCCCGCGCGCGGCGTGGTGGAAAACCGCACTGGCGCCAATGGGCTGATCGCCGCGGAAGTGGTCGCGCGCAGCGCGCCAGATGGCGCGACGGTGCTGCAATGCCCGATGGGCACCATGACCATCACGCCCAATCTGCCAGGTGCAAGCTTGCCGGTTGATCCGCGCACGGAAATGACTGGCATCGCAAATGTTGCCTTATCCACCTATGGTTTGGTGGTGGCAGCGAATGGGCCGCATAAGGATGTGGCGGGGTTGCTCGCTGCCGCGCGCGCCAAGCTGGGCGGCTTGTCCTATGCTTCGGCGGGCGTTGGATCGGCGCAGCATCTGTCGGTGGAATTGCTCAAATCCAAGACCGGGCTTGATATTGTGCATATCCCGTATCGCGGTGCCACGCCGGCGATTGTTGATATTCTGGGCGGGCGCGCGGATTTCATGATCACGAACCTTGGTGATGTGATGCGCCAGATCCAGGGCGGCGAATTGCGCCTGCTGGCGCTTGGCGACAATGCGGGATCGCCCTTGTTTCCACAGGCGCGCCCGATTTCCGATTGGGTGCCGGGGCTTGAAATGGCCGGCTGGTTTGGCCTTTGCGGCCCGCGCGCCATCAATGCCGATGCAGCGCGCGCCTGGGTGGAGGCCATGAATAAGGCGCTCGAAAACCCGACCTTCCGGCAAAGGTTGCTTAATTCCGGCCTGACGCCGAATTTCGAGGATATGGCCGCCTTCAATCGCCGCATCGCGAATGATCTGAAATCCTGGGGCGAGGTGATCCGCGCTGCCGGCATCAAGGCGGATTGAAGAGCGCGCACCGTGATCGAGCACATCACTGATACCCAAACCCGCGCCGGCGTGATGGAAAGTTTCATCTGCCATCCCGAACGCAATGGCCCCTTTCCTGCCGTGCTGATGCTGATGGACGCACCCGGCATTCGCGAAGAACTTTATGACATGGCGCGGCGGCTCGCCGCCACGGGCTATTATGTGGTGCTGCCCAATCTCTATTACCGCGCGGGCCGCGATTCCAAATTCGGCCCCGGCGTGTTGACGGTGGGCGACACAGAACGCGACCGCATGCGCGCCATTCGCACCAAAATGACCATTCCGCCCGTGATGGAAGACATCGCCGATCTGCTTAGTTTCCTCGATCAGCAAAAACACCTGCGCCCAGGCCCGGTTGGCGTGCATGGCTATTGCATGAGCGGACCCTATGCGCTGGCCGCCGCTGCGCGCTATCCGGGGCGCATCGCCGCTGCCGCTTCCTTCTATGGCACGTGGCTGGTCAGTGATGCGGCGGAAAGCCCGCATCTGACGCTGGGGCAGGGCAGCGCGGAACTTTATATTGGCTGCGCCGAGCATGATGAATTGGCACCACTGCCGATGGTTGATGAATTGCGCGGATTGTTCGAAGCTTCGGGCGCCAAGGGAGAATTGGAAATCTACCCTGCCGTGCATCATGGCTTTGCCTTTCCTGGCCGCTGGTGCTTCGACAAGGCGGGCGCTGAGCGCCATTGGGAAAGGCTGATCGCGCTTTATCGGCGTTGCCTGGGCTAGGGCAGATCACGTTCCGATGGAAGCATCTAAACGTGTGAGGATGCTCGAAAAACAACCAGGTAGAGCGGGTGGCCTGAATACATGTGAACGCAACACGCTCTAGGTCGCTAAGCCTCGGGCTTTCTCAGAAAACTGATAGAGTTGAGGGGGATTAAGGCTTTTATTGTTTGATTGCGGACTATTATCGGATTATACAACTGCGTTGGATGTGCTACCTGTGCTCCCGTGATGCAGCGGTGCAGCATGATCGCGGCTTTCGGCGCGTTTCCTTTTGCTGTTGCATATGACCTCCAACATCATCCTGCTCATCAAAGAAGCCGCGTCTTAAGGCTACTCAAACTCCCGCCTTGGGGCGACGCGCTTCACCCTTTCACGCACCGAAATATAGATCGCGCAAGCAATCAGGATCGCGACACCAACAAACGTCCAGCGACCGGGCATTTCGCCAAAGAACCACCAGCCCGCCAGTGTTGCCATGATCATTTCCGTGTAGGTGAGTGGGGCCAGCAGGGATGCCTCGGCCATGGTATGGGCGCGCGCAATGAGGAAATGCCCGGCTACCGCAATTGCGGCCAGGAGCAGCAACAAGTGCCATTCCCATGCATCGGGCGGTTCCCAGAAAAAGGGTAGCATCAAGCTCATCATTGCAGCGCCCATCAGGCTGGTGTGGAAGGTTGTCATCAGCGGGTCTTCATCCCGCGCAAGCCGCCGCGTAATCAGCATGTAAAGCGCCATGCAGGTGCCAGAGGCGAAGGCCAGCGCCATGCCTGGGTTGAAGTCTTGCAAGCCCGGCCGGATGATGATCAACGTGCCGCAAAAGCCAATCGCGACTGCTACCCACCGGCATGGGCCGACATGTTCCTTCAGCAACAGCGGCGAAAGTACGGTGATGAGCAAGGGCTGCACAAAAAAGATAGCAAGGCTATCAGCAATCGGCATGAAGGTGATTGCGCCAAAGAAAAAGCCCGTTGATCCGACCAGAAACGCAGCGCGTGCTGTATGGAAGCCAAGCCTTTCCGGCAGTAGCCCGCGCGGCCGCACCGCCAGCCAGGCGAAAGGCAGGATGAACACGGCGCCGAAGAACATGCGCGCCCAGACGATTTGTAGAATGGGGATGCCGCCCTGACCCAAGAATTTGGCGCATACATCCAAAAGTGGCAGCACCCCCATGGCCACCACCATCAGCGCCACACCGCGTAGCGTTGAGTGCTTTTCCAATACCCGGCCATGTCTGGCGCCGTTTGGCCGGCGCCAGACAATGTCTCCTTTAGCGCTTGATGCCTGCGATCGCGTTCTGAATGCCCATGCTGGCCCAGGGCCCCCAGGGCATGGTGAAAAACTTGAAGCCCTTATCCACGAAGAAATTCGGCTCCATTCCAGGCGGGATGAAATACATGCCGGCAGCAATGCCATGCTTGGCCGCGGTCGCCGCAATCCTATCCAGCGCGTGCTGATATGTGTCGCAGGCATAATCCAGCGGCACATCCAATTCGATGGAAAGATCGGAAGGCCCAATCAACAGCACATCCACACCGGGAACGGATGCGATGGCGTCCAGGTTTTCCAGGGCCTGCCTCGTTTCAATCATGGGTACGATGACAAGTTCCTTATTCACCGTATCCAGATAGTCGCGATATTTTGGGAACTCGCCCCATTCGCCGCGCGCGCCGGCATTGCTACGATTGCCAAGCGGATAATAGCGGCAGGACCGCACCATCGCCTCGGCCTCGGCGCGCGTATTGATCATGGGGGCGATGATGCCGCGCGCTCCGGCATCGAGTGCGAAGCAGATCTGATCCGCCTGATTGGCAGCAACGCGCACCAAGGGGGCGGCCTTCTTGCCGCGCATTGCCTGGATGGAAGAGGCAAGCTGCTTGATTTCATAGGGGGAGTGCTGCGTGTCGAACAGGATGAAATCAAAATTGGCATCTGCCAGCACCGAGACATCAATGTTCGGCCCTGCTGTCGTGCCAATGGCGGTTTTGCCCGAGGTGATAGTTTGTTTGATGGCGTTCATCTGGGTTTGTCTCCTCTGCTAAGTTCCATGCCCTTGGCGAACACCCTGGAAGAGCCAAGCGCTGCGCTCAATTGTCCTTGTTTCTACCATGGGTTGAGGTAAAGGAAGCAAGCCACATCATATGAGCGTTATCATTCCCGAACCGCCCGCCATGCCGCACGCTACCCACCATCCGGAAGTTTTAGCAAGGCAAGGTAAGCAAGATGTTTCATGGTGGAAGTTCAGCCAAAATCGCACTGCTTTTCGCAGCATCGGAGCGCAGACTGATTAAAGGTTGATAGAACATTAAGCGCCGGCTAGGATACGCTAGGTTTGGAGTAGCGCTACTATGCCATTTAAGATCGGGATGCTGTTCTTTTGCTGAATTTACCCAACTCGGTCTGATTGGGCCGTATGAGGTTTTTACGAAGTTTCCTGATGGAAAGGTGTTTCTGGTGGCCAAGACGCTGGCGCCCGTGAAATCCAGCGGGGGTATGCGCGTTCTGCCCGATACCACCATGGAAGACTGCCCTGACCTTGTTTTGATCTGCGTCTCTGTAGGGGAGGTTAGGCATGAATCCCCACTGTATGATGCGGAGACCCTCGCTTTCCTGAGGCGGCGGGCCTTGTCGGCGCGCTACATCACCAGCGTATGCTCGGGCGCCTTGGTGCTCGACGCGGCTAAGCTCTTGTAAGGCAGACGTTCCGCGGCGCATTGGATGAGCCTGGAAATGCTGTCGCTTTCCGGCGCCATCCCGGTTGCCGATCGCGTCGTGAGGGATGGCAATTTGATTACAGGCGGAGGCGTCACGGCTGGCATTGATTACGCCTTGGCCGTTGCGGCCGAAGCCTTTGGTGAAGAGGTGGCAAAATCCATTCAGCTTGCGATAGTAAATGCGCCAACGCTCCCTTACCATTCGGAGTTTACACAAAACGCGCGTGCTGTGGCATCGGCCTAGGCATGCAGGGCTGCAAAAAGCGACGATGCCGCCGGAGTTGCGACTTCGACCCAAGGTGTTGGGTATCTGGCTGCTGGGTGGCGCACGCGGCTTAGTTTCACGAATTCGCCGCGAGTCCAAACGCTCATTCTGCTATGAGCGTCAAAGCTGGTGTCTAAACCACCTAAAATTCTGGCTCCCCGAGTTGGACTCGAACCAACGACCTAGGGATTAACAGTCCCGCGCTCTACCAGCTGAGCTATCGGGGAACAGGAGCCGATGCGCCTATAAGCAGCGCTATGCACTATGTCAAAGCCCTGCGGCTTCACCAAAGCGCGTTATGGAGGTCCGGAGCGGAATCGAACCGCTGTAGAGGGTTTTGCAGACCCTTGCCTGACCACTCGGCCACCGGACCCCACGGCATCTCTATCGGGCCGCGCCCGCTCCTGGTCAAGCGCTAGCTTGGCGGGGCAAGGGCTCAGGACCTATAATGCTTCCAACAAAGCTTGAAGGAAGGGCAAAATGGATTCCGCGCGCGCCAGAGTTTTCATGGTGGATGGGCAGTTGCGGCCGAATCAGGTGCAGGATCCGCGCATCCTTTCGGCCTTCGGTGATCTGCCGAGGGAAGCCTTTCTGCCGGCCGATCTCGCACCGCGCGCTTATGCGGATGCGGATGTGCCGCTGCCGGGCGAGCGGGCGCTGATCCAGCCCATGGTCATGGCGCGGCTTTTCCAGCTCGCGGAGCTGCGCCGCGGAGACCGCACCCTGCTGCTGGGGGCGGGCTGTGGCTATGGCGCCGCGGTGCTGGCCGCGATAGGCGCCAATGTGACTGCGCTTGAAGATGATCCGGCCTTGCTTGCCCTAGCGCAGTTCGGCTTGGCGCGCTGCCTGCCGGAAGCCGTGATCCGGCTGATGCGCGAAGACCCTGCCCATCCGCCGGCAGGGCTCGGCCCCTTTGATGTGATTGTGATTGAAGGCGGTGTGCCGGCCATTCCCCGCCCGATTGAGACCCTGCTCGCGGAAGGTGGGCGCCTCGTGACGTTGGTCACCACGGGCGGGCCGCCAGCGCGGGCCACCCTGGTGCGCCACATTGGCGGCAGCTTCACGCCGCGCGTGGCTTTTGAGGCGCATGCCGCCCCACTGCCTGCCTTTCAGCCCAAGCCGAACTTCGCTTTTTAGGTGATTTTCGGTTGTGCTCTCTCTAGGCTGGCGCAATCGCCCGCGCATGCTGTAACATGATGCAGGTCGGTTCTCGATGATTACGGGATGGGGGCTTGCCTTGGGGACAAGTCTGGGGTTTAGGGGCTGCACTTGATGAAAAGTTTTCGTGCTTCGCTGTTCCTGTCTGCGGCTTTGGCCATGGCGCCCATGGACAAAGCCAGCGCGCAAAGCCTTCAGGAAGCCTTGGCTGCGGCTTATGCCAATAACCCAACGCTGCTCGCAGCCCGTGCGCAGCTTCGCGCCGTTGATGAAAACTTGCCCCAGGCCCTGGCCGGTTGGCGGCCCAGTGTGACCTTCTCGGGCGCTGGCGGCTATACGGATGCCACGGCGCGGTCGCGGGTAGATAGCGTCAACGGACCTTATTCAAACTTCAGGGATATTGATCGCAGCACCGGCAACCTAACCGGAGCCGTTACCCAGCCGATCTATCGCGGTGGCCGCACCGTGGCCGGCACAAGGCGGGCTGAAAACCAGATCTACGCCCAGCGTTCACGCCTGATCGCGACCGAGCAGCAGGTTCTGTTGGACTCTGTAGCATCCTATGTTGCCGTGATCCGCGATACCGAAGTCGTGCGCCTCAATACTAACAATGTTCAGGTCCTTGCACGGCAGTTGCAAGCCACCAATGAGCGTTTTCGTGTTGGTGAAATCACCCGCACCGATGTCGCGCAGGCTGAATCTCGCCTGGCCGGGGCCAGGGCTGCGTTGGAACAGGCGGATGGCAATCGGGAATCCTCGCGCGCGGTGTTTCAGCGCCTGATCGGCATGGCGCCCAACCGGGTTTCGCCACCACAGCCTTTGATACCGCCGGTACGTTCCGCGCAGGAAGCGGTACAAAAAGCCAGCACGAACAACCCGACCGTCATCGCCACCATGTTCGATGAAGCGGCGGCCATTGAAAACATTGATCTGCAATTCGGCGCATTGCTGCCCTCTGTTGGCGTTCAGGGCCAGACCTTCCGGCTGGATAATACCAACGCGCGCGGCACGCGTCAGACCGGTTCGCAGGTCACGGCCAATCTTTCCGTGCCGCTATACCAGGGCGGCGCCGAGCACGCTGCCGTCCGCCAGGCGCGCCAGCAGGCGCAGCAGCAGCGGCAATTGGTGGAAGATGCGCGCCGGCTTGCCGGCCAGCAGGCGGCACAAGCCTGGGAAACCTTACGCACCGCCCGCGCCCAGGTGGAAAGTGTGCGCGCCCAGATCCGTGCCCAGGAAATCGCGCTGGATGGCGTGCAGCGGGAAGCAGTGGTCGGCAGCCGCACAACGCTTGATGTGTTGAACGCCGAGCAGGAATTGCTGAATGCTCGCGTCAGCCTGGTGCAGGCCCTGGCGACCTTGGTGAATGCTTCCTATTCACTGACCGCCACGATAGGCCGCCTGACGGCCCAGGATCTTGGCCTGCCCGTGCAGCTATATGACCCGAAAGCCTATCATCAGGCCGTTCGTAACCTTTGGGTTGGAACTGGCGATTACAGCGATGTCGCGGCCCGACCTGTGGCTGCTTCTGCGTCAACACTGCCCCAGACGGCCGCAAGAGGAACACGATGAGCGCTACCGCCCCGCACCCTGCCGGGAGGTAGGATCAATCCATGGATGATATCCTGGCGTCGATTCGCCGCATCCTGAATGAGGATGAGGCGGCGGCCCAGTCTGCGGAAGTGGAGAAACCCTCATCTCCCAAAGCGCCGGCTGCTGAAAAACCAGAAGCGCCGCCATCCCCAAATGCGTCAACCCCCGAATTCACCCCCCCCGCCAATGGCGCCGCCGCCCGTGGTACGTTCGGGGCCAGAGCCTGTAGAATTGACCTCAGACATGCTGGTCACGCCACCCACGCGGGCCGCTTCGGCGCCGCGGATGGGTATGGATGACGCGTCTGGTCTGATTGCTCCTGCCGCTGCCCAGCTGCTGCCGCCTCCGTCGGTTCCCTGCTGCGCGCCGTGAGTTCTGAGCGCGGTTCGCAAGTCTATCGCAGCGGGCCGAGTATTGAAGATGTGGTGCGCGAAGAAATCCGCCCCATCCTGAGGGATTGGCTGGATAGCCATTTGCCGCCCCTGGTGGAACGGCTGGTGCGTGCTGAGATCGAACGAGTCGTCAATCGCGCCTTGCCATAAAGCGGGACTATTCCGAGCGAATATTATTCTCCCGCACCACGCGCCCCCAAAGCGTCATTTGGTTCCGCAGGAAGGCGCTGAATTCCTCAGGCATTGAGGCGACCACATCAATGCCCAAAGGCCCGGTCATGCGGGTGCGTAATTCGGGTTCCGCCAGCGCCTTCACCAGGGCCGCGTGAAAGCGTCGCTGGATCGCCACTGGTACACGCGTCGGCGCCAGAAGGCCCCACCAGGCCAGTGCATCAATGCTCGGTAGGCCCTGTTCTGCGACCGTCGGCAGATCAGGAAATAGCGCGGAACGCACGGCGCCGGTCTGTGCAAGCGGGCGAAGCGTGCGACCCACCTGGCCACCAAGCCCTGCATTGGTCGCCATGGGCATATCCAATTCGCCAGCCGCCGCAGCAGCACTCATAGGACCGCCGCCGCGATAGGGCACATGCACCACGCGGAAATCACCGGCCTTTTGCATGAGCGTCATCGTCAGATGCGAAAGACTGCCATTGCCGATGGACCCATAGGTCAGCGTCTCGGGCTTTTCCTTGGCCGCCGCGATCACTTCACGCAAATTCTGCCAGGGGCGGGAATTGTGTGTGGTGATGATCATGGGCGCGGTGCCAATCAGCATGATCGGCGCGAAATCCCTCTCCGTATCGAAGCCCAGATTGAGGATCAGGACAAGGATTCACCGCATGGGTATCGAATACGGTGACCCAACTATTGCCATCCGCCGGCGCACGCGATGCCGCCTGCGTGCCCAAGGCGCCCGAAGCGCCGGGGCGATTTTCCACGACCACCGGGACGCCGAGCTCGGCTGCCAGCCGCGGCTGCAGCAGGCGGGTGATGGTGTCCACGCTGCCGCCGGGCGGGAAGGGGGCGATGATCCGGATCGGTCCATTCGGCCAGGCAGGCGCCTGCGCAAGGGAAGGGGCGGCAAGGGAAAGCCCGGCTAGGCTGGCAATCATGGCGCGGCGATGGAACATGGCGGCTCCCCGAAGCTTTGATGTTTTGGAGCGCGTTATGACCCACATCCCGCGCCCTGCCCTTGACGTAATGCCCCGGGGCGGGGAAGGAAAGCGCCATGCTCGACAAGGTTTTCGACCCCACTGCGATGGAGGCCCGCCTTTATGCAGGCTGGGAGGCTTCAGGCGCTTTTTCCGCCCATCCGGAAAGCCCAAACCGCCCCTTCACCATCATGATCCCGCCGCCGAATGTGACCGGCAGCCTGCATATCGGCCATGCGCTGGATAATACCTTGCAGGATGTGCTGATCCGCTGGCGGCGCATGCAGGGGCACGACGCACTGTGGCAGCCCGGCACCGACCATGCCGGCATTGCCACACAGATCGTCGTAGAGCGCCTGCTGGCCGAACAGAAGCAGCCGGACCGTCGCGCCATGGGCCGTGAGGCCTTTCTGAAGCGTGTTTGGGCATGGAAGGCAGAATCGGGCGGCACCATTACCCGGCAATTGCGCCGGCTTGGTGCATCACTCGATTGGCCGCGTGAGCGCTTCACGATGGATGAGGGGCTTTCAGCCGCAGTGTGCGAAGTATTTGTCACGCTGCACCGCCAGGGCCTGATCTATCGCGACCGGCGCCTCGTGAATTGGGACCCAAAATTCCTGACCGCGATTTCCGATCTGGAGGTCGAAAGCAAGGAAGTGAAGGGCAGCCTTTGGCATTTGCGCTACCCGGTGGAAAGCGGGCCGGGACAGTTTTTGGTGGTGGCCACCACGCGCCCGGAAACCATGCTGGGCGATACTGCCATTGCCGTGCATCCCGATGATGCGCGCTTCAAGCATTTGATCGGCAAGCGCGTCATCCTGCCGCTGCTGGGCCACGCCATTCCCGTAGTTGCGGATAAATATTCCGATCCCGAAAAGGGCTCGGGTGCAGTAAAGATCACGCCTGCCCACGACTTCAATGATTTTGAGGTCGGGCGGCGCCATGACCTGCCCATGCCATCCGTTTTGGATGCCGAAGGGCGCGTGATGCTGGATGAAATCAGCACACATTTCGCTGCTGCTGCTGATGGCATTGCGGATCACGCCTTTGTGCGCGGGCTGGCCGGGCAGGATCGCTTTGCGGCGCGCAAGGCGATTGTCGCGCGGCTTGAGAAATTGGAACTGGTCGAGAAGATCGAACCCCATACGCATATGGTGCCGCATAGTGAACGTTCTGGCGTGCCGATTGAACCACGCCTGACCATGCAATGGTACGTGGATGCAAAAACCCTGGCGGAGCCGGCCATTCGCGCGGTGGAATCCGGCCAGACCGTGTTTTCGCCCAAGCAATTCGAAAACATCTTTTTCGCCTGGATGCGCGACATCCAGCCCTGGTGCATCTCCCGCCAGCTGTGGTGGGGCCACCAAATCCCCGCCTGGTATGCGCCGGATGGCGAGGTGTTCGTTGCCCATACCGAAGAAGAAGCCCAAGCGGCAGCGCGCGCGAAATTCGGGCATGAAGTCGTGCTGACGCGTGATGAGGATGTGCTGGATACCTGGTTTTCCAGCGCGCTGTGGCCCTTTTCTACGATTGGCTGGCCAGAAAAAACGCCAGAGATTGCGAAATACTATCCTGGCGATGTGCTGGTGACGGGATCGGACATCATCTTCTTCTGGGTCGCCCGGATGATGATGATGGGCATTCATTTCATGGATGGGCGGGTACCCTTCAAGACCGTTTGCATTCATGGGCTGGTGCGCGATGAAAAAGGGCGGAAAATGTCTAAATCGCGCGGTAACGGCATTGATCCGCTGGAACTGCTGGATGCCTATGGCGCGGATGCGATGCGCTTTACTTTGTGTGCGCTGGCCGCACCCGGGCGTGATATCAAGCTTGGCCGACAGCTGGTGGAGAGCTATCGGTCCTTTGCGACGAAAATCTGGAATGCGGCGCGATTTTGCGAAATGAACGGCATTGCGCCGGGGGCAGGGTTTGATCCGGCCTCGGCCAAACTGCCGCTTTCGCACTGGATTTTGGATGCGACCAATGCAGCGCTGACGGAAGTGAATGCCGCGCTTGAAGGCTTCCGCTTCGATGATTACGCCAAGGCCTGCTATCGCTTCGCCTGGAATGATTTCTGCGATTGGTTTCTAGAGTTTGCCAAACCGGTGCTGAACGGCCCGGATGGCGCCGACAAAAATGAGGTGAAGGCGACCGCAACGCATGTGCTTGGCGTGATTCTCCGCATGCTTCATCCCGTCATGCCCTTCATCACGGAAGAATTGTGGCACCGCATGGGCTACGGCGCTGAGGGCAGCCTGATCCGCACTGCCTGGCCGGAAGCCACGCCGGTTGCCGATGCTGCGGCAGCGCGCGCGGAATTGAATTGGGTGGTGCGGTTGATTTCGGAAATGCGCACCGTGCGGTCTGAGATGAATGTCGCCCCATCCGTCACCGTGCCGCTGCTGATGGCGGGCGCCCGGCCCGAAAGCCTGGCGCGCGCCGAGCGCTGGGCGGATGCCATCCATCGCATGGGCCGCGCGAGCGAGATCCGCGCTTTGAGTGGTGACCCGCCGAAGGGCGTGGTGCAGGCCGTGCTGGATGAAACCACGCTGATGCTACCCCTGGCCGATGTGATTGACTTCTCCGCCGAGCGCGCTCGTCTTCGTAGGGAACGTACGCGCATTGAAGGCGAAGTGCAGAAGGTTGAAGCCAAGCTTGGCAGTGAAGCCTTTGTCTCTCGTGCACCTGCGGAGATTGTCGAGGAAAACCGCGAAAGGCTTGCGGCCTGGCAAGCGGAAATAACCAGGCTTGATACTGCTTTGGCACGGATTGCGGATTAGCGCATGTTGCTGGGCCATCATGCGCGCTTGACTTCAGGCGACACCCCAAACAGTGCTTTGGTTCATATAAGGCCGGTCGGCGGATCGCACTCTGAAAATTTTGCAGGAGGGAAATGACGATGACGAAATGGGATAAGTCAAAACTGCCGAGCCGGCACACCACCATGGGGCCGGAACGCGCGCCGCATCGTTCCTATTACTACGCCATGGGGCTGACGCAGGAAGAAATCCTGCAGCCGCTGGTCGGTGTCGCTTCCTGCTGGAATGAAGCGGCACCATGCAATATTGCGCTGTCGCGCCAGGCGCAGGCAGCCAAGATCGGCGTGAAGGAAGCGGGTGCCACGCCGCGCGAATTCACCACCATCACGGTGACCGATGGTATTGCGATGGGCCATCAGTCCATGAAATCATCCTTGGCGTCACGCGATACCATCGCGGATTCCATTGAACTCACCATGCGCGGGCATTGCTATGATGCGCTGGTTGGCATTGCGGGCTGTGACAAGTCACTCCCTGGCGTCATGATGTCCATGATCCGGCTGAATGTGCCATCGGTCTTCATGTATGGCGGGTCCATCATGCCGGGCAAGCATCATGGCCGCAATGTCACGGTGCTGGATGTGTTCGAGGCGGTGGGCAAGCACGCCGCCGGCGGCATGTCTGATGAGGAATTGGATGAGCTGGAACGCCATGCCTGCCCAGGTGCCGGCGCTTGTGGCGGGCAATTCACCGCCAATACCATGGCCTGCGTTTCTGAAATGATTGGCCTCGCTTTGCCCTTTTCTGCCGGCGCGCCAGCGCCGGATGAAGACCGCGACCGTTGGGCCGTGGAATCAGGCCGCGCCGTAGTGGAACTGATCCGCCGCAATATCCGCCCGCGCGATATTGTGACGCTCGATTCCTTGCATAACGCCGCAGCGATTGTGGGTGCCACAGGTGGTTCGACCAATGCCGCGCTCCATCTGCCCGCCATGGCGCATGAGGCAAGCATCCGCTTCACCTTGCAGGATGTGGCCGAGATCATGCGCAAGACGCCGCATATCGCCGACCTCAAGCCAGGTGGACGTTACGTCGCCGCCGATGTACATCGCATTGGTGGCGTGCCCATCATCATCAAGGCTTTGATTGATGGTGGCTATGTGAAGGGCAATTGCATGACCGTCACCGGCAAGACCATTGCCGAAAATCACCGTGAGGTGATTGTGCCGAAGGATCAGGATGTGGTGCGTCCTTGTTCCGATCCGATCAGCCCAATTGGTGGCGTTGTCTCCCTGCATGGCAATCTGGCGCCAGAGGGCGCCATTGTGAAAATCGCTGGCATGGAAAAGCTCCGCTTTGAAGGCGCTGCGCTTTGCTTTGACTGCGAGGAAGATGCATTCAAGGCCGTGGAAATGCGTGCATATAAGCCGGGCGATATCATCATTGTGCGCTATGAGGGCCCGAAGGGTGGGCCTGGCATGCGTGAGATGCTCTCCACCACCTCAGCCATTTATGGTCAGGGCATGGGGGATAAGGTGGCGCTGATCACCGATGGGCGTTTTTCGGGTGCGACGCGCGGCTTTTGTATCGGCCATGTTGGGCCAGAAGCCGCGGTGGGTGGGCCAATTGCGCTGCTGCGTGATGGCGACAAGATCATCATTGATGCTGACAAAGGCACGATTGATGTGGCACTTTCGGACCAGGAATTGGCCAAGCGCCGCGCCGAATGGAAGCCGCGCAGGACCGATTATAATTCCGGCGTGCTCTGGAAATATGCGCAGTTGGTGGGCCCGGCCTATCTTGGTGCCGTGACGCATCCGGGTGGTGGGGCTGAGACCCATTGCTACGCGGAACAGTGATCCGCGCCGCATTTCTTTCCGTCATGCTTTGCGCTGCTGGCCCTCTGACAGCGCAGGGCTTTGGCGGCGTGTGGCAAGGCAGGCTGACCTGTGATGCCGTGCCGGGTCTTACCGAGGCGCCTTTGGCAGCGCCTTTGACAATACGGGTGGATGGGACGGTCGCGAAATATGAACGCCCAGTGCTTTCGGCTTCCGGGGCGCGGACGGGCGCCTGGGAAAGGGGCGAAGGGCGCGTGGGCGCGGAGGGAGCTTTGGTGTTGGTGGGCGGGTCTTCCGGGCGCGGCTTTCATTATCGTGCGCGCTATGAGGGCCGACTTGGCGCGGATGGCGTTTCGCAATTTACCGGCGCGCAGGAATGGATGCTGGATGATCGCGATTTCACGCGGGTTTGCTCGATTGAAGTGCGGCGCTGATCACGCCGATATCATGAAAATGCCCTGATCCTGCCCGGCGGCAGCCATGGAGGCAAGGCGACATTCCCATGATCCCAGATGGATCAAAGGGGGTGTTTAATGCGCCTAATCACCTTGCCGCTTTCCATGTTGCTGTTGTTGTTGACGCTGGGTGGCTGCCTTGCCAGCGACGGCCATCACACGCCGTCCTATGGTTACGGCGGCTATGGTTATGCGCCCTATGGTGGTCATGCCTATCGGCCCTATCGGCAAAACTATGGCGCCTTCGAACCGCATTGGCATTACCGGCAGCATCGCCATCAGTATCATCAGAATCGACCGCTATTTCCACACCGGCCAATCTGGAAGAAATGGTAGGGCTGTTGCGTGCGCCCTATTCCGGCTGAAAATTTGCCAGCCGCAGTAATTCCGCATTTCGCGCCACATCGGTGCGGATGAAGGCCTCGGCTTCGTCCACTGTCTCGGCAACAGGCTCAAACCCAAGGCCGCTCAGGCGTTGCACCGTTGCAGCCTCACGCATGCCATCAACCAGAATGCGATTGAGCCGCCGCAAGATTTCAACTGGCACACCACGCGGTGCCCAAATGCCATACCAGGAATAGAATTCAAAACCGCGCAGCCCAGCTTCCGTGAGTGTGGGCAAATCCGGCGCCATGGGTGTGCGCGCTGCGGTGGCCACGCCAAGCCCGCGCAATTGCCCCGCGCGCACCATGGGTAGGGTTGCCAGCACCGGATCGAACATCAGCTGCGCATTACCGGCAGCGACATCGGTCAGCGCCGGGGCAGAACCACGATAGCCGACAATTTCGATATTCGCACCGGTCAGGCGGTTGAATTCAATACTGCCCAAATGTCCCGCCGCCCCAAGGGAGGATGTGGCGAAGGACCATTTGGTGGGCTCACGCTTCGCGGCTTCTACAACAGCTGGGATGGTGGTTTGCGGCAGCCGCGGGTTCATCACCAGCACCAAGGGACCGCGCGCGGTGCGCGCCACCGCTACAAAATCCTGTACGGGATCATAGGGCGCATTCTTCATCACATACCGCGCCATGGGGTGAATGGAAGCGGACCCAAGCAGCGTATAGCCATCAGCAGCTGATTGCAGCACGGCCTGGCTGCCAACTGCGCCATTCGCGCCGGCACGGTTTTCCACCACCACGGTCACGCCAAGCGCATCGGCAATCTTGGTCGCGGCAAGCCGTGCCATGGCATCCGTCGCCGCGCCGGGCGTGAAGGGCACAATCATGCGCAAGGGGCGATTGGGCCAGGCGCCCTGTGCGATGGCAGGGCTTGTTAAGGCAGTGCCAGTCAGGCCAATCAGGATATGGCGCCTTTGCATGATAAGCCCCCGTCAATTTTTGTGCGCCTCATTAGGCGGCGTGTTGCACCGCCCGCCAAGAAAATCCTGGGATTGACGAAACGCTCCTTCGCCTATGAGCTTACCATACAAGGAGAAGCCAGGCCATGAACCATATCCCCGCCACGATGAGAGGAACCGGCATCGGCGCCCCCGTACGCCGCATTGAGGATATGCGGTTTCTGCGCGGGCAGGGGCGCTATGTAGATGATCTGGGCGGCGCGGATGTCGCGCAGCTTGTCATGCTGCGTTCGCCTTATGCCTCGGCGCGCGTCACGCGGCTTGATGCCAGCAAGGCGCGCGGCATGCCCGGCGTGCTGCTGGTGCTGACGCCTGAGGATATCAAGGAACTTGGCGTGCTTCGCTGCATCACGCCGCGGCTGCAACGAAATGGAACACCTTTGGCGCAAACCCCCTGGCGCATGCTGGCCTTGGAGCAGGTGCGCTATGTGGGCGAAGCGGTGGCGGCGGTGATCGCGACATCACGCGCTGCCGCGCAGGATGCGGCGGAAGCCATTATTGTTGAATATGAACCCATGTCAGCGGTGACGAATGTCGCAGAGGCGATCAAGCCCGAGGCGCCGCAGCTTTGGCCCGATTTAGCGAAAGAAAATGAAAGCGTCCTATTTAGCCTAGGTGATGCGGCGGCGGTTGACGCTGCCTTCGCGCGCGCGGCGCATGTCACACGGCTTGATTTCCGTATCACGCGGGTTTCTGCCAATCCCATGGAACCGCGCAATGCGCTGGCGAGTTATGATCCGGTGGAGAATCGCTTTACGCTGACCACCGGCACGCAATTGCCGCATGTGATGCGCAATGAAATCGCGGAATTCGCGCTGAAGATACCATCGAATAGGCTGCGCATCATCTCGCCCGATGTGGGGGGCGGCTTTGGCATGAAGGAAAGCCCATTTCAGGAATATGTGCTGGCCTTGCACGGCGCCAAGCGCCTTGACCGGCCGGTGCGCTGGACTGCGACGCGCACGGAAAGTTTCTTGGCTGATACGCATGCGCGCGATAATGTCTCAAAGGCGGAATTGGCGTTGGCGGCTGATGGCACTTTCCTCGGCTTTCGGGTGCATACGCTTTGTAATGTTGGCGCCTATCTCGCCTGGCAGGGGCCGGTTTCTGCCACAAATAATGTCGGCGGGCTCGCAGGGGTTTATCGCACGCCGCATATCTTCACCGAAGTACGCTGCATTTTCACGCATACGCAACCAACTGCGCCCTATCGCGGTGCCGGGCGGCCAGAGGCGATTTACGCCATTGAGCGCATCATTGATCTGGCCGCCGATGAAATGGGCCTGGACCGGATTGCGTTGCGTGAGAAAAACTTGATCCCGCCTGACGCTATGCCGTTTCGTACCGGGCTTGATTACACCTATGACAGCGGCGATTTCCCGAAGAATATGGCACTCGCGCTACAAGCTGCGGATTGGGCAGGGTTTGAGGCACGCCGCGCGGAGGCCAAAGCGCGCGGTAAGCTTCGCGGTATTGGCATAGCCAATGCGATTGAAAGCGCGGGCGGGCCGCATCGTGGGCCTTTGGAGGAAGCTGCTGAAATCCGCTTCGACTCCGGCGGCAGCGTGACCTTACTGATGGGCAGCCATAATCACGGCCAGGGGCATGAAACGGTATTTCGTCAGATTGCGTCAGAACGCTTGGGGATTCCGGCCGAGCGCATCCGCTTCATCAATGGTGACACTGACATTGTGACCCATGGGCGTGGTACGATTGGATCACGATCCATGATGGCGGCAGGTGGCGCGCTGGTGGGCGCGGCGGAGCGCATCATCACGCGCGGCAAGAAGATCGCGGCGCATTTCCTGGAAGCGGCGGAAGACGATATTGAATTCAGTGAGGGGCGATTCTGCATTGCGGGAACGGATCGCGGCATCGGTATCGAAGCCCTCGCGCGCCGCAGCTATATTCCTGGCCAATTGCTGATGGGCGAAGAACTTGGGCTTTCCGCCCTGCTCATTACGCGGCCAAGCGACGCGACCTTCCCCAATGGCTGCCATATCGCCGAGGTGGAAATAGACCCTGAAACTGGCAAAGCTGAGACCGTTGCTTACGTTGTGGTGGACGATGTCGGCACCGTGATCAATCCGCTGCTGCTGAAGGGCCAAATCCATGGAGGCATTGCACAAGGGCTGGGGCAGGTGTTTGGTGAGGATATTCGCTATGATGCGAATGGTCAGCTTTTGACCGCAAGCTTCATGGATTATCTGATGCCGCGCGCCGCGGATTTTCCGGAGATGGTGGTGAAAAGCAACCCAGTGCCAACCAAGACTAATCCGCTTGGCGTGAAAGGCGCTGGAGAGGCCGGCACGGTCGGCGCCTTGCCGGTGCTGATCAATGCGATTGTAGATGCGCTGCGTCCGCTTGGCATCCACCATATTGAAATGCCGGCAACGCCGGAGCGTATCTGGGCTGCCATTTGCAAGGCCGGTTAGGTCCGCGCTTCTTCCTCCAAGGCTTCCAAAAGCCGCGCTGGCCACCATTGCGGAATACCTTGGCCGATCAGCACCAGGCAGGAATGCCGATCCGCTGATGGCCAATCTTCTAGCCATTGAATGGGATGCAGCACATGGCGCACGCCATGCAGCACGGCGGGTTTTTCCGGCTCTTCCGCAACACGGATAATGCCCTTCACGCGCAGTAATTTCTCGCCGGCATGTTCGGCCAAGGCTTCCAGGAATAATGGCAGCACCACCGCAGGCAGGGGGTCTTCGCGCAGGATGGAAATGGTCTCCACCCCCGTGCTATGACGCGCGCTTGGTGTCGCAATGGCTTCCAGCCAATGCTGCAAGGCAGCAGGCCGCGCCGCAGAAGCAAATAGCGCATCGGGTGGAATGGCGCCTTGCACCGCGCGCAAGATCGGCGCGCCAGGATTGAGCGCCGCAAGCCGCCCCTCAAGCGCCGATGTATCGGGTGCGAGATCAGTTTTGCTGAGCAGCAGCCGATCTGCAAGCATGGCCTGCTGCGTGGCTTCCGGATGGCGTGTAATGGTCTCGGCACCCAACAGCGCATCCACCACCGTCACCACCGCTTCCACGCGATGATCCTCCGCAATGCTTGGGTCCATTAGCAGCGTGTGCAGAATAGGCGCGGGGTCAGCCAGGCCAGAGGTTTCTATCAGCACACGGTGATAGGTGACAGCGCCTGATCGGCGGCGTGCCGCCAAATCGATCAGCGTGTGCGCCAGATCGCCGCGCGTGGCACAGCAAAGGCACCCATTGGTAAGGCCGAGTAGATTTTCTTCTGATGTTTCCAGCAATTCATGGTCAAGCCCAATATCGCCCCATTCATTGACGATCACCGCACTTCCGGCATAGGCGGGATCACGCAGCACAGAACGCAGCAGCGTGGTCTTGCCGCTGCCCAGAAATCCGGTGATGACCGAAACAGGAATCACGATGGCGCCGCAACCCGCGCGCGGGCCGGTACAGCGCTGGTTACGTTCAGCGCGTAGCGCAGGCTGCGCAATAGCCCGAGCATGGAAGCCGCCGGTCGCCGCCGGGTTTCGCTGATCAGCCACCAGCGCATGGGCGCTTCCCCCTGTGCGGCTCTCGTGACATGCAACACCTGCTCACCGGCGATGATTCTCATGCCGCCATCGGCGATTTCCACGCGCCCGGCCACGCCCCAAAGGGTCAGGCTATCAGCCAGCAAGGCGCGAAGCGCAGGTGGGTTCATACGGCGGGTGCGGTGCGGATTTCCTGCAAAATGCGTCGCGGCAGCCATTGCCCCCTAGCCGCATCACCGACCCAGCGATCATTTTCCACCATGATCTTGCCGCGCAAAATTGTCATGGCAGGCCAGGCATCTACCTGACGGCCTTCCCAGGGCGTATAGTCGCTTTCATGCAGGGCTTCGGCGCGCACCATACGCTTCAGCTTGGGATCAAGAATGCAGATATCCGCATCCGTTCCCGCCGCAATCGCGCCCTTGCGCGGATACATGCCCATGATCTTCGCCGCATTGGTCGAAACCGCATCCACGAATTGGCGCAATGTGAAGCCGCGCTTGCCGACCATTTCAGTGTACATGACCGCCACGCGCGGTTCCACGCCGGAATTGCCGCCGGTGGTGTCATCCACCCGCTTGCCTTGCGTCTTCACTGCCAAGGAACAGCAAAGTTCATCGGTGGCAACGCAGGAAATGGAGCCATCGCGCGCACCGGCCCAAAGCTCATCCTGATCCGCCTGAGACTTCAGCGATGGATAGGTGTGATAGATCTGCCCATTCGGGCGCTTATAATCCTCACTGGTGTAGAGCATGTATTGATGGAGCGATTCGCCATAGACCGGCAGGCCCTTGGCACGCGCATCGCGAATGGCGCGCACGCCATTCCCGGCGGAGACATGCATCATGTAAAGCGCCGTGCCCGGCACATGTTCTGCCAATCGCATCACACGACGAAAGGACAGGTCTTCGGATAGCGTATTGTGAACCTCTGCCATATTCTCGAACCCTGCGCGGTTTTCGCGAAAGAGTTTGGCATACATATGCATGATAATGTCATTGTCTTCGGCGTGGATCACGCCAAGCCCGCCTTTGGCGGCGAGTACCTGAAACACTTCCCAGATATCGCCGAAATCAACCATGCGGCCCTTACGGGAAGGGGTGATATCGGTCGTGAAGATTTTCGTGGTGGCGTGGCCGGCTTCAATAGCCTCGCCAAGCTGCGCGGGCAGATCAGGCGGCAAATCGCCTTCCACCATGATGTGGAAAGCATAATCGCAGGGGCAGCCATCGGCCTTCCAGGCGGCGTGGCGTTCGTTGATGGCGCCTTCGATGGTTTTGCCACGCGTCCAGCGTACGAAATCCAGAATGCTGGTGGTGCCGCCATAAAGTGCGGCTTTGCCAACCACGGAAGCGCCCTGAGTCTGATCGAGCTTTCCATCGGGGCCGGGAATGGGCCAGAGGCAATGCGTATGCGGATCAATACCGCCCGGCATCACGATGCTGTCGCCCGCATCCACTACACGCGCCCGGCCCGGTATGGTCAGACAGCCCGGCGCTGCGATGGCAACGATTTTTTCACCCGCAATGCCGATTTCCGCCGGGCCAATGGTGTAGGGAGTAACGACGCAATTGCCCTTAATGATCAGATCCATGGGTATATCCCCGTTTGGCGCATCGAAGCGCCTTCAGAGACGAAGCCTAAACCCAAAATAGGGGTTAAGGCCAATGCTGATTTTAGCGCCGTGCGGTGCCCGGAATGTCGCGGGAGATACGCGCGCGATCGGTTTCCGTTACCATCACGCGGTCACTAATTTGCAAGCCAAGCTCATTGGTTTGGGTAATGACACGCTCGCGACCGGAATCCGGGCGAATGATGAATTCGATTGTCTCACCACGGGTGACGCCTTGTTCAATGGCTCCGCCGGCAACACCGCCCGCAAGCGCGCCGACCACACCACCCACGGTGCGTGTGCGCCAATCGTCGCCGATGGTGCTCCCCAGGAAACCACCGCCAACCGCACCCGCCGTGGCGCCAACACCGCTGCGCGAAGCGCTGACCGTCACGGGGCGCATGGCAATGATGGTGCCGCGATAGACAGTGCCCTGGATGCCAAGGGCCTGACGCTCGACTGAGGTATTGGTCTCAGGCGCGCAGGCGGCAAAGCCGAGGGCGAGGAGGATTGCAGAAAGGCGCAAGAGCATGGGTCAAAGTCCGCTCAGCGGGGATTCCAAGATCCGCATAGTAGAAACCCGGCATGTGTGGCTTTTTTATGGTGGGCCTGCGTTACGCGATTTTCAGATCGCTCGCCAAATGGAACAGGCAATCGCCCCGCTTGGTGCGCGCCGGGATGCGCTGGCACATGACAATGCCAGCAGCCTTGAAGGTGATTTCAACCGGCGGCAGCCAGGGCGTTTCGGTGATATGGATGCGCGCAGCGGGCGTGCCGATGGCGACCGTGTCTCCAAGCGTCACCAAGGGCTCAAACACGCCATTTTCAGGCGCATAGACGTAATAATCCTGCCCGCGCACATCCAAAAACCGGGTAGGGGCGGGTGGTTCGGCCCAATCGGATTGCGGCAGAATGCCAAGATGCACCAGCACATTGCGCACGCCGCGCTCAGCAATTGCAAGGCCGGCGGGATTGACCGTGCCTGAGCCGCCCAATTCGCTGCCAAGCGCGATCTTGCCGCGCCGTTCAGCGCCACTGCCCAGCGTTTGATTGCCGCCCTGGCCTTGCGCGCCGCCCTGGATATAGGTGAAGGGCGCACCAAAGGCCCGGAGTGCGGCCAATTGTTTATGAAACAGCGCAGGATCATTGGATTGTGTCGCCAAGACGCAGGGAACGTAATTTAGTGATGATCCACCCGAATGTAAATCCATCACAAAATCCGCAAGCGGGATCAATTCGCTGTCAATGTAATGCGCGATTTGGCGCGTGACCGTACCATCGGGATCGCCTGGAAAAATGCGGTTCAGATTCAGATCATCAATCGGCGAAACGCGCCGCCCGGCGAGTGCCGCCGGATAATTCGCCATGGTGAGCAGGATAATCCGCCCCTTGATGCGCGCAGGATCAAGCGACTTGGCCAGATTGGTCAGCACCACCTGGCCTTCATATTCATCGCCATGATTGCCCGAGGTGAAAAGCGCGGTCGGACCCTCACCATTCTTCACCACCACAATCGGGATGGGCAGAAAGCCATAGGCGCTGTCATGCGTTGAATGGAACAGACGAATAAAACCTGTCTGCTTGCCGTCCTTGTTGAAGTCAACTTCAGAGACAAGGCGCGATTTGCGCGGCGCGTCAGCCATGGCGTCTTCCCTATTCAGGCTTCTGTTATCAAATGGCAGGCGACCTGATGGCCAGCCTGAGTCTCCGTGAGCGGCGGCGCCACTTCCTTGCAGATGGGCATTAGATGCGGGCAGCGCGTATGGAAGCGGCAGCCAGAAGGCGGGTTGAGCGCGCTTGGAATATCACCGGCGATATTCTCTCGCTTGCCGAGTAACCGGCGCGATGGATGCGGCGCCGGCACGGCCGCAATCAGCGCGCGCGTGTAGGGGTGCTGCGGATTATTATAGATCACGCGCTTTTCAGCAATTTCTACGACCTTGCCGAGATACATCACCGCGACCCGATCCGAGATATGCCGCACTACGGAGAGATCATGCGCGATAAACAGATAGGTCAGCCCCATATCGCGCTGCAAATCCTGTAGCAGATTGACGATTTGCGCCTGGACGGAGACATCGAGCGCGGACACCGCCTCATCACACACGACAAAGCGCGGCTTCAGGATGAGTGCGCGCGCAATGCCGATGCGCTGGCGCTGGCCACCGGAAAATTCATGCGGAAAGCGATCCAGCGCACGGCGCGGCAGGCCAACGCGATCAAGCATTTCAGTGACCTGCTGGCGTGTTTCGGTGCCATGCTTAGCACCATGAATCACCAGCGGTTCGGCGATGATTTCCTCAACCGCCATGCGTGGATTGAGCGCGCCGTAAGGGTCCTGAAAAATGATCTGCATGGACTTGCGAAGCTCACGCATCGCCGCGCGACCAAGGCCGGTGATCTCCTGGCCTTCAAAGCGAATACTGCCCGCGGTTGGGTCCAGCAGGCGTATCAAAAGCCGCCCAAGTGTTGATTTGCCGCAGCCGGATTCACCAACCAGGCCCAGGGTTTCGCCAGGCATGATGCTGAGCCCGACATCATCCACCGCGCGCAATTTGCTGCCTCTGCCACGCAGAAACCGGCCACCGCCCCCGGCATCATAATGCTTGGCGAGATTCTCGGCGCTGATCAGGGCTTCGGTCATGGCGCGGCCAGTTCCTTGGCGCGGAGACAGGCCGCCCAATGATCTGTTTCTTCAAGGATAAGTGGCGGCAGACTTTCACTGCAAGCGGGCTGCGCATACCGGCAGCGCACACTATACCGACAGCCAGGCGGGCGGCGCGCAGGATCGGGCAGGGTGCCGGGAATGGCAATCAGTCGCGCACGATCTTCGGTGATGGAAGGAACGCATTCCAGTAAGCCGCGCGTATAGGGATGAACCGGGTGGTCAAAAATGCGCGCCACAGGCGCTTCTTCAATCACGCGACCGGCATACATCACCAGGACGCGATCGGCGGTCTCAGCAATGACACCCATATTATGCGTAATGATCATGATCGCCATGCGAAACTCATCGCGCAAATCCATCAGCAGATCGAGAATTTGCGCCTGAATGGTCACATCTAGCGCCGTGGTGGGTTCATCGGCGATGAGCAGCTTCGGGTTGCAGGCAAGTGCAATTGCGATCATCACGCGCTGGCGTTGCCCACCTGACATCTGGTGCGGATAATCATCCAGGCGCCGCGCGGCTGAGGGGATGCCCACCTTGTCCAACATATCAATCGCGCGTTTGCGCAAAGCGGCGGCGGGCAGGGTTTCATGCGCGCGGATGGTTTCCATGATCTGATCGCCGATAGAAAAGACTGGGTTCAGCGATGTCATGGGTTCCTGGAAAATCATCGAAATGCCGGGGCCGCGGATGCGCTGCATTTCTCGCGCCGAAAGCGTCGTCAGGTTCTGCCCTTGGAATTTCACACTGCCGGCAGCGATGCGTGCCGGCGGGGTCGGCAGCAACCCCATGATGGTTAGTGCGGTGACACTTTTGCCGCTGCCGCTCTCGCCGACAATGCCAAGGATCTCGCCTTCCTTGAGCGAGAGGGAAACATCCTCAATCGCGGTGATCTCGCCGCGCCCGGTCATGAAGGCCGTGGTCAGCCCCTGCACATCAAGTAAATTCACTGTTGAATCCTGAGCCGTGGGTCAAGAACATCACGCAGGCCATCGCCCAGAAAATTAAGGCCCATGACCGTGATCATCAGCGCAATGCCGGGGATGGTAATGATCCAGGGTGCCTCACGCAGGAAATCGCGGCCTTCGGCCATGATATTGCCCCATGTTGGCGTGGGCGGTACGGCACCAACGCCAAGGAAGGAAAGGGTCGCTTCCGATAGAACCGCGAATGCAAACAGGAAGGAAAGCTGCACAATCACCGGCGCCATGGCATTGGGCAGGATATGCCGCGTGAGGATACGCCAATGGCCCGCACCGGCGGCAACCGCGGCTTGGACGAATTCCATCTCTCGCAGTACAATCACAGATGATCGCACGATGCGCGCCGTGCGCGGGATATAGACAATCCCCAACGCCAGAATGACATTGAAGGTGGATGGCCCGAGCACCGACGTGACCGCGATGGCAAGCAGAATAGCAGGGAAAGCCATCAGCGCGTCATTGATCCGCATCAGCAGATTATCAATGCGCCGGAAGTAACCCGCGGCGGCGCCGATCAGAAGCCCGAGAACGGCATTCAGCGCCACCACGGAAGCGCCAATCATCATGGAAAGCTGCGCACCCCAGACCACACGAGACCACAAGCTGCGCCCGAAACTATCCGTGCCGAAAATCCAACCCTCACCAGGGGGCTTGAATTTGTTGCGCATGGAAAGGCGGTTTGGATCAACATCGGTGATCCAAGGCGCTAGAATGGCGGCAATGGCAATAATCAGGAACAGCACGAGCCCCGTCATGAACAGCCGATGCCGCAGCAGGCGCTTCATCGTTGCGCGCGCAGGGTGTTCGCGCTTCAGAGCAATGCCTTCGGCGTCTATGGCAGCCGCGTCACTCATAGCGCACCCTGGGATCAATCAGGGCATAGAGGACATCGACCAGGATATTCACCAAGACCAGAAACGTCGTCACCAGCAAAAGCCCACCCTGCACCATGGGGTAATCGCGGCTCAGCACCGCTTGCGTCAGCAATTGCCCCATGCCGGGGAGCGAAAACAGCGCCTCCGTCACCACCGCGCCTGACAGTAAAAGCGAGATGATGATGCCAACCACCGTCACGATCGGGATCAGTGCGTTGGCCAAGGCGTGCTTCAGGATCACCTGGCGTTCCGGCAATCCTTTCGCGCGGGCGGTGCGTACATAGTCCTGACGCAGCACCTCCAGCATGCCAGACCGCGTGATACGCGCGAGCAAACCCGCTTGCAGCAGGGCCAATGATATTGCCGGCATGGTGGTGCTGCGCAGCCAGCCAAGAGGGTCTTGTAAGAAAGGCACATAACCGCCGCTTGGCAACCACCCGAGCTGCACGGCGAAGAAGATGATCATCAAAAGGCCAAGAAAGAAATTTGGGATGGAAATGCCAAGCATCGCGACCATCATCGCGACCTGATCCACCCAGGTATTCTGGCGCAAGGCAGCGATGATGCCACTTGCGACACCAACCAACAGCGTCAGCACCAAGGCATAAAGTGAAAGACCAATGGTGACCGGTAGGCGTTCCATGGTGGCGGCGAGCACTCCTTTGCCGAGCAGGAGTGACTTGCCGAAATCGCCTTGCAGCAGACCCTGATAATAATGCAGCAATTGCAGCAACAAAGGCTCATCCAGGCCAAGATCGCGGCGCAATTGCTCGATCTGCGCCGGGGTTGCTGCAATACCCGCGATTGCCGCCGCAGGATCGCCCGGAATGAGCCGCATCAGCCCAAAGCTGATGAGGCTCACGATGAATAATACCGGAATGGCGCTAAGTAGCCGGCGGAGCGTGAGGAGCAACAAGACTATTCACGCTCCCGACCGATCATCCTCAACGTTCAATCCACACATTGGAAAAGCGTGGAATACGGAAGGGCACAAAGCCCTTCACATTGGCGCGTGCGGCTTGAACCTTCGTCAAGGATCCAAATGGGAAGGCATAGGCGCGTTCCAGCACCAGGCGCTGCATGCGGGCGAAGGCCTCCTGCCGCGCTGTCGGGTCGCGCAGATTATTCATGTCATCCCAGGCAGCCTTCACATCGGGATCATCCTTGTCGTCCTTCGGCCGATAATTGGCGCCAGGCGAGACCAGAAACTGCATAGTCGCAAGCGCGCCAAGGGCAGGCTGTGTGCCCCAGCCGGAATGAAAAAAATGCCATTCAGTCGAATTGACCCTTTGCGACATTTGTACCGAAGTCGGCCAATCTACGACGCGTAGCGATGAATTAATCCCAATGGCCTTCAATTGCTGTTCCATGACCAAGGCTGCATTATACATGGGTGGATAGTCACGATTGGTCAGGATGATGATCGGTTCGTTTCGATAGCCGGATTCGCGCAGCAAGGCGCGGGCGCGTTGCTGATTGTTGATATTATAGGTTTCCTTGCCGGCATCCGTGTAGCTCGGCTGGTTCGGATATTGAAAACCGACATTCAGGCGATAATTATTGTCCGTCGCTGCATCCATGATGTCTTCAACATTCAGCGCAGCCTGCACTGCACGGCGGAAGGCGAGATTATCGGTCGGTGCAAGCGCGGTATTTGGTAGCGCAATCTGAATCCACCAATTCTGCAAGGGCAGGATGGTGATGGCGCTATTCCGCCGCAGCCCTTCCAGGGACCGTGTCGGCACATCTTCCACCACATGAAGCGCACCGGTTTCCAGGCCGGCCACGCGGGCACTGGCTTCGGTCACGATGCGGAAGGTCACGGTATCAAGGCAGGCAACACGATAGCCACCAAAGCCCGTGCGCTGTTCAAAGGCCGGGTTGGGCTTATAGGCATCAAAGCGGCCGAGCCTAGCATGGCTGCCCGGCACAAATTCCAATAGGCGGAATGGCCCAGTACCAACAGGGCGAAGCTGCTGCCGCTGATCATCCTTATGTTCGGCGGGAATGATCACAATGGGGACCGAAAAGGAAGACAAGGCTTCAATGAACGTAGGCTGCACCTGCTTCATACGAATGATGAAGGTTTGCGCATCCGGCGTTTCCCAGCCCGCGACATTATCCAGCGTGCTGCGTTGCAAGCCAATCCGGTTATAGCGATCAAAGGAAGCCGCAACATCGGCCGAGGTCAGTGCCTTGCCATTATGGAAGGTAATGCCCTGGCGGAGCTTGAAAGTATAGCTCATGCCATCCGGGGCTTCCTGCATGGATTCCGCTAATTCCGGGATGGGCTTGTTATTTTCATCACGCGTGATCAGTGTCTCATAGATATTCATCGCGATATTGCGCGTTGAAATGGTGCTGGAGGTCATCTGATCCAGCGAATTCACATTGGCTTCCTGGCCAAAGACCAGATCGCCGCCGCGTGTGGGGCAGGTGAAAGGGGTTGCCATCAGTGGCGTTGCCGACAAGGCCATGGCCACGGCCACAAGACCCATACTCAAAATCAGGCGTTTCATCCATGCTCTCCCGTTATTGGTGGTGCTATAGCTTCATGCGCGCGCCCCGCGGCGTCAACCATTATCGGCAAGCACAGCGAAGCGGCGCACAATATTTTCCGTGAGGCGACTGATCGGCCCCTCAAAGCCCTGGCGCCAGAGGCTGCCGCAATAGGTGATGGAACCAACCGCGAACACCGCACCGCCGCCGGGGGTTTCGAAATAAATGATCTCGCCACGCTTGAGCGCCTGCGCCTTTTCACCATTTACGGTGTTCACATGTGAGAGCAATTCCTCAGGCACCGCGACAAAGGAAGCGGGCGGATCTTCGGATACCGCCAGAATCGCCGTGCCATCCGGCGTGCCAAGGGCAGGGTCGGCGCGGTCCAATTCAAAACCCGCCGCGCCGCCGCCGGAAAGCCCGTAATCACCGATGGTCTCGCCTTCCACACCGGCAAAGACCCAGGCGTGGCGCGGGTCGCGTGCCGGCGGCAGCAACCGGTAATAGGTGCCCTCAAACAAGCCCTGGCCAGAAAAGCCAACCCCCGCCAATTGCTGCGGCGGCCGGCGATTGCGTCGCCATAACCCGCCATAGGCGCCATCTGTTTGGTGATAATATTCGCCAGGTTCGGCGGCCCAGGCGCGAATGCCGCCCTCGGCGCGGCGCAATTCGAAGACGCCCGGCATATCGGCAGGCTGCGCGATGCGCCAATAAAACCCGTTGCCGCCCAGATACATCATGCGCCCGCCGCTCCGTGTATAAGTGAAGAGCGCATCAAGCGTTTGCGGCGTGTGATATTCCGGGTGCGATCCCGTCATCACCACCTTGTAATTGGAAAGTAGCGCGGCGCCTTCCGCATGCAGATCATGATCCGTGATCACATCAAATGGCAGGCTACGCGCCTCCAGCCAGGCCAGGATATGCGTATCGGCGGGGTAGTGCCGCAGCCCCGATCCCTTCGCGTCATTGAAAGTCAGGAAGCCCGGCCGCATCGTGAGTATCGGGCGCAGCCGCGATGAAAAGGCGATGCCGCTATTATCCTGATGGCGATTATAGGTGGAGCGCCCATAGATCGGAAAATCATCCGGATTATGCGGATAAGCACCCCAAGCCGCGACGCGCGCACGATAGGCGGCATCCGCATTGCCGCGCGCATGATTGGCATAGGCCTGATAGGTGAAGGTGGAGGCCAGAAACGCAATAGGCGCTGTCGCCGTGCCTTGCGGGGGCAGCACGTAGAAGGGAATGTGATCCTCACCTTCGGCGCAGGAGATATGAAAGGCATAGGCGCCGGAACGCAAATCCGCAGGCACCGTAAAGCTGAAATCATCTGCCCAGCCGCAATCGCTCAAATCATCGGCGTGGAAATGAATGGCGGCGTAATCCGTGGGCGCGTGGCGCCAGCACATTTCCACCCCTGACCAACGTGCCCCCACCACGGCGCGGGTCGGCACATTCACCAGATCGCCATGGCAGGCTCGCGGGCCGATATCCTCAACGCGCTCGGTTGCAATGCCACGCGCGAAATCCCAACCGGCGAGAAGCCCTGCCTCAGCAGCGGCAAATGGCTGATCCGGGCGCGGCCATTTGGCGAAGAACTCTGCCCGGATCGCGGGGTCTTCGATCTTGCCTGTCAGATGCGCGCATGGTGCGGCGGCGCCTTCGGCGGCAATCATCACCACGCCCGCGCCATCGGGCAGCGCGAGGCCAGCCGCCGAGATTTCCCGCGCGCTGGCGGGGCTCGCATCTTCAATGCATTGCGCGCCGAGCAGGATGCGCCCCGTGGCGGGATCGGCACTCAGCCACAGCCGATGCCAGCGGCGGAGCGCCAGGGGCGCGCCAAGGCCAAGCTGCCGCTCTCCGCCCGGCCAAATCAGGCGCGCCATCGGCCCATGCGGTCCCACCGCTAGTGTGACGCGGCGTCCCGCCTGTTCTTCGCTGATAACGGCAGCTTCGGCGTTGGGCTGCGCTTGGAACCAAACCAGCGCGGTCCAGGTGGTGGGTCCCGCCACGCGCTTGGGCGCCTTTGGGATCAGCGCATAGGACCCAAGCTGGATCGGCTGATGTCGGCCCTGAAATTCCGCATCGAAACGCGCGGAAAGGTCTTCAAACCGCAGCCCCGGCCCGGCTGGGTTGGGGTCGCCCGAAATCACGCGGCGCAGCCGCGCCCGGTAGCGCGCACCACTTGGCACGCTGATCTTGACGGCCATGCTCTCACCAGGGCGCGCGGAAAAACGGTCCAGATAGCCGGTGATGGGCAATTCGGCGGGCTTGGCTTCGGCCATGATGGTTTGCTTCCCCTTTCGCGCGATGCTCGGCGCCCCGCCTGCCGCCGTCAACACCCGCCCCGGTGGTCAGGCGCGGCCGATCTGTGCAAGACTTACTGAAGGGATACGTTCAAGAGGGTGAAGATGGCCGCGATTATCGAAAAACTGGGCGATAGCCGGGCCGAGGCGCGCGAATGGGAACTCCGCTGCGATATGGCGGCGGTGTTTCGCATTGGCGCGAGGCTCGGCTGGAATGAGCATATCGGCAACCATAACAGCCTGATGTTGCCCGATGAGGCAGAGCCGCGCTTTCTGATCAACCCACGCGGCTATTTGTTCCAGGAATTGAAAGCATCCGATCTGATTGTCTGTGATCTGGAAGGGCGCGTGCTGCGTGGTAGTGGCGAACTTCGCAAGGTTGCCTTTCATATTCATACGCGCATCCATTTGGCCAATCCGGCGGCGACCTGCGTCATTCATGTCCATCCCCGGCATTTGACCGCGCTTTCGATGGTGGAGGGGGCGGAATTCGCGCTATCCCATCACAACAACCTGCTACTGAACGACCGCACCGTTTATGATGATGAAGGCGATCAGCCGGTGCATAGCAATGAGGAAGGCGATCGGATCGCGCGGCTGATGGGCGATAAGACCATCATGCTGATGCGCGGCCATGGCGTGACCGTGGTGGGCCCAACCGTGCATGACGCTTTCGATGAATGTTACATGGCGGAACGCACCTGCACGTATCAATTGACCGCGATGCAAACCGGGCGGCCCTTGCACAGGTTGCCGGATAACCTTCGGCGCAACCATACGGGGCCATGGGGTGAAAGGCTGGATGCGCGGCTTCATCTGAATGCCTGGCGCCGCGTCTTGGACCGGGAAGAACCTGATTACGCGCGCTAAAAAAAAGAAGAAGCACGGGAGGTAACCATGATCCAACGCGCAGCGTTCTTGCCACTCCTTTAGCCCTGGGCCTGGCGAGCCCCGCCATTGCGCAAGCACCCTGGCCCAATCGGCCGGTCCGCGTGGTTGTGGGCTTCCCGCCGGGCGGGTCGCTTGATGTGATGACGCGCCTGGCCTGTAAGGTCTTGTCGCGCCGCTTCGGGCAGAATTTCATTGTTGAGACGCGTTCAGGCGCTTCGGGCAATATCGGCACAGAAGCCATCGCTGGCGCCACGCCGGATGGCTACACCATCGGCACAATCAGCATGCATAATGTGGTGATCAACCCCATGCTGTTTTAAATCCTACCCTATGATCGGGAGAAAGACTTTGCCTGGATCAGCGCCATGTGGGATTTGCCCAATATCGTTGCCGTGCCGGCACAGCATGTGCCGGCGCAGACGCTGGCCGAACTCATCACCTGGGCGAAGGCGCGGCGCGGCGGCATCAGCTACGGGTCATCCGGCGTTGGCACCACCATTCATCTCTCCGGTGCCTTCCTGATGGGGCGCGCGGGGATTGAGGCCACTCATGTGACTTTTCGTGGCGCCGCGCAGACCATCCCTGCCATGCTTTCGGGCGATATTCAGGTGGCGGTTGATAACCTTGCCAGTTATACGGGCGATATTCAGGAAGGGCGCATCCGGCCCTTGGCTGTAACCATGCTGGAACGTTGGCCCTCTTTACCCAATGTGCCGACCATGGCGGAAGCGGGGATGGATAACTTCAATATCAACCCCTGGCATATGTGGGGTGGCCCGCGCGCCATGCCGCGTGAGATTGTGGATAGGATTTCCGCCGAAATCCGCAGCGCCTTTGCCGATCCTGAATTGAAGCAACGCGCCATCGGCGTGGGGGCGCGGCTGACAGGTTCAACACCGGAAGAATTGGCCGCGCGGCTGAAGCACGAACAGCCGATCTGGGCAGAAATGGTGCGGATTTCCGGCGCTCAGCCGGAATAGGGCAGGGGGGATGCGCTGAAGGCCAGTGGTTGGGGCGCCAGGATTCGAACCTGGGAATGGCGGTACCAAAAACCGCTGCCTTACCGCTTGGCGACGCCCCAATACTCCCGCGCGTAATAACCCTCAAAGGGCCGCGCCGTGAAGGCCCCCTCCCCAACACCACCAGGCGGGGGGTAAGGCCGCTGCTGCCGCAGCCGCTGCAGCCGCATTCGGAAACACCCCAAAGCAGGTGGCGCCTGACCCACTCATGCGCGCCAAAAGGCAACCGGGGCTTGCAGAAATCGCCGCCAGAACCTTAGCAATCGCGGGGCAAAGGCTGATCGCGGGCGCCTGTAAATCATTCCCCAAACGCGCCAAATCCACGGCCATTTCAGCCGCACTTCCCCAGGCTTCCGGCAAGTCAGCGCGCGCCGAAAACCCAGCCTGACGGGCGCGAAACACGGCCGGGGTCGCCAAAGCCTCGCGCGGATTGGCCAGCAAAAGCCCGAAGCGCGGCAGGCGTGGTGCGGCACTCAGCACTTCCCCCACCCCTTCCATGCGGGCGGGGCGGGAGCCCACACACACCGGCACATCGGCGCCGAGCTTCGCGCCAAGCGCGGCTAGCGCGGCCTCCGGCAAGCCCAGGCCCCAAGCCCGGTTGAGCACACGCAGGCTTGCTGCTGCATCAGCGCTGCCGCCGCCAATGCCACTCGCGACCGGCAGGCGCTTCAGCAAATGCAGCAGCCCATGGCCTTTAAGCCCGGCGGCCTCTGCCAAGGCCCGCGCCGCGCGCAGCACCAGATTATCGTGCTCGGCGTCCAGCGCCGCACCTTCTGCGCCTTCAATGGCAAGCGAGAGGGACTCCCCCGAACAGGCGCTGACCGTATCGCCCATGCCGGCGAACACCACCAGGCTATCCAGCAGATGATATCCATCCGCCCGGCGCCCCGTGACATGCAGGAACAGATTGACCTTGGCCGGGGCCGCTTCGGAGATTTTCAGCGCCGCGTCTCCGCCGCCGGCTGAGGCGCTAGCCCGCCCGTGATTTTGGCTTCGATTTTTGGACCTTCGTCACCTTCAGGCCCCAGCACCAGTGCGCGGCGCCACTGAAACAGCGCTTCCCGTCGACGGCCCTGCGCCCAATAGACATCGCCCAGATGGTCATTGATGACGCTGCTTTGCGATTCAAGCTCGACCGCCTTTTCCAGCCAGCGCACCGCGCCCGGCATATCGCCAAGCTTGAACAGTGCCCAACCGAGGCTATCGGCGATATTGCCATCATTTGGGCGCAGCTCCACCGCACGTTCCAGCATGCGCCGCGCTTCGACCAGATTCTGCCCAAGCTCCACCCAGCTATAGGCCAGGTAATTCAACACCAAAGGCTGTTCGGGGCTGAGGCTGAGCGCGCGTTGGAAATCCGCCTCGGCCTCTGGCCAGCGCTTGGCACGTTCAAAGGCAATGCCGCGGGCATAGAAAAGCGGCCAATGCGCAACCGCCGGCACGCCGATGCGCGCGATGGCCGCGTCATAGGCGGCAATCGCTAGTGGCCAATTCTGCCGCCCGCGATACATATCCCCAAGGCGCGCCACGGGCTGAGAGGCGCGCGGGAATTGCGCCGATAGCCGACGCAACTCTGACTCGGCCTCCGGCAGCTTATCCAGCCGATCAAGCAAGCCGGCACGCCGCAGCGCCAGAAGCGGCGCAAAGGGATCGGCGCGATCGGCGTGTTCCAGCATGGCCAGCGCGGCTTGGTATTGGCCCTCATCCCCCAGCGCCTCGGCCCCCGCGAGCAGCGCTGGCCCAAAGCGCGGGCGGAGCTGCAACGCAAGCCGCACCAGCGCAAGCGAAAATTCGCCCGATTGCGGCCCGCGAAGCGCAGAGGCCAGGCTAAGATAGGCTTCAGCCATGCCCTCGGTCGCGGAGGCCACCACGCGCCGTGTCGCCAAAGCCTCTCGCCCGCCGGTATCGGAAAATAGCCCGGCATCATTCTGGCCACGGCCCAGCCGATCCAAAAGCCGCTCAGCCTCCGCCTGCTGGCCGGCGCGCATCAATATGCCGGCCATGGTGCGCGCCAGCGGCAGGCTTGGCGCCGGGCCGTCTGCCAGTGCGAGGCGTACAAGGCGCTCCGCTTCTCGCGGGCGCTCCGCGATATCGGCAATCATCGCGGCATGCAGCCCATAAATGCCGCGTTGGCGGCCTGCTTCCGTCAGCGGGCGGAGCGTGGCGAGCGCCGCATCCGTCTGCCCACTGCCCCGCTGCGCCCAGGCCACCAACAACGGTTTCAATAGGGTGAATATTCCCTGGTTGGGCAAGGCGAGAAAGCGCTGTTCCGCCCGATCATAGCGCCCCGCTTGCGCCTCCTGCCCGGCAAGATACATGGCGGCGAGCGGTTCATTAGGGATGACGCGTGCAAGCCTTGCAGCTTCAGAACGGCCATCCATCAGGCTGGCAATGAAGGCGCGTTGAACGACCTCGGGCTCATTCGGGTCGCGCCGTAGCGCCTGGATCAGGCTATCGGCGGCGAATTTCGTATCAGCTTCATTGGTGGCGAAGCGCCCGGCCAAATAGGACCCGAAGGCGCCAGTAACTTCCGGTGCCGCGCCAAGCAATGCGGGGCGGTCCACATTATCCCCTGCCGCGCAGGCGGAAAGCAGCGTGGCGGCAAGCAGCCAAAGGCGGCGGGGCGGGGGTTTGGAAGCCATAAGGTCAAATTAAACCTTGTTCCTCGCCGAACCAAGGCCCGGTTCGGCTAATCTATCGTGATACCGGCGGCGCGGATCACCGCGCCCAATTCTTCCACCTCTCGCCGCGCCAGCCTATCCAATTCAGCCAGGGTCATGGCTTTGGTGGTGGCCCCGCCTGCCTGCGCCCTTTCGCGCACGGCAGCCTGTTCGGCAGCGGCATTTATCACCGCATTCAGCCTTTCCTGAATGGGCTTCGGTGTCGCCGCCGGCACGGCAAAGCCGAACCAGGCATCGAGCGTGAGGCCCGGCAGCCCCGCTTCTGCCGTGGTCGGCACATCGGGCAGGCCGGCCGCGCGCTCAGCGCTCGCAATCGCTAGCGCCTTGACCCGCCCGCCCTGCACCAGTGCAATCGCGGAAGATGGCGTGGTGATGAACAATTCAACGCGACCGCCCGCGACATCCTGCAAGGCGGGTGCGGCGCCGCGATAGGACACATGCACCATCTCGGCGCCGATGGCGCGGCTGAACAGCACGCCGCCCACATGCTGGATCGAACCATTGCCGGACGATGCGTAATTCAGCTTGCCCGGATTGGCCCGCGCATGGGCGATGAATTCCTGGAGATTATTCGCAAGCACCGTGGGTGCCACAATGATCGCATGCGGCGCCATGGTCGCCATGCCCACCAAAGCGAGGTCCTTGATGGGATCCCAGGTCAGGTTCTTCATCATCGCCGGATTGCCAGCGTGATAGCCATTATACTGCAGCAGGATCGAATGCCCATCCGGCGTTGACCGCGCCACGGCATTGATGGCCAGGTTACCATTAGCCCCAGGACGGTTTTCGACCACCACCGGCTGGCCGAGCCCTTGGCTCATCGCTTCCTGAAACAGGCGCGCGGCGAAATCCGTCCCACCACCCGGCGGATTGGGTACCACCACCGTGATCGGCCGGTTCGGAAAGGCAGGCTGTGCCTTCAGGCTGGCGGGCGCGGCGAGCAGGCTGCTGGCGGCCAAAAGGCTGCGGCGATTGAGGCGCATGGGGTTTTCTCCAAAACAGGGTTGTTTTGAACTTAGGGTAGCACCTGCGACGCCCGGATGAAATCGCGGCCCTTGGTTGCGCGCCGGCGACACTTTGGCAACATACGGGAAATCAGAAAGGAAATGCCGATGACCCCCATATCCTCCCGCCGTCATGTATTTGCGCTTGCCGCCAGCAGCGCGCTCGCGCCCGCCGCTTTTGCCCAAGGGGCCTTTCCTGATCGCGCGGTGAATGTGATTGTGCCCTTCGCCCCCGGCGGTACGCCCGATATCGCGGCCCGGCTGATGGCGCCGAAAATGGCGGAATTGCTCGGTCAGCCCGTGACCATTGAGAACCGCGCTGGCGCCGGGGCCACCATCGGCACCCGCGCGGTGGTGCAGGCGCGGCCCGATGGGCATACGATTTTGATGGGTTCAATCTCCTTCCTGACGGCGCCGCTCACGGCTGATCCCATGCCCTATGATCCGGTGGCGCAGCTGCGCGTCATCAGCCTGATTTCCACCTCGCCCTATGTGCTGATTGTGCGCGCCGATAGCCCGGCCCGCGATATCGCGGGCTTCCATGCCTGGACGCGGGAGCGTGGGAATAAGTTGAATTACGGTTCTGCGGGCAGTGGCACGCCGCTCCATCTGGGCGGAGAGCTCTATAAGCTGATGATGGGCGTAGATCTGACGCATGTCGCTTATCGCGGCAGCGGCCCAGCGATTACTGCGCTGATTGCGGGCGAGGTTGATATGGTTTTTGCCGATGTGCCCGGCGCTTCAGGCCAGATCAGGGCGGGCACGGTGCGCCCGCTGGCGACCATGGTCCGCGAACGCATCAAACAATTGCCGGATGTGCCAACCATGGCGGAAAGTGATCCGCGCCTGCGCGACTACCATGTCTATACCTGGGCCATGCTGGTGGCACCGAAGGCGACACCTGATCGCGCCGTCAATCGCCTGCATGAGGTCGCCATCGCCGCCGCGCAGCGGCCCGATATCGTGAAGCGTTTTGAGGAAATGGGTTTTGATTATGTCGGATCCTCACCGTCTGATGGCGATAAGCGGCTGGAGGTGGAACGCGACAAATGGCGCGATGTCATCAAGCGGGCGAATATCAAGGTGGATTTGTGAGGGGGCAGGCTCACCCCTGCCGCAGCCCAGCACGCTCCGCCGCGGCGCGGGTCCAGGCTGTCTCCCGTTGCAGAAAGGCAGCGAAGCCTGGCGGCGTTGCCTCGGTCGCGCTCGCCATCAGGCTGCCCATGCCTTCCAGCCGCGTGCGTACCGCAGGGTCCGTAACGGCGGCGGCGACGGCTTCGCCCAGCGCCTTCGCGACTGGGTCGGGCAGGCCCGTTGGTGCCACCATGCCGACAAAGGCCGCGGCCTGATAACCGGCAATCCCGGCCTCGGTCGCTGTTGGCAATTCGGGCGCTTGCGGCAACCGATTTGCGGCCGCCACCGCCAAAATCCGCACCGCGCCTTCCTTGTGCAAAGGCAGCGCCGTGGAGATTTCCGTAATCGTGCCGGACAGCGTGCCAGAAACAAGATCAGGCGCGAGCGCGCCCTCGCTGCCATAGGGGATATGGGTGATGCCGGCGCCGGTCGCGGCACTGAACATTTCAAGCGAAAGATGCGCTGCACTCGCGATGCCCGAAGACCCGAAGCCGAGCCTGCCCGGATTGGCCTTGGAATGCGCGAAAAGCTCGGCCACCGTTTGCACCGGCAGGCTGCGATGCACGGCAATCACCATCGGCGTGCGCACAAAAAGCCCAATCGGCATGAAATCGCGCAGCGGGTCATAGCCAAGATTGCCCTGCAAGGTTGGATTGATCGTGAGCGGCCCATTCGACCCGAGCAGAATAGTATGCCCATTCGCCCGCATCCGCGCGACCTGCTGAGCGGCAACACTGCCACCCGCGCCCGCGCGATTTTCCACCACCACAGGCTGGCCAAGCTTCGCTCACATCGCCGGCGCGGAGGCACGCGCGGTCAGGTCCGCATTTCCGCCTGGCGCGAAAGGCACGATCAGGCGGATGGGCTTATCGGGGAAAGCGTCCTGCGCGCATGGGGCTGAAGACAGGATTGTTGTAGCGGCAAGGCCAGTCAGCATCGCGCGGCGCGTTGGAGTGAAGGCCATGTTTTCTTTCCGTTTCCCGATACATGTTTTCTTTCCGTTTCCCGATAATGGAGGCAAGCTGGCGGCGCCCGGACGTGGCCCGCAAGCCCCTGCGTATGCCCTTTGCCCCATCCGGGCTTGGCGCGTGTCGCTTTAGATTAATCGGCGACACGCCCGATATCGCCGCGCGGCTGACGGCGCCGAAAATGGGGAAATTGCTCCATCAACCCATAACGGCCGAAACCCAGGTCGGGGCAGAGGCAATCATCGGCAATTCAGTCGGCCTGGCCCGCCCAAGGAGCGGCTGGGACAGCTGGGGATCGCCAAAAAATCATATGCCTTTCGCCGTTGGGCCTGATGGCAACCTCTCTGCCTTGACTTTGTCCGCCGTCAGCACCCAGGGGGCCAAATTGGCGATTTGAGTAACGGAGGATTTCTGGCTCATCGTAACCCCAAGGAAAGTGAAGACGACCGGGTATCAACTCCAAAAAACTGCGCAAAATTGGCAGGCCCTTTCTGACCCCAATGCATGCCGGGGTGGTTTTTCCAGCCCCCTGGGGGACTACCCCCCTCCAGAAAACGGCACTGCCTGCCTGACCCGCTCCAATTCAGCCGCCAGCTTTTCGACCGCCGCATAGGCTTCCCGCTCAAAGCCATGATGCTCATAGCTCGCAGCGCCATCACGGGGAGGGGCATGGCCGGTCACTCGCATCCGTACTTCCTGCACGATCCCCAGCTTCTGCATCAGCGTCACAGCGGTGCGCCGACAATCATGACCCGACCAGTCAGCTGTCCCAGTAAGCCGATGAACCTCGCCGATGCCGTTACTGCGCCCATTGTACGGTTTGGCACCCTTGCTCCCCACCCCAAAGACGTAAGGTCCCCAGGCGTCGCCGTTGGCCGAAAGCTGACGCTGAAGGATGGCCACCGCCACCTCTGACAATGGCACCGCATGGCTGCGCCCCTGCTTCATGGTGCCGCTGGGTATGGTCCAGGTCTTCGCCTTCAAGTCCAGTTCATCGACGCGCATCTTGCAGACTTCGCCCCCACGCTGACCCGTCAGCAGAGCCACCTGAAGCATGGTCCCCCAGGCACTGCCCTTTAGGTTCATCAACGCCCCGATCTCAGCTTCACTCAGAGCTCTGTCACGGGGGAGGGCTGCCTTGGGTGCCCTGATCTGCCGACACGGATTGGCCTCCACCAGGTCGCGGTCCATGCACCACCCAAAGAAGTGCGACAAATAAGAGAGCAGCTTCCGGCGTGCGGCAGGCTTTTGCGCATAGGCATCCAGCAAGCGAGCGACATCGACCTTGGTCACCTTCTTGATGGGCCGCTTGGCCATGGCCCTGAGCGCCGTCTCCAGGGTGGACCGCTTATCATCGACGGTGCTCCGCCGGTTGTCGCTGAGGGTGGCCAGGTATTCCGCTAACAGCGCCCCCACCAATTGCTGGTCAGCGACAGCCTTTTCCTGCCTTGTGTGGCGCGGATCGGTGCCCTCCTCGCATAGGCGCCGTTTTGCCTCGCCCAGCTTTCTGGCGGCCTGTAGCGACAGGGCAGGGTATCTGCCGAGGCTGACGCCGATCCGGCTATTGGTGCCGCGCACACGCCCAACAAACCTGACGCCCGCCTTGCCATCCTCATAGAAGCTAAATTCCAGACCGTTCTCACGCAGGACTTGGCCGCTGGTGGCTTTCCGCAGTGCGATGTCGGTTAGGGGCATGGGCGGCTCCGGGCTCCTCTGTGGTGCCACTATGGTGCCAAACTGCTTGCGCTTCACGGAATCGAGATGACTCGTGACAAGACTCAAAATACAATCAAAACAGTAGTATATACGATCGAGGTGGACGCCATGACACGCCGTGAGATGCTGGGAGACGGAAGACCTGAGGACTCTTAATCAGCGGGTCCAAGGCTCGAATCCTTGTGCGCCCACCAATGAAATCAATGGTTAAGAGCCTAGTCCGAAACAGCGTGAAAATCGTACCCCTTCATGCGAACCCCATGCGGACGTCTTCACCTTCTGCCCAGGCGTTGCAGCAACCACAACCCGCGTTGCACCTTTCACGCAACAGGCGACTGAAAGTCGTCGGCGCGCTAGATCAGAGCAGGTTCAGATGGAAAATCTGAACGTGTGAAGATGCTCGAAAAAACAGAAATTAGCATGTTGCGTGAACCCATGTGAACGCAACATGGTTTAGTCAATTTCTCCCCGAGGCTGTGTACCACATCCCAGCGGGTGAGAGGGTATGCGCCAACAATAAGAAACCCCGAGGCGCCGCACGCGCAACGGGGTTACATAGGTAGGCCGCCCGAAAAGGCGGAAATGACAAACCCCGAAGGCGGCGCCGCAGCACCGCCAAAGGGTCAGTCAAATCATCCGCGAGCGCGCGGGGTCGGGGCCGGCGCAGGGGCCGGAGGCGGAGCGGGCTCAGAGGCGCAGGCAGCGAGCAGGGCAGCCGGGGCCAGGATAGCGACGGCAGCGGCCTTGCGGAGCAGCGCCTTGCGGGTCATTTCTTCGGAATTCGTGTTCATTTTGCACATCCAGGTTGCTAGAGATCAGGAAACACGCCATATAGGCGTCGGTCATTCGCGAGTTGTCAACCCCTATTCTTGTGTGGAATGTGAAGTTTCAGGAGTTGGACGCGTGAAACGGTCTTGGGACAGGCCAGAACCGGATGCCAAAGGGCTGGTTGAGCCATCAGGCGCCCCGTTTTCGCGACGCGCCTCCCTTTTGCGGGGGGCAGCGGGCTTAGCTGGCGTGCTCGCGCTGGTGGGCTGTTCCGCGTCTGAAAACGATTCGCTGGCGCCAATGGCGGCGAATCAGCCCGAAGAAGCCTCGGGCCACATGATGGAGGAACCGCCACCTCTGGTTGCGGGCGAAGCCCTGGATGGTCCGCTATTGCGGCGCTTTTACGCGCGTCGTGATTTTGAACCGGTCTGGACCACGCGCGAGGCCGAGGCCAGGGCCTTCAAGGCCTTGGTGCTGCGCGCACGAGATCACGGGCTGGACCCGGAATTGTTTCAGGCCGATCTGCTGCACCGGATGGAAGCGTTTCCGCCCGACCGGCGGGATTTGCTGCTGACGCACGCCGTGCTGACCTATGCCGAGGCGCTTGCTTTTGGTGCTTTGTCGCCCAGCCGGCGCAACGATCGGGAAGCAATCAAGGCCGAGCCGTTGGACGTGACGGAAGTGCTGTATGAAGCGCTGGATGGCGCCGATCCCGTTGCTGCCATTGAAGCGCTGGCGCCGCAAACCCTGGCCTATCAGGCGCTGCGTGAGGCGCTGCAGCGCCATCGCACGTCCTTGCGGCCTGACCGCAACCGCGTGAACCGGTTGCGCGTGATTGAGGCCAATCTGGAACGCCAACGCTGGCTGCCGCGCGAATTGCCGGCGGATCGCGTCTGGGTGAATGTACCGGATCAGCAACTTGTGCTGTATCGCGACGATCGTCCCGTTTTTGTGACGCGCGTTGTTGTTGGAAATACAACAGATCGCAAGCAAAGCCCGGAATTTAGCACCGTGATCGAGTCCGCGTTGTTCAACCCGCCTTGGATTATTCCGCGTGACATTGTGGAGGCGGATATCCGCCCGATGCTGAAGCAGGATCCGCTCTATTTGGTGAAGAACAAGATCACGCTGCTGCCGAATGGCGACGCGAAGCAGGCCCCAGGACCGCAAGCCGGGCTTGGTGCCGTGATGTTCGAAATGCCGAACCGCTTTGATGTCTACCTGCATGATACGCCGGACAAGGATGCCTTCAGCCGCGAAAATCGGCGTCTTAGCAATGGCTGCATTCGTGTGCAGAACCCTTTGGAATTGGCGTCATTGCTGATGAATGAGCCGATGGAACTGATCCAGAAGAAGGTCGCGACAGGCGATACGGTGCGCAAATCGCTGCCCGAACCTGTGCCGGTTTTTCTGCTGTATCACACGGCGCTAGCCGCCCCCGGGCGCGATGTGGAAATGCGCCCCGATTTCTATGATCGGGACGAGGCGCTATGGCTGCGCCTACAAAAACGCCCACCGGAACAGCTTGTATCGCGTGCTGGCCAAGTGGTTGCGGCGCAGCGCCCTTCGCCGGCTGTCCGGCCCGCGCCCACAGCACCGACCCGACCTGCGGTGCAACGGCGCATTTGACAAGCGCTATGCAGCGCACCGCAGTATGTCACACGCCGTGGTTGCAGCTGGTCGCGCAGCCTTGATTTGCCCTGCCGCACACGGAAAGAAATCGTTGCCAGATAGTCAGACAAAAATATCACGCACAAGAAGCGCCAGATTGTCATGGCCCATGCGCGCATAGCTGAGGGGATGCGCCTTGGCGGGGTCCTGTTCGGCCTCCACCACCAGCCAACCTTTGTAGCCGGCCGCCGCCAAGGGCTCCAGCACCGCAGCGTAATCCACGCAGCCGTCGCCGGGGACGGTAAAGACGCCTTCAAGCACTGCCGCCATAAAGGAAAGATCACGCGCGCTCACGTCTTGCAGCACTGCCCTGCGAATATCCTTGCAATGCACGTGCACAATCCGCGCCGCATGCTGGCGCGCTGCCAGCGCGGGATCGCCGCTAGCAAAAGTGAGATGTCCGGTATCGAGCAACAGCCCAACCTCAGGCCCGCTCAGTGCCATTAGCCGATCAATCTCGGCCTGGGTTTCGATCACCGTGCCCATATGATGGTGATAGGCAAGCCATAGCCCGCGCGCCTTGAGGCGCTGCGCAAATTCCGTGATGCGCGGCGCGAAGCCCGCCCAATCCGCTCGGGACATGACAGGACGTTGTGACAAGGGTACAGTCCTTTCGCCATGAATGGCGCGCGACACTTCGGCATGCACCATCACCTTGCAGCCCATTGCCAGCAAAAGGCTGATATGCGCTTCCGCCGCGGCCATTTCGGCATCCACATCGCGTTCCAACAGGCGCGAACCATACCAGCCGGACACCAGATCAAGCCCATGCCGTGCGAGGATGGGGCGGAGCAGCGCAGCATCGCGCGGAAACTTGTTGCCAAGCTCAAACCCCGCGAAGCCGGCCTGCTTGCCCTCGGCGAGGCAGTTCTCAAGCGGCGTGGCCGCGCCCAATTCCGGCATGTCGTCATTGGTCCAGGTGAGTGGATTGATTCCGAGGCGAATACGCATCATCAGCTCCCTTCTGCCTGATGGCGGCGCCTAGTTTCATAATCGCGGCGCGCGGCTTTTTGCGCGGGGGAATGCGGCGCGGCACTGACCGGCACTTCCCACCATGCGCCACCATCGGCGGTGCCGCTTTCCGGGTCTGTTTCAATCACGATGACTTGCGTGCGCTTGGCGGCGAAGGCAGTGGGCAGAGCGGCTTCCAGCGCATCGATATCACTGACCTTACGCGCCTCGGCGCCCAAGGCCGCCGCATGCGCTGCGAAATTAATGCGCGGTGCGGTATTGGCCAGCAGGTTATTGAAGGGCGCGCCGCCTGTGCAACGTTGCAGGCGATGGATGCACCCAAAGCCGCGATTATCGAGCACGATGATCGTAAGCTTCGCGCCAAGCGTGATGGAAGTCGCGATTTCGCTATTCATCATCAGATAGCTGCCATCACCGACCATGACCACGATTTCGCGTTCGGGCGCTGCAAGTTTCGCCCCAAGCCCGCCGGCGATTTCATAGCCCATGCAGGAATAGCCATATTCTAGATGGTAGCCAGTGCCATCTGTTGCGCGCCATAGCTTGTGCAATTCGCCGGGCAGGCCGCCGGCAGCGCAAACCACCATGCCCTGGCGCGGCATGGCGCGATTGACCGCGCCGACAACCTGCGCATCGGACGGCAGGGCAGTATTTTTGCCTTTAGGCGCGGCGGTGACGCGATCTACCACGCGTTGCCATTGCCGGATGGCGTTGCGTGCCTTGGCTTGCCAATCTTGCGGCGCTGCCCAGGCACCAAGCGCGGTTGAAAGCGCCGCAAGCCCTCGCGTCACATCGGCCACCAGCGGCATTCCGCCGTGCTTATGCGCATCAAAGCCCGCGACATTCAGGCCAATCACGCGCGCCTTCGAAAACAGCGCACGAGAGCCTGTCGTGAAATCCTGCAACCTGGTACCAATCGCAAGGACAACATCCGCTCTCGCGGCGAGCGCATTGGCCGCCGCTGTGCCAGTCACGCCAATAGCGCCTAGATTTCCTGGCGCATCCCAAGCGCGGCTGCCCTTGCCAGCCTGGGTTTCGGCATAGGGAATGCCGTGGCGCGCGACAAAATCCGAAAGTGCTGCTTCTGCGCGCGCATATTTCACGCCGCCACCGATGATGATGATCGGGCGTTTCGCCTGCCCAAGCAGCACGGCGGCAGCGGCGAGTTCCCGCGTATTGGGTTCCGAAACACGTGGGCGCCAGAGGCGCTTGCAGAAAAAAGCAGCTGGCCATGCCATGGCTTCCGTCTGCACATCCTGCGGGAAGGCCAGCGTGACGGGGCCGCATTCGGCGGGATCGGTCAGCACCCGCATGGCAGCGGGCAGTGTCGCCAGCAATTGCTCAGCCCGCGTGATGCGATCGAAATAGCGCGATACGGGACGGAAGCAATCATTGGCGGAAAGCGTCGCATCGCTGAAATTTTCAATCTGTTGCAAAACAGGGTCGGGGCGTCGGCTGGCAAAGACATCGCCGGGCAAGAGCAAAAGCGGCAGGCGATTCGCATGCGCAACCGCGGCTGCCGTCACCATGTTTGTTGCCCCCGGCCCGATGGAGCTGGTGCAAGCCATGATGCGCCGCCGCGCATGGGTCTTGGCATAGGCAATCGCGGCCAGCGCCATGGCCTGTTCACTATGCGCACGAAAAACCGGCAGGTGGCGGCGATGCGCTTCCAAAGCCGGCCCCAGCCCAGCGACATTGCCATGGCCGAAAATCGCCCAAACGCCGCCGAACAGCGGCAGCGTCCGGCCATCAATCTCGGTTTCCTGCGCTGCTAGGAAGCGGACAACGGCCTCGGCCGCGGTCAGAGTGAGGCTCGCCATGGAATCTCCTCGCCTGGGGGTATTGCCCTGCCTTTCTTGCGTGTTACGATCATTGAAACCACTGCGCAAGAACCACCCAGGAAACGCCAGGCCAAGCATGCTGACCTTCGCCCAATTCGGCGCCGGACGTATCGGCGCCATTCATGCCGGCAATCTTGCCGCATCCGGTCGCGCCAAACTGAAGCATGTGGTGGATGTCAATGCCGCAGCGGCGGCCGCGCTTGCCGGGCGCCATGGCGCGCGTGTCAGTGATACTGCCGGCGCCTTGACTGATCCGGAAGTCGGCGCGGTGATCATCGCATCTTCCACCGATACCCATGCTGAGCTGGTGATCGCCGCCGCACAGCATGGCAAGGCGATATTTTGCGAAAAGCCGATTGATCTGGCGCTGCCGCGCGTGGATGCCTGTCTTGATGAAGTCGCCAAGGCCAGCGCGCCCATGCTGGTTGGTTTCAATCGGCGCTTTGATCCATCCTTCGCGGAATTGCATCGTCGCGTCGCTGCCGGTGCAATTGGCGCGGTGGAACAGGTGTTCATTACCAGTCGCGATCCTGCGCCGCCGCCAATTTCCTATATTAAGGTCTCGGGCGGATTGTTCCGGGACATGACCATTCATGATTTCGACATGGCGCGCTGGATGTTGGGCGAAGAACCGCATGAGGTCTTCGCCTATGGCGCTAATCTGGTGGATCAGGCGATTGGCGCTGCCGGCGATATTGATGGCGCGATGGTATTGCTGCGCACGCCAAGCGGGCGCATGGCGCATATCAACAATAGCCGCCGTGCCAGCTACGGCTATGACCAGCGCGTGGAGGTATTTGGCAGTGGCGGGCGCTTGCTGGCGGGCAATCGCACGCCAACCACGGTGGAATTGGCCGATGGTCAGGCGGTCGCGGCCGACAAGCCGCTGCATTTCTTTCTGGAACGCTACGCCGATGCTTATCGCATCGAATTAGCGGCCTTCATTGATGCCGTCTTGAATAAGACGCCGATGCCCGTTGGCGCGGAAGATGGCCGCCGTGCCTTGGTTTTGGCAGAAGCCGCCAATGCGTCGCTCAGCAGCGGCAAGCCAGTGAGGCTGTGATGGGCGCTTTGCCGAAAATCTCCCTCGCAGGGCGACATATCCTGATCACTGGCGGCACCCAGGGCATTGGGGAAGGATGCGCCATGGCCGCCGCAGAAGCGGGTGCTGGCGCCATTACCATCACGGGTCGACATGAGGCGCGCGGCAACGCCGTGGTGGCAAAGCTCTGCGCTCTTGGCGTGCCTGCGCAGTTTTGTGGGGCTGATCTGGCAGATCCTGAAAGCGTCGCGCGCCTTATCCCTGATGCGGTAGCAAAGCTTGGCCTGGTGGATGGGCTGATCAATGCGGCGGGCCTCACGGATCGTGGCGGCATTCTGGATACATCCGTGGCGCTTTGGAATCGGCTTTTTGCTGTAAATACACGGGCACCGTTTCAATTGACGCAGGCAATGGCGCAACGCCTGGGGGAGGCAAAACGCCCCGGCGCCATTGTGAATATCATCACCATGTCAAGCCATGGCGGCCAGCCCTTCCTGACAGCTTATGCAGCTTCCAAGGGCGCGCTTGCGACACTCACCAAGAATACCGCCCTTGGCCTCAGGCCCATGCGCATTCGGGTAAATGGCATCAATCTCGGATGGGCGGATACGCCCGGCGAACATGTGATCCAGCAGCGTGATGGCAATCCGCTCGGTTGGCTGCCCAAGGCCGAAGCCGCGCAACCTTTCGGGCGGTTGATCAGGCCCGCCGATGTGGCGGGGCTTGCGATTTACCTTTTATCCGACGCAGCCGAGATGATGACCGGTGCCCTGGTGGATTTCGATCAGAATATCATGGGGGCCTATACATGAACCCCGCCGAATTGCAGCGCCGCTTGGCGCTTTTGGCGCCCATGGCGCGGGATGCCGCCGCCCTTGCTGCGCGGCTCCGCGATGAAGGCAAGGGCGCTGCGCGCTTGAAAGGTGCGCAGGATTTCCTGACCGAAGCCGATGGCGCGACCGAGGATTTCATTCGCGGTGAACTCGCGCGGCTTTTTCCGGGTGAGGCGATATTGGGTGAGGAGGGCGGCGGCGATGTTCCGGCTTCCGGCCCGCTTTGGATCATTGATCCGATTGACGGCACATCCAATTTCACGCGTGGTGGGGATCGCTGGTGTGTCTCCATCGGTCTTACGTTGGATGGCCGCGCTATACTCGGCGCCATCGCGCGCCACGCGCCGCAGGAATTAATCCTCGGCGCGCACGGCTGTGGCGCTACGCTGAATGGCGTGCCGATACGGGCAGTGACCACGCAGGATTTTGGCGCTGCAACGATTGAAATAGGCTGGTCGCTCCGTCGGCCTGTGGCCGACTATATCGCGCTTGCCGGGCGTGTCATGGCAAGCGGTGCTGGCATGCGTTGCGGCGGTTCCGGTACGCTCGGGCTGGTGGAAACAGCGATCGGGCGGCTTGATGGCTATATGGAATTGCACATCAATGCCTGGGATGCCTGCGGCGCGCTCGCCATCGCCCGCGAAGCCGGCTGCTGGACAAATGCCTTTGACAGCGGCGATTGGCTGGCCAGCGGTAATCCTATCTGCTTTGCCGCGCCCGCTTTGGGGGCCGGCTTGATGCGTTTGATGTCACCATGACCGGGAACAGGGAGAGGAAAAAAATGAAAAAGGAAATGATCGGCGCGGCGCTTGGCTTTGCCATGACGGCTTTGCTGCCGATGGCGGCGAAGGCGCAGGGCAATCTTTCGGTGTATTGTTCTGTGCAGGAAGAATGGTGCCGCCCAATGATGGCCGCCTTTGAACGCGCCACCGGCATCAGCGTTGCCATGACGCGCAAAAGCTCTGGCGAGACTCTCACGCAAATTCGTGCCGAAGCGCAAAACCCGCGCGGCGATGTCTGGTGGGGCGGCACGGGCGATCCGCATATGCAGGCCGGACAGGAGAATCTAACGGTCGAGTATCGTTCACCGATGCTCGCGCAATTGCAGCCTTGGGCGGTGCGGCAGGCGGAACAGACCAACTTCCGAACCGTTGGCATTTATGCGGGCGCTTTGGGGTATTCCTTCAATGCGCCAGAATTGCAGCGCCGCCGCATTGCAACACCGCGTTGCTGGGCGGATTTGGCGAAGCCAGAATTCCGTGGCGAGGTGCAGGTGGCGGACCCGAATACCTCCGGCACTGCCTATACCATGTTGGCGACACTCGTGCAGATCATGGGTGACGAATCGGCTTTCCAATTCCTTCGCGCGCTGCATCGTAATGTCAATCAATATACGCGTTCTGGCGCGGCGCCGGCACGTGCAGCAGCGACGGGCGAGACGCTGGTCGGCATCACCTTTCTGCATGATGCAGTCGCGCAAAAAGTGACCGGCGCGCCCGTGGAACTGGTCGGCCCCTGTGAGGGCACGGGCTATGAAATCGGGTCAATGTCCATCATTCGCGGCGCACGCAATATCGCCAATGCACGGCGGTTTTTCGATTGGGCGTTGACAGTGGAGGCCCAGGCGCTTGGGGCGGATGCCAAGGCCTATCAATTGCCCTCCAACCGCAATGCGCCAATCCCGCCGCAGGCACCGCGCTTCGAAAACGTGCCGCTGATTGATTATGATTTCGCGCGCTGGGGAAGTGCTGAGGAACGCACGCGCTTGATTGACCGTTGGCAGCGCGAAGTGCGTGCCGGGGCGCGCTGAGGCAGCACGCGCTGCACAGGGCTTGCCTTGGGCTCGTTGAAACTGGCTCGCCTGGCGCTGCTTTGTGCGGCGCTCAGCTTGCTGTTGCCCTGGCATGGGCTGGAAGACGGCTTCAAGCAATTCCGCGCCTGGCCGCAAGGGGATGCCGCGCCTTTGCCGATGCTGCTCGGCACCGGTGCGCGCTGGTGGCTTTGGCCGCTGCCTTGCCTTGTGTTTTTGGGTGCTGCCGCTGCACTCGGCAAGCGCGCCCATGCCGCGCTGTTGCTACTGGCTGGCGGTGGCATCACCTTCTGGATTTTCCTGATGGGGGAAGCCATCGGCTTGCGCGGGCTGGAATGGCAATGGCTCAGCCCCTGGCTAAAGGAGACACCGCCACAGCCCTCCCTTGGTTGGGGCGCCTTGTTTTTACTCGTTGGCGCGACAGGGTTTCTTGCTTCGGGTTTTGCGGCACTTGGCGGTTTTCGCGGTGATGCCTTCATCGCCTTCCTTGTCAGCGGCAGCGGCTTTCTGCTGTTGGTTTTTGTCTTTGCGCCACTCACCACCATTCTTCTCGCCGCGGTTTATGAGGGCAAGGCATTTGCGCCCCATGCCTTGGTTGCGCGGCTCTCCGCGCAGGAAGCCTGGAGCCTTGCCTGCCTTTCCACCCATCAGGGCTGCGGTGTGGTGTGGAATACGCTGCTGCTGGCAACGCTGACGGCGGCGATCTCAACCGCCATTGGCCTGTTCTTCGCGCTGCTTGCGGTGCGTGGCGGCATGCGTGCCACGCCGCTGTTTCGCGCTATGACCTTGCTGCCGCTGATCACGCCGCCCTTCGTTGTCGCCATGGCGCTGATTGTACTGTTTGGCAGAACGGGCATTGTGACAACGCTGCTGTGGGAATGGTTCGCCATTCCGCGCAGCCGCTGGATTTATGGCCTGCCCGGCGTACTTTTGGCGCAGGTGCTGGCGCAGGCGCCGATTGCCTTCCTGCTGTTGGATGGCGCGTTGCGCGCGATTTCGCCGAGCCTGGAAGAAGCTTCTTCCACTATGGGGGCAAGACGCCTCACTGTATTTCTCACCGTAACCTGGCCTTTGCTGCGCCCAGCCTTGGCGGCGGCATTCCTGCTCGGTTTTGTTGAATCCCTTGCGGATTTCGGCAATCCGCTTGTGCTGGGGGGCGATTTTGATGTGCTGTCCACGCGCATCTTTTTCGCCATTGCCGGCGCGCGGCATGATCCGGGGCGCGCGGCAGCGCTTGCCCTGCTTTTGTTGTTCCTCACTTTTGGCGCTTTTGCACTGCAGGCGCTTTGGCTTGGTAAGCGGCGCTATACCACCGTCACCGGCAAGGGCGATTCCGGCCTGCCGGCGCCCTTGCCCAAGGGGCTGAACATCACCGCCGCCGCGATTGTCTGGCCCTGGATGATCTTCACCGCCGTTGTCTATGGCATTATTCTGGTGGGCGGCTTTGTGCATGATATTGGCCGCGGTGACATGAGCTTTACCTGGCGGCATTTGATCACCGCCTTTGAAGTGGAATGGCGGGATGGCATGGCGCTGCGCGGTTCTGCCTGGGATAGCCTGCTCACCACGCTGGAAGTCGCGGCCATTTCGGCGCCACTGACGGCTGGGCTTGGCATCTTGCTCGCGTGGCTGATTGCGCGGCAGGAATTTCGTGGCCGGCGCCTGCTGGAATTTATGACCATGCTGTCCTTTGCCATCCCGGGCACGGTGGTGGGCGTTTCCTACATCATGGCCTTCAACGTGCCGCCGGTGGAACTGACCGGCACGGCGCTGATCCTCATTCTCTGTTTTGTGTTCCGCAATCTGCCGGTCGGTGTGCGCGGCGGCATTGCTGCCCTGGCGCAAATTGACCGATCCCTTGATGAAGCCAGCGCCACCATGGGCGCAAGTGCGCTGCAAACGCTCCGCCGCGTTATTCTCCCCCTGATGCGCCCGGCGATCATCACCGCACTCGCCTTCAGTTTTGTCCATGCCATGACAGCGGTTTCGGCCGTGATCTTCCTGGTCTCCGCGCGGCATAACCTTGCCACTGTCTATATTGTGGGCCGTGTGGAGGCGGGTGAAATGGCACTCGCCATCGCCTATTCCACCGCGCTGATCCTGATCATGCTGGCCGTAGTGATCGGTATCGAAAAACTCGTGGGACGCACCGAGATTGCGCGCCGCGCCGGTGGCGCGCCAGCACCCACGCAGACCAGGGCAGGAGCCTAACATGAGCGCGAATGCCATTTTTTTCGATAAGGTGACAAAAAGCTTTGGCACCGTCCGCGCGGTGGATGAGGTAAGCCTCAGCATCCCGCGTGGTGCCCTGGTGACGCTGCTTGGGCCATCGGGTTGCGGCAAGACCACAACGTTACGCTTGATTGCTGGCCTGGAATTGCCCAATGCCGGCAGCATCATGATTGAAGAGCGTGATGTGACGCGCTTGGCGGCCGCTGAGCGGCGCATCGCCATGGTGTTCCAATCCTATGCGCTGTTTCCGCATATGAATGTGCTGGAAAACGTGGCGTACGGTCTGGTGGTGCAGGGTGCGCGCAAGGCCTCGGCTGAAGCGGATGCGCTTGCCATGCTGAAAATCCTGGGGCTGGAAGGCTTGGGGCAGCGCCTGCCGGCGGAACTTTCCGGCGGGCAGCAGCAAAGGGTCGCGGTGGCGCGCGCCTTGGTATTGCGCCCGCAAGTGCTGCTGTTTGATGAACCCTTATCCAACCTGGACGCGCGGTTGCGCCGGCAAGTGCGCGAAGATATCCGCGATTTGCAGAAGCGCCTTGGCCTGACGGTGGTTTATGTCACGCATGACCAGCAGGAAGCGCTTGCGGTTTCCGATCTTGTTTGCGTCATGCGCGCGGGCAGGATTGCGCAAATGGGCACGCCGCGGGAGCTTTATGACGAACCAGCCGATGCCTTCATCGCCGATTTCATGGGGGAGGCGAATGTGCTGCAAGGCGAGGTGCTTGGCCCTGGGCGTATCGCGCTGGCGGGTGTCGCGCTTGAAACGAGGCTCCGCCCTTATCCGCCCGGCGCAGCCTTAATCGCGATCCGGCCCGAAGCGGTCACCCTGCATACGGAAGGGGAGGGGCTCCCTGGGCAGATTAAGCGGGCGGCATTCTTGGGCCAGACGCATGAATATGAAGTTGCGACATCAGCCGGGCAGATGTTCGTGGTTGCACCAGCGGGGACGGCAGAATTCGTGCCAGGCGATGATGTGCGGTGCCGCGTGGAAAGGGCCATACCATTGCAGGGCGCGCCTAGAGCAGATCACGTTCAGATGGAAATTCTGAACACGTGAAGATGCCAGAAAAATGGAGAAGTAGAGCGCGTTGCGTGAACCCATGTGAACGCAACATGCTCTAAACCCAAGCTGCTTCAGATCTTCAGATCCTGCAGCGATGCTTCCACTTCCAAGAAGCTTGGCATCAGATCGGTCGGTACCATCTTGCGCCCGGTCTCCACCGCCACCTGCGGCGCATTGCCGTGCAGATGCGCGACCAGCACGGCGCGGGTCACCTCATAATATTTCGCCTCTTCCTCAATCACGGCCTTGAGGTGCGCGGCGAAAAGGTCCGACCAGACCATAGGATAGGAAGACACCAAGAAAGGTGCCGACCAAGGCGCTGCCGATCATCCTGCCGAGGATGGCTGGCGGCGGATCAATGGATGCCATGGTCTTGATCACGCCCCTGACGGCGGCGACGATCCCAAGTGCCGGTAGCGCATCAGCCATGCTTTGCCGCGCATGGGCGCTATGTAATTCCTCTTCCTTCATTTTTTCAATTCGCGTTCCATCACATCGTCAATAAAATGCGGGTCATCGGTATTCATCCCAACCATGCGAAGGTAATCGCAAATAATCGCAACCGTGTGGCGATCCTTTAGGATATTCAGGAATTTTTGGAACGCCGCGCTTTCCTCGGGCTTTTCGATATGCAGTTCAATCGCCATCGGTCCCTTGGTCCGCGCCAGACGCACCGGCCAGAACAATAGGCTCAGCTATTCCATATAATTCTTGCGTTTATATTTACCGCAATTCAGGAATTTGCCCACACCGCCGAAGAGGTGCTTCACCTCCGAAAGGCTGTTGGCCATGAGCAGCGCACCAAAGGCGGCACCACCAACGATGGCGAATTCGAAGGGTTGGGCCAACAGGATGATGTCATCTTGCCGCCAGCGAGCATATAGCCGCGGAAGACGCAGACCAGAACGAAAATGAAACCCGTGATCGAGATCATGAGCGTGGCGTCTCCGGCGTCTGCCTGATCAGCGTGATGGACACACGCTGATTGGCGGCGGCGGTCGGTCGTTCGGGGATCAACAGGTCACGCTCCGTATGACCTGCCAGGTTTCTGATGCGATTATCCGCAACACCTGCATCAATCAGCAGGCTGCGTGAGACATTGGCGCGTTCGGTTGAAAGATCCCAATTGCTGCGCTCACCACCACCGCGGAAGGGAGTCGATTCGGTATGGCCCGCAATGCTGATGGCGTTGGGCAGACGTTGGATCACCTGCGCCACGCGGAGTAAAAGGGCGCGTGCGCGATCATTCGGTGCTGCGCCGCCGAGTGCGAACATCGGCTGACGATCCGCGTCCACCAATTGAATGCGCATGCCCTCCGGCGTTTGTTCAATTAGCAATTGGCGGTTTAGTTCAGCAAGCGCTGGGTCAGATTGGATCGCTTCGCGGATTTGTTGGGCTGCGGCTTCAAAAGCCTCGCGTTCGCGCCGCGCCAATTCCTGGCACAGCTCAACTTCGCCGGCATTTTCCGGCCGCTGTTCAGGGGAAGGTTCTGCGGCGGGTCCGCCGCGCGGTTGTGCGGGCCCCGCCAGCGCACCGGGGGGCGAGCGGATTGTAAGGCGCGCAGTTTTGCATCTTCCTGACCAATAGGGTCTTCGCGCCGCGGCACAGGTTCGGCTGGCGTGCGGCTATCATCTTCTTCAATATCCATCACAACGGGCCGCTTGCCTGGTTGCACTTCGATGGTGCCGGTGGTGGACACGAGCGGCACCTGGTCATTGAGAGTCTGGCCGCCAAAAGGCCGTCCGGTGCCAGATTCGGCGCGGGACATTACATTGGTCGGGTTAAAGTCATCGGCGATGCCGCGGCGCTGTTCTTCCGTTGTTGCATGGATCAGCCACATCAGCAGGAAGAAGGCCATCATCGCCGTCACAAAATCGGCATAGGCCGCCTTTCAGGCGCCGCCGTGATGCGCGTGCCCGCCCCCGTCTTTCCTTTTGACGATGATCGGTTCACCGCCACTCTGCGAGCCTCTTCCCTCGCGCGCCATGACAGATCGTATAGCCCCTAAAGCCTAATTCCCGCTAACATAGTATGGCCTTATTGCCGAAAGGCCAGAGCGACGGAAGGGACGCGGCGTGGTTTTGAGACTTGTTTCATGAATTCCCCCATTTGCGCCGCCCAAGAGTCGGTCCCGGTGGAACCTTTCCTCATCAAGCGGCCGGAACGGCAGACCATCCCCCTGGTCTTCGCATCCCCGCATTCGGGCCAGCGATATCCGGACCAACTGCTTTTGGATACACGGATGGATTCGCTCGCGCTCCGCCGGAGTGAGGATTCCTTCGTTGATGAACTCTTTGCCGCCGCCCCTGCCCATGGCGCGCCGCTGATCGCGGCTTCCTTCGCGCGCGTTTGGTGCGATGTGAACCGGGAGGCCTGGGAATTGGACCCGGCCATGTTCACCGAACCCCTGCCGCCCTGGGTCAATAGCGCGAGCCCCAGGGTGGGCGCCGGGCTTGGCACGCTCGCGCGGATCGTCACCGGGGGTGAGCAAATCTACCGCCGCAAACTAAGCTTTGCCGAGGCCGAGGCGCGCATTCGCGCTTGTTGGGAACCCTATCACGCGGCCCTGGCAGCGCTGCTGGCCGAAACCCGCGCGCGGTTCGGCTTTTGTCTGCTGATTGATTGCCATTCTATGCCGGGTCATCCGGCGCATCTCGCGAACCCCCCACATTTTGTGTTGGGCGACGCCCATGGCACAGCATGTACGCCGCGTGCAGCAAGGCTGGTGGAAGAAACCCTGATGGGTCTTGGGTATAAGGTCCGGCGTAATGACCCCTATGCCGGGGGCTTCGTCACCCGCTACTATGGACGCCCCCGCGAGGCGACTCATGCGCTGCAAATTGAGGTGGCGCGGACATTGTATATGGATGAAACCCGGATTGAACGCCTGCCAGGCTTTGGACCGCTCCGGCGCGATATGACCAGCCTGATTGAAAGTCTGACGCGGGTGGATTGGGACTTCCTCTCCCCAGGCCAATAAGCAGAGAAAAAAAGGGCGACGCCCGAGAGCGCCGCCAAGTTTAGGGAGGAAACGTCCAAGAATGTACAGTAGAAACCTCTGTACGAGGCAAATATGGGAACCACCCTCCCGCATTGCAAGATATTTTTTGCAGTGCAGCAAAGTGGGTTTTTGCAATATCAACCAAAGGTTTCTTGTCTGGTCGCTGGCTGCCGATGGTAAATCTGGCACGCGGCTTGCCCAGGACGACCCGTGCTGCTGGTCCGCGCCTTCCTGCCGAACCTTTCGCGCGATCTGGCGCTGCTTGGCGCTGTGCTGCTCCCTTTGGCGCTTTGGCCGCTGACGGCCACGGCGCAATTGATGCCCGCCAGGGGCTTCAGCGAAGGGCATTTGTGCCGCACCGCGATTTCTGAGGCCAATCGCAGCGCCAATCTGCCGCGCGCCTTGCTCCAGGCCATTGGCCGGGTTGAATCCGGCCGGCACAACCCCGATACCGGCCATTTGGCCCCCTGGCCCTGGCCCATCAATGCGGAGGGGGGAGGGCTAATATTTCCCAACGCGAAAGGCAGCCATTGCCCATGTGCGGCAATGGCAGGCGCGCGGTGTGCGCATCATTGATGTCGGCTGCATGCAGGTGAATTTGCACCATCACCCCAATGCCTTTGCCTCGCTTGAACAGGCTTTCGACCCTTCGACCGATGCGCGCTATGCGGCGCGCTTCCTGACCGACTTGAATGGCGGGCGGGCGGATTGGCGCCAGGCGGCGGGGCATCACCATTCGCAAACGCCCGAAAGGGCGGGGCCTTACGGGGAAAAGGTGCTGGCTGCCTGGGAACAGGAAGCACGCAATGCCGGCGATAGCTCGGCCGAGGCGCTGGTGCTGGCGCGATTGCGTGCCGGCTTGGGCGATGTGGCACTGGCGAGTGCCGCCGGGATTTCGCTCAGCAACCGGGCGGAACGCGCGCAAATCATCCCGCTTGCCGGTGGCGGGGTGGCGGCTTGGCAGTGGGGGGCTCACCAAGGCGTGGGCTGAATGCTTATCGTTCTGCGCCGATCCATGCCGTGAGCCGGCCGATGGTGGTGGCGCAGGCCGGGCCGGGGAGGATGCTGCGCTAGGTTTCAGGTGTCCCGCAAGGTTACGATCAGCGGTGTATGATCTGGTGACCACGCCTTGGCAGACGGGCCGCGCGACCCGTTCATCTGGCCCTGATGCCTCGAGGAAGCGCGCCGAAATGGCGCAGCAGAGGGCTCCAATTCATGCGGAGATGGGACGCGGCAGCAGCCGTGAAAAGGATTGAGGAGACAAGGTGCAGGTGGCTCCAGACCTTATAATCAATGCCAAGGAAGCCGCCGGTCGTGGCCTCCTCCTGCGGTACGTCGTGCCAAGCGAAAAGGCCGAGCCCTGAAACCACCATGACCACGAGCCCGATGGCGAGGAAGACGCCCGCCCAACGCCGGATGCGCGTGACCCTGATAGCGGCGCCATTCTGGCCCGGTTGGCGCGTCGATGATGATTCCACCTCAATGCTCATACGAACACCGAGAATTCGAGCCCATCGCCCAAAGGCAATTCCTCGGATACGAAGCGCCGCGGAGTTCCCCTTACATGATCAAGGTAGGTTTTGAGCGTTTTGCAAAAGGGCTTGATATCATCGCATAAAATGCTTGCGCCTGGCGTCAGTGCTGGTTCACGCAAGCGCAATATCAGCAGGTTGGCTTCTTTCCAGCCATCAAGAAAAACCAGGTCTATCGGTTCCTTGATATCGCGTAATGTGTGCAGCGCATCGCCCTCGCGCAATTCGCTCTCTCGGTCGAAGCCGGCTTCCGCCCAATTGGCCCTGGCGCTGGCGATCTTGTTTGGTTCCATTTCGGTGGTGAGGACCTTCCCACCACCATTGTCGCGGATTGCAGCCGCCAGATACATGGCCGAAATACCGAAAGATGCGCCGAATTCCACGATGCGCTGAGCACCGCGCGTGCGCGCGGTTTGATACAATACGCGGCCCTGTGCCTTATCAATCAGAATATAGGCGTTCTTCAGATAGGGTTTGACCGCTTCCATGAAGCCCTTGCCGCGCCACACGCCCCCGATCACGCCAGGCAGTGCGCGGGCAAACACAACCCGGTCCTGGCCGGCACGGTGGTGCAATGTTTTAATGGTATTGGCGATGCGTGGATCCTCAAGGCTGTTCATTGATTTTTTGTGCCAATTCTCGGTTATCGTCATAGTTAGGGTATTAAAAATTTTTCACAACTCGCATCCACGTATGATGAGATCATAAACCGCAAAGCCAAGAAAACAGCCGCTGCAGAGCCGTTCCAAGGGAACCTTCGGCGCCATTCTGAGGGCGACTGCTCGCATTTTGGAAGGCAGAGGGGCTGGAGGCAGCGAATATCAATGCCATCGCCGCGCGCGCCGGTGTGAGTGTCGGGTCGCTTTACCAATACTTCCCGGACAAGGCAGCGATCTTCGCCGAGCTGATTAGGCAAGCAGAGACTGGGCTTGGCGACATGCTGGGAAAGCTGCTGGCAGAGACCGCGGGACAGTCCTTAGAAGATTGTCTGAAACCTCTGGTAAAGGCCGGTGTCGCGCAGCAGATGGCGCGGCCGCAACTTGGGCGCATTCTGGATAATCTTGAAGCTACCTTCCCCGCAGATGCTTACCTGAAGGCAGCGGAGGAACGGATATTGCGCTTGATCATGCAATTGTTAAATGAGCACGAGGAAGGTATCGCGCGCCCCGTCACGCCGGCCACGGCGTTGGATGTTTTGTCCATCGTCAAGGGTATCGTGGATGGCGCCAGTTTTGCGGGCGAAACCAATGCGGCTGCGCTGGAACGCCGCGTGATGTTTGCAGTCTTGGGGTATCTCAAGCAACCTTAGTCGTGAATGTCCCGCAAGGTCAGGGTCAATGGCGTATGGTCTGAAGGCTGCGCCTCGGCACGCGGGGCGGTATCAACCTCGCAGGCTTCGAGATGTTCGGCCAATTCGGGGCTGAGCAGCGCATGGTCAATTCGCAGCCCGCGATTGGCCTCAAAGGCAGGGCCGTAATCCCAATAGGTGTAGAGCGTTTCGCTGGGATGCAGCGCGCGCAGCGCATCCGTCATGCCCAGATGCAGTAGCGCGCGGAACCTGGCGCGGCTTTCGGGATGGACCAGCGCATCGGTCGCCGGCAGTGCGCCATGGGCAAGGTCGGCCTCGGTCGGGCAGACATTATAATCGCCCAGCACCGCAAAGGGCTGGAAGGCATCAAGCCGGTCCTGCACCAGGCTCCGCAGCCGATCCATCCAGGCGAGCTTATAGGCAAAGCCGGCATCGCCGCCGGAATTTCCATTGGGCAGGTAAATCCCCGCCGCGCGCAGCCCCGCCGCCGCCACTTCAATATAGCGCGCCTGGGTATCTTCGGCATTGCCGGGCAGGGCTTCGGCCAGAACCTCAAACGGAATGCGGGAAAGAACGGCAACGCCATTCCGCCCGCCCGCCTGGCCCACCGCATGGGTCTTATAGCCAAGCCCCGCGAATTCCATCGCCGGCACCTGTTCCGCCGTGCAGCGGGTTTCCTGCAGGAACACCAGATCGGGCTTTTGCCGTTCCAGAAAGCGCGCGAGATGGCCCGCGCGCGCGCGAATGGAATTGACGTTGAAGGTGCAGAGGCTGAGCAGGGGGATCAGCCGATTGCGAAGGAAGAACCGCAGCCGCAGCCGGAACTCGCCTGCGGGTTATTGATGGCGAAATGCGCGCCGATCAGCGCTTCCGCCCAATCGAGCTCGGCCCCGGCCAGCAGGTCGAGCGAAACAGGGTCAATGAAAACCCGGCCCTGGCCTTCGCCAATCACCAGATCATCAGGGGCGGGGGCGTCTTCCAGTCCGAATTTGTACTGAAATCCGGAACAGCCGCCCGCTTCCACGGCGAGCCTAAGCCCCGCATCCGGGCGGCCTTCACGCGCGGCGATATCGGCCACCTGAGCGGCGGCTCGGGAGGTGACGCGAAACGGTGCGGGGTTCGTAATGCCATCCGGCATGGTTTGGGCTCCTTGAAGCGTAACATAGGCATTTTGCGCGCCGCTTCCAATCACCAAAGATTGCGGGGGGTGCATGGCGGGTGTTACAGCGATCAGAGAGGCATTTTTCACGGAAAACCACGATTTCGATGCAAGCCCAGGCCAAAGCCGCGATCATTAAGCCCAAAGGGCAGCGGGCAGCATGAACCTTGCCCCCTACGCGGTGCTGCCGGAGAGCTCTCGGGGGCGGCTTTACCCTGAGGCGGGCGGTGATGCGCGGTCGCCCTTTCAGCGGGACCGGGACCGGATCATCCACGCGACGGCCTTCAGGCGACTGCAATACAAGACACAGGTGTTTGTCTACCATGAGGGTGATCATTTCCGCACACGCCTGACCCATTCCGTCGAGGTCGCGCAAATTGCGCGGTCCATCGCTCGGCTCTTGCGACTGGACGAGGATTTGGCCGAGGCCTTGGCGCTGGCGCATGACCTGGGGCACCCGCCCTTTGGCCATGCCGGGGAAGATGCGCTGAATGCGGCGATGAAACCCTATGGCGGGTTTGACCATAATGGGCAGTCCTTGCGCGTTGTCACGCACCTGGAAGCGCGTTACGCCGGCTTTGATGGGCTAAACCTGACCTGGGAAACGCTGGAAGGAATTGCCAAGCATAATGGCCCCTTGCGGAGGCCATCGCCCTACATCGCAGAATATGATGCGCGCCATGCGCTTGATCTTACCAGCTATTCCTCGGCCGAGGCGCAAATCGCCGCCATCGCCGATGATATCGCCTATAACAACCACGATCTGGATGATGGGTTGCGCGCTGGCCTGTTCACCCTGGAAGAAGTCGGCGCCTTGCCGGTGATTGGTGAAGCGCTGGCGGCGGCGCGCGCAGCAGCGCCCGATGCGCCATTGGAGCGCCTCGCACCCGAGATGATCCGGCGCGTAATTAGCAGCATGGTGGGCGATGTAGCCGTAGAGGCGACGCGGCGCCTTTCCGTGCTGAAACCAGCAATGGTTGCCGATATTCGCGCGGCGGATCGGCCTATGGTGGTGTTTTCTGAAGAGATGGCGCGCGCCAACCTCTCCATCCGGGAATTCCTGTTCCAGCGCATGTATCGGCATTGGCGTGTCAATCGCACCATGGCGAAATCCAAGCGCGTGGTGCAGGTGCTTTTCAGCCTGCTGCATGGCGGGCCGGCCATGCTGCCGCCGCTCTGGCGCGCCCGCGCCGGGGAGGCTGGGTCCGCTGAGGCCGCGCTGGCGGTTTGCGATTATATCGCCGGCATGACAGACCGATTTGCGCTGGAGGAACACCGGCGCATGACCGACCCCGATATTTCAGGCTGAGAATTGCATGACCGAAAATGTTTTCACCGCCATGGCGGAACAGCTGCGTGCGGCGCTGGTGGAACTCTATCCCGATCTGCCGGCAGATATTCTGGCGCGCGTGCAGGTGGAACCGCCGCGCGATGCGGCGCATGGCGATATGGCGACCAATGCCGCCTTGGTGATCGCCAAGCCCGCGCGCCTGCCGCCGGCCAAGATTGCTGTCGCGCTCGTGGAAAAGCTTGGCGCCTTGCCCATGGTGGAAAAAGCCGAAGCGGCGGGGCCTGGCTTTGTCAATTTGCGTTTGCGCGAAAGCTATATGGCCGGGCAAATCAAGACCGTGCTGGCCGCCGGGCTTGGCTATGGTGATAGCACGATTGGCGCAGGGCGGCGCGTCAATGTCGAATATGTCTCGGCCAATCCAACGGGGCCGATGCATGTCGGGCATTGCCGTGGTGCGGTGGTGGGCGACGCGCTCGCCAATCTTCTCGCCAAGGCGGGGTTTTCCGTCACCAAGGAATACTACGTCAATGATGCGGGGGCGCAGGTCGCCGCACTCGGCTGGGCTGCCTATTGGCGCTATTTGCGCGTGATCGAGCCAAATCTTGAGGGGTGGACTGCAGAACAGGTCGAACACCGCTTTGGCGTGACGCTGCAATATCGCGGCGATTACCTGGGCGCGGTGGGTGAGGCCTTGGCCGAGCATCATGGCGCTTCCATGGCGCCGCAGCGGATTGAAGGCGCACCAAGTGCGGACCAGGCCGCTGCCGGTGTGGCGAGCGCGCTGGCACATGGCTGGTTCGTGGATCTCGCCTGGCTTGATCTCGCGCGGGAGCGGGCGGTGGCGATGATGATGATCGCGATCCGTGAGGATTTGGCGCTACTCGGCGTCAATCAGGAAGTGTTCTTGTCCGAACGCGCGCTGGTGGAAGCGAATGCGACCGACGCCGCGATTGCCGCCCTTGAAGGCAAGGGTTTGCTCTATGAAGGCGTGCTTGAACCGCCCAAGGGCAAGACGCCGGATGATTGGGAGCCGCGCCCGCAATTGTTGTTCCGTTCGACGCAATTTGGCGATGATGTTGATCGGCCACTCAAGAAATCCGATGGCTCCTACACCTATTTTGCCAATGATATCGCGTGCCATACGGATAAGCTCACGCGTGGCTATGATTTGCTGATTGATGTCTGGGGCGCGGATCATGGCGGCTATGTCTCCCGCATGGGTGCTGCCGTGAAGGCGCTGTCCGATGGCCGCGTGCCTTTGGAAGTGGTGCTTTGCCAGATTGTGCATGTGATCAAGGCGGGTGAGCTCGTGCGCATGTCCAAGCGCGCTGGGACCTATGTGACGCTCCGCGATCTGATTGAGGAAGTGGGCCGCGATGCGGTGCGCTTTACCATGCTGACGCGCAAATCCGACGCGCAGATGGAATTCGACCTGGACAAGGTTGTCGAACAAACTCGCGAAAACCCAGTGTTTTACGTGCAATACGCCCATGCGCGCTGCCGGTCCGTACTTCGCCAGGCGGGTGACCCTGATGTCCCGAAACTCGCCGCCGCACCGCTTGAACATTTGCGCGACAAGGCAGAATTGGACCTGATCCGGCGCGTGATTTCCTGGCCGCGGGTCGTTGAATCCGCCGCTTTAGCGCGGGAGCCGCACCGGGTAGCGTATTTTCTCCATGACTTGGCCGCCGATTTTCATGTATTGTGGAATAGCGGTCGTAACGATTCGACGCTTCGCTTCATCCGTGAGGATGAGCCCGCCGCCACAGCCGCCAGGCTGGCGCTGGTGGCAGCGACGGCAAGCGTTATTCGTTCCGGCCTTGGCGTCATGGGGGTGACGCCGGTCGAGGAAATGCGCTGACACTATTCCAGTGCCGATCGGGGGATAGGCGTGAGGGAAGTTCCAGTTCCAGCCTACAGGCTGGGTCGCAAGGGGGCTGGGGGGCCTCCTTGGCGGATTATCATCATCGCGGGCTTTGTGCTGGCGGTGGGGGCAGTTGTTGCATCGCTGGTCTGGGGCTTTTCGCGCGGGTCATCGCGCAATGCGCCGTTGATCGAGGCAGATGCGCGCCCGATAAAAGTGCGGCCCGACAATCCCGGGGGCTTGCGTGTGCCCAATCAGGATGAGCTGATTTTTGACCGCAATCGCGGCGCGCGTCCGGCCACGCAAGGCGGGTTGGCGCCGGAAGCCGAGAAGCCACGTGTGGATCAGCTACGCGCACAATTGGCCGAACGTGCGGCGCAGGAAGCGGCACGTAGCGCGCCGCCGGCGGCAGCCCCTGCGCCAGCGCAGCCGGCCGCACCCCCAGCGGCTGCGCGCCACGCCCCGCAGGCTGCCGCGCCTGCAACGCTAACCACACCCGCGCCGCCGGCCACAACTTCGGCACTGACCGCGCCAAGCCTGCCTGCGCCTTTGCCTGCAAATGCAGAGCGATTTGCCCCGGTGGCCGATGGTCGCGCGCGGGTGCAATTGGGGGCGCTGCCGAGTGAAGCCGCCGCACGCGGCGAATGGGAACGCTTGAAACGGCGCGCGCCCGAGTTCCTCGGCAATCGGCGGGCGAGCCTGACACCGCTTGATCGCGAAGGCCAGACGACGATGTATCGCATCCGCACCGGTGGCTTTGCCGATGCCGCAACCGCGCGCGCCTTTTGCGAGGAAATGAAGACGCGCAGCATCCCCTGCATGGTGATCGGCGGATAGGCGTAGATGGCGCCTTCACGGGCCGCGATACTTGGCCTTGCGGGGCCTCGGCTGACTTCGGCGGAAGCGGCGCTATGGCGACGCTTTCCCCCGCTTGGCGCCATTTTGTTCGCGCGCAATATCCATAACCCAGTGCAATTACGGGCACTCACCAATGATATTCGCGATGTCCTGGGCGCTGCCGCGCCAATCCTGATCGACCAGGAAGGCGGGCGCGTGGCGCGGTTGAAGCCGCCGCAATGGGAGGCATTTCCCGCCGCCGCACGGTTTGAAGGTGAGCCAGAACTCGCGGAGCGCGCCAATGCCTATTTGATGGGGGCGATGTGCCGCGCGGTTGGCTTGGATGTTGTCTGCGCGCCCGTTCTGGATTTGCGCCTGCCGGGCGCGCATCAGGTGATTGGTGATCGCGCCTTCAGTGCGGAACCTGAGGAGATTGCGCGGCTTGGCGTGGCCTGCATCGCCGGGCTGCAAGCGGCTGGCTGCATTCCCGTGATCAAGCATATCCCAGGGCATGGGCGCGCGATGGCGGATAGTCATCATGAATTACCGCACGTTGGCGCGGGCATTGCCGAATTGGCCCAGGATATCGCGCCGTTTCGCGCATTGGCCGGCAGCGGCGCCTGGGCCATGACAGCGCATGTGCTGTATGAGGCCTGGGACGCGCGCCTGCCAGCGACGCTTTCCCCGACCGTAGTTGAACGCGTGATCCGGGGCGAGATTGGCTTTGATGGCCTGCTGATCACGGATGATCTGGCGATGGGCGCACTTGCCGGCATGGCGAATGACCTGGCCGGTGCGGCGCTTTCTGCGGGCTGCGATCTGGTGATGCATTGCTCGGCGAAGCTTGAGGACGCGGCGGCGCTGCTGGTTGATTGCCCAGCGCTGAGCGATGCTGCGCTGCGGCGCTTGGCGCTTGCCGATGCGGCGCGGCGTGGCTTTGGCGCGGGCGACAGGCCGGCGCTGCGCGCGGTGCGGGATGGGGTTTTGGCCGCGCCGGTGCTGGCGAGTCGTGATATTGATCCAACAGAACGAAATTAGGACCTAAGACGGAACCGGCACCGCTTCAGCCAGCAAGCCATCGGCTTTCAATTCCTGCCAAAGTTTCGCTGGAATTTCATGATGCAGATAGCCAATATTCTGACGCACCTCCTCAGCCGATAGGGCGCCAGGAATAACCGATGCCACCGCAGGATGCGCGAGGGGGAACTGCAGCGCCGCCGCAGCCAATGGCACTTTGTTGCGCTGGCACACCGCCGCAATGCGGCGCGCCTTTTCAATCAGGTGCCGCGGCGCTGCCTTATAGTCATGCGTCGCACGATCAGGCACATTTCCTGCCAGAATACCCGAGTTATACGGACCGCCGATGATAACGCTGATGTCATGCACCTCTGCATAGGGCATGAATTCATCCAGCGCGCCCTGTTCAAGCAAGGTATAGCGCCCGGCAAGCAGCATGCAATCGAAATCCCCCGCTCTCGCGAAACGCAAACACATATCCGCTTCATTGAGGCCACAGCCAATGGCGCCGATCACCCCGGCCGAGCGCAATTCATCAAGCGCGCGATAGCCGCTATCCATCAGAATGCGAAAACGCTGATCAAGCAGTGCCCGATCCTGGATGGTCCAGAAATCTATGTCATGGACAAGCAGGATATCCAGGCGCGAAATCCCAAGGCGCAAGCATGATTGTTCAAGCGAACGCATGACGCCATCATAGCTATAGTCGAATACTGGAATGAATCCCGGCAGACCATTACTGCGCAAATTGGCGGGCACCTGTTCCTGCGGCTGCCGCGCATGCATAACACGGCCGATCTTGGTGGAGATGACAAATTCCTCTCGTGCGCTTTGCCTAAGGAAATGCCCAAGCCGCAATTCGCTCCTGCCATAGCCGTAAAAGGGCGAGGTATCGAAGAAGCGCACGCCACCCTGCCAGGCAGCTTCAAGCAGCGCTTGCGCTTCGGCTTCGGCGATGGTGGCGCGAAAGCCACCAATGGGCGCGGCACCAAAGCCGAGCACTGAGACCTCGAGCGCTGTGGTGCCGAGCCTTCGGGCAGCGATGTGACGCATGAGCTGATTCCTGAATGATTTCTGCCTACGCCAAGGTTTGGCGCATACTGGAACGCTAGCGCTCGGCCCATCGCTGGGGCAAGCGGTGTGTGACGGGCGGCGCCGCGAAAGTTGAAATGCCAAGCTCCTGGAAAGTTTCAGCGCAGTCGCGGGCGGCAGCCATTTCTGATCATGAACCTCGTCCGGGACAGCGGGCGCGGCATTCCGAAAGCATCGCGCACCAAGACACTGCCGCAGGGTATCGGCGCGCAGATGCTCCGTGTAGTTAAAACTGTTCGGAAGTTTCTTCTTCGCTGTTGCCGGAATTTCGGATGGACCCCCAGAAACACTGAGAACAGGGCGAAAGCCAACACTTTAATCCGGGGAGAGAACCATGCCGCTACCCACTTTGCCTGCCTGGCGCCAGTTTGTCGTGGGCCTTGCGCTTGCCGCGGTGCTTGCCGCGCCACTGCCAGCCGCCGCTGAGCGGAGCCCCGAGGTGATGGTTGACGCCTTTGAAGCCGTGCTGGGGCCAGTCCGCTCGCATCGTCCTGGAAGGGCTTCGCGGCGGCATAGGGCGGCGATGCTTTCCTCGCCGCGAAGCCCTTCCAGGACGATGCGGATCTTGTCCTCGGCGGAATGGTGCTTGCGCGTGGCTCGGCGAATATCGCGGACTAGCTTTTTGGCTGGTACCCGCGTGGGCCGGCCAGCGAATTTCTGGCTCATCTTCACTCTCCTTGGGGTTACGATGAGCCAGAAATCCTCCGTTACTCAAATCGCCAATCTGGTCCCATAGGCGCTGACGCCGGACAAGGTTTGCGCCGATGCGGTGAAAGGCAGGGCCGCAAGTGCTCCGCCCACGGTGAATGCGTAACGCCGTGAGCTGATCATGGGTCGCTCCTCCTTGTGTTTCAGGAAACGCTAATCACTTTTCCGCGCAACTGGAACCTTGCCTTTGCTATTCCCAAAGCCGTTCAATCTCCGCCGCGCGCTGTTCAATCGCGGCGCGGCGCTTCAGCTTCATGGTCGGCGTCAGCAAGCCATTTTCAATGGTGAAGGGTGTCGTCACTGCATGGCGGCGCATGCGTTCAATCACAGCGAGCCTTCCATTCACCCGCGCCACGGCGGTGGCGATGCCTGCTTCCTGACCCTCAGCCGGGACAATCAGCGCGACCAGGCCGGGCTTGCCCTCACCGGCGACAAGCGCCTGCTGGATTTCGGGTTCGGCCATCAACAGGCTTTCGATCTTGGCCGGGCTGATCATGTCGCCGCCCAAAAGCTTGATGAAATCGCGCTTGCGATCGGTGATATACAAAAATCCATCGCACATGTCACCGATGTCACCGGTATGCAGCCAAGGGCGCGGGTCATCGCCTTCGGTCTTCAAGGTGGATGCGGTTGCTTCCGCTTTGCCCCAATAGCCGGTCATCACCAGATCACCCTGGATCAGGATTTCACCATCGGCAGCGATGCGGCATTCAACGCCTCCCAAAGGCATGCCGACACTGTCATGCCGATTGGCCCAGGGCAGGTTCACACTCACCACCGGGCCAGCTTCGGACTGGCCATAGCCTTGCAGCACGGGCAATCCAAGCGCGATGAAAAACGCCGCCAGGTCAGGGTCAAGCCGCGCGCCGCCGGAAACCAGCGCGCGCAAGGCGCCACCGAAACGTGCGCGCACTTTCTTCCGCACCAGTTTCTCCAAAAGCGCGTCTTCAATGCTGCCAATCACACCTAGAGAGGCGCCCGCCAGGCGCTGCTGACCGCGCAGCAAGGCCCGGTCGAACAGCTTGCGCTTGATGGGTTTTTCTTTCTCCAGCGCCGCCAACAGGCGCGAACGCAGCACTTCGAATAGCCGCGGCACCGCGGTCATAATCGCAGGGCGTATTTCCGCCATTTCCTGCACCAGGCGATCTGCGCCGCGCGAATAAACCACCTCCATGCCATAGGATGGCAGCAGAAAACCGCCCACCGTATGTTCATAGCTATGCGACAGCGGCAGGAAGGAGAGATAGGGCTTGCCATCCAACTCCAGCTTTTCCGCCAGCGGCAAAACACCCCGCCGATTGGCGAGCAAGGCGCGATGCGGCAGCATCACCCCCTTCGGCGCACCGCCAGTGCCGGAGGTATAGATCAGGCAGGCCAGCGCTTCGGACGCAATGTGATGCGTCTCCGCTTCCAGCGCCAAGGGATCAGCGGGGGTGGCGAGCGCATCAGCCCAGAGATGGCGCACGAGCCCCGGCGCTTCGGGCGGGGCCTCACAGCAAAGCAAGCCATCCAGGCCATGCGCCAGGGCCGCACCTTCCAGCACGCGCTCCGCCAGGGCTGTGGTGGAGACTATCGCAAACCGCGCCCCCGAATCGCGCAGGATATGGGCGTGGTCGCTCGGCAGGTTGGTGACATAGGTCGGCACGGTAATGGCGCCGATGGCCATGATCGCGGTATCGGCAATGGGAAATTCAGGGCGGTTTTCGGATACCAGCAGCACCCGATCCCCCGGCGCGATGCCATGGCTGCGCAAAAACGCCGCCAGCGCTGCAACCTGGTCCGCGAATTCCGCCCAAGTGAGGTTCTGCCACGCCTTGCCACGCCAGAAGCGAAACAGCGGCTTCGCTGGCCATTCCCGCGCCCGCGCCAGCATTATGGCTGGTAAATTGGTCCATCCGTGGTCCGTATAAGGCATTCCCTTCCTCCCGGTTATGTTTTGGCGCTTGGCCGCGCGCCGCTTCGGTCTATATGAGAAAGGTGACCAGAAACACCTCCCCTGACCCGCTCCGCGCCCCGCTTGATGGCGGAGCCGCCGCTGCCAACCTGCCCGTTTGGGACCTTTCGGACCTGTATAAGGCGCCGGATGACCCAGCCCTCGCACGTGATCTTGACCGTGCCGAGGCCGATGCGCGGGCCTTTTCCGCCAAATTGGCCTGCAGGCTTGGCGCGATTTCCGGCAATGATCTCGCGGCGGCGATTGCCGAGTATGAAGCGATTGAAGAGGTGCTGGGCCGCGTCATGTCCTATGCGCAGCTGGTCTTCAGCGGCGATGCGGAAGACCCGGCCAATGGGCGCTTTTATCAAACCATGCAGGAACGCGCGACCACGATCAGCAGCCACCTGATCTTTTTCACGCTGGAATTGAACCGGCTTGAAGACACGGTTCTGGATCGCAAATGCGCCGATTCTGCCGCGCTGGCGCGCTTCCGCCCCTGGCTGCGCGATTTGCGCGTCTTCCGCCCGCATCAGCTTTCCGATGAGGTGGAAAAACTGCTGCACGAGAAGGAAGTGACGGGCCGGGCCGCCTGGAACCGGCTGTTTGACGAGACCATCGCCACCATGAAGGTTGCTGTCCCGCTGCCATCCGGCACGCAAAGCCTGACCGTCTCAGACGCGCTAAACAAGCTTTCCGATGGTGATCGCGCGGTGCGCGAAGCCGCCGCCAAGGGGGTCTCGGCCGCCTTCGCGAAAAAGGGGCGGCTATTCACACTGATCACGAATACGCTCGCGAAAGACAAGGAAATCATTGACAAGTGGCGGCGCTACCCCCGGCCTGCCTCCGCGCGCAACCGCGCGAATATGGTGGAAGATGAGGTGGTGGAGGCCTTGGTTTCCGCTGTCAACGCCAGCTTCCCCCGGCTTTCGCATCGCTACTACGCCATGAAGGCGAAATGGCTGGGCCGGCCCAAATTGCAGCACTGGGATCGCAACGCGCCGCTGCCCGATCAGGATGACAGCCTGATCCCCTGGCCCAAGGCTGTGTCGCAGGTGCTGGATGCCTATGGCGCCTTCAGCCCACGCCTGGCCGAGATTGGCCGGCAATTCTTTGACAAACCCTGGATTGACGCTGCACTCCGCCCCGGCAAGGCATCGGGCGCCTTCGCGCATCCGACCGTGCCTTCAGCGCATCCGTATCTGCTCGTGAATTATCACGGCAAGGCGCGGGATGTGATGACGCTCGCGCATGAATTGGGCCATGGCGTGCATCAAGTGCTGGCGGGTCAGCAGGGCTATCTGATGTCCTCAACACCGCTGACCTTGGCTGAAACCGCCTCGGTTTTCGGTGAGATGATGACCTTCCGCGCGGTCTTGGATGCGGAAGCCGATCCGCGCAGGCGCCGCGGACTGCTCTCCGCCAAGGTTGAGGATATGCTGAATACGGTGGTGCGCCAGATCGCCTTCTACCGGTTTGAAACCCTGCTGCATGACGCGCGCGCCAAGGGCGAGCTGTCATCGGAAGAGATAGGCGCGCTTTGGATACAGGTGCAGACCGAAAGCCTGGGGCCGGCCTTTGAATTTTCGCCGGATTACCATGTCTATTGGTCCTATATCCCGCATTTCATCCACACGCCGTTTTATGTCTATGCTTATGCCTTTGGCGATTGCCTGGTGAATGCGCTGTATGCCGTTTATCGCGATGGTGGTGTCGCAGATTTTGAGGCGAAGTATATCAACATGCTGCGCGCCGGCGGCACGTTGCGGCATAAGGAATTGCTGGCGCCCTTTGGCCTTAATGCCTCAGACCCGGCGTTTTGGATGCGCGGGCTTGATGTGATTGCCGGCTTCATTGATGAGATTGAGCGCGCGGATGGCTGAAGATCGCGAAGCCCACTCAATTTTTGGCGAGGTGCGCCGCATGGTGCGCACTTCCGGTGCTGTCACAGGCATGGCAGCGCGTGTTGCTGGGCATAAGTTATTCGGCCTGAAATCCGACGAAAAACATGCCGAAGATCTGAAGGCCGTGCTGGGTTCCCTTAAGGGGCCCATGATGAAGATCGCGCAATTCCTCTCCACCGTGCCGGATGCGCTGCCGCCCGAAATCGCCAAGGAATTGGCGACCCTTCAAGCGAATGCGCCGCCGATGGGCTGGCCCTTTGTGCGCCGGCGCATGATGAGCGAATTGGGTCCGGCCTGGGAAAGCAAATTCAAATCTTTTGAGCGTGAAGCCGCCGCGGCGGCGTCGCTTGGCCAAGTGCATCGCGCCGTACTGCCCGATGGTCGGCGCGTGGCCTGCAAGCTGCAATATCCCGATATGGCAAGCGTAGTGGAGGCTGACCTTCGGCAACTTAAGATTGCCATGAGCCTCTATCGGCGCATGGATAGCGCGCTTGAGAATGAGGAAGCCTATGTCGAGCTTTCCGAACGCTTGCGCGAGGAACTGGATTACCTGCGCGAAGCATCGCAGCAGTGGCTATACGGCATAATGCTGCGCGATGTGCCTGGCGTGCGCGTGCCTGTGCCGGTGGAAGCCTTTTGCACTAAGCGCCTGCTGACCATGTCCTGGCTGGATGGCCGAGCCATTCAAGGCCGGATTGATGAAGGCCCGCCGGAAGAAGAACGCGCGGCCTATGCGCGTGCCCTGTTCCGTGCCTGGTATGTGCCGTTTTATCGCTATGGGGTGATTCATGGCGACCCGCATCTCGGCAATTATCAGGTGCGCGCTGATGCGCCGGATAATGATGGCTTTGGGATCAATCTGCTCGATTTCGGCGTGGTGCGGATTTTTGAACCGCGCTTCGTCGGCGGCGTGATAATGCTTTATGAAGCGATGCGCGATAGGGATTTCGACAAGGCAGCGGAAGCTTATCGCATCTGGGGCTTCAAGGAGCTGAAACGCGAGACGATGGAGGTACTGAACCTTTGGGCGCGCTTCCTCTATGAACCGCTTTTGGATGACCGGGTGCGACCAATTCAGGAAAGCGATGACCCGCAATATGGCCGGCGCATTGCCGAGGAAGTGCATGCCGGGCTGAAGCGCACCGGCGGCGTGCGCATTCCGCGCGAATTCCCGCTGATGGACCGTGCGGCAATCGGGCTTGGGGCGGTGTTTCTGCGCCTGAATGCCAAGCTTAATTGGCATGAATTATTCCAGGAGTTGGTCGCCGATTTCGATGTGGCGAAAATTGCCGAACGCCAGCAGGCAGCGATCGCCGAGGCTGGGGTACCGCCCACCGCTGCGCCGGCCTGATTCCGCGCCTGGGGGATTGATCCCGGCGGCGCGGCGGGTTCCTCTGCGCTCATGGATGATTCGTCCCCCCGGCTGCCGACCCGCACTGATCTTTTCCTCACCTATGGCAAGATTGGCCTGATCGGCTTTGGCGGCATCAATGCTTGGGCGCGGCGCGTGCTGGTCGAAGAAAAGTGCTGGCTGACGGAACAGGAATATGCCGAAACGCTTGGCCTGGGGCAGGTGCTGCCGGGGCCCAATGCGCTCAATGCTGCGATCATGGTGGGGGATCGGTTTCATGGCGCGGTCGGCGCCCTGCTTGCTTCCTGTTCCATGTTTGGCGGGCCTTTGATTATCCTGATGGGGCTTGCGGTGCTATATGATTCCTACGGTGAAGTGCCGTTGGTTAAGGCGGTGCTGGCCGGTGTGGCGGCGGCAGCGGCGGGCATGGTGCTCGGCACGGCGGTCAAGATGACGCAGAAGTTGAAGCCAACCCTCGCACTTCTCGCGGTTGGGCTTTGCGCGCTGGCGGCGGCGGGTTTCTTCCGCGTGCCCTTGCCCATGGTGGTGCTGGGCCTCGCGCCCTTTGGTATTCTGGCGTCCTGGTACGGAGCGCGTCGCAAATGACAGCAACCATCTTCTGGCAATTGCTGCTGGGCTTTGGTGCCATTTCGCTGGTCTCGGTCGGCGGTGGCATCGCTGTGCTGCCGGAGATGCATCGCCTGGTGGTGGATGTGCATGGCTGGATGAGCGACGCAGATTTCGCGCGCCGCTTCGCGCTGGCCCAGGCAGCACCGGGGCCGAATGTGCTGGTGGTGGGGCTGTTTGGTTGGCATGTCGGCGGCATTCTTGGGATGCTGACGGCGTCAGCCGCTATGACGGTGCCGACCAGCCTGATGGCCTTTGGTTTTTCGCGTCTGCGCGCAAGGCTTCTGGGGCGCCCGTGGCTGCGTATTGTAGAATGCGGGCTGGTGCCGATCGCGGTTGGGCTGATTGCTGCATCGGGCCTGATCCTGGCGCAGGGGTCTGCCGAGAGCTGGGTGACGATTGCGCTGACGGTCGCTTCCTCCATCTTCGTCTGGCGCACGGATTTCAGCCCGCTTTGGGTGCTGGGAGCGGGTGCGATCATCGGGGCCTTGGTGCTGTGATGAGGGATGGCATCGCAGCCCCCGGCTTCCGCGATGCCGCCCCGCGCGGCTTGTGCACGGATTGCGGCGTTTCACGCTTGCAAGACCCGAAAGCCTGTGGCGCCGCCTGCCAATTCATCAAGCCGGATTACCCGCGCCTGGAAGCCGCCGTACATGGCCGCGCGCGTGACCCGGAGCGCCCGGATGAGCTGCATTTCGGCCCCTTTCGCCAAATGCTCCGCGCCTCGCTGAAGCCGCCTCAGCCCGGCGCACAATGGACCGGCATCACCACGCGCCTTGCTGAAAAACTGTTGGAAGCGGGTGCGGTGACCGCCGTGCTGACCATGGCGCCTGACCCGGACGACAAATGGAAACCCGTGCCGGTGCTGGTGACCAAGCCCCAAGCCATGGCGGCTTGTCGTGGCATGCGCATGGGCTATGCGCCGCTGCTCGCTTTGCTGGAACCTGCTGCTGCCGTTGGCCATAAGCGCATCGCCGTCATTGGCATTCCCTGCCAGGTCTATGCCTTGCGCGCGCTGGAAGCGCAGCTTGGACTGGAGGCGCTTTACGTCATCGGCACGCCGTGCTCGGACAATACCACCACAGAAAAATTCCATCATTTCCTTGGACTTTTGTCCGATGTGCCGGAGACCATCACCTATCTGGAATTCCGCGCCGATTACCATGTGGAGCTGCGCTTCGCCGATGGCAGCACACGCGAGATTCCGTTTCTGCAATTGCCGATCAGCCAGCTCCCTTCGGATTTCTTCCCACTCACCTGCCGAAGCTGCGTGGATTACACCAATGTGCTGGCCGATATCACGGTGGGTTATATGGGCGGGCAGGGGGAGCAATGGCTTTTGGTGCGCAATGCGCGCGGCGAGGAATTGCTACGCCTGCTCGGCGATGAAATCATCACCAGCGCGCCCGGCAGCGCCGGCAAACGCGCCAGCGCAGTCAAGGGGTTTCTGGAAAACACCCGCCGCGCCGCAGGTGGCTTGCCACTCCGCCGCATGCCGAATTGGCTGCGGCCGATCATCGGCTGGCTGATGCCGCACATTGGTCCGCGCGGCTTGGAATTCGCCCGCGCGCGGGTTGAAATGAAGGCCGTGGAAAGCGTTTTGCACCTTGAACGGGCCGAACCTGCCAAGTTGCGCAATATGATCCCGGATCACGTCTGGGCGCTGGTCGCGCCTTACGACATTAAAAAACCGAATCAGCCTTCCACGCGGTAATTCGGCGCCTCACGCGTCACCGCAACATCATGCACATGGCTTTCGCGCAAGCCAGCACCTGTGATGCGCCGAAAGCGCGCCTTGGTCTGCAATTCGGCGATCGTGGCGCAGCCCGTATAGCCCATGGCAGAGCGCAAGCCGCCGACCATTTGATGGATTACCGCGCCGACCGGGCCCTTATAGCCCACGCGCCCTTCGACTCCTTCCGGCACCAGCTTGAGTGAATCCTGCACCTCCGCCTGGAAATAACGATCCGCCGAACCGCGCGCCATGGCGCCAAGCGATCCCATGCCACGATAGGATTTGTAGGATCGGCCCTGATACAAAAACACCTCACCAGGTGCTTCATCCGTGCCGGCGAAGATGCTGCCCATCATGGCGCAATCCGCCCCCGCCGCCAGCGCCTTGGCCAAATCGCCAGAAGACCGAATGCCACCATCGGCAATCACCGGCACGCCCTTTTCGCGCGCCGCCGCCGCGCTTTCCAGAATGGCGGTTAGCTGCGGCACGCCAACACCGGCCACAATGCGCGTGGTGCAAATGGAACCGGGACCAATGCCGATCTTCACCGCATCCGCGCCCGCTTCAATCAAGGCCAAAGCACCCTCGGGAGTTGCCACATTGCCGGCGATCACCTGCACGGAATTGGAAAGGCACTTGATCCGTTCCACCGCCTGCATCACGCCACCGGAATGGCCGTGCGCGGTATCGACGAGAACCACATCAACGCCCGCCGCCACCAGCAATTCCGCGCGGTGCAGGCCATCATCCCCAACGCCCGTCGCCGCCGCGGCGCGCAGCCGGCCCATGCCATCCTTGGACGCATGGGGATTGGCCTGCGCCTTGTCCATGTCCTTCACCGTCACCAGGCCCACGCAACGCTGCGCCTCATCCACCACCAGCAATTTTTCGATGCGATGCTTGTGCAAGAGGGTGCGCGCCTCATCCGGCGTGACATCGGGGGAGGCTGTCACCAAATTCTCACGCGTCATCAGCTCATAAACGCGCAAATTGGGATCGGTTGCGAAGCGCACATCGCGATTGGTGATAATGCCGACCAGGCGGCCCGAGCCGCGTTCCACCACCGGAATGCCGCTGATGCGATGCCGGTCCTGCAGCGCGCGCACTTCAGCGAGCGTCTGGTCCGGGTGCACCGTGAGTGGGTTCACCACCATGCCGGATTCGAATTTCTTCACCTGCCGCACCTGCGCGGCCTGATCTTCCGGCGAGAAATTCTTGTGGATCACGCCAATGCCGCCGGCCTGCGCCATGGCAATCGCCATCAGCGCTTCTGTCACCGTATCCATCGCCGCCGACATCAGCGGAATGTTCAGCCGGATTTCCTTGGTGAGGCGTGTATGCGTGCCCGTCTGCGCCGGCAGCACGGTGGAATAGGCCGGCACCAACAGCACATCGTCAAACGCGTATGCCTCCATGATCGGCATCGCGCCAAAAGACGTGGAAGCAGGGGAGGGGGAATCATTGGCCATGGTTGGGCTTTCGCGTTGCGCTACCTTGGCTACTTTCCTTAGTCCTTCAATTCATGCGGCGCAATCACGCGGGCGCCTGCTCAGCCACGAAAGCCGCTCGCCACCACATATAATTCGGCGGATTCCTTCCGGCTGGCCGGCGGCTTCACATGGCGCACGGTGGCAAAATGGCGCTTCAAGGTCGCCAGCATGTCCTTCTCGGACCCGCCTTGAAATACTTTCGCAACAAAACCGCCATTTGGCGCCAGCACCTTCAGCGCGAAATCAAGCGCCAATTCAGCCAGCGCCATGATGCGCAAATGATCGGTCGCCGCATGGCCCGTGGTATTGGGGGCCATGTCTGACATCACCAGATCGGCCTTGACGCCCATGCAGGCTATGATGCGCGCCTCGGCCTCTTCCTCCTGGAAATCGCCTTGCAAAATGGTGGCACCCGGCACCGGGTCCATGGGCAGGATATCCAAAGCGACCACCTGGCCCCGTGGCCCGACCGCTTCCACCGCCACCTGGGTCCAGCCGCCCGGTGCCGCGCCCAAATCCACGACGCGCGCGCCAGGCTTCAAGAGCTTCACCTTCTCCTGCATCTCCAACAGTTTGAAGGCCGCGCGGGAACGCAGGCCGCGTTCCTTGGCAGCGCGCACATAGGGATCATTCAATTGGCGATTGAGCCATTTCTGGCTGGCGGTGCTGCGGCTTTCGGCGCTGCGCAGCCGCTGGGTCAGGCCTCGGCTGCAACCGGGCGAGCTGGGTTTGGCCACGCTTTGGGTTCTACCGGCGCCGAGGCAAGCTGGGGCGTGCCGCGTCACGATCCGCGCGCATCATCCTGAGCAACATGCCCTCCCGGAGGCCGCGATCCGCGACGCGTAGGCTCCGTGTCGGCCAAATGCGCCGAATGCCGGCGTAAATCGCGCAGCCCGGCAGCACGTAATCCACGCGTTCCGGCCCGACACAGGGATGGGCGGCCAATTCTGCCCGGCCCATGGCGAAAAGATCACCGAGCGCGGCATCGGCGGCATCACAATCAAGGGTCGAGCCATCCACCAGCGGGCGGCGATAGCGCGGCAGCGCCATGACCACGCCGGCAAGGGTCGTGACCGTGCCGGAGGTGCCCATCAGGCGCACCCCGCCCGCATGGATTTCCTGGCCGATGCAATGCAGCCGATCAAAGGCTTTGAGCCTCGCCGCGACCTCATCCACGACGACGAAGAAGCCGGCTTCGGTGAAACAAGCAGCACCACAGCGCTCGGCGAGAGTCACCACACCGATGGGGAGCGAAATATAGCCAATAAGCTCCGGCACATCGCCGGGGCGGGCGGCGGCGCGGATCCAGGCGACTTCCGTGCTGCCGCCACCGATATCAAACAACAATGCGCGCCGATCACCGGGTTCAAGCAAGGCCGCGCAGGATTCCATGGCGAGTTCCGCTTCTTCCCGCCCCGTGATGATCCGGAGCCTGATGCCAGTTTCGGCTTCGACCCGCGCGATGAAGGCAGCGCCATTGCTGGCCTGGCGGCAGGCTTCGGTCGCCACCGCCTCAAACCCGCGCAAGGGCCGGCGGCCGAGTTTATCGGCGCAGGCGCCAAGTGCTGCCAAGGCACGGTCCATGGAGGCCGTGGAAAGCTGCCCGCTGCTGCCGAGGCCCTCACCCAACCGCACAACGCGGCTGAAGGAATCCAGCACGCGAAACCCCGCTGCATTGGGGGAGGCGATCAACAGGCGGCAATTATTCGTGCCGAGATCAAGCGCCGCATAGGCCGCACCAAGGGCTTCCGCCCGCGCATAGGCGGGGGCGGTTTCGGCAACTCGGGCAAGAGGCAGGGCGGCTTCGGTCATGATCCCTTTTCTGCCGCCCCATTTGGGACGGTGAGGCTATGATCGGGATATCTGGCCCCAAGGGCAAGCGGTTTTGAGGGGGCGAGTTGAAGCGTGGGTAAGCCGGTGCTAAAAGACCAGCATTATGGGGGATAGTTTAGCGGTAGAACTTCCGGCTCTGACCCGGGCAGCCTTGGTTCGAATCCAGGTCCCCCAGCCAAATCTCAGTTTTGCTCGAATTGGCTATTGTCACCGCCTGTTGGCGGGCTGCAATGGCGGTGGTTTCCGCCAACAGATCAAAGGGTTGGCGGAAGGTGGCGGTCATCTCGCCATCGGCCCAGGAGCAGTTCGATAGTACGAAGTTGAGCAGGCGACGTTTCTGTCGCGGCTCTTGGCGCTCAAACAGCCGCTGCGCGTTTTGCGCCAGTTCGAGAAGTTGCACGCCTTCGTCCATGTAGGATTCCTCGGCGTGTTGATGTCGATCGATCTCCCGCTGCAAGCGGCGCTGCTCCTCACGCCACTCGCCAGCGAACTTGTCGTAGAAGTCGCCGCCAATCTTGCCGTCGAGCTTGTCGACATACATGGCATTGATGCGTTCATCGAGCCGCCGGTATTCAGCTTGGAGGCGCGTGATCGCGTCTTGATGCTCCCGCCGCTGATCGGCATGGCTTGCCTGAAGCGCCTCGCGCACCCAGCCAAGCACCTCGTTGTCGAAGCGCAGCCTGCCGAGCAGTTCCGTGAACCGCGCCTCCAGCGCCTCCTCGCGCACGCATTGGGTGCAGGTGGGCTTCCGGCCCTCGGTTTTGGCCGCGTAGCCGGTGCAGTGGTAGTAGACGTAGCGCTGCTTCTTGATCTCGCCGACGACCGAACAGCCGCAGGTTCCGCAGGAGATCAGGCCGGAGAAGGCGAAGTCGTGCTTCGCGCGGCGGTGCTTCTTGGCAAAGCGGCCGTTCAGAACGCCCTGCACCCGCTCCCAGAGATCGACGGGGACCACCGGTTGGTGCCGCCCCTGGATCAGCTTGCCGTTCCACTCGTACCAGCCGGTGTAGAGCCGGGCGTGGAGGATCGTATGGATGGTGCTGACAGGCACCTTCGCCCCGCTCTTGCGGTAGACGAGACCGGCGTCGCGCGCCATGCGTGACACCTCCTGCATCGAGTACTGCCCGGTCGAGTACCACTCGAACAGCTTGGCGATGATCGGCGCCACCTCGGGGTCGACGGCAATGATCTTCTTGCCGTCAGGGCCGGTGACGTTGCGATAGCCGAGCGGGCACTTGGTCGGCCAGATGCCCTGCTCGGCCTTCTCCTGCATGCCCTTGCGGGCTTCCTCGGACAGGTTGTCGATGTAGTTTTTCGCCATCAGCACCTTGATGCCGTGCATGAACTTTTCTGACGAGCGGGACCCCCGCGACAGCACCACGCCCTCTTTCGGGAAGTGGACCTCGACCTCGAGATCGTCCACCGTCACCCAGTCCTTTAGGTTGCGGTAGAGCCGGTCAGTCTTCTCGACCAGCATCACGCGGACAGCCGGATGGGTCTTAAGGTAGGCGACCATCTCGCCAAAGGCGGCGCGGCCGGCCTGCTTGGCGGTCTCCACGTCCACGTATTCCTGGGCCACCACGAACCCCTGAGCCGCCGCGTATTCCTTCAGCAGCTTCAACTGTGCCGGGATCGAGAAGCCTTCCTTCTCCTGCTCCTTGGAGGACACGCGGGCATAGATCACCGCCTGCTTGCGGGCGGGATCGGCGGCGGGTGCGGGTTTCGATGTCCTGGTCATGATGTTTAGTGTAAACTGTACATATTGTGATTGCAAGCGGTGGGGTCGAGACTGTCAGGCCTCTCACCTGCCCGAATCAAACCCGGCACGCCGAGGATCCAGCCCTCGACCTGCGCCACCGCGCGTTCGGGTGGTGTTAGGTCCGGATTGAGGAACGAGGCCAGGGCACCGTCACAAGCCGCGCGCGACAGCCAGGCGGCGATGCTGAATGCATCGTGCTGATCGCCGGTGCGTCCCAGGCGGGCGAAGCCGCGAGAGCACAGCGCCGGATAGACCTCGGCGATGGCGGATCGGCCGGCGGGAATGTCCCAGCCATCGAAGGGCCAGAAGTGAACGCGCGGCCCGAGGCGCTGGCGGATGAAGCGCAGCCAGGGAATGCCGGCGTGGGTGGATTTCGCCACCGATCCCTGGACGTCGAAATGAAAGACGGATTTCGCGCCGCCCGCGCGCTCCTCGGTCAGGCGCCGCCAGCGGGCATTGCCCGTGCGCGCCGCGCCGTTGCCAATTGAACCATAGCGCACGAAATCGACGTAGGTGTGATCCTCGTCGGTGGGCCAATGGCGCTGGAAATCGTCGAGGAACGCAGGCCAATCGGGCAGCAGCCGATGCACCTCAAAATAGCGGAACGGGAAGGAGAAGCTGTGATCGATGCCGACCAGCGTCGGCTTATCCTCGGCCAGCCGCTCCATCAGCCATTCGGCAATGCCGCGCCGCGTCCAGTATTTGCGCGGGCTCGGCGGAGGCGGAACTTCCACTGGCAATGCGCCGCCCTCGGCCAGATAGACACGCAAGCCCTTGAGGCTGGAGTTCGGGGTTTCAGCGCCCGAATAGTCTATGCCGATGAAGCGGGAGAAGGCGGGCATGTGTTCAAACCGACGAGCCAACCAGGACAAGCTTATCGCCGTCCTCTGCAATTTCTCCCTTCCGCACGAGAGCATCGAGATATGTGTCGACAGCGGTCTTTAGTTCGGGTCCTGTTCGGTCAAATCCGAAGAGCCGGGCCGCTTGAATAATGAGCTCTTCTCGAGGCATAGCCACAGCTTCTTTCAGCGCGGTCTTCAACGCCAGTTGGTATTCCTGAGGCGAGATCATCGACGCCTTCCTGAGCGGTAAGGCTGAGGTGCGCCTATCTCGGATAGCCGTCACTTCGCGCCCGGCCACCTGCCAGAACTCTTCGTACCGCTCGATGCCGCCTGAGCGGGATTGGGCTAACAGGGCGTTGCGGACATGCTCAAGGATGCGGCGGCCGGTCTTCTGCAAGCCGAACGCCTCTCGTATACGGCGGGCCACTTCCTCAGTGTGGACTGGGCCTTCGCTTTCGATCACCTGCTGAATCAGACGGCCCATCTCATGCTGTCGCAGTTCTAGCAAGTCGCGGCCAACCGGGACGGACAATGAAGTCTCGATATAGGTTTTCACGTTCGGAAGCCGCGTGTGCGATAATGGCGGATCAAGGATCAGCTCCGGTGCGTCTCCGCCCTGATCCTCTGCCGCATCGTCTTCCGGTTCGGGCAAGTTCAACTGGGGGCTGGCGTGCCGCGACACTGCTTCTTGGATGGCCGCAATCAGCTTGCCAGTCTCGCGCTCCGGATTGCGGAACCAATCCGTGCTCCAGATGCGGTGCAGCCTCCAACCCAAGCCCTCCAGCACCTCTTGCCTCAGACGGTCGCGGTCACGGGCAGAGCGAGAACTGTGATAGGTCGCGCCATCGCATTCGACGCCCAAAACGTAGACGCCCGGGCGCGCAGGATCGATGACACCCAGATCAACTTTGAAGCTGGAAACGCCGACCTGCGAATGCACATGGTATCCGGCCTCCCGAATGACTTGCGCCACGGCCTCTTCGAAAGGACTGTCGAAGCCTTCTCCTGTGAGGCTGCCCGCTGAAAGGTTCCCCGTCTCGGCATAGTGCAGCAAGGCGCGAAGCATACGGGTACCGCGCAACTCGTGATCAGCCGGGATGTCAGCTGCCGTGATCGAAGAGAACACAACGCATCGTTCGCGGGCGCGGGAAGCCAGCACGTTCAGGCGCCGTTCGCCTCCTTCTTTGGAGACCGGCCCGAAGTTCAGGAAAGGCTTAGATTGATTTGGCGCAACGCCGTAACCAATAGAAATGAATACCACGTCGCGTTCGTCGCCTTGGATGGCTTCGAGGTTCTTCACAAACAGGCGTTCGCCCTTCGGCAGGAAGGCTTCAACGTCCGAACGGATGCCAAGCTTGTCGATCATGTCATCGACCGCATCGCGCTGCTGGCTGGAGAGGCAGGCGATACCCAGCGACTTGTTAGGCGTCTTTCGCATGTGCTGCGCTACAGCCTTGGCGAGGATTTCGGCCTGCACCAAGTCCCGGCTTGTGCCGCCACGATCATAGAAGCCACGCGGGGTCGTCTCCAGCGTCAGCCCGAACTGTTCGGTCTTCACGAAGGGGCTGGGAGGCAACAGCAGCTTATCTGCGTAACACTCGGCGTTCGAAAGCGCGATCAGCGACGGGTGTTTGCTGCGGTAGTGCCAAGCTAGCATGCGCTCAGCCATTCCCCGCGTCCGCGCCAGTGTCAGAATGCTCTCATAGTCGCTTGGCCGCGTGACATCCGCCACATCTGTATCGTCTTCCTCGTTTTCGTCCGCGCCTGCGTTTGCAGCCTTGAAGAAGTTGGTCGGCGGCAGCTGCTTGTGGTCCCCCACGACGACGATCTGCTTCGCGCGCGCGACAGCTCCGAGTGCTTCCTCTGGTGCGATCTGGCTGGCCTCGTCCATCACCAGCACGTCGAAAGTCAGCTTCCCGGGCGGCAGGAATTGGGCGACAGAGAGCGGCGACATAAGGAAGATCGGCTTGAGCTTCTGCACGGCATTGCCAGCGTCCATCATCAGTTTGCGCACAGCACGATGACTGCGCTTCTTGTCAATCTCACCTCGGATGATGCCCATTTCACCACCGTAACCGGACGGCTTTTGGTCGAGGTACCGGGCCAAGACCTCTTGCCGTGCGATCTGGATGCGGCGGCGGTCGAACTCGCGAAACTGGTCCACTTCCTCGCTGCGGGTTTGCCCGTCGATTTGTGACAGCACAGGGTCGCTTGCCGACGCTTTGCGCCAGAGGGCTTCCGCGATCAGCAGGTCAACTGAAGGTCGGACCTCAGATGGTTGCAGACGGCCTGCCTCAAGCCGCGCGGCGATGGTCGGCAAGCCTTCCTGTTGAACGGCGTTGAGGGCATCCCGCACCATTACCCAGTCGTTCGCCCTATCAAGGTTCGCCTGCCACTGCTGGAGCTTGGCGAGAAGCGCGGCCAACGGGATGTCTTCAAGCTGTTGCTGGCGGAAGACCACCAGGAGGTTCGCCTTGGTGTCCGCCACAGTGCTCGCCAAGGCCGACGCGGCGTCATTCCCAATTGCGGTCAGTTGGTCAGCATATTGCAACAGTGTATCGAGATTTGCGCTTCGCGCTGCCAACCTAAGCAGCGGAGCGTTGGGCGTCATCGCCCTGGCTTGCCGCACCCAATCCCTCAGGCGATGAACGCGCTCCCAAGGCGTGCCGCACTCAGCCCACAGATCCCCAAGGAGCAGGCGCATTTCACCAGCGATGCCTTCGAACTCTTTCTTCGCGGTTTGGGCGTCCTGCAAGCTTTCAAGAGCGGCAATCCTGTCCGCCTGCTTCTTCGGAGGTGTGTCTTTGCTTAAGGCGCGAAGATCGGCCACCACAGTTCTGTGGCGAGCCGACAAGCGCCGGAAGAATGATCCGCCATCCGCCTTGAGCGCCAGAAGTCCGTTCGTGGTGTCATATCTCCAGGCCTCAGGGGCGAACCGCTTCTCCATGTCTGCAGCTAAGCAGCAGAAATTCTCGGCACGCGACATCCGGGCTTCGATCTGTTCAAGGTTGGCCTGCCACGCTGGGTTATCCAGCAGCGCCCGATCAGCGGGAGCCTGAGCAACCAAACGAAGCGCCTGTTCAACCCGGCGGGCATCAGCAAGGGTAGGCGCCTCGGTTTCAACTAACTGGAGCAATGAGCCTGTCAGGCGTCCTGCCAACGCGTTGACCTTCTCTAGCGTCGAAGAGAGTGATGAACGAAGCCGGTCATGATCGAACGGGCTGAGCGCGGCGATGCCCGTTCCGAACCAAGCGTGATCGGAAGGCGTTTGGCCAATCCGCTGGACGGCGGTGGCAGCTCGGTCAATCGCCAGCTCGGCATTCTCCAGCTTGGCAGCTGGCCATTCGGCGGTGAAATCCAGCCGCTCGTCCAGAAGGGTTGTCCGCTTGCCGCGCAACACTAGTTGACGGCCCATCACCTCATAGGCTGAGCGCTCAGAACTGCCGATGGGCCGGTGCAGCTTCGCCGTATAGCTATTTAGCTTGTCGCGAAGCCCGGCAAGTTTTGGGACCACTCCACCATCAAACCGGGATGCGCCTGACAGTCTTAGTGCATCCTCCAGTGATTTAAGGACTTCTCGCTTGTTCGCCTTGCGGCTGTGCGTCTCAAGGCATAGCGCCCCAAGCCCGGCGCGGCGAAGTCGATCATGCACCACCTCCAGTGCAGCTGTCTTCTCTGCGACAAAGAGTACGCTCTTTCCGGCATGCACCGCTGCTGCGATTACGTTGGTAATCGTTTGAGACTTGCCGGTTCCAGGCGGTCCTTGAACAACAAGATTGCGCCCGCCTCGCGCCTCTTCGATGACGACTGTTTGCGAGCTATCGGCATCAACCACATGGACGCATTTCGAGATATCTATACGCTGATCGATCGGTTCATCATCTTCGACAATCGGTGGCTCATTTGCGAACGAGGTGCTTTCGCCCAGTAGAACATTCAGCAGCCCATGATCCAGCAGCGAGCCGTTCGGCCAACTGTTCGCATCCAAATCGCGCCACATCATGAACTTCGAGAACGTGAAGAAACCCAAGCCGATGCTGTCCCGCTCGACCTGCCAGCGGCGCTGCCTGCTGACTTCCGCTTCGATCATTGCGAAGTAGTCTGAAGGCTTCCAACCTTCGGTTTCCGGGATGTCCGGCACCGTCAGGCCGAAGTCGCCACGCAGCTTCTCCCGCAGCGCCACGTTGACCATTATGTCGTCATCGCGGCCATGCAGCACGTAGCCTTCGCGTCCAGCCACCCGCGTTAGAGACACGGGGATCAGGATAAGCGGGGCGTAGGACGCTTCGTCGCTGCTATCGCTATCGAACCACTTTAGGAAACCCGCCGCTAGATACAAGGTGCTCAGGCCCTGTTCTTCCTCAAGCGTTCGTTCTTCCCGGAAAATTTTCGTGAGCCGCTTCTCGAGCTTCGTCTGCGCAAGCCGGGTTTGGAGCAGAGCGTAGCGACTACTGGCAAGACGCGACCTTGTCGCGAGAGCCTTGCCGGTGGATTTTGGGCTGCTGTCGGGTGTCAAAGCGACTGGAAGGTTGGTCTTGTCGAACAAAGTAGTTTTCAGCTCGGGCTGCTCGTCAACGCCTTGGAACGCGTAAGCGTTTGCGCCTTCATCCCAATAGAGCCGATGCAAAAGATCGTCCGCGGTGTGTCCGGTCACAGCAAGGCACCAAGGCCGCTTGCCGATCAGGGGGGCATGTAGCAGGCGATTTCGGCGGGTAGCATCCACGAGGTCCCGACGCGCCTGCTCAAGCGCCCATGTGATCCTCTTCTTGCGCTTTCCGTTTGCTTCTGTCGCTTCAGATACGTGCTCTGCCAAACAATTATCTCCGTTTTCTTTTGCGTTCATTTTGCCTGTCTGAGGCTGCCAGAAAACGAAACGCAAAAGATAGCAGCGTCACGTACTGGCGGCTACTTTACTGGAGAGATGCAAAGCTAAAGACCTCCCATTGGTATCATCGCTGCCATGACCGAACGTGGGTGTTGACTATTTTCATGCCAAGGGGAGCTGGAAGCGATGTCATTTGAACAAGTGGAGTGCTGTGGCGAGTGCAAGTACCCAGAGCGCGGCGCTCGCATATTTCGGAACGTTGAATATTACCGGTGCTACAGCCGTAACAGGTGCCGGCGTCGGGGCGGGCATATCAACGCGAGCCTCTTTGTGGCTAGTCTTCCCGTGGTTTATGGGCGACCATTGTATCAAAGTCACATGCCCCCACAGCGATTCTGGTGAGCGGTTCTTTTCAAGACAGAACAAGCCCCATATGTTAGGCACACTCGGCGGCGCATATTTGTCAAAAACGAGGCCGCCCTCCCACCTCACCCCAATCGAAATTGAGGTTGCTGTCTCAGCTGCAATCTCGTTTTCAAGTTTAGCAAAAATATCTGGCGGTACTTGGCACTCAATAGACCAGCCTGCTTTGTTCCCGATCTCCCAGTCGGCTTCGTAGGTCAATAGCACAGCCGTTGGCGGATTTGCATCAAGGCGCTCGCTGATCAACTTCTTGATGCGAATGTGCTCAGGCTTGTATTTAGAATGGTCTGTGTATGCGAGTACGTCGTGCGCTTTGTGCCATTCCCATGACTTTTTAGCATCGGAATCCACTCTTAGAGTAAAGTCAAACTCTTTGATGGAGCCGTCACGGCCAATAACTCCCACCCGATCCTCAGACACCGCCTTGCCTTTAATGCCAGAGACAAACTCTGGCCTGTCTGTAATCACCGAATTTTGGGACCACGTTCGATGAAGATGAAGATTGGTTACGTCGAACCAAAAAGTTCGGATTGCAAATCCATATCCGCCAAAAGCGTCTTCTGTCGTTGCTTCATCCATAATCGCTCCCTCGTCTCTCAGAGACGGCCCGGCCTTGGAATATATTGAAGTGCTCGCTTGTCCATGCAGGCTATTGCGCCCTTTTCTCGGCCCAGGGGTAAATAAGCTCCACGCCGCAGCCCTCGTAGTCGCTTGTGTTGCGGGTGGCCACACTGGCGGCATGGGCGCGCGCGATGGCGGCGATCTGGCAGTCGAGCTGGCCGATGGGGCGGCCGGCGGCGCGGCGCGCGGCGGCGATGACGGCATAGGCGCCGGCGGCATCGCGATCGAAGGGCAGTATGCGGTCGCGGAAATCCTCGTCCAGCATGCCGTCGATGGCGGCGCCGAGTGCGGTGCGGCGGCGACCGGCCGGCAGGATCGCCACGCCGTGGCGCAATTCGGCTTCGCCGACCGCCGTGAAATAGATTCCCGCTCCATCCTGCGCGGCCAGCCATGCCTCGACCTGCGGCGCGGGTGTCGGCCGCAGCAATTCGGAAAGCACGTTAGTGTCGAGGATGATCATGCGCGCTTCCCGCCAAAGCGCGGCGGCTCGCGCATCGCCTCCCGCGCGGGCAGATCAAGCTCCACACCACCCATCCGCGCCATGCGCGCGCGGATGGACGCCGCGAGATTGCGCGGCGTTGCCGGCTCGGTCACCACATGGCGGAGGATTTCGCGGGCCTCCTCCTCCATCGAGCGTCCATGCTCGGCCGCGCGGATACGCAGGCGGCGCTTCAGGTCGTCTTCAAGGTTGCGGATCGTGATGCTGGCCATGATGTCCTCATTGAGGCGTGGGATGTTAAGCGGTGATTGCATCGCAATCAATCTCTGTGTGGGCGTTTTGGAGGCCCGGCACTGATAGTTTCCTGGCCGGTAACCTAAAAAATCGCCCTGACGCTAGTGAAATGCCGCGCCTTGCCCTCCCGCATCGGATCATCGCCCGGAAGGACCCAGGCTTTTCAGGGCGATTTTCCCAAACGGATCAGCCTGGAACGGCGCCCGCCCGCAGGTCCTTGAGGCGCAACAGCATGGCCAGCATGCGTTCCAACTTGCGATCGAGATGCACCTCGTAGCGGGCCAACCGTTCCAGCTTGTTGGGGTCGAGCGCTTCGCCAAAGGCCTGGTCGCGGATCAGCGGGCGGTTGGCGAGTTCCTTCTTGCGGGTGCCGAACCAAGGCATCACCGTGCCTTCGAGGAAGCGGCGCAGGCCGTCCTCATCTGGCGTGGCCGGCTGCTCACCCTCCTCCAGTTCGTCGTGATCGCGGGCCAGCAAGTCTGCCCACCAGTCTCGCGTATCACAGCGCAGTGCGGCCAGTGCGGCCCCGTAGCGGTCGTTGCGATGCGAGCCAAGCAGGTCGAGCGCGCGGCGGGTCATGGCCTCGTCCTCGTCCATTTCGCGGATATCGTCGTCGGTGTCGGACGCCGTGGAGCGGATCGCGTCCATCACCCGCTCGGACTGGTCGGTGGCGTCAAGATGGACCAGCGCTACCTTCACGGTCTCGCGATAGGAGGCGAGCGTGCCGTCCAGCCCGCGCCGGTGCGCGGCGGCCTCGGCCAGGCGCAGGCGGCGCTTGCGCCACAGGATGCCGGCCAGTTCCTCGACCAGATGTTCCTCGGTCGGTCCGTGCGGCGCATGCTCGGCCGCGAGTGCTGCGACCAGCGCGTGGTAGTCGACGGCATTCTCCCAGGGCAGGACGGTGTAGCGCGACAATACGCCGTGGCGCAGCGCGTTGAAGCGGGTGATCTCGGTGCCGCCGGTCTCGGCCGGCAGGTCGGGCTTGGTCTCGGTCATCGCCAGAATCTCCTTCTTCGTTTCGGGTTGTCGATCCGCGCCAGCAGGCGCTCGGCTCGAAGGGCGAAAGCCTCGTCGGCGCGCATCTCGTCTTCGAAGGCGCGTTTGCGCAGGCGGTCATAGGTCTGCCGCCACATGCCCTTGGGCTTGGGCGGAAAAGGCGAGGCCATCCCGGAATCGCCGCCCAGGCGTTCCTTGATCTTGTTGGCGCGGCGCAGCATGCGATCCCAAGCACCTTCGCCCTGGCTCGCGTGCGCGAGGCGATAGCAATGGCGGCACAGGAAGTAGCGCCCCGGCCCGTGCAGCTTGGCCACCCGCCGTCCGCAGGCGACGCCGTTCACCATCCCCGGACAGATGAAATAAGGCCGCGCCCCGCCGAAGCGGCAAGGCACGCGGACGATACGTACGGTCTCGGCCACGTCCTCCCATTCGCCGCCGACGACGCGCACGCGGTAGGTGAGATGCAGCCGATCTTCCTCGGCGCGTAGATTGATCGAGGCGACCTTCTCGCCGTCGCGCGTCCATTGCCAGCCGCCCACCAAGCCGGCACGCAGGCAGCCCGTCTTGTGCAGCCGGTTCACGTCGATCAACCGGCAGGCTTCCACCGTGCCGCGTCCCGATCCGCTCGGCCGTCCCGATCCGAAGCTGCCCATTATGCGCTTCCGTTTTTTCCGAAATCGTCTGGGAACTTGGCCGGCGGCACGATGCCCATGTCCTTGAGCGCCTCGGCCGCGTCGGCCTTTTGGCCCGCGTACCAATCGGGCCAGCAGCGCGAATGCAGCCACACATGGCCGGTCGGCTCGATACCATGGGGCACCAGCACGTCATGGGCGTGATCGCCGCCACCGCAGGCGAGGCATTGCCCCGGCGGCGAGCGCTCGAAGGTGCGGTTAAGCCATTCGACGAGGCAGCATTCGAAGGCGCGCGCCTCGGCTTCCCGGCGCGGCAGGCCGCCATCAAACTCCGCGATACCAGCGCGCTCATCGAAATAGACCTGCCAGTCCTCGGCCGACCATCCGTCTCGTCCTGGCCGTAGCAGGGCGACGATTTCCGGCTTGTAACGGACCAACCGCTGCAGCAGGTCGGCCGGTGGCGGCGCCTGGGCATGCAGGGCAAGGTCGTCGCCCTCTACGCGCAGGTCGATGCCAGCTGATCGTGCCTCGCGAAGGATTTCGGCGGCGCTCATATCCGACCACTCCAACCCGTGACAGTTTCCCCAGTTGAGGGGTTCGAAGGGGGCGAAGGCGTTAAAGGCGGTGTCTTGACCGCTACCACCCTCCAAGCCGTCCGTCCGTCCGCCTCTGCCTGCTGGAATTCAAAGCCACCGATGATCCGATTGGCATTTTTCTTCAGGATCCAGCCAAGTTTTGAGCGATTGATCTCGCCGCGTTCCTCAACCGGGAATTCGCGGATCGCATCGAGCAGATTGCTACACCCTGAAAGGGCGGCCTCCACCGCCTTGCGCACCGTGGTTGGGGCGCTCCCGAATATGATATTCCATTCGGTCATCAACCCACCGAGCGCATCGCCGTCGGGATCTTGGCGAACCTGTTCCAGCAGTGCTGACGCTGGGTCGGGGTGACCAAGCCAAATTAGTGGATACCGGCAATAGTCTGACCATGCGCCACCGAACGTGACGATACTGTCCACAGCAGCACGAGGCGAACCAGCCCTCCGCCATGCTTGAATGATCGTCAGTACAGCGGCCACGTAAGCGCCGCGCCTCTGACGCACTTTATCGACCGGAAAACTTTTGTAAGCGATCGTTGCCGGTGTCGCGCAGCGTGGGTCGACATGGATCGTCAGCACGCGGCGCAGCAGATCGCGGATTGGGCCGACGTTGTTGCCAGAGCCTAAAAATAGAGTGCGGGTGCTGACTGTCGCGGTCTTGCTTACACCTAAAATACGGTCCGTGATGTGCTCTGCCGTCAACATCCGCTTGATGGTGCCGTGCGGTATCCAGTCGGTGTCCATATCATCAAATTCGATGACCGCAGGACTGGTGAGCAGCAGGGACAGAATGACCTTTGTGGCTTCCTCCGAAGTTGTTGGATAGCTTACCTTGGCATTCCCGCCCGGACCCGCAAAGGCGCCAATCAGTTCGCATAGATAAGTCTTGCCGCTTCCAAATACTGGCGCTCGGACGTGAAATGCTGGCGCATAAGCCAGCGTAGGGCGCACGACCGCGGTAAAGATTGCAGCAAGAGCAGCTGCCTTATCGGTTGCGGCCACGAAGTGGAATTCCGTGAGTAGCTCTTCAAGCAAAGCCAATGCCGACTGAGCCGCTTCGAGCGACGGTTCAGGGAATACAAACTGCCGCGCATCAAAAACCCCGAAGCGCTGTGCCGTCTTGTCGTAGCCCGGGCTCGTGATGAGTTCGCCATCCGACTCCCGGAAGTATGGTTGACGAGCGACGCCAGCTAATGGCGGTAAGTAGCGAAAGTTTTGTGCGTCAAACAAGATTCCGGCATGTCGCGCCGGCGGATCACAGCGCACCCAGTCTTCCGCACGCGCGTCGTATTTCTCCCATGTTGCCGCGACTGATAGCTCGCGCGTCAGCGCTGGGGCGCTGGTCGGCACAATTGACGGATCACCGCTGGCTGGGTCGGTCGAAACGGAAACAATCAAACCGCCTGCCTGATAATGCCGCCCTCGGTTTGCCAATTCCTTTTCCGCCGCATCCACGACGCGGTGAAGGTCACCGGCTATCACCCGGATGAGCGGTTTGTGCCGCGCTTCTGCATTTCGAATGCCGAGGAATTCAAGCAGTGCCCGAATGTGGTATTTGTCGCGATGAGAGTGCTGGCAGCAAAAGCCGCCCACAGGATACAGCTCGTCGGGCTCAAAATACGCCGCTCCTGTATCCAGTTCGTCGGTGTGCTCATGCACCCAGGGACAGGTCATGTCGTGCTTCCCAGACCCTAGCGGCGTCTTGTACAGACCCCGCGCTTTGAGAGCGGCAACGACCGGGTTCTGCGCCGCCTTAGGCGTCAGAACATCGTCGTCATAGTTTTCAACGACGTGCGATACGCTGCCATCTGAAGTCGATGGTTTCAGGGTTTTCTTTGGCCTGCCTGCCGGAGCCAGTTCCAACTGGAGGCGATCTACGATCTCCTGTGGCGTGAGACGGTTGTCGGGTCTCCATTCGCGCAGACGGCACTGAAAAGGCGCGCCATGTTCGCCGGCATACTTCGGCTTTCCGTTGATGGCTACCGGCAACCGCGCCCAGCGGCTCAATGGTCCTGTCGCGCCCGCATCGCATAGGCCCGCATCAATCAAAGCATTGAGCAAGCGCACGGCTACAGCGCCGTCTGTGATCGGCTCAGCAAAGATGATCCCACCTTGATAATTTCCGGGGCTTGTCTCGATCAACCATGACAATTCAAATTTGTTCAGGCGATCTAATGGAACCTTAGTCCCCAGATCATCCAGCATCAGGAAATGGCAGGCAGCAAATTGGGCTTTGCGCGCCTTAAACGATCCATCATCTCCGGGATAGAAGCTCGAACAGCCGAGGTAGTTATTGGTTTCAGTGGAAAGACTATGAGCAACCAGATCGGCGCGATTGGCTGGCCAACCGCCCAGGCTGGGATCGCCGCTTTTTGAGGAGACGGCGACAAAGGCTCCTTCGGGCAAGCGGCGAAAAACCGCAGTGATGAATTCTGTGTTTGTGATCTCAAAAGCACCGCCTTCGCCGCCTTTACCGGCTTCCATAGTTTCAGTTGGAAAAACAGTCCGCGCGTGGTGCGGTATTACCGCCTCAATCTTCTCAACGGTCATGGCGCGCCTCCCCATTCATGGAGGCATCCGGCGTGGCGGTATCGTTCGCTGGAGGCCGCACTTCTGCCCGCGACCATTCGGCCAGTACCGAGAAAAAGCCGGCCATGTTCTCCGCGATCTGCCGCGCATCCTCACGGATGAGAGCGCGGCCGAGGCGTGGCTGCCAGACCTCCCGGGTGCGCCAGATCAGGTCGTCCTTATGATTGTCGTTTGCGATGTCCGGACTCTTCATCGAAGAGCTCACGGGCGGTTGCCCCGCTCCGTGCTCCTGGCCTCCGGTCTCGGAATCCCACCGATGACGCTGGACCTACGTGATTTGCATTTCAGGCGTCCCCGTCGCAGGGATCGCCGCTATCGGCGCCGCGTCAGCGTGGCAGCTCGTCCTCTGGGATGTTGAACTTGTGAGACTTGCCCGCGCGTACGATGAGCTGGCGCTTGCCGCCGTTGGTCATCTCGCAGGTCATCGAACAGTCAAAAAAGCCGTGGCGCAGCCCGTCTGTCACGATCTTCTCGATGTGGCGCAGCGCGTCGTTGAACTGGCTGCGGTGCCCGGTGACGGGCGCGGGTGTCGGGGCATCACGCATTGTGCAACAGCGCCTTCATGTCCTTGATGGTGGCGGAGAAGGCCAGCGGTGGGACCATTGCGCCCTGGCTATAGAATGCCAGCACGTCATCGCGGCGGGTCGGACGATCGCGGAAGACGAAGACCTTGTGCCGGCCTTCGGCGCGCAGATTAACGAGGTCGTACCCCGTGCAGCGCAGGAAGCAGGCGAGATAGAAATCGCGGGTTTCGAACGCGCGCTCCTCGCCCGCAATGTTGTTATTCGCCTGTCCAGTTAACACTTTACGTTCTCCTCAAAAAAAGGGATCAAGCGCCGCCGGTAATGATGCGCTGGTGTGGGACCGTGCGATGGAGCAAGCCGAGCTTTTCTAGACGGATGCGCATTGCGATCGGCGATACGAGGAATTGCTCGGCGAGCGGTCGGGCGACCCTATCGAGCACGTTGTCGTCGGTTTCCGAACAATCGAAATTGCCGATGCGGCATTCGATGCGCGGCAACTCGACGAAGGGATGGTCAACTGGAACGGCAGGCGCGATGACGCGCGGCCTCCGGTCCGGGAACATCTCGTCCCATGAGGCCATGACAACTTTGCGGGGCATGAGCAGGGAGGAGGCGTAGAAATCCGCCTGCCATTCAACCGGTTCCTTAGCTTGGCTCGACCGGCACACCACTGAAGCCGGTGCAGGTTCATTGAAGAACGATGCCTGCGCGGGGTCTTTAGCGAAAAAAGGACGATGTAGCCACCAATGCCCGACCTCATGCGCGAGCGTGAACCGATAGCGTCCCTCCTTGTTGGGGTTTTCTACCGGATCAAGACTCTCGTCGATCACGATACGGCGCTCGTTGAAGTATATCGCGCCAAGAATATCCGGCTCGAAACCGAGGCCAGAGCGCGGCACACCAGAGAGACGGTGCATGTCGTCGAACTCAATGCCAATTTTCAGATACTTCTCGACGATGTCTTCGATCGGGACAGCGCGAAGGATCGTCACGCCGCGCGCCCGCTCGTAGTCGGCCAGCAGCGCCGCAGCGTCGCGTTCGATTTGCTCCTCGTGAAGGTAAGGAACTCGCTTAGCCATCGGATCGTCAGCCTTTCATCTGCATCGTTAAAGCCCGGGTCGGTGGGCCGTCACTCGTCCTTTGCCTTTTGCGCCTGCCGCGTCAGGCGGGCGATATCGTCAGTGGTCAGGCCGTTGGCGGTGCGCAGGAGCGACGCCAACTCGACCGGCTGGCGCTTGATGATGTCGGTGATGTCGGTCGAGACGCGCCCGGCACGTGCCAGAAGGTCATCGGCGTCGCAGCCGATGATCCCGGCGATAGACCGGACCTTGTCCTCGGCGGGCGGCGGGAACTCGTCCCGCTCGACCTTCGACAGATAGGTCGGGCTCACACCGATAATCTTGGCCATCTCGCGCAATCCGATCTCCTTGCTCTCGCGTTCGCGGCGAATGAACGCCCCGAACTTTTCCCTCACACCGTTCATCTTCCGCCTCTCCCGTCGTGTGTTTAGGTCTCACTTTACAGCCGATTCGCGCCAAACGTCAAGCGTCCGCTAAACAATAATCAAAAGCTGTCAGGCCGCCAGTCTCAGGTCACGCATCTGCTGCAAGACGAGGCGGAACTCAAGGCTTGGCGCGAGGCACATGGTCCGATACGACCGCTCTAAGTTGAACAATTCTAAATCAGATCTTGCGATGTGTTGCCACTCTACACGCTTGGGTAGCTTACTCAGCAGAACCTGATTGTACAAATTATCCGCCTACTGGACCAATGCGCAGGCAATCCGCCGGTAACGGTGGTCGTCTACATTAGCTTTCGTTGTGCCAGAAGTATTCTATTGGGTGCTTCTGATTGGTGCTTTTATTTAATACGATTACTCGAAGGCGGAAAACCTAGATCAGGGAGTTCTTCATGTTGGGCTTTACCTTTTTGGAGTACACGGTAATCGAACTTATCCTAAGA
>VGDM01000003.1 GCA_016869715.1 Alphaproteobacteria bacterium
CTTTTCGGCTGGTACCCGCGTGGGCCGGCCAGCGAACTTCTGGCTCATCTTCACTCTCCTTGGGGTTACGATGAGATAGAAATCCTCCGTTACTCAAATCGCCAATTTGGTCCCATAGGCGCTGACGGGGGACAATTGATGATGCGTCTGCCCATTCTTTTGCGTGCAGCGGTAAGCCTTTTTGCCTGTAGCACTGTCGAACGGCTTTCGCGCCTTGGTCAAGGCTCGGAATTGGCGAGCATTGAAAACCCAACATCCGATCCGCGCTGGCGCCCGGTGATAATGCCGATGCCCAAACCGGGCGACCTGCCTCTTCAAAACAACAGCCTATGGCGTCAGGGTAGCCGGACCTTTTTGCGGGATCAGCGCGCTGCGTCTGTCGGTGATCTGGTCATCGTTCTGGTGTCCATCCAGGATGAGGCGGATATGGAAAATTCCACCAAGCGCAATCGTGACAATAGCGAAAGCATGGGATTTCCCAATCTACTGCGCTTGGAATCCTCCTTTGGCCGGCTTCTCCCTTCCGGCTTTGATCCTTCCAAGGCAGTATCAGCAAGTTCGGCCAGCGATGTGACGGGCGCGGGTACGCTCAAGCGTTCTGGGCAGATCAATCTACGCGTTGCTGCCACGGTCTCGCAGGTGCTGCCCAATGGCAATCTGGTGGTGGTTGGCCGCCAGGAGGTGCGCGTCAATCAGGAATTGCGCGATCTGCATGTGGGTGGAAGCATTCGCCCGCAGGATATCGGGTCCGACAATACCGTACGCCATGATCGTCTCGCGGAAGCACGTATCGCCTATGGTGGGCGGGGCACGATCAGCGATGTGCAGCGCCCGCGCTACGGGCAGGAATTCATGGATATCCTGCTGCCCTTCTGATCTTGTGATGGCGTGATTCTTTTGGCGGGATTATGCCTCATGCTCACCGATCGGCGTGCTTGCGTTCGTAATGCTTGCGGTATTTCTGCGTGACAAGATCGGTCTTCACCACCACTGAAACATCGGTCGTGTTGAACTGTTCATCCAACACGGCGCCATCGCCGACAAAACCCCCAAGCCGCAGATAGCCCTTCACCAAGGGTGGCAAGACCGCGAGCGTGGTACGCTTGTCAATGCTCGCCGGGTCCTTGCGCCGCATGTCCACAAAGCGTTGCGGCAATGCGCGAGGGCGTAAATCTTCTGGCGCCAGATGGAAGGCGTGCAGATAGGTCAATTGATCGGCCAACGCATCCAGCTCGATGCCGGGCAGCGAAGCGCAGCCAAACATCAGCGCAATATCATGGCGGAAGACATAGGCCGCGATGCCATCCCACAGCAATTGCAGCGTGCCGCGGCTGCGATAGGCGCCGTCCACGCAGGACCGGCCCAATTCCAGCACCGGCGCCGGATAGGCGACGAGGCGAGAGACATCATATTCGCTTTCTGAATACCAACGCCCGAGCTGCGCCGCGCCCTCCCGCCGGATCAGGCGATAGGTGCCAACGACTGATTCCGGCCCCTCGCCCCGATTATGATCCACCACCAGCAAGTGATCCGCCACGGCGTCAAAATCATCACGGTCACGATGGCTGACTGCGGTGGCAGCATCGGCGCGGGCGCCCATTTCCCGATAGAAAACCCGATAGCGCAGCGCTTGCACGGCATCCAATTCATCAGCCGTCCTCGCAAGGCGCACGCCCAGATTGCCGGCGCGCAATTCTTTAAAGCCCGCTTCGGGAGGGGCAGGCTCATCCTGTTTGATCGGCATCAGCAATCCCGTTTCAGGGCGGCCCCATTCCTGGAATGCCCCAGGGTCACAAACCCCAGTTCAAGTTATAGGATAAAACGCCTGATCGCGAAATCGGGCGGTCAGGCCGCAACGCCACGGCGTTTCCGAGGCTTTATGCCAAGGCCGATCTTCTTGGCAAGGGAGGAACGCTGCTTGGCGTATCGGGGCGCTACCATTGGGTAATCCAACGGTCATCCCCAGCGTTCGCGATATTGTTCCGGCGTCATATTGAACGAGGTTTTCAGATGGCGCTTCAGCATTTTCATCTTCTTGCCATCTTCCAGACAAATGATGAATTCCGGTGTCACTGATTTGGCGATTGACAGCGCCGGCTCCGGGCGTTGCGATGCCGGTGCCGGTACGCTTTCAATTGTAGACAATGTCTGGGGGACTTCCTTGATCAAGCCAGGTAGCGCAGAAGCCGCAACAGCATTATGCGCCACATGCGCAGAGACAATTTGCGCGGTAAGCGCCAGGATGTTGGAGGCAGACTTGATTTCGGACATCGGATTTTCCTTGAACATTTTTGGATTTCTTTGTTTTCTCTGGCCAAAAAAGCCAGTAATGATTTATAAATTCATAGTGGGGGTGGCGGGTGGGCCGACATCTCTCAAAAGAGAAATGATCGATGCGAACCACAACCACTACTATGTGTGACAAATGGCCCAAGCCGGATCACCAGATTGATATCTCATTGGAAACATGTCCGATGACCTTTGTTCTCGTGCGTCTGGCATTGGACCAAATGAGACCCGGACAGATTTTGGAGATCAGGCTGCGTGGGGCGGAACCGCGCCGCAACGTGCCACTGACGGCTGAGGAGCAGGGGCATGAGGTGGTCGGCATCACTGATCAGGAAAATGGTCAATCCGTTATTCTGCTGCGCCACGGTTGATCAACCAGGGCTTTGCGCAAGACCAATGCAGCCGCGTCATCGGCATAGTAGCGCGGACGGCGACCAACCAGTCGCGCCCCAACACGATCATAAAGCGCCCGCGCTGCGGCATTGTGTTCCGCAACCTCCAGAAAGAGTTCTGCTGCCCCGCGCCGCGCGGCTTCAGACATTAGCGCTTGCAGCAACAGACCCCCAAGCCCTTGCCCCCGCGCCTCAGGCCGGACGGCAATGGTCAGGATTTCAGCCTGATCTGTCTGCACGCGGCCAAGCGCGAAGCCAAGTGGTTGAATCTGCCGCGTGGCCAGCAGGCCGAAATGCCCAGGCAGGCCGAGCATGAGCGTGATGGCAGATACCCCCCAAGCCTGATTGGCCGCGAAGCTTTCCGCGTGCATTTCGGCCATCAGCGCCGCCGCTTCAGCGCCCGCCGCCTTGATCAGGACGGCCATGCGCGTCAGCCAGGCCGCGTGGTGGCGGGCGCTTCGGCATAAAGCGGGGCCGCGCTGCGCTGGGGCAGTTTACCTGCCAGTATTCGTCCGGCCACGCGGCCCACCGCTTCGGCCAAAGGAAATTCGGGTAACATGGCGCTGGCGGCAAAACCCCGCGCGGTCAGTGCCGTCGCCACCGGTGCCGCCGCATCTCCAACCAGCAAAACGGGTCCGGCGGGGTCGGGCAGGTCGGCCAGCTGCAGGATCATGGGTGCTTCGGGCCAAGCCGCGCCTGGGGGGAAGATTTCCAGCACCACGCGGCCCTGGCGCTTATCCAGCACCGACCAAAGCGCCTGACCCGCCCGCGCGGAGGGCGGGACTGCAGACGCCAACGCCTCCCCCGTGGTCACGCCCATCACGGGCTTGCCAAGCGCCTGCGCCAAGCCCTCGGCCAACGCAATGGCGGTGCGGAGGCCGGTGAAACCGCCTGGGCCAACACCCACGGCAATGGCATCCAGGCTGGCGGGCGCTGCGCCTGCTTCCGCCAAAACCTGCTCGGCCATCGGGGGCAGGGCAGAGGGATGGCCGCGCGGTGCCTCATGCAGCGCGGCTGACAGTAGCGCATCATCGCGAAGCAGCGCCACAGAACAGCGCGCCAAGGCCCCTTCGAGGGCAAGGATCAACATGGCGTAAAATCTTGTCGCGGCATCGTCGGAGTGTTTACGCCAAATCGCCGGCGCAGAGAAACCCTGGCGCAATCCGCGCATTCATGCAGACTTCCCAAAACATCCAAAGGGAGAAACGCCATGAAGCTTACCCGCCGCGCCGCCTTGGCCGCGCCCGCCTTATTGCTTGCTGCCCGCACCAAAGCGCAGGGCGGCTTTCCCAATCGCGCCGTGCGCATGATTGTGCCCTATACGCCGGGGGGCGTTTCCGACATCACCGCGCGACTGATCGCCGAGCCCTTGGCCGCCACCTGGGGCCAGCCCGTGCCGGTGGAAAATCGCGCCGGGGCGGATGGTGTTATCGGGACAGAGGTTGTCGCGCGCAGCGCGCCGGATGGGCACACACTTGGCCTGGTATCGGTCGCGCATCCGATCAATGCCGCGTTTTATCGGCTGCCCTTCGATACCATGCGCGATTTCACCTTCATCACTCAGACCACGGCGACACCTTTGGTGCTATGTGCGCCGAAAGCCTTCGCGCCAAATACGCCCGCCGAATTGGTGGACTATGCCAAGCGTAACCCCGGCGTGACCTTTGCCGGAACGGGCGGCGTGGTGCGCCTGGCGCCGGTGCTTTTTGCCGAGCGTACTGGCATCAAGCTCGAAAACGTGCCCTATCGCGGCAGCACCCAGGCGCATCCGGACCTCATCGCCAATCGCGTGAACATCATGTTTGACACGGTGCCGGCAGCGCTGCCGCATATCCAGGCCGGTACGCTCAAAGCCCTTGCCACGACCGGCGCACGACGCAGCCCGCAATTGCTCGATGTGCCAACCTTTGGCGAAGCCTTCCTGCCAGGATTTGAGGCTTCAACCTGGGGCATGGTGATTGGCCCGGCCGGCATTCCGGCGCCGGTTCTGGCCAAGCTGAATGCCGATATCCGCGCCGCGCTGCAGGTGTTAAGCGTGGTGGAACGCCACAAGACGCTCGGCGCTGAGATTGTCTCCAATACGCCTGAGGAAATGCGCGCCTTCACGGAAGCGGAGATGAAGAAATGGGGCGATGCGGCGCGCGTGGCGGGCATTCAGCCACAATAAACGTTGCGCTCATCAAGGGGATCGCGTGCTGGCGCGACCCCCGTTCTGGCATCAGGCCATTTCAATCTCGCCGCCGACATCCACCCAATTCTTGAAGCCGCCCAGATTGCGCACATTGGCATAGCCCATGTCATGCAGCGTCTTCAGCACCAGAGCAGATCGCCCGCCCGAGGCGCAATAGGCGACAATCGTCTTGGCACGATCAAAATTCGCATCACGCAAAGCGGAATTAGGATCAGCACGGAATTCCATCACACCGCGCGGAATGGTCAAGGCGCCCGGCACCTTGACTGAGGCCGCGACTTTGCTTGGCTCACGGACATCCAGGAACACAACATCAGCGCGGCCGACCAGGCCCTTGGCTTCATCGGCGCTGATGCACGGCACCACGGCTTCCGCGGCGGCGAGCATTTGTTGGACGGTTAGGGTCATGGCCCATTCCTCCCAGAATGGAGGCGCATCATAGGTAGTATTCACACTTACTACACAAGCGTTCGGCCACACATGATCACGCCCGAAGCGCTGCCGAAGGCAAATATCGCAGGTCCTGAATTCGAGCGCCGTTGCCGATCCTCTCGGAGAAGCGCAACAGGTAGCCGTCAGGATCCTGCACCAGGAATTGTCGCACCGTCATCGAACCTTCGCCGACGCGGTAGGCCTTCTCCTCAGTGTCGAGAAACAGTGGCCAACCCACCGCGGCCAAGGCCGCCAGGATTGGCGCAATATCCTCGACCGCGATCTCAAGATTGATGCCCCGTCCCAGCGGCGGCTCAAGCGGGCCCGTCACCCAGTCCCGATCCGTACCGAGCTGGTCCAGCGTCACCCGCGCCGAGCCGCACTGAAGGCAGGCGAAGCCGTACTCTGGCCGGTCGTAGATCACGGCGAAGCCACAGGGCCCGCATCAGAAGGCAAGGCTTCTGGCAAGGTCACGCACCGAAAGCTCGGGGACGAGGTCGGCAGGGCGGGGTGCGAGGGGTGGGGTCATGGCTAATTCCTCCCCGGATGAGGCGGCATCATGGGGCACAATTGGTCAAATCGCCGAAGCAGTCATGCGCGCATCAGCGCCCCCCGCAAGGCCAGGGCTGCCGCGATGCCCAAAACGCTGAAGGTTCCCGCCATGCCGAAGACACGAAAGCGATAATCCTCAGGGTCCTGCACCATGCCCATGCCATGGGAAGGGCGTGCAAGAACCAGCAGCGCCCCAAGCGCGTGCAGCAGCCATGGCCAGGCGCCGCCCCATTCCGCCAGGATCAGCAGCACCACCGCAAAGGGCACGAATTCCCCAAAATTGGCATGAGCCCGGATGGCGCGTTCCAAGGCGGCATTGCCCCCTGACCCGAGCGGAATCCGCTCGGCCCGCCGATAGCGAATGACGCGAAAGCTGAGCCAGAGGAAGATCAGCGTCGAAGGCAGGGTCCAGAAGGCGATGAGCATGGGGGAATGCCCTCCTTTTTGCCCTGGGTGGGCCAGGCGAGGCGTTTTGCGCTTCGGGCGTTGCGAAAACAAGCATTCCCATTCCCCGCCCAAACCGGCATAGGTTCACGCCATGGTAAGTCAGAAAACCGCCCTCATCCTCGGCGCCGGCATCATGGGCCTTTGTACTGCCTGGGCGCTGGCGCGCGCCGGTTGGCAGGTGCGCGTGGTCGAACAGGCGCCCATCCCCAATCCCCGCGGTGCCTCGGTTGATCAGCACCGGCTGATCCGCCACGCCTACGGCGCGCAGGCCGGCTATATGCGCCTGGTTGATCCTGCCTATGCGGCCTGGGAGATGATCTGGGTCGCCATCGGCGCGCGGCATTATGTCGAAACCGGCGTGCTGGCACTCGCCAGTCATCAGGGCGGCTGGCTTGCCGAAAGCAGCATTGCCTTGCGCGGGGATGGCCATGCTTGCGCCGACCTGCCGCCAGATCAGATCACCGCGCGCTTTCCCATGCTGTCTGATACCGGCATCGCCGCGGCCTTTACCCTGCCGCGCGGCGGCGTTTTGCTCGCGGAACGCATCGTTGCCGGGCTTGCCGCGCATCTCGTGACAAAGAGTGTGGTGTTCGAAGCGGCCGAGGTCGTCGCCGCCCAACCGGCGCGCAAAACCCTGCGCTTCGCCAATGGCACTGAGCGCAGCGCTGATCTGCTGGTGCTGGCGGCCGGCCCCTGGGGGCCGAGGCTGCTCGGCACTGGGCTCGATGGGCGCGTGGTGCCGTCCCGCCAGATCCTCGTCAGGCTTGAACCCCCTCCTGGCTTCCGCGCCGCCTGGGAAGCCGCGCCCATGCTGCTTGATCTGGCCGAGGATGGCGGGTTTTACGCTGTGCCGTCGGTTGCGGGCACCGCACTCAAGATCGGGGATCACCGCTTTTCGCGCCAGGGCGATACCGGGGCCGATTCGCGCGTGGCCTCGCCCGCGGAAATTGAGGAAATCCTGGCCCTGGCCCGCCCGCGCCTGATCAACGCGGCGGGCTATCGCGTGCTAGGCGCCCAGGCTTGTTATTACGATGTGGAAGGCCGGGAGGAATTCATCCTGGAAGCCCCCACCCCCGGTTGCTTCGTCATGTCCGGCTTTTCCGGCCATGGCTTCAAATTCGCCCCGGTTTTGGGTCTGGCCCTGGCCGCAGCGGCAGAGGATAATAACCTTGCCCGCGCGCTGCCGGGCTGGGCCGCGGGGCGGGATGCCCCGGTACCCGGCCTGCTGGCCGGATTGGAGAGCACAAGATGACCATGACTGCCGCTGATGATCTGGTTTTCGGCCTGACGCGCCTGGTTGATCTGCCGGGGTTGACCAATGCCGCCGGCGCGCCTTTGTCAGCCGATGACATTGCGCAAATCGTGACGGAGGCGAACCGCTTCTGCACCGAAGCGCTGCAACCGAAGGCGCAGGAAGCGGATAAGCAGGGCGCGCGCTACGCCAATGGCACGGTGACAACACCGGCGCATTACCCCGCGCTTTATGACCAATGGCGCGAAGGTGGCTGGCAGGGGCTGGCGGCACCGGCGGAGCATGGTGGTCAGGGGCTGCCGCTCAGTCTTTGGACGGCCATGGTGGAATTGGGGATGGCGGCGGATACCTCCTTCATGCTGGGCCCGTTGCTCTCCGCCGGCGCGATTGACCTGCTGCGCCATTACGCCACACCGGATCAGGCGGCGCGCTGGTTGCCGCCAATGATCGCCGGCGAATGGACCGGCGCCATGTGCCTCACGGAACCGCAGGCTGGCAGTGATTTGGGCGTGCTGAGGACGCGTGCGGAACCGCTGGGCAATGGGCGCTACGCGCTGCATGGGCAAAAGATTTTCATCACCTGGGGCGAGCATGATTGCGCCGGCAATATCCTCCATCTGGTGCTGGCGCGGCTGCCGGATGCGCCGCCGGGCTCGCGCGGGATTTCGCTGTTTGCAGCACTGAAAATCATGCCTGGTGGTGCGCGCAATGCCTTCCGCTGCGGTGGCATCGAACGCAAGATGGGCATTCATGGCAGCCCCACCTGCATCATGCTGTATGAGGGTGCGGAGGCCGAGATGGTCGGTGAACCCAATCGCGGCCTGCAAGCCATGTTCGCCATGATGAATAATGCCAGGCTTGGCGTTGGCACCCAGGGTGTGGCGCATGGGGCGGCGGCGCTCCGGCTCGCGGAAGCCTATGCCGCGCAGCGTGTGCAAGGCGGGCGGACTATTGCGGAACACCCCGATGTCGCGCGCATGCTGATGGAAATGCGCGCCACCACGCTCGCGGCGCGGCTGATCATGCTGGAAGCGGCGGTGTCAGCGGATAAGGCGGAACTATTGGGTGATGCCGCAGCCGGCGCACGCTTGGCGCTGCTGATCCCGGTGCTGAAAGCCTGGGCGACGGATCGGGGGGTGGAAACCGCATCGCTTGGCGTGCAGGTGCATGGCGGCATGGGCTTCATCGAGGATACCGGCGCGGCGCAGGTGCTGCGCGATGCGCGCATTGCCCCGATTTATGAGGGCACCAACGGCATCCAGGCGATTGACCTGCTGACCCGCAAGCTCGCCCGCGATGGCGGGGCTGAGATGCGCGCCCTGATCGCTGAGGTCGCGGCCCTCCCCGATGCCAGGCTGCGCGCGGCAGCGGAAGGGCTGGCCCGGACCACGGAAGCGGTGCTCGCTGAACAAGGCCGCGAAGCAGAGGCTGGTCAAGCGCTGGCGAGCGCCTATCTGGATGCAGTGGGTTGGGTGCTGGGCGGTGCTCTTCTCGCGCGGGCGGCTGCGGCGGATGGCGCGGCTTATGGGGCAGTGGCGGATTTCTATCTGCGGCGGCTTTTGCCACGCGCCGGGGCGCGGTTTGCGGAAATTGAGGGGGCCATGGCGGCTTGATGCCGCTTGGCGCCCTTGTCCGGCCTGGGTTGCAGTTGCCTTTGAACCTTTCCTACCGATAGAAGTTAAAGATAGAACGTTGAATGAACGCATCACCTCCCTCCCTTTCGCAAACCCGCCCCCATGTCGCCGTGATCGGCGCTGGACCTGGGGGGCTGGCGGCGGCCATGCTGCTCGCTTCCTCCGGCGTAAGGGTCACAGTCTATGAAAAGGATAGCGTAGTCGGCGGGCGCACACGCGCCGTGACCGCGCCCGGCGGCTTTCGCTTCGATATCGGGCCGACCTTTTTCCTGTATCCGCGCATCCTGGCGGAAATCTTCGGAGCTTGTGGCGCGCGGCTTGAGGATGAAGTGGATCTGATCCGTCTTGATCCGCAATACCGACTGATCTTTGAAGGCGCTAACCCGGTCTCGATTGACGCAACCCCCGATCTGGCGCGCATGGAAGCGGAAGTGGCTAAGATCAACCCCGCCGATGCCCCTGGCGTGCGGAGCTTCATGGCGGAAAACCGCGTGAAGCTGGAAGCCTTCCGCCCGGTGCTGCAACGGCCCTTCCATGGTGTGATGACCTACCTGGCGCCGGAAGTGATGAATGGGCTCAAGCACTTGCGGCCCTGGCTTTCGCTGGATCAGGAATTGCAAAGACACTTCTCCGATCCGCGCACGCGCTTGGCGTTTTCCTTTCAGTCCAAATACCTGGGCATGAGTCCCTTCCGCTGCCCGAGCATGTTCTCCATCCTGTCCTTCCTGGAATATGAACATGGCGTGTTTCATCCGCGGGGCGGTTGCGGCGTGGTGTCTGAAGCCATGGCGCGCGTTGCTGAAAGCGTGGGCGTGGATATTCGCCTGAACACCACGGTTGATCGCATTGTCTTTGAAGGCCGCCGCGCGGTCGGTGTGGAAGCAGGCGGGCGGCTGCATGCGGCAGATGCGGTGGTGGTGAATGCCGATTTCGCCCATGCCATTCCGGGGCTGATGGAAGAAGAACAGCGCCCGCAATGGCCCGACAAGAAAATTGCCGAAGCGCGGTATTCCTGTTCTACCTTCATGCTTTACCTTGGCATTGAAGGGAAACTTGATCTGGCGCATCACTCGGTGCTGCTGGCCGAGGACTATGAGAATAATCTGGCACAAATCGAAGCCGGCACCATTCCGCAAAACCCCTCGCTTTATGTGCAGGCAGCGGCTGGCACTGATCCGTCACTCGCCCCGCCTGGGCATTCCACGCTTTACATGCTGGTGCCGGTGCCGAATTTGTTGGGCGGGGCGGATTGGGCCGCTGAGGCACCGCATTATCGGCGGCTGGCACTAGATCGGCTGAAGGCGCTTGGCCTGCATGATATCGAAAACCGCATCCGGTATGAAAAAATCCTCTCGCCGCAAGGCTGGCAGGATGACTATGCGGTGGGCTATGGCGCCACCTTCAACCTTGCGCATAATGTGCGTCAGATGATGCATTTCCGCCCGCGCAATCGCTTCGGCCGCGCGAAGGGTGTTTATCTGGTGGGCGGCGGCACGCATCCGGGCAGTGGCTTGCCGGTGATTTACGAAGGTGCGCGCATCAGCACCGATTTATTATTGCAGGATCTGGGCCTCGCGCGGAGCGAGCGTGGCCCGCGCCATATGCGGGCCAATCTGTCCGTTTCTGGCGACTGAGAAGGAGAGGGCGCGATGGGTGCCACGGTAGTTGTCATTGGCAGTGGTTTGGGTGGGCTTGCAGCCGCCGCGACCGCGCAGGCGCGTGGGCATCAGGTCACGGTCCTTGAGCGTAATGCCTGGCTGGGCGGCAAGGCAGCGGTGCTGAACCTGCCATCACCGGATGGGCGCGGAAATTTCCGTTTCGATATGGGCCCGACCATCCTGACCATGCCGCGCGTGCTGCGCCGCATTTTCGCGGAAGCAGGGCGCAATCAACAGCAGGCAATTCCGCTCATTCGGCTTGATCCGCAATGGCGCTGCTTTTTTGATGGCAGCAAGCAGATTGATCTGATCGAAAACGTTCAGGACATGGCGCGGCTGATGGATGACTTCGCGCCCGGCGGCAACATTGGCGCAGGGTATGAACGCTTTCAGCGCGTTGCGCGCCATTTGCACAAGGTGTCCGAGAAATTCTTCTTCTGGAAGCCCGTGGAAGGCATCGGCGATACGCTGAACCTTGGCGATAATTTCAAGCCGGATGTATTGCGTGATGTCATAGCGTTGCGCATGGGCCAGACGGTGGCGAAAGTCATTCGCGGTCATGTGCCAAATGATCAATTGGCACAGATGCTGGATCACTTCACGCAATATGTCGGATCAAGCCCCTATTTGGCGCCTGCCGTGCTGTGCAGCATTGGCGATATGCAGGCATCCGAAGGTGTGTGGTATCCGGTGGGTGGCACGCGCGCGACGGCGGAAGGGCTTGCCAATCTGGCGGCCTCGCTCGGCGCTGATCTCCGCACCAATGCCGAGGTCACGGATATTGAGATTGTGGGCGGCGCGGTGCGCAGCGTGACCGCGAACGGTGAACGCATTGCCTGTGATGCGCTGATTTCGAACATGGATGCCATCCGCACCTATACGGAATTGGTGAAGCGCAATGCTTCGCAGCGCTATGCCAAGAAGTATGAGCCCGCCTGTTCCGGCGTGGTGCTCTATCTCGGGCTCAATCGCCGCTACGAACATTTGGCGCATCATGACTTTGTTTTCTCCCGCGATGCGGAAGAAGAATTCGATGCGATCTACTGCAAGGGTGAACCGGCGCCAGACCCGACAGCTTATCTGGCCGCGCCATCAGGCACGGATCCTTCGGTCGCGCCGGAGGGTGGGGAAGCGCTATATGTGCTGGTGCACACGCCCTATCTCCGCCCGCATCATGATTGGACGAAGATGTTCCCGGCCTATCGCCAGAAAATTCTGGACAAGCTGAAGCGCACGGCGGGCATGGAAGATATCGAAAACCGCATTGTCTGCGAAAGCCAATTGACACCGGTGGATATCCATAACCGCTACAAGGTTCTTAATGGCGCGATTTATGGCATCGCTTCACATGGTTCCTTCACCGGCGCCTTCAAGCCAAGCAATCGCAGCAAGGCCATCAAGGGGCTCTATTTGGCGGGCGGCGCGGCGCATCCCGGCCCCGGCATGCCGATGGTCATGATGTCCGGCTGGATCGCTGCCGATGCGCTGGACCGTGACCATGGCGGGCGCGGCATGTCGCTCGAAGCGGAATTGGCCGGCCGGCGAGAGGCCGAATTGCCAGCCGCGGCGGAATGACCAAGACGCCGGGACAACAAATGCTTGATCCAGTGGCGCTGCGATCGCTACGCCATTTGGATTTTTTTGATTTCATATTCATGCGTTTCTTCGCGAAACACATGCGCGCCTTGCGCGTGGCGCGCTGGGGCCTGCCGGAATTGCCGGCGGGCAAACCGGCCGTGATATTCGCCAACCACCCATCCTGGTGGGATGGCGTGGCCTTCATGCTGCTCTATCGCCGGCTATTGCCAGAACGCCCCTTGTTCACACCGATGGCTGCCGCGGCACTCGAAAAATATCGTTTCATGAAGCGACTTGGCGTTTTCGGGATCGAGACCGGGTCGGCGCGCGGGTCGGTCGCGTTTTTGCGCGTGGTGGAAAAGGTGCTGGCCGATCCCGCGCATATTCTGTGGATCAATGCGCCCGGGCGTTTCAGCGATCCGCGCGAAAGGCCGGTGCCGATTGCGCCTGGCATGATCCGCCTGCCAGAAATGGCGCCGGAGGCAGTGTTTGTGCCACTCGCGCTGGATTACCCGTTCTGGAGTGAGCGCAAGGCCGAAATGCTCGCCGCTTTCGGCGCGCCCATCCCGGCTGCGACGCTGCTGGAAGCGCCGCGTGAAGCGCGCAACGCCATGCTGTCCACTGCTTTGGCTGAGGTGATGGAAAAACTCAGCGCCGATGCGATTGCGCGCGATCCCGCTGCCTTCCAGACCCTGGTGCAGGGGCGCGAAGGTATGGGCGGCATTTATCAAAGCTGGCGCCGCGCCAAGGCCCTGCTGCGCGGTGAACGCTTCGACCCCCGACACGAGCAACGCGCGGAGACAACGCCATGACAGATTTCCTGCCCTGGATTGCGCTGGCATTGGCGCTGATGCCGGTCGGTTTCGCGCTGGATAACCTCCGCCGCATGGCGAAGGCAGCGGGGCCGGCACCCAAGGATGCGCTGGTATCCATCCTGATCCCAGCGCGTAATGAGGAAGCGCATATCAGCGCCTGCCTAGATACCGCACTTGCGCAGCTAGGTGTCGCGATTGAATTGCTGGTGATGGATGATGGGTCGAGTGATCGCACGGCAGCGATTGTTAGCGCCTATGCCGCGCGGGATGCGCGGGTGCGGCTTTTGGCGTGCCCGCCACTGCCGCAAGGCTGGACCGGCAAGGTGCATGCCTGTGCGCGGCTGGCAGAGGCAGCACGGGGGACGCATTTCCTGTTCATTGATGCTGATGTGCGGCTTGCGCGTGATTCAGCAGCCCGCATGGCTGGCCATGCCACGCGGCAGAGGCTTGCGATGGTGACTGGCGTGCCGCGCCAGATCATCGGCAGTTTGGGTGAGGCGCTGACCGTGCCCATGATCAACCTGCTGCTGATCGGCTATCTGCCAGGTGGTGGGCGGGCCGAGACTGAACGCGCGGAGCTTGGCGCGGCTTGCGGCCAGTTGATTCTGTTTGAGCGTGGCGCTTACGAATCCATCGGTGGCCATGGCGCCATTCGTACACTGTTGCATGATGGCCTACAGCTTTCGCGCAAGCTGCGCAGTGCCGGTTTCCGCACCGAAATAGTGGAAGGCGTCAAGCTTGCCGAATGCCGCATGTATGATGGGCTGCGTTCAAGCTGGAATGGCTTCATCAAGAATGCGCATGAAGGCATGGCGACACCCATTGGCCTGCCAATCTGGACGACGCTTTTAGCGGGCGCGCATATTTGGCCGTTCTTTCTGTTGCCGGAATGGCAGGCGGCGCTCGCCACTCTACTGGTCTTTGGCTTGCGCGCTGCCATCACATACAGGACCCGTGAAGCCTGGTGGACCGTGCCGCTGCATCCCTTCGCCGTACTGGTTGGGCTTGCCATTCAATGGACCGCGCTGGTGCGGGTGCTGATCGGGCGCCCCGCCGGTTGGAAGGGCCGCGCCTATTCCGCCAGCGGCACGGCATGATTGCTGATAGCGCTGCTTCCCGCGCGCCGACGCGCGACTCGGGGTCTGAGAATTTTCCGGTGGCGTCCCGGCTGTTGGCGCCGGAAATACGCCCGAAGGTGCTGGGCTTCTACCGCTTCGTGCGCGCCGCTGATGATATTGCCGATGATCCGGCCCTAACCGCCGAGGAAAAGCTGCGCCGTCTGGCGGCGCTCGAAGCCGCGCTTGATGATCTCGCCACGGAGGAACCCGCTGCCACCGCATTGCATCGCGCTGTGAGTGGTACGGATGAGGCGCGGCTGATGCTCTCCGCCTTTCGGCAGGATGCGGTGCAAGCGCGCTATGCCGATTGGGCCGGCTTGGAAGATTACTGCGCGCGGTCAGCCAATCCTGTCGGGCGCATGTTGCTCCGTCTCCATCATGAAACAAAACCCGAGGCGATTGCCGCCGCCGATGCGCTTTGCACCGCTTTGCAAATCCTCAATCACCTGCAGGATCTCGTGCCGGATCGGCGTGATATCGGGCGCGTCTATCTGCCCGAAGCCTGGATGGATTTGGCCGGCGGTGAGGCGCGGTTTTTTGATGCTGCCAATACCAAGGCTCGGCGCGCCGTGTTGGATGCCGCGCTCCATCAGGTTGAGGAAAGGCTGGATGCCGCCGCCGCAGTGCCGCGCCTGATCGCGGCGAAGCGCCTGGCGCGCGAATGCAGTGTCACCATCGCACTCGCACGGCGGCTCCTGGCAAAGCTGCGCGCGGCTGATCCGGTAGTGGAGCGGGTTGCGCTATCGCGGCTTGATATTCTGCACGGGTTTCGTGCGGCACTCGGCACCGGGCCAAGCGATGCGGCGCTGGTCAGTGTGCGGGTTGGGCGCGCGGGGTCTTCCTTCGCGCGTGGCATGTCAGCGCTAAAGGGCGAAAGGCGCCGTGCGCTTTGGGCGGTTTATGCCTTTTGCCGCGCGGTGGATGACATTGCCGATGGCGCAATGCCGGAAGCGGAAAAGCGCCGGTTCCTGGCTGATTGGCGCGGCAAGCTCCGCGCACCGGATTGTGCGCTCTCGCGCGAATTGACGCGGGCACGGGGCGCCTTCTCACTCCCGATTGAAGAATGTGAAGCGATGATTGCGGGCATGGAAACGGATGCCACACCAAGGCTCCGCATCGCCGATAGCGAAGCGCTCAACCTTTATTGTCGCCGCGTCGCTGGCAGCGTCGGTGTCATGGCAGTACGGATTTTCGGCGCGTCGGAAGCGGCTGATTTCGGCCTTGGGCTTGGGCGCACGCTGCAATTGGTGAATATCCTGCGCGACATGGATGAGGATGCAACGCGCGACCGCGTCTATCTGCCGCTTGATTTTCTGATTGCCGAAGGTGTTGCAGATGCGCCTGCTGCCACGCTGATCGCAAGCCCGGGCTTTGCCCGCGCCGCAGCGCATTTGGCACAGCAAGCGAAAGCCGGCTTTGCGCAAGCAGCGGCAGAGCTACCCCATTTGGATCAGCGCGCCCTTTTGCCGGCGCGCATCATGATGTGGGGCTATCAGCGGCTGTTTGAACGGCTCATGGCGCGCGGCTTTGGCTTACCGCGGCCACGCCCATGCCTGACGCGGGGCGAGAAACTGCAAATGGCAGCCTTTGCCATGGGAATCATACCCATGCCGCAAGCCAGCACCAGCCGCGCATGAGCAGTAGCGCCACATGCCATGTCATTGGCGCCGGAGTCGCGGGCTTGGTGGTGGCACTACGGCTCGCAGAGCGTGGCCGCGCCGTGATGTTGCATGAGGCAACACCTGTGGCGGGCGGGCGCTGTCGTGCTTTGCCCGATGGTACGGATAATGGCACCCACGCGCTGATGGGCGCCAATCGCGCCGCGCTGCGTTTCCTGACCGATATCGGTGCGCGAGAGGGCTGGGTGGAAGCCGAACCGGAAGGCCTGCCGGTTTTTGACCTGGCCGATGGCAGCGCGCGGCGCATTGCCGCAAGCCCGCTTGATTGGCGCGATCCCGCCAAGCGCCCGCCGGGGCTGAGTGCTGCTGCCTTCACCACATTGCTGCGCCTTGCTTTGCCGATTGGGGATCGCCCGGTCGCGGAAGTGATGGCGGCGCATCCTGCGCTGTATCGTGCGTTGATCGAACCGCTCACGGTCGCGGCACTGAATACGCCGGGGCATGAGGCATCATCGGCACGGCTTGGCGTGGTGTTGCGCCGGCTAGGGTGGCCAAGGGCGGGCGCGGTGCTGGTGGCGCGTAAAGGGCTCGGGCCGGATTTGATTGCGCCTGCGCTCCACACCTTACAGCAAGCGGGGGTGAGCACACGTTTCGGGGCGCGGTTGCGCGCTATGACGGAAGCGGAAGGGCGCATCATTGCGCTGCATTTCGGTGATGACAGCATCGCGCTGGAAGCCCGGGATCAGGTGGTACTGGCGCTGCCGCCCTGGGAAGTTGCGCGCATGATCCCAAAGCTGCGCGTGCCGGAACGCCATGCGCCGATTCTCAATCTGCATTTCGCGCATGGCGGTACGGGGCCGGTGCGCTTCATCGGTGTGCTGGGCGGGCTGACGCAATGGGTCCTGGTGCGCCCGAGCGGCGTGAGTGTCACCGTGAGTGCGGCAGATGCTGAAGTGGAAGAACAGGCGCCGGATTTGGCGCCGCGAGCCTGGGCGGAAATTCGTGCTGCCGCCCAGGGTTTTGGCTTGCCTGGCGATTGGCCGGAAGCGCCGCCGGCGATCCGCGCGGTGAAGGAACGCCGCGCCACACCGCGCCATGCGGTTGGCATGCCGCCGCAACCGCCAAGGCAGGTGCATCGCAACCTGGTACTCGCTGGCGATTGGACCTGGCCGGGCCTGCCTGCCACCATTGAAGCTGCGGTGCTTTCGGGCGAGGCCGCCGAGAAAGCCGTGCCGCGATGACCCCTGCCGAAGCCCTTGGCGCCTTGCGCGCTGCGGAAGCGCGGGATGGCGCGCCCAATCTCAAGCAACGTCGCGCGTTATTGGCGGCACTCGCGCGCGCGGTGATGGCGCGCTCACATGACATCATGGCGGTGGTCGATGCCGAATACGAAGGCCGCGCGCCGATTGAAACCTTGCTCGCGGATGTGCTGCTGGTGGCCGATGCGGCGCGCTACGTGCGGCGCAATTTGTGGCATTGGATGCGCCCGCGGCGTGTGAGTGTGCCCTATCCCTTCTGGCCGGCGCGCGCGCGGGAGGAATTCGTCCCCAAGGGCGTGGTTGGCATCATGGCGCCCTGGAATTACCCGGTGCAATTGGCGCTGCTGCCGGCGATTGATGCCATTGCCGCCGGCAATCGTGTTTGCGTAAAACCATCGGAAGCTCTGCCGCGCACCGCGGGACTGATTGCCGATATCCTACGCGATGCCTGGGGCGATGACGTAGCACTTTGCGTGCAAGGCGGCGCGGAAGTTGGCGCCGATTTCGCGGCGCAAGCCTGGGATCATCTGGTCTTTACCGGGAGCACCGCGACCGGGCGCAAGATCATGGCCGCTGCCGCGCCGAACCTCACGCCTCTCACGCTGGAACTGGGCGGCAAATGTCCGGTGCTCGTGCTGCCGGGCGCGGATCTCAAGCGCGCCGCGCGCGATATTCTGGCGGGCAAGGCCTTCAATGCCGGGCAGACCTGCGTGGCGCCGGATACGGTGCTGCTGGTTGGGCATGGCATGCAGGCTTTCATTGATGCCTGTCGGGAAGCCGGCATCGGCCTGCCGGAAACTGGCGTCATCAATTCAACGCGAGTTACCCAGCTTCGCCGCCTGATGGTGGGCGCCAGCCTGACCCCCTTGGCCGAGGGCGGGCCGGGCCGCCGCATGGCGCTGACACTGGCGGAGGCACCGCCCGAAGCCGCCATCTGCCATGAGGAAATCTTCGGCCCGATACTACTTATGCGCGAAGAAACTTCACTTCAGCTAGCACTTGCCTGGGTTGCAGAGCGCCCCGCGCCCTTGGCCATCTATCTGTTTGGTGCAACGCCTGAGGAAGAAAATCAGGCCGCGCGCATCGCCCGCGGCAGCGCCATCATCACCGGGCGCACTGTGGAGTTTGCGGGTTTTCAAGCCTTGAGCTTCGGTGGATCGGGGGATTCCGGCTTTGGGCGGCGCAATGGGCTGGCAGGTTTTCAAGAATTTTCCCATCGCCGCGCCCGCGTGAATCACGGGAAATTTTCCCTGTCGCGGTTATTCGATCAACCTCGTGGGAAAGCTATAGAAAGGCTTAAAAATTTTCTAGCCAAATAGATTTTTCCCACCTATGCACATCTTATGGTTGTTTTTCTCCCAACTGCTCCCGTAGCAGAAACACCTCGCCTTCGCATGCGATGCGTCGAAGACCGCGACGCCCCGGCCATTGCGGAAATGCTGACCGAAGCGATCAGCAAGCGCCTTGCCTCCTGGCCCATACCATTCTCCCCCCCCCGTGGCGGAGGAGAAGATCAGTTCAGCCCGCGCCGCGGCGGCGGAAAGGCGGTCCCTGCCGCTGGTGCTGGAGCGGAAATCCGATGGTGCGATTTGTGGCTGGGTCAGCCTGATCTGCGCAACAGGCAATGATCGCGTAGCGCTGACTACCTATTGGCTCGGTGAGCAGTATCAGGGCGAGGGGCTGATGCGTGAAGCGGGGCCGGTCGCGGTGGAATTGGCCTTCAAGCATATGGATATTGATTGCCTGCGTGCGGCGGTGCAGCCGGATAATGTGGCCTCACCCGCGGTCACTCGCCTCCTGGGCTTTGGCTCGCTTGGGGAAGGGCGTATTTGGTGCCCATCCCGCGGCATTGAAGAAACCTGCCTTTGTTTCGAAAAGCCGCGCCCCGTAGTGCCGGTCTGGGCGGCTGGGGCAGCGCTCGCCAAGCCGGATCTGGTGCGGCAGATTTCCGCCTGAAGCCAGACCATCATTGTAGTTGAGATGCGCATGGACGGCAGCGCCGCCCCTGCGGTATTCTTCCGTTGAAACGCTGGTGGCCCATCTGCCAGCGCGACCAAAACAAACGGGAGAGGTTTTCATGGCAGCATCGCTTTCGCGGCGCCGGGTCTTGCTAGGCAGCGCCGGGCTCATTGGCATCAGCGGCTCGAGCGGCGCTTTTGCACAAACCAATTGGCCGGACCGGCCGGTGCGCCTGGTTGTCGGCTTCACCGCTGGCAGCGCCACAGATGTGACGGGGCGCATTTTCGCGCAGAGGTTTTCCGAAGCCTGGGGCCAACCGGTGGTCGTTGAAAACGTCGCCGGTAATTCAGGGGCAATTGGCGTTGATCGTGTCGCAAAATCGGCGCCTGATGGCTATACACTGATGTGGGCGGCCAGTGCGGCGCTGACGATCCTGCCCAACCTACAACGCCTGCCCTTTGATCCCATGAAGGATCTGGCGCCGATTGGCATTGCCTTTGCCATGCCATCGCTTTTTGTTTCAAACCGAGACTTTCCGCCGCGCAATATCCAGGAACTGGTCGCCTATGCGCGCGCCAACCCGGGTAAGGTATCCTATGGCACGCCAGGTGTTGGCACGCCGCAGCATATTGCCGGTGAGCTGTTCTGCTATCAGGCCGGTATCAAGATGGAACATATCCCCTATCGCGGGGCAAATATGACGGATGTTCTGAATGGCAGCGTGCAAATCGGCATTCAGAATATCGGCGCCGTGTTGCCCATGGTGCGCGATGGGCAATTGCGCGGCCTCAGTATCACCACCCTGCAACGTTCGACCAATGCGCCGGATATGCCGACCATGGTTGAGCAAGGCTTCCCGGGTTTTGAGGCAAGTTCCTGGTTCGGCACCATGGCGCCGGCCGGCACGCCGCAGCCGATCCTGGATAGGGTGCACGCGACATCCCAGGCCATTCTGGTCGATCCCGCGATGCGGCAGCGCTTCAACGGGCTTGGGCTTGATATCATCGCCGGCAATGGTGAACAGATGCGCGCCACCATCGCGAGCAATATCGAAAGATGGGCGAAGGTGATCCGGGATTCAGGGATCAAGGTGCAGAGCTGAGGCAGGATCAACGCGCCCAGACTTGCAGTCGGGGGCGGAAGCGCAGGAAGGCGCGGTAGGCGCCTTCCATCACCCAGAGCAAGGGCGGAAACCGCGCGGCCAAACCCAAGGGGCGCAGCAAAGGTATCGCGCGCCACATGGCAGCGAAGGCCGCAGCGCCATGCAGCAATGGCCCATCACCTTCCCGGGCATGAAAACGCTGCAACAGTAGGGCCTGATCAATCGGGCAGGAAGCAACATCTGATGTTGCATCAATGAAGGCAATGGCGCCGCTTTTATCCAACCGACGCATGAGCGCGATTTCCTGCAAGCAAAGCGGGCAAGCGCCGTCGAACCAGATTGTCACGCGCGGGGGTTTCATGGGGAGTAAGTCATGCTTGGCAGGATAATTTGCAAGTCCAAAGCCTGCCCACCGGGGGACTCGAACCCCCACACCCTTGCGGGCTGCGGATTTTAAGTCCGCTGCGTCTACCATTCCGCCAGGCGGGCCAGACCAGCGCTTACTAGACCTTTTCCGCGCCGCGTTAAATCGCCCCTCATCCGTCCCCTTTGGCCCGCGCACCAATAGCGCCATGTTTGCCTCCACGCGGCCTCAAGCGCTCGGGCACGGGCATAGGTGGCGGCATCGCCCAAAGGCCCCAGCGATAGCCGGGCACGGATCGCGGCCAGCCCACCCGCATCCCGCGCAAAGGCCACCGCCTTTTCGATATAATCTGCGGTATCGGCGGCAATCCAGTCTAGTAGACCAACGGCACTCAGCAGCGTTTCGCCATTGCGTCTGATCATGCCCCCGCGCCCGCGTCGCGTCAGGGTGGGAACGCCGGAATGGACTGCCTCGGCCGTTGTGGTGCCGCCCGGAAAGGGGACGGGGTCCAGCATGAAATCCACTTTTGCATAGCGCGCAAAATAATCCGCGCGCGGGCTAGGCCCTTCCAGATCAAGCCGCGCGACATCGCCCCCCGCTGCCGCAAAACACGTGCGGAGTTTTTGCCTCGACGTATCCTCTCGCAATACTGCCGTTTTCAGCAAAAGCCACGCATCGCGCAGGCGGTTCAGAATTGCAGCCCAGGTGGCCAGAACCTCCTCATTGATTTTGGCGAGGTTGTTGAAGCAGCCAAAAGTCACATAACCCTTGTGCAATATTGGCGACGGGCTTGGCGCCACTGCTTCGCGCGGTGGTATCTAGCAGAGGTAACAGCCCGGCAGCCGCAGAGGTTTTTCGATATACAGCGCCTCATCTTCCGGTGGCAGCACCACAGCATCCGCGATCATCCAATCCATGGCCGCGATGCCATTGGTATTGGCGTAACCAATCCAACTTACTTGCACCGGTGCTGGGTGATATTCTATCACGCTGATGCGGCTCGCCTCCGTATGGCCTGTCAGATCAACAAGAATATCAATGCCATCGGCACGGATTTGCGCGACAATCGCCTCATCGTCCAGCGTGCCCATAGACGCCAGGCATCGAAAACCCCGCGCAGCCTGGCCGTGGTGGCATCGGCGCGCTTGCCGAGATCATAGGCCGTCAGATCAAATCCCACGCGCTGATGCGCGGTGATCGCTGCTTCCAGAAAATACCCGACTTGATGCTAGCGAAAATCACCGGAAAGCATGCCAATGCGCAGGCGCCGTTCTGTGTCCAGCACATTGGCAAAGGGTGCCGGGGCAGGGCGCGCGAAACGTTCGGCATAGGCACGATGCGCCGCCGCCACATCTGCCGCAGTAATACCCGGCAGGTAATTCAGCCCCAGCAACAAATTCTGCCAAGCAGGACGGCACAGCGGGTCTTCAGCAATCGCACAGCGTTGCACTGCCATGGCCGCATCAATATCGCCTGATTGCTGAAAGGCAAGACCATAATTCACCTTGGCATCCGCGCGATCCGGCAGTTCTTCCGCAACACGCGCCAGATGCGCAAGCGCGGCACTTGGCTGGCCGATACCCACTAACGTGGTGCGCAATTCACTCCGCATCAGCGCATCGCCCGGCGCGGTTTCCAGCAGCGCCTGCAAATGAAACATGGCGCAATCAGGCCGCCCGGCATCCCGCCACAGCCCAGCAACGGCGCGGTGCAACTCCTCCCCAGCGCCGGCGGCAAGCGCCGTCGCAATCACCGCTTGCGCGGCATCAGCCTGCGCGGGCAGCAACATTCCCACCAGATTGGCAGCGGCGCGAATATAGGCCGGGCGCTGGCGGAGCGCTTCACGATAGGCAGCCTCGGCCCCTGCACGGTCACCCGCAAATCGCAAGGCTTGACCTGGGTTGTTGCGAATTTCCGGCGCATCCAAACCAAGCGCGATGGCGCGGTTGAACAGCGCCGCAGCGGCACCGAAATCCCGCGCATTCAGCCGTGCCATGGCCTGAACAAGCAGCGCCCCGCTATCTGTTGCAGCGCTCATCCCGCAATTGCATAGGCCGGGCGCCGCGGATCGGCACCGGCGCGCACCAACCCTGATGCGGGGTCGGACATCACCGCCTCCACACTGCCGGCAAGCCAGGTGATATCAGGCCACTCCTTGATGTCATGCCCGCGCCCCGCCAGCGCATTGCGTGTGGCTTCGGGAATGCGCGTTTCCACCGCAAGCCGGCGTGGGAAATAATCAAACGGCGCGAAGGATGACGGGAAGGCATAGGAGGAGACGCGCGGCGCTTCGATCGCTTCCTGCAATTCCATGCCGAAATGCAGCACATTCAACATCACCTGCAACATGGCCTGAATCTGCACATCTCCGCCCGGTGTGCCGAAGGGCATCACGGCACCGGCGCGCGTCACTACCATGGCGGGATTCGGCGTCAGGCGCGGGCGCTTGCCGGGGGCCACACCGGCAGGATGCGCGGGGTCAGGCCGGCTTTGGCTGCCGCGATTGGACGGGATCAGGCCAAGCCCCGGCACCACGGGCGAATTCCAGGACCCATCGGAAGGTGTTGCGCTGAAGGCATTGCCCCAACGATCCACCACCGCAACATAGCTGGTATCCGCTTCAATCTTCGGCAGATCACGCCTGACCGGCCCATCCGCCGCGCGGCCCGTACCCAGCAACGGCGGATACATCGCAGGATGCGCGCGCACCGGGTCCATTTCCACCACACGCGCTGCCAAATGTGTATCCGACAGTAGCTGATCCAGCGGCACATCAATGAAGTCAGGATCACCGAAATGATATTCGCGATCCGCCATGGCCGCCTTCACGCATTCCGTGAACAGATGCAGATATTCCGCCGAGTTGTGTTCCAGCCCATCCAGCCCAGCGCGTTCCATGAGCAATAGCGCTTCCAGTAATGTCGGCCCCTGGCACCAAGGGCCGCAGGTAATCACCTCATGCCCACGCCAGCGGCGCGTGATGGCAGGTTCCAGCCGAGACCGAAAGCCGGCCATATCTTCCATGGACAGAAAGCCACCTTCGCGGTGCTGAAAGGCCACGATCTCTCGCGCGATGTCGCCGCGATAAAACGCCGCATGTGCCGCTGCCAACCCCGCAAGCCTGCCCTTGGATGCGGCGCGCTTTTCTTCCTCCACCATATAAGTCAGGCTGCGCGCCAGATCGCTTTGCACAAAACGCTCGCCCAGCTTTGGCGGCGCGCCGCCGGGCAGGAAGATCGCTGCATTGGATGGCCAGCGCGCATATTCCGCCAAATGCGCCGAAACACTTTCCGCGAGCAGCGGATAGACTGCAAAGCCTTCCGCCGCGTAGCGCATGGCGTATTGCGCGACATCGCCAAAACCCATGCTGCCATGGCGTTCCAAGGCCGTGATCCAGGCATCCGGCGCTGCGGGCACCACGGTGCGGCGTACCCCTTGCGGAATCTTGCCGCCATGTTCGCGCATGAAGATATCGGGCGGCAGAGACGCCGGCCAATGGCCCAACCCCGCGATGGTTTCCACCTGCCCGCTCGCCAGCCGGATCATGATGGGCGCAACCCCCGCCACATTCACCAAATCCGGCAGCAGCACGCCAAGCGCAATGCCGGCCGCACACCCGGCATCCACCGCATTGCCGCCGGCTTCCAGCACAGCATAGCCGGCAGAGGCCGCCAGATAATGCCCCGCCGAAATCGCATGGCGCGGGCCACTGAGCGTGGGACGGGAAGCGGACATGGCTGAACTCCGCAGATAAGGCGGTAACCCTCAGCCCGCGCGGGACTGGCGTCAACGCCCGCATCAGGGGAGAATGGCGCCACCCAAAGGAAGCCGCACTATGACCGAAACAGCCCCACCCGTCCTACTGGCCATTGATGCGCGCGGCATCGCGACCGCCACGCTCAATCGCCCACATAAGGGCAATGCTTATAACGCCGCCATGCTGGAAGGGCTGATTGCCGGGCTTGATCAACTCCGCCCCGATGCCGCCATTCGTGGCCTGGTGATCCGCGGCGCCGGGGCGCATTTCCAGGCCGGGGCGGATATTGATTGGCTGGCGGAAGTGGCGGCCTATGCGCCCGAACCCGCCTTCGCGGCCTCGCTCGCGACCACTGAAGCCATGCGCAAGCTCAATGAATTCCCCAAACCCACCTTCGCCGTGATCCAGGGTGCCTGTTTCGGCGGCGGTGTCGGCATTGCCTGCTGCGTTGATGTGGCACTGGCCAACTCGGCGGCGCAATTCGGCATTACCGAGGTCCGCGTCGGCGTCGCCCCCACGCCAATCAGCACGCATATGGTCCATGCGCTCGGCCTCAGGCAAACCCGCCGCTACGCCATTACCGGCGAGCGTTTTGACGCCGCCGAGGCGCTGCGAATCGGCCTGGTGCATGAGGTGGTGGCCGCAGACGCCATTGAAGCGCGGCTCGCGCATATCATCGACCAGATGATGCTTTCCGCGCCCTCTGCCATTGCGGTCACCAAAACTTCCTTCCTGGAGGCCAATGGGCTGGTGCTTACCCCGCGAGAGGTCGCGCAATTGGCACAGGAAGGCTGGATGCAGCGCGCTGCGCCCGAGGGCCGGGCGGGTCTGGCCGCGTTTCAGGCGAAGCGGCGGCCGGGCTGGTATCGATAGCCCTGTGGATAAATCCAAAACTTGTCCAGGTGCTTGTCATAAAAGATTCATCAAACTGAAATCGAAGCGTCGCAGGGCCTTTTTAGAAGCGTCAAGCCGCCCAGCCAGAGCGGTTTGGTTCAGCAAAAACGGAGTATTCCCGTGAACAGGCGATCCCTTCTTTTTGGCGCCAGCGCCGCCCTTTCCCTTCCCATATTTGGGGCAGAGGCTCAGACGGCCCAAATTACAGGCGCGGGCGCGTCCTTCCCCAACCCGATTTATCAAAAATGGGCGGAAGCGGTCCGTAATGCGATTGGCATTCAAATGAATTACCAATCCGTGGGCTCAGGCGCGGGCATCAACCAGATCCGCAACCGCACGGTAGATTTTGGTGGCACTGATGCGCCGCTGAACGCCCAGCAATTAACCGAAGGCAATCTGCTGCAATTCCCGACCGTGATGGGCTCTCTGGTCGCCATTGTGAATATTCCGGGCGTTGGTGATGACCAGCTGCGCCTGACCGGCACGATCCTGGCCGATATCTATCTCGGCAAGATCACGCGCTGGAATGACCCGCAGATCGTGGCTCTCAACCCCGGCCTGTCATTGCCTAACCTCACTATTGCCCCTGCCTATCGTGCGGATGGTTCGGGCACGACTTTTGTTTGGGTGTCCTATCTTTCTGCCATGTCGCAAGAATGGAAGGATCGTGTTGGCGTGGGCACGTCGGTGCGCTTCCCCGCGGGCACCGGCGCCCGCGGCAATGAGGGCGTGGCCGGCACGGTGCGCAATGTGCGCGGCGCCATTGGCTATGTGGAGAACGCCTATGCCATCACGAATAAGCTGGTTTCCACGCAGCTTCAGAACAAGGCCGGCAATTTCGTGAAGCCCGAACACAAAAGCTTCATGGCGGCTGCTTCTGCCGCCGATTGGAACGTGCCCGGCTTCGCCGCCAATGTGATTGACCAGGCCGGCCCGGATTCCTGGCCGATTGTGGCGCCCACCTTCATCCTGATCCCGACCAACCCGACCGATGCGACGCGCGGCGCCAATGTGCGCCGCTTCTTCGATTGGGCCTTCACCAATGGCAGCAAATTGGCGGAGGAGCTTGAATATGTCCCGCTGCCCGAATCTGTGCATAACGCAGTTCGCGCTGCCTGGCGGCAAAGCTTCGGCGCCTGACGCGCTTTTCCCCCGCAGGCAGTGCTCGCCAGTAGGGGCTTTCCTCCCATCCTAAACCCTCGGGGTGACCCTTGGCTTCCGCATCCGCCGCCCTCCCCCAAGCCGCCAGCCGTCGCAGCAGCATCTTCGGGGATAAGGTCTTTGCCCTGGTCTGTCAGGCCGCCGGCATTTTCGTGCTGATCCTGCTCGGCGCCCTGATTATCGAGCTTTTCATCGCCGGCCTGCCGGCCTTTCGCGCCTTTGGCATCGCCTTCGTCACCTCTACGGATTGGGATCCGGTTCGGGAGTTATTCGGTGCAGGCGTGTCCATTTATGGCACCATCGTCACCGCCATCTTGGCCATTATCATGGCAGTGCCCTTGGCTTTTGGTGTCGCCTTCTTCCTTACGGAATTGGCACCACCCTGGATGCGCCGCCCGGTTGGCACGGCGGTGGAGCTTTTGGCGGCCGTGCCTTCCATCATTTATGGCATGTGGGGTTTCTTTGTGATTGCGCCGGCCTTTGCGCAGTATGTGCAGCCTTTCATTATTGATACGGTCGGGGAATTGCCTTTGATCAGTTTTCTGTTTCAGGGGCCGCCCTTCGGCACGGGCTTGTTCACCGCTGCCTTCATCCTGGCCGTCATGGTGCTGCCCTTCATTGCCGCCACGATGCGCGATGTCTTCGAACAAGTGCCGCAAGTCTATAAGGAAAGCGCCTATGGGCTTGGCGCGACCACCTGGGAAGTGATGAAGGGCGTGGTCATTCCCTATACGCGGATTTCCGTGGTGGGGGGCATCATGCTCGGCCTTGGGCGCGCCTTGGGTGAGACCATGGCGGTGACTTTTGTGATCGGCAATGCTAACCGCATTTCAACCTCACTCTTTGGACCAGGCAATACGATTGCATCGCTGGTCGCTTTGGAATTTGGCGAAAGCGAGATCGGTAGCCTAAAACTGGCATCGCTTCTGGCGCTGGGCTTCATTCTTTTCGTGCTGTCCTTTGCGGTATTGGCCACATCGCGTTATCTGCTGCGGTCGCGGCTGAAGGTCTGAACCATGTCGCTCGCTTTTTCCTCCGTGTCTCATCCCGGCCCACGCAGGGATGCCGCCACGGCTGCGCGGCTCGGTGCCTCCCGCAAGCGTACGGATCGGATCATTCGCAGCCTTTGCCTCGCCGCCACCGTAATTGGCCTGGTGCTTTTGGCCTCCATCCTGATCACGCTGTTCTATCGTGGCTTTGAGGCGATGTCGCTGCGGGTCTTTACCCATATCACCGCGCCGCCGGGTTCCGAGGGCGGGCTGCTGAATGCCATTGTGGGCAGCCTGGTCCAATCCCTGATCGGCACCGCCATCGGCACGCCGATTGGCATGCTGGTGGGCACCTATTTGGCCGAATACGCCGAGGATTCTTGGCTGGGAAATGCAGTTCGCTTTGTCTCCGACATTCTGCTTTCAGCACCTTCCATCCTGATCGGCTTGTTTGTCTATCAGATTTTGGTGCTGCCCTTTGGTGGGTTTTCTGGCTGGGCGGGCATTGCTGCGCTTGCCATCATCGTCATCCCGATTGTGGTGCGCACCACGGAGGACATGCTGCAATTGATTCCGAATACGCTGCGTGAAGCGGTGGTAGGACTTGGCGCGCCCAAGTGGAAAATGATTGTGCTGATCTGCTGGCGTGCGGCACTTGCCGGCATCATCACTGGCATCCTGCTCGCCGTGGCACGCGTGGCGGGTGAAACCGCACCGCTGCTCTTTACCTCGCTCGGCAATAACGCCTGGTCCACGGATCTTTCAAAGCCGATGTCGAGCCTGCCGGTGACCATCTATGCCTTCGCCGGCTCACCATTTGAGGATTGGATCTCGCTTGCCTGGGCCGGCGCGCTTCTGATCACGCTGGGCGTGCTTGGCCTCAATATCCTGGCGCGCACGCTACTGCGCAGCCGCATCTGACCGGAAGGACGGAGAAAATGAGCCTCCCCACGGAAACACCAAGCCAGACCGCCGCGACAAAAAGCTTCGGCGGCATGCAGGCACGGTCAGAAGCCGCGCTGAACAATGCGCGGGTGGCCATCCGCAATCTTGATTTCTTCTACGGCGATAATCGTGCGCTGAAGGGCATCAATCTTATTCTGCCGGACCGGCAGGTCACTGGCATGATCGGGCCTTCGGGATGCGGCAAATCCACGCTGCTGCGTGTGCTGAACCGCATGTATAGCCTCTACCCCGGCCAGCGCGCGACTGGTGAAGTGATGATGGATGGCGAAAATATCATCGCCTCTTCCACTGATCTGAATTCCTTGCGTGCGAAAGTCGGTATGGTGTTCCAGAAGCCGACCCCCTTTCCGATGACGATTTATGAAAACATCGCCTTCGGCGTTCGCCTGCATGAGAAGCTTTCCAAGGCCGAACTGGGGGAGCGCATCGAATGGGCGCTGACCCGCGCCGCCATTTGGAATGAGGTGAAGGACCGGATGGACCGTTCCGCCCTTGGCCTTTCCGGCGGTCAGCAGCAGCGGCTTTGCATTGCGCGCACCATCGCCGTGCGGCCTGAAGTGATCCTGTTTGACGAACCCACCTCCGCGCTCGATCCGATCAGCACCCTGAAGATTGAGGAGCTGATTGACGAATTGAAGCGCGATTTCACCATCGCCATTGTCACGCACAACATGCAGCAGGCGGCACGCTGCGCTGATCAGGTGGCGTTTTTCTATCTGGGCGAATTAATCGAGGTTGCGCCGGCAGCGCAGCTATTCACCGCGCCCAAGCACCCAAAGACACAAGAATACATAACCGGCCGGTTTGGCTGAGCCAGGCAGGAGAAGCACAAATGCCCACGGAACATATCGTCCGCAGCTATGATGAGGATTTGCGCAGGCTGCGGGACATGATCGCGCGCATGGGGGGCCTCGTGGAACGCCAGGTCGCCGACTCCACCCGCGCCTTGGTGCGCCGGGACAGTGACCTGGCTGGCGAGGTTGTGCAGCGAGATGTGCAGATTGACCAGCTTGAAAGAGAAATCGAGGCGTTTTGCGTGCGCCTGCTGGCGCTGCGCCAACCTATGGCTTCGGATTTGCGGATCATCATCGCCGGCATGAAGGTTTCCAACGATCTGGAACGCATCGGCGATTACGCGGCCAATGCCGCCAAGCGGTCCATTGTACTGGCCTCACTCCCCGGGCTTGGCAGCATGAATGGGTTTGAGCGCATGGCCCATCTGGTGCAGGAAAACCTGAAGGCCGCCATGGATGCGCTGGTGCAAGCTGATGCGGAAGCGGCCGAGCGAGTCTGGGCCGCCGATGAGCCGGTGGATGTCATCTACAATGGTATTTTTCGCGAAATGCTGACGCATATGATGGAAGACCCGCGCAATATCACCGCAGCGACCCATTTGCTGTTCATCGCCAAGAATCTGGAACGTATCGGCGATCATACAACCAATATCGCGGAGCGCATTCATTTTGCCGTCCGTGGCGAAAACCTGCCAGAGGATCGGCCGAAGGGCGATACCTCGGCCTTCGCCGTGGTCCGCGCGCCGGGCGAATAGGTGCAGCTATGATGGCAGAGAATTATAGCAGCCTCGCCAAACCGACCGTCCTGATCGTGGAGGATGAGGCGCCGCTTTTAACCCTGCTGCGCTACAACCTCGAAAAACAGGGGTTTCGCGTGGATGAGGCGGCGGATGGCCAGGAAGCGCTGCTCCGTGTCGCGGAAGCGCGGCCGGATGTCATGCTACTTGATTGGATGCTGCCATCGCTCTCAGGCATCGAGGTCTGCCGCCAGCTACGCCGCCGTACCGAAACCCGCGACCTACCGATCATCATGGTGACGGCGCGGACGGAAGATCAGGATGCGGTGCGTGCGCTTGATATCGGCGCGGATGATTACATCGCCAAACCCTTCGCGATGGAACATGTGATTGCGCGCATCCGCGCCCTGCTGCGCCGGTCCGGGCGCGTGGCTCCCAAGGGGTCGCTTGCCTATGCCGACCTTGCTATGGATCAGGATGCGCATCGCGTCACGCGCGCCGGGCGGCCCCTGCGTCTGGGGCCGACGGAATACCGCTTGCTGGAATTCTTCCTGCAGCACCCAGGCCGGGTTTTCGCGCGCGAACAATTGCTGGATGCCGTGTGGGGCCGCGATATCCATGTGGAACCACGCACCGTGGATGTACATATCCGCAGGCTGCGCAAGGCGATCAACCAGGGTGATGAGATTGACCTGATCCGCACCGTGCGTTCCGCCGGTTATGCGCTGGATTCGGACCCAGACAGTCTTGGCTGACCAACATCTTGGCCTCGCGCAGCGCAAGGCGTAATCAACGCCCGGCGAATTGATCAACGAGGGGTGCGATGCGCGTTCTGGTGGTGGGCGGCGGTGGCCGCGAACATGCGCTCTGCTGGGCCTTGGCGGCATCGCCTTTACTGACCAAGTTGTTTTGCGCGCCCGGCAATGCCGGCATTGCTGAAGTCGCGGAATGTATCGCTATCGGCGCCGAGGATATCTCTGCCCTTGTCGCCTTTGCCAAGGACAAATCCATTGATTTGGTTGTGGTGGGGCCAGAAGCGCCGTTGACCCTTGGCTTGGCCGATGCCTGCGCCGCCGCTGGCTTGAAATGCTTCGGGCCTTCTGCCGCCGCTGCGCGATTGGAAGGCAGCAAAACCTTCACCAAGGAAGTGGCGGATGCCGCTGGCGCACCGACAGCCGCCTGGGCGCGCTTTACCGATGCTGCCGCCGCGCGCGCCCATATCCGCGAAAAAGGCGCGCCGATTGTGGTGAAGGCGGATGGCCTCGCTGCCGGCAAAGGCGTGGTGGTGGCTGCGACCATCGCCGAAGCTGAAGCTGCCATCAGCGATATCATGGAAGACCGCGTCCATGGCGCAGCGGGCGCTTGCGTGGTGATCGAAGAATGCCTGGTGGGTGAGGAAATCAGCTTTTTCGCGCTCTGTAGTGGCACCGCCGCTTTGCCGTTGGGTGCCGCGCAGGATCATAAGCGCGTGGGCGATGGCGATACCGGCCCCAATACCGGCGGCATGGGCGCCTATTCCCTGCCGCCGATTTTCACTACGGCGCTGCAGGAAGATGTCATGGCGCGCATCATCCACCCGGTGCTGTCGGAAATGGCACTGCGCGGTGCACCCTTCAAGGGCGTGCTTTTCGCCGGGCTCATGATCACCGCACAAGGCCCGAAGCTGATCGAATTCAATGTGCGTTTCGGCGATCCGGAATGCCAGGTGCTGATGCTTCGCCTGAAATCTGATTTACTGCCTGCCTTGCTCGCGGCCTGTGATGGCGAATTGGCGCGGTTTGATGTGCGCTGGGAAGCCTTGCATGCCATGGTGGTGGTGATGGCGGCACGGGGCTATCCGGGCGGCTACGCGAAGGGCAGCGAAATCCGCGGTCTTGAAGCGGCGGGTCAGGTGCCAGGTGTGCAGGTATTTCACGCCGGAACGGCGCGGCGCGAAGATGGCACGCTGATCGCAACCGGTGGTCGCGTGCTGGGGATATCAGCGACCGGCAAAACGCTGCGTGAGGCGTGCGATGCAGCCTATGCCGCGGTAGACCGGCTTGATTGGCCAGGTGGGTTTTGCCGGCGGGATATTGGCTGGCGGGTTTTAAAATAAGGCCCCCTTGCCGACTCGGGGCAGTTCCAGCCATGGAAGCCCTATGTTAAACCTTATTAAACTCTCCGTCGGCCCCAAGGATGTTGCGGCGCTGGCGGCCCTGCAGGCGCTGCGCGTCAAGGAAGACCCGCCGCTCCGCGCCTGGACGCGTATGTTCCCGAAGCGCGTCGAAGAACTCTGCAATGGCGGGTCCATCTATTGGGTGATTGGTGGCTTTGTGCGGGTGCGCCAGCGCATCCTGGAAATCCGTGAAGAGGAATGGGACGACCAGACACCCTGCGCAGCATTGGTGCTGGATCCGAATTTGGTGATGGTGGAAGCCCGCCCGGTGAAGCCCTTCCAGGGCTGGCGTTATCTGAAGCCAGAAGAAGCACCGGCGGATGTGAACCAGGTGCGCCCGCCGACATGCGGCTTGGATGCGCTGCCGCCCAAGCTAAGGCGCGATTTGGCCGAGCTTTGCCTGATCTGAATTCGCTCCGCCATTCTTGATAAAAATTAGGCTTTTGCTCACGGCGGCGAGAGGTGGGGGATGTCATCTTGCAATCGTCGCGCGGCTCACTCCCAGCATGCCGCGCCGCCACTGGTCCGTCTTCGGATGGGTCCTTGGGCTGGCTGGTTTGATCCGGCCAGCCCTATTTTTTTGCCGATTCCGCTTCCAGCAGGGAAAGCAGTCCTTCCAGCAATTGCGCGGGCGAAGGCGGGCAGCCAGGGATCAGTAAATCCACGGGCAGCACTGCGGCGATGCCGTTTTCCACCGCATAGGAACCCTTAAAGACGCCGCCATCGACAGCGCAATCACCCACCGCCACCACCCAGCGCGGTTCTGGCGTGCTCGCCAGCGCACGTTCCAAGGCTTCGCGCATATTGAGGCAAGCTGGGCCTGTCACCAGCAGCACATCAGCATGTTTTGGGGAAGCAACAAAGCGCAGCCCGAAGCGTTCCAGATCATAGGCGATATTCTCCAGCGCATTCACTTCCAATTCGCAGCCATTGCAGGAACCGCTATCCACCTCACGGATCGCGAGGCTGCGGCCAAGCCGCGCGCGGCTGGTCACCGCCATTCTTTCACCAAGCGCCTGGACGGTCTCCTGCGGCACCAGCGGTGCTTGATCTGTCAGCGGTTTCGCGAAAAGCGCGCGGGCGAGCTTTGGCCACAGCATCACAAATCCACCCCGCTATAGGAACAATTGAAGGACTTATTACAGAGCGGAAAATCCGCGACGATATTGTCTTCGATCGCTGCTTCCAAAAGCGGCCATTGCAGCCAGGAAGGATCACGCGGGAAAAGCGCGCCGATCAGCCCGCCATCATCAAGCGCAACCCAATGCAGGCATTCGCCGCGGAAGCCCTCGATCATCGCGGCGCCTTCGCCGGCGCGCGCGGGCATTGGCGCCATCAATTCGCCTGCCGGCAGGCTGGCCAGGATTTCCCGGACCAGGGCGATGGATTGGCCGAGTTCGAGTACGCGAATCCGCACCCGCGCATCCACATCACCGGCTTCCAGCATTGGCACATCGAAATGTAGATTTGCATGGGGCAAATGCTGCGGCAAACGACGCGCATCGAAGGCGCGGCCAGATGCGCGGCCCACATGCCCGCCGGCGGCAAAGGCACGTGCCAGATCGGGGCGCAAATATCCTGTGGTCACCACGCGATCCTGTAAGCTGGCATGCGCCTCATAAATCTGCATCAGCACGGGGATTTCCGCTTCCACCGCTGCCAGCGCGGCCAGAATGGCCTCGGTGCCGCGCGGCGCGATATCGGGCGCGACACCGCCTGGCAAAACGCGGTCCATCATCAGTCGATGGCCGAAAGCGGCGGCAATGGCGCGCAGCACGCCTTCGCGCAGCAAGCCGCAACGCGCATGGGGGTATGCGAAGGCCACATCATTGCAGACAAAGCCCCAATCATTGAGATGATTATGGACGCGTTCCAATTCCAGCATCAATGCGCGGAGGTGAAGCGCGCGTGGCGGCGGCGTGACACCAAGCGCTGCCTCCACCGCCGCAGAGAAGGCCCAGGAATGCGCCACCGTGGAATCGCCAGAGAGCCGCGCCGCATAACGCACGGCGGCCCGGGGCGAGGTGCCCAACATCAGCGAGAGCGTACCCTTATGCTTGTAGCCAAGCCGCTGTTCCAGGCGCACAATTGCTTCTCCCTGCACGGAAAAGCGGAAATGTCCGGATTCGATCACGCCGGCATGAATGGGGCCGACCGGAATTTGGTGAATGCCATCACCGACCGTTGGCAGGAATTCCGGCTGCGGTGCTTCTCCTGCAAAGGGAATGGGCTTGGCGGCAAGCGGATGACGCAAATTCCAGCGCCCGTGATCCAACCAAGGGCGTAGATCAACCGCGCCTTCCGCGTGATGGCCCCATAATTCCAGAATCATGCGTTCAAATCGCATGGCGCCAGGGCGTGCGGGGGAAAGTGCCGCGTAGTTCCATCCGGCGGCTGGGGTTGAAGCCAGCAAGGCCTCATTGCCTGGTTCATGCAGGAAGCAGGCATGTACCTGCGTTGCATCCGCCCAAAGCCCGAGCAGCGCCAATGCCGTTTCCTGCTGCAAGGCGGCCGGCAATTGCCCCCAGGCAGTGGGGGACAGCAAAAATCGCTCATAAGGTTTGGCGCCTTGCGGATTGCCACCACGGATCAGTCTGGACGCCGGCCCCATCATCCGATCATCCCCGCCGCCGCCTTGAGGAAACTGCTGAAAAGTGCCGGCATGGCAAGCCCCAGCAGCAGCGCCACCGCAAGATGCAGCCAGAGCGGGACCAACACCGCAAGCGTGCTGCCGCCCGGTGCGACATCAGGTGTTGCTTCACCAAAACAAAGCGCTTGCAGCGTGTGAATCAGCGCTGTCATCGCCACCACCAGCCCAAGCGCCAGCACCACGGCAAGCCAGGGCTGCGCGGCCATGGCGGCATTCAACACGGCATATTCAGACGCGAACAAAAGGAAGGGCGGTAGCCCGGCAATGGCGCCAATCGCCAAGGCCAGCCCCCAACCAAGCGAGGGATCACTCGCCACCAGCCCCGAAATATCCGCGAGTTTCTGGCTGCCCTTTTGCTGCGCCGCGCGGCCAATGCCGAAAAAGATCGCGCTTTTTACCAAGGAATGGCCGATCATATGCAGCAAACCCGCGAGCGTCGCCGCCGCGCCGCCAATCCCGAAGGCAAGGGCGGCGATGCCCATATGTTCAATCGAACTCCACCCAAAAAAACGCCTGGCATCACGCCGCCGCCAGAGCGCGAGTGCTGCCAGCAGCACAGAAGCCAGCCCAAGCGCCATCAGCAAAGGCCCAACCGATAGCGTATCCGGATGCGCGCCGACAATCGCCTTGGCGCGCAATATGGCGAGCATCGCGGCATTCAACAAAAGCCCTGATAGCACGGCGGAAATCGTAACCGGTCCTTCAGCGTGCGCATCGGGCAGCCATGAATGCAACGGCACCAGCCCCGCCTTGGTGCCAAAGCCCACCAGCAAGAAAACGAAAGCGAGGTTTAGCGTATCCGCATCACACTGCGCTGCCACGCGCTTCAGCGCCACCCAGGACAACCCGGTTTCGGCATCCAGCAAGGTTTGCGCAGCGGAATAGAGGAGGATGGTGCCGAACAAGGCCAGCGCAATACCAAAGCCGCACAGTATGAAGAATTTCCACGCCGCTTCCATCGCCGCCGGCGTGCGATGCACCGCCACCATCAGCACACTCGCGAGGGTTGCGATTTCAATTGCCACCCACAAGACGCCAAGATTATCTGACAGCAGGGCAAGGTATTGCGCGCCGAGAAACACCTGAAAGGCGCCGTGATAGGCGCGGATGCGCCAATGGTCGAACCCCTCTGCCGCCAGCGTGGCCGCCGAGAAAATCGAGGTGGTCAAAGCGACAAAGGAGGCCAGCAAGACAAAGGGCAGGTTCAGCGCATCAATCCGCGTCCAACCTTGTTCGCCATGCGGCAGGGTGAACAGCCCCAGCGCCAATCCAAAGGAAACAGCCGCACAGCCGATATTGACGGCCGCCGCGACGCGGAGCCTTGGCAAGGCCAGCAGAACCAGCGAACCCACCCAAGGGAAAAACACCATGATCCAGGGTAGCGGCATCATTCGCCTTCCCCCCTGTGCGTATCGAGGCTTTCCGTATCCAGACTTTGGAAGCTCTCGCCCATTTGCAGCGCGAAAACGCCAGCAATCACCGCCAACATCAGCACCAAAGCCGCGGTGGAGAGTTCCATCACCAGCGGCATGCCAGCGACACCTACCGCTGCCAGGATCAGGCCGTTTTCCAGGCTGAGCAGCCCGATCACCTGGCTGATCAGATTGCGCCGCGTGATCATCATCAAGCCGCCAAGCAACACCACGGAAAGCGCCAGCGCCAAATCCTCTCGCGCCAAGGCGCGTTGTCCGGCGGTGGCCGGCAGCACCACCAAAAGCGCAAAGCCTGCAAAGGCGACACCCGCAATCATGGAAGCGCCAATGCCAAGCGCGGGATCAACGCCGCGCTGCAGATTGAAGCGCCGCACCAGCCGATGCAGCGCGAGAGGGATCAGCACGGCTTTGGCGCCAAAGGCAATCGCCGCCGTCACGTAAAGCCCCATGGCACCCTGCACATAACCCTGCCACGCAGCAGCCAGCGCCAGTAGCGCGCCTTGTGTGGCAAAGGCATTGATCACCGCCGAGATGCGCCGTTGATAGAGCAGCACAAAGGACAGCAGCAGCACGGCCCCACCGAAAAGATGCGCCAGATCGTAGGGGAGCTGCCCGAAACTCATGATAGCCCCGTCGAGACAAAAAGGAACACCGCGCCAAGCAAGCCCAGCAGCAGCGCCGCACCCAAAAACTCCGGCACGCGGAAGAGGCGCATTTTGGCGATGGCGGATTCAAATACCGCGAGCGCAAAAGCAAGCGCCGCCATTTTCGCGATAAAGACGCCTAGCCCCAAGACCCAGGCGACCGGCCCCGCACCAGGCGCCGCCATGCCGAAGGGCAGAAACACTGCTGCCAGCAAGGCTAGCCAAAGCGTGAGGCGGAACGATGCCTGAAAATCCCACAACGCCAAATGTCGGCCGGATGCTTCTAGGATCATCGCCTCATGCACCATGGTCAGTTCCAGATGCGTTGCAGGATTGTCCACCGGGATGCGCGCATTCTCCGCCACCGCCACCGCGAGCAACGCGACAGCAGCGAAGCCGAGCGAGACACGCAGCCCAAGCGCGCCTTCCTGAAAAATGCCGATAATCACATCCAGATGTGTCGTGCCGGCCAGAATGGCGAAGATCAGCGCGGCCAAAACCAGGGCCGGTTCCGCTAGCGCGGCAAAGGCCATTTCGCGTGTTGCCCCCAAACCACCGAAGGACGTACCAACATCCATGCCCGCGAGCGCCATGGCGAAGCGCCCCAGCGCCAAAAGCCCTGCAATCAGCAGCAAATCTGCGAACGGAGCGAGCAGCATGCCGCGCGCAAAACTTGGCACCAGCGCGGCTGCAAGCAATGCAACGCCGACCGCGACATAAGGCGCAGCGCGCGAAATGATGGAGGCGTTTTCTGCCAGCACCGGGCGCTTCTTCACAAGTTTCAGCAGATCGCGCCAAGGCTGCAAGGGATGCGGCCCGCGCCTGCCCATCAGCCGCGCCTTCAACCAGCGCACGCATCCTGTCAGCACTGGCGCCAGCGCCAGAATCAGCGCCAGATGCAAAAGCTGCGTGACGAGGCCGGTGAGGATACTCATGGCCGTTCCAGCAAAATCAGCAGCGCCATCAGCGCGAGCAGCACTGTAAACCCAAGCCCGAGACATTGCCTGAGCGAGAAATCACGCAAGCGTTCCGCAAGCACTGTCAACCGATCTCGAGCGCGCGGCAATGGCCCGGCAATCAGCGCCAGCACAGGGTCATGAAACCCGGCCTGCAAGCGTGCCGGTTCGGTATCGCCCGGCGGTGGCACTTCCACTTTCTCGCGCGCGGCCAATAGTGTTTTGCCCAGCATGCGGCGCAATGGCTGCGCCATGCCGGCGGCCGAGACTTGCGTCGCCGGATCACCAAACGGCAAATGATGCGGTGGCGCAATAAAACCGCAATCCCAGGCCGGGCCGCGCACAATGCCCGGCGCCTGTCGCCGCGCGAACCACGCAACGCCACCACCCAATAGCAGCAAGAGGCCAAAGACGATCATTGGCGCATAGCCCGCGCCACCTTCGGAAACCGTCATTGTCACGCCACCAAGTGCGGAAAGCCCCGCGCCTGCCCCGGTCAATAGCCGCAGCGCCGGCGCGGCGAGTTCCAGCAGGAAGCCTGGCGTCAGGCCAAACATCACCGTCAGCGCGGCGGGCAGTATCAGCGCGCCGCGCGCGACGCCGGAGATCTCGGTCGCACCCGCGGCACGTGGGCTGCGCGGTCTGCCCAGAAACACCAGGCCGTAAAAGCGCAGCATCGCCGTAGCGGCCAGCGCCACGGCTAGTGCCGCGAGGGCAGTTGCCGCCGCGGCGCCAATCTGAAAAGCCAAATCCCCAACGCGCCAGGCGGCAATCAGGGCCTGCAACAGCAACCATTCGGAGGCAAAGCCCGAAAGCGGCGGCAGCGCCGCAGCGGCAGCAGCGCCCAACAATACCAAGCCGGCGGTCCAAGGCATGGCTTTGATCAACCCCCCCAGCCGATCCATGCGCCGCGATGCCGTGCCATAGAGCACCTCTCCCGCGCCCAAAAACAGCAGCGTCTTGAACATGGCATGGTTCAGCGCGTGCAGCAGCGCTGCCCCCGCCGCCACCGCCGCCAGCGCACCCAAATCCGCCGCGCGAAACGCAAGCGCCAGACCAAGCCCCAAGGTGATCAGCCCGATGTTTTCAATGGTGGAACAGGCGAGCAGCGTTTTGGTGTCTTCCTCCAACGCCGCACGCAACGCCCCCATGATGGCGGAAGCCAAACCAAGCACCATCAGCACCGCGCCCCAGAACAAGGGCTGCGCAGGGCCAGCCAGATCGAAGATCACGCGCGCCAATACATAAAGCGCCGCCTTGGTCATGGCGGCTGACATCAGCGCTCCTACATGGCTCGGCGCCGCTGGATGCGCCAAGGGCAGCCAGACATGCAACGGCACCAGGCCGGCCTTGGACCCAGCGCCAATCACCACCAAAAGCAATATCGCCAAGGCACGCAACCCATCCGGCGGTGCGGCGCGCAGTGCTGCGAAACCCGCCCCTGCGTATACGCCCGCCGCGAGCAAGCCAAAGCATAGGATCAGCGCCGCACCACCCAAGGCCGCGAAGCCCAGATAAAGCCGCGCGGCGCGGCGATTCTCCGCGTTCTCATGCTCATGCGCCACCAAGACCCATGACGCGAAGGACATGAGTTCAAAACCCAACACCAGGGTAAAGCCATCGGCGGCAAGCAAGGTCAGCGCCATGCCGGCGAGAAACAGCGGATAGGGGACCAAAAGGCGCGGCGCTTCTGTCCCCGCCACATGGCCGAAGGCGAAGGCGGAAGCAGCTATACCTGAAAGCCCCAGGATCAGCAGGAACCAGGCAGAAAGCGGATCAAGCGCAAGGCGCATCGCTCCCCAGGGCGGGCCGAAGGGCAGCGCCAAGGCTTCAGCGGCGGAAACCAGCCCCGCAATCCCGCCCGCCGCAAACACCAGGGAAACACAAGCCGTACCCGCATAAACCACACGGACGCCAAGCGCCGCCCGCGCCAGCAAGGGCGCGGCGAGTGACAGCATCGCCAGCACCACCAAAGTGAGGGCGAGGGCGATTAGCACGGTTCGGAATCGCTGGCTTGCATAATGGAAGGCTAGTGCAGTTTACCCATCGGGGAAATCACCAGGGCTGCAAGTATTTCACAACATCGCCAAGGGGCGCTTGCGCCGTGGTCGGGGAAAGGCTGCATCCAGTGCGGTCAGGTCTTCGGCGCTCAACACAATGTCACGCGCGGCAGCGTTTTCCCGCACGTGCAGAAGCTTGGCGGCCTTCGGAATGCTCACCACGCCAGCCTGGCGCAGTGTCCAGGCAATGGCGATTTGCGCCGGGCTTTTGCCATGCCGCGCCGCAACGCCCCTCAGAGCAGGGTTGCGCAGCATCCGCCCGCCCTGCCCTACCGGCGAATAGGCCATCACCGGCATGCTGCGCCCGGCGCAAAAGGGCAGCAAATCAAACTCCACGCCGCGATGTTCCAGGCTGTACAGCACCTGATCCGTTGCGCAATCCGCCAGCGCCGCGCCCAATTCTTCCAGATCATCCTGATCCAGATTGGAAACACCCCAGCGCCTGATCTTGCCTGCCGCCCGCAGCGCTTCAAAACCCGCGACGGTTTCCGCGAGTGGCACCGAACCGCGCCAATGCAGCAGATAGACATCAATGGTTTCAATCCTGACGCGCCTCAGGCTGCGCTCACAGGCCGCGACCACACCGCGACGCGACGCATTATGCGGATAGACCTTGGAGACGATGAAAACCTCAGCCCGTCGCCCGGCGATGGCATCGCCCACCACTTCCTCAGCGCCGCCTTCTCCATACATCTCGGCCGTGTCAATCAGGGACATACCAAGATCGAGCCCCGCCCGCAGCGCATCAGCTTCTGCCGCGCGCTTGGTGCGATCTTCCCCCATGCCCCAGGTTCCTTGCCCGAGGCGTGGCATGGCGAAATTGGCCGTCACATCAGGGAATGGTGTAGCCGCGCGCCTTGCCGACGCTGTCATTCCAAACCCGCGCGCAATCCGCCCAGACGCGGTTGCAGCTATCGCGGAAGCTTGGCAGCACCACCGCAGTCACTGCTTCACGCACGCGCCGTTCATCGTCCGCCGGCGGTGTTACCACCTGCACATTGAATTTGCGCGTGGTGCAGGCATCCTGGCCCTGGAAGCAGGCAAAGGCCTCATCACTTGCGCGGCGGGCCAAATCCCACATCTGCCTTTCCAGATCAGCAAAAGCGCGCGTCAGTGCGGCCTGCTGTTCCGGGCTGAAGCGCCGCCAGGCAGCAAGCGAGATGAAATGCCCCTGCACGCCCGAGGCCAAGGACACCGGCAGGATGGTGCGGATAACTTCGCCCCAATTCGCGGTATAGGCCGAAGTGGCGGAGGTAATGCCGCATTCCACGGTGCCGCGCTGCAGCGCCTGATAGGTTTCAGAAAGCTGCAAGGTCACGGGTGTGGCGCCCAGCGATTGCAGCAGCGTCGACATGGTCGGCGTATAGGAACGCACCTTCAAGCCACGCAGATCGCCCATGGAAGCCACCGGGCGATTGCAGAAAAACATCTGCGCGCCAAAGGGCCAGAGCGTCATGACCTTGGCATTGAACCGCTCCTGCAGGCGCCGATCGAGCGCTTCACGCCCACCGGCAATGGCTTGCTGCGTTTCTTCGAGCGTGGTCGAAACCCCCATCAGATCGAGCGAGTCGATGAAGGGCTCATCACGCGCGGTCTGGCCGATCAGCACGCTCATGACATCGAAAGTGCCATTACGGAGATGCCGCAGTGCATCCGGCGCGGCCGCGCCCACCTGGTCCATCGGGTTGAAGGTGATGGCCAGATTGATGCTTGTTGCTTGGCCAAGGCCGGTGAAGAAGGGTCGTTCAATCCCCTCCGTATGGCGGGAATTGGAGGTGAAATGCCCCGCTACGCGCAGTTGGATTGGGCTTTGCGCGAAAGCGGGGGCAGCCGCAAGCAAGGCGCCAAGGACACCGCCAAGCAGGGTTGGGCGTAAGGGCATAGGTCTGACTCCCAGGGCATGAGGCATGATTATTGCGATCTCATTTTTGATAGCGCTTCATTGGATCACGGCTTTGCCACGCCCGAGGCTTTGTGCAACACCGCGCCGCAGACACACCATCAAACCTCGATAAGCCCCAATTGCAGCCAAAGACAAGGCCCCCATGCCCAATACCCCCAAGGACCCAAACCCGGTCAGCCGCTTTTTTGGTCCGCCTGCCCGGTTTCTCGCCATTCTGTCGGGCTGGTGGCTGCTTGCGCTGTCCTTTCTGACGGTGGCAGAAATCCTGCTGCGCAAATTCTTTTCCATCTCCCTGCAAGGGGTGGATGAAATCGGCGGCTATACCACGGCCATTGTCTCGGCCTTTGGGTTCGCCTGCGCGCTGACCGTGAAGGCGCATACTCGGGTGGATTTTCTGCTGGGGCGCATGCCAGCGGCTTCGCGCGCGGTCTTGAATGCGCTGTCCTATGGCTTGCTCGCGGCCATGGCGATTTATGGCGCCTGGCGCGGCTGGTCGGTCCTGGAAGAAAGCATTGAATTCCAGGCGCATGCCAATTCGCCGCTGCAAACGCCGCTTTGGCTGCCGCAGGGCGCCTGGATGATTGGACTTGCGCTATTTGCGCTTTGCGCCGGCGCCATGGCCGCCCACGCCTTTTGGCTGCTGCTGTCTGACCGGGCGAAGCTCAATCTATTTTACGGGCCGCTGACGCTTGATGAGGAGATCGAGGCCGAAATGGGCACCATCTTGGAACGTGAGGGCAAGCAGCCATGATCGGCGTGACCGAAGCAAGCATCGGCTTTCTGCTGCTGATCGCCGCTCTGTTTTTGGGGCTGCATGTGGCCGTCGCGCTGTTCCTGATCGCGATGCTGGGGGCCGCGCTTTATCTTGGCTCGCCCCTGGTTGCGGCCTTTGGCACGCAGCTTTGGGGTGCCATGGAAGATTATGTGCTGCTCTCCATCCCACTTTATATTTTACTTGGCGAGATTCTGGTGCGGTCGGGTTCGACTGACAGATTGTATCGTTCACTCGCGGATTGGCTGAATATCCTGCCGGGCGGATTGCTGCACACGAATATAGGCGCATCTGCCGTATTCTCAGCCGTTTCCGGTTCTTCCGTTGCCACGGCTGCGACGATTTCAACCGTGGCACTGCCATCCTTCCACAAGCGCCGCTATGATACGCGCCTGGTATTGGGGTCCATCGCCGCCGGTGCGTCACTTGGCAATCTGATCCCACCTGGCATTGCGCTGATTGTCTATGGCGCCATGACCAATACCTCGGTCGGGCAGCTTTACGCCGCTGCGGTCGTACCGGGGATTGTGATGACGGCGCTGTTCATCGGCACCATTATTCTGATCGCACTGGTGAAGCCAGATCTGGTGCGCCAGAAGGAAGTGGCCGATCCCTTGCGCGAAAGGCTGAGGCGGCTGGTGGATCTGACGCCGCCCTTGGTGATTTTCGGCATCATCATGGGGTCGATCTACACTGGCTGGGCGACGGTGACGGAAAGTGCGGCGCTTGCTGTGGTGGTGGCTTTGCCCATCGCCGCACTTTACGGCCGGCTTTCCATTCGCATGCTGCACGAATGTTTTATCGCGACCGCCAATCTGACCGCGATGAGCCTGCTGATCCTGGCCGTTGCCTTCTATCTGAACTTCGTCATGGGGCTGCTTGGCGTGACGCCTGCACTTGGCGCCTTTGCGACAAGTATTGGCGCAAGCCCGCTCGAGTTGATGATTGTGCTCGCGGTCTTCTATTTGCTGCTGGGCATTTTCTTTGAAACCCTGCCGATGCTGGTGGGCACTGTGCCGATAGTCTTTCCGGTGATTGTCGCTGCCGGCATTGATCCGGTCTGGTTCGGCGTTTTTATCGTGCTGATGTGCGAAATCTCCCTGATCTCACCACCTGTTGGCATGACGCTTTACGTCATTCAGGCAGTGCGGCGGGAAGGCACGATTGCCGAGGTGTTCCAAGGCACCGTGCCCTTCTTCATCGCCATGGTGGTGATGACTGCGCTGCTGATCGCCTTTCCGGAAATGGCGCTGTGGCTGCCGCGGATCAGCTTTGGGCTGTAGTGCGCGTCCCATTCACATTCGTTCACAAGGCGCCCACTGAGTTCTATTTGGTCGCATTTTCCGGAGAGTCAATTGAAGTCACTTGGCTTAAAAATGCTCCGGCCCGATCAGGTATGCGCCAGTTCCACCATCACCAATTCGGCGTCTTCGCTGGCGGTGATGGTGATGGCATCCTCCGCACGAATGGCAAGGCCATCACGCACGCGTGCTTCCACGCCATTCACCTGCGCTGCGCCACGCGCCAGCACCAGATAGGCCGCGCGGCCCTCCGCCAGTGGTTGCGTCAGGCTTTGCCCCTTGGCGAGCGTCGCCGCCATCACCGCGCCATCCACATTGATGGCAAGCGCCCCCAAATCCACATCCGCTGGCCGGCCTGATGCCAAAACCGTAAACGCTGCCTCGCGCTTTTCCTTGGGGAATTTCTTGGCGCCCCAGAAAGGCGGCAGGCCGGTGCGGTCCGGCATGATCCAAATCTGAAACAGCGTGGTGACACCTGGTTCCAGATTATATTCCGAATGGACAACGCCAGTCCCGGCACTCATGACCTGCACATCGCCGGCTTCGGTGCGGCCTTCATTGCCCATGCTGTCCTTATGGGTAATGGCGCCCTGCCGGACATAGGTGATGATTTCCATATCCCGATGCGGGTGCGGGTCAAACCCCGTGCCGGGCGCGATTTCATCATCATTCCAAACCCGGAGCCGCCCCCAATTCATGCGCGCAGCATCGCGGTAATGCCCGAAGGAGAAATGGTGATTGGCATTGAGCCAACCGAAATTCGCCTTGCCCAGGCTATCAAAGGAACGGAGTTCGATCATGGTGATCCCATCTGGCCGCTTGTGACCCTTGCGGTGCAAATAGGGGCGCGCGGCGGGCGGCGCCATACCGCCCGCGCAAGACTGTTATGCGCCCCCAAAACTCATCTGCACATCAGCACGGGAATTTCTGCATTCTCCAGCACATGGCGCGTCACGCCGCCCAGGATCAATTGCCGCAGGCGGGAATGGCTATAAGCGCCCATGGAAAGCATATCGGCGCCGAAATCGCGCACCGCACCCAAAAGCCCAGCGCCCACATCGCGGGTTTGCGGCTTGAAGGGCGCGAGTTCTGCCTCAATGCCATGCCAGCGGAGATAGGCCTGAATGCCCTCGGCCTTCGGGCCACGGCGCTGATATTCATCGGCGCAGAGAATACGCACTGCCTTGGCCTGATGCAGCCAAGGGAGCGCCGCCGCCACCGCCGCCGCACTTTCCGCCGTGCCGTTCCAGGCGATGCAAATGCGTGTGCCAATCGCCGCCGGCGGTGTGCGGGGCGCAATCAATACGGGACGGCCGGAATCGAACAGGATGGCGTGCAGCGCATCGCTGCTCGATACATCCTCTCCCGCTTCGGGGTGCGGCACCACGGCCAGATCGTAAAGCCGTGATTGCTGTGCGACGACATCTTCCTCCCGCCCCACCATGGCTTCGAAGGAAAGCGTGGGGCCAATGGTTTTTGCCGCCGTGTCGGGATTATCGGCGAGTGTCACATCGCCCAAATTGGCGGTGAATTTCTGGAACAGGTTTTTGACGCGATCCGCCCTCTCCCCGCTTTCGCGCTCAGTGGCGGCCATCATTTCTTCGATCATCGCGCCGGAAAGCCCTTCCCCGGCGAGCGGCGCAACATCGCGCGCATCCACGCGCACATGCAGGCAATGCACGTGTGAGCCCCAAATGCGCGCGGCAATCAAAGCGGCGCCGAGGGCGGATTCCCCCGCGGCGGTGCCGGTCAGCGGCAGCAAAAGACGGCGATAGGCCATGGCCATGCCTCCTCATTACTTTGGTTTTGTTCTACGTCGTCCTAGATATGGAACGGATTAGCGCATATTTCAGCCCACGAGGCCAAGGGCCTGACGCACGGCACCCAGCGCATCGCCGGCCGCATCCAGCCGGTGCCAATCAATTGCGCTGGGGTCAGCCTGGGCTGAGCATTCCAGCACGGCAATGGTCGCATCAGAGGCATCGCCGCGCCGCGCCAGGATGCGCGATTTCAGAATTTCCATTGGCGCTTCAAGCTAAAAGCCCTGAAAAGCCACGCCGACACGCGCCGCGATTTCTGCCGCCTGCCGACGATGCCCCGCGTCCAGAAACATCGCATCCAATGCAACCGCATGGCCCTGGCGCAGCGCGGCCTCGGCAATCATGAATAATTCTTCATGTATGGCGGTGCTGATGGCCTCGGTATAGGCCTGGGCCGGCAGAGGCGCTTCCGGTGCCATGCCGAAGCGCCGTTTGCGCAGCTCATCTGACCGCAAAAGCAGGGCGCCCGGTGCGGCGCCAAGCGAAGGGGCCAAGCCGCGCGCCAAGGTGGATTTGCCCAAGTCTTGCAGCCCGCCCACCGCAATCAGGCTGGGCAGCGGCGGCGCCAGATACTCCTTGGCGGCGCCCAGCAGTAACACGCCATCTCGCCCAAGTGCGGCTTCAACATGCGCGCGCACCAGGGCGCAGAGCGCAAGCCAGAGCGGTAGAAGCCCAAGTGCCCCATAATCGCCCGACCGCGCCAAAGCGCGGTTCAGCACGCGATTCGCCGCCGCCCGCCCCGCCAGCTGGTCCAAATCCAACAACAGGAAGGCGAGATCATAGCCGGTATCAATCCGCGCCAAAGCCTCATCGAATTCCAAAGCGTCAAAGGGGGTGGGCTTGCCCTGCCAAAGGCACAGATTCCCGAAATGCAGATCGCCATGGCAGCGCCGGATGCGGCCTTATGCCGCGCGGGCGGTAAGCAAGAGCGCAGCGGCTTGCAGCGCTGTCTGAAAGCGTGCGGCCAAAGGCGCAATCGTGGCCTCCGGCTACCCCGCCGCGCGGGCGGCGCGCAGATTGTTAGATAGCACGGCCTCCATGGCGCCAGGCGCATCCGGCACCTCCGCCTTGGGCGCTGACTGATGGAGCGCAAAAACCGCGTCGCCCAGGGCATCCAGCAAGGCCGGCGTCAGCCCGCCCCGCGCCGCCACCGCATCCAGGAACTCGTCGGCCCGGATCGGCGCCATGCGGAGCACCCATTCCACCGCCTCCCCCGCCCCGCCTTCCTGCAAGCGGCCATCAAGGGCGCGGGTGATGGCCACCACATCTCAGTAAATCCCGGGGGCGGCCGGCTGGTTCAGCTCCAATTCCCGGCGGCAGAAATGCGTCCGCGCAGCCAGGGTGCTGAAATCAAGAAACCCCAGCGCGACGGCCTTCTTTACCTTCCAGGCAGTCTCCCGCCCGACAAAAATTGCTGAGCTATGGGTCTGAATGGGCGCGGCGCCGGCAAGCTGCTCTAGAAAGGCGGCCACTTTCGCCTGGTTCTGGGGTATGCCGGCGGCGAGCGTCACGGATAGAGGGCTTCCAACCGCCAGCCCGCGCTATGACGGTGAAACACCCGGCGTTCATGCAGCCGGAAAGGCATGTCGCGCCAGAATTCAATCCGTGCCGGCAGTACGCGAAAGCCGGACCAGAAGGGAGGGCGCGGGATCTCGCCCACCGCATATTTTAGCCCGTATTCGGCCACCGCCTTTTCCAGGGCAAAGCGGCTTTCCAGCGGGCGCGATTGCTTGGACGCCCAAGCCCCAAGGCGCGAGGTGCGCGCGCGCGACGCATAATAGGCATCCGCCTCGGCATCCGAGACCTGCTCCACCTGGCCTTCCACGCGAATGCTGCGCTGGAGTGTCTTCCAGTGAAAGCATAGCGCGGCAAAGGGATTGGCGGCCAATTCGCCGCCCTTGCGGCTATCGAGGTTGGTATAGAAAACAAAACCCCGCACATCCACGCCCTTCAGCAGCACCATGCGCGCCGATGGCCTGCCATCCGGCGTGGCGGTGGCCAGGCAGACTGCATTCGGGTCATTGATCTCTCCCTTGGTGGCTTCCGCCATCCAATCCTGAAACAGGGCATAGGGGTCTTCAGTAGTGGTTGCGGTGCCGTCCATGGGATTCTCCTTCTCAAGCCCTGTATCGGGAGGCTTTGCGAAAGGACAAGGCCCTTGCCCGGCATCCGGCGCCATGGCAGATCGCCAAATGCGCAAATCCGGATGGTCCCGCTACCAATGAACGACGCTGATCCCGCCCCCAGCATCCCCAAAGGCACCCTGATGGCCGGCAAGCGCGGCCTGATCATGGGGGTGGCGAATGACCGGTCCATCGCCTGGGGCATTGCGCAGGCCATTGCCGCCCAAGGCGGGCAGGTTGGCTTCACCTATCAGGGGGAAGCGCTGGAAAAGCGCGTACGCCCGCTGGCGGGAAGCCTGGGCTCAAGCCTCGTGGTACCCTGCGATGTAGCCGATGATGCCGATATGGATGCTGCCTTTGGCGCGGTCGAGCAGGCCTGGGGCGGGTTGGATTTTCTGGTCCATGCCATTGGCTTTGCTGATAAGCAGTATCTGCGCGGGCGCTACCTGGACACGCCGCGGGACGCCTTTCTGCAGGCGATGGATATTTCCTGCTATTCCTTCGTGGCCGTTGGCCGCCGCGCCGCCGCGCTGATGAAGCGGGGGGGCGCACAACTCACCCTTTCCTATCTGGGTGCTGAGCGCGTGACACCGCATTACAATGTCATGGGGGTGGCGAAGGCCGCCTTGGAAGCCAGCGTGCGCTATATGGCAACCGATTTGGGTCAGGCCGGCATTCGCGTGAACGCCATTAGCGCCGGCCCGATCAAGACCCTGGCCGCGAGTGGCATTGGCGATTTCCGCTATATTCTGAAATGGAACCAGTATAATTCACCGCTGCGCCGCAATGTGACGATTGAAGAAGTGGGTGGTGCGGGTTTGTATTTGCTGTCCGATCTTTCTGGTGGCGTGACGGGTGAAGTGCATCACGTGGATAGCGGCTATCATGTTGTCGGCATGAAGAACCCCGACGCTCCAGATATTTCCACGGTCTGAATGCGCGAGCTGCGCAGGCGCCATGGCCTGCGCGGCATGGGGTCCGCTTATCGGCTGGCGGGGCGGTGATCCTTGAAGGCCTCGCGCAGCTTTGTTTTTAATATCTTGCCAGTTGCCGTGTGGGGAATTTCATTCACCACCACGAGATCATCCGGCAGCCACCATTTCGCGACCTTATCAGTCAGGAAGCCATTCATGGCGGCCAGATCAGGCGCGGCGGCGCCGGGCTTCATGACCAGGATCATCAGCGGGCGTTCATCCCATTTCGGATCATGCATGGCAACAACAGCCGCTTCCGCGACACCAGGATAACCAACCGCGGCGTTTTCCAGCGCGATGGAAGATATCCATTCGCCACCGGATTTGATCACATCCTTGGATCGGTCGGTCACTTCCATAAAGCCGTGTGCATCAATGGTCGCGACATCCCCGGTATCGAAAAAGCCATCCGCATCCAGAACGGCGTCATTCTCACGCCGGAAGTAATTGCGCGTAATGGCGGGGCCGCGCACCTTGAGGCGGCCGAAAACCTCGCCATTCCAGGGCAAATCCTGGCCGGCATCATTGGTGATTTTCATCTCTACCGTGAAGGGCGGACAGCCCTGCTTGGCCTGCAGCGCCAATGCCGCTTCGGGATCAAGCCCGCCGATTTCGGGTTTGCGTTGATAGGTGGTGCCAACCGGCGACATCTCCGTCATACCCCAGGCGTGGATGACGCGCACACCGTGTTTTTCCTGATAGGTTTTCGTGATCGCAGCAGGGCAGGCGGAACCGCCAATCACCACGCGCTTCAAGGTATCAATCCGCGCCCCAGTCGCTTCCATATGTTGCAGCAGCATCATCCAAACTGTCGGCACGGCGGCAGAGAAATTCACCTGCGTTTCGGTGATGATTTCATGCACGGAAGCGCCATCCAGCTTGGCGCCAGGCAGCACCAGCGTAGCGCCGGCCAAAGGTGCAGCAATCGGCAAGGACCAGCCATTGGCGTGGAACATCGGCACCACGGGCATGACGCGGTCGGCGACACCAAGCCCCAGGCAATCCACCTGATTGCAGGCCAGCGCATGCAGCACATTGGACCGGTGTGAATAAAGCACGCCCTTGGGATCACCCGTGGTGCCTGAGGTGTAGCAAAGCCCGGCAGCGGTTCTTTCGTCAAAGCTCGCCCAGGCGAAATCGCCATCCGCTTCCGCCAGCCAATCCTCATAGGCCACGGCATTGCAGAGCCCTGTTTCGGGCAAATGCGCGCCATCGGTCAGGATGATGAAGCGTTCGATATGCTCAAGCTTCGGCGCCAATTGTTGAATGAGTGGGATGAAGGTGAGGTCCAGCATCAGCACGCGCGATCCGGCATGGTTTAGGATCCAGACGATCTGATCCGGGAAAAGTCGCGGATTGACCGTGTGGTAAATGGCGCCAATGCCGGTGATTCCATACCATGCTTCCAAATGCCGCCATGTATTCCAGGCAAGGGTCGCCACCCGATCGCCAAGTTGGACGCCATCGCGCTGCAGGCGCTGCGCAACACGAAGCGCACGCGCCCGAACGTCGCGGTAATTCGTGCGATGAAAGGGGCCTTCGACAGAACGGCTGATGATCTCTCGCCCCGGATGCTGGATGGCGGCGTGGTCCAGCACCTTATGCATCAGCAAGGGCCAATCCTGCATCAATCCCAACATAGCTTCCCCCTTTGGCTGGCTGGGTGTGACCTAGGCTCTACAAGGAAACCCTACACGCAAAGCCCCAGCCTGTGGCAAGATGCCGGCCGAACCTAGGAACAGGAGTCCCCGCCATGCCCCCCGTGCCCGATATCAGCCCCAAGGACACCTGGGATGCCTTGGCCGCCGATCAGGATGCCGTGCTGATTGATGTGCGCACCGATGCGGAATGGAACTTTGTTGGCTTGCCGGACCTCACGGCACTCGGCAAGCAAGTCGTGCTGATTCCCTGGCAAATGTATCCCTCCATGCAGGTGAATGGCGGCTTTGCCGAGGATTTGCAGTCGGCGGGGCTGACGCCTGGGCAGAAGCTTTATCTCATCTGCCGATCCGGTGCGCGGTCTCAATCCGCGGGGCAGGCAGCGCAGGCAGCGGGCTTCGCCCACGCCTTCAATGTTGCGGATGGCTTCGAAGGCCCGGTGGATGGCGCGGGGCATCGGGGAAGTGCAGCCGGGTGGAAGGCTTCCGGCCTGCCTTGGCGGCAACGCTGAGCCGGGCCATGCTGGGCCGGTAAGGAGAAACGCCCATGACCCCATTGCCCCTGCAATCCGAATATTTGTTCCGCATGGCGCTTGGTGTCGGCACGCCGCAAATGATTGGCCCAACCCGCAATGGGGAGCTTCGCATTGTGCCGGTGACGGGTGGCACGGTGGTTGGGCCGAAGCTCACTGGGGAAATCATGCCGGGATCGGCGGCGGATTGGCTCCGCGTTGACCCGGATGGCTCGGCGCAGATTGATGTGCGGCTGACCATTCGCACTGCCTCCGGCAGCATGGTCTATACCGCCTATAATGGCATTCGCCATGGCTCACCGGCGGCGCTTACGAGGCTCGCGGCGGGTGAAACCCTTGACCCATCCGAGATTTATTTCCGCACGCTGATCCGCTTTGAAACCGGCGCGACTGATCTGGCTTGGATGAACAAGATCGTGGCTGTCGGTGTGGGCCAGCGCCCACCAAGCGGGCCTTGCTATGATGTCTATGCGGTGAAATAGGCGGCGGGGTGTCAGCGCCGCGCTGCCAATTGCTTATTCTCAAGTCGGCTGAGCAACCGCACCACCGGCCAAAGCAGGATGAAGTAAATGATCGCCGCCGCAACAATCGGCGATGCGTTATAGGTGACACTTTGCGCCTGCCGCGCCTGGAACAGCAATTCGGGCAGCGCGACGACGGACGCGATGGAGGTAAGCTTCACCACCTCCAGCGTGTTGGAAATCAGATCAGGCAGCACATTGCGTACCGCCTGGGGTAGGACAATGAAGCGCATGGTTTGTGCCGAAGTCAGCCCCGTGCTGCGCGCGGCTTCCACCTGGCCGTGGGGGACGCTTTCAATGCCGGCGCGCAGAATCTCGCCGTAATAGGCGCCAGTGTTCAGGAAAAACCCGATCGCCACCGCGCTCCAAGCGCTGATTTCCAGGCCCAGAAAGGGCAAGCCGGCGAAGATGAAAATCAGCAGCACTAAAGGCGGCAGGGCGCGAAACGTATCCACCCAAACCCTAAGCGGCCAGCGCACCCAGGCATGGGGCAGGGTGGACAGCACCGCCAGAATAATCCCGCCCAGAAGCCCGAGTGGCACCACCAGGAGCGACAGCAATAGCGTTGCACGTAGCCCCTGCCAGAGGATGGGGGAGGCTTCGCGCATGATCTCCCAATTCAGGAAGGCTTCAAGGAAACCCTGCATGCTCAACGCTTCCAGGCAAAGCGCGTTTCAATCCAGCGGCCCAGCAGGACCACGGGAAAGAACAGCACCAGATAGGCCAGCGCGCCGAGTGTCAGCGGCGATGGGTTGAAGGAATGGGAAAGCCCGGAACTCGCTGCGCCCAGAATATCCGGCACCGCCACCACGGAAGCGAGCGCCGTGCCCTTGGTAATCGCAATGGTGCGGTTCGTCAGCGGCGGGATGGTCAGGCGCAGCGCCTGCGGCAGCACCACATAGCCCAGTGCTTGCAGGAAATTCAGCCCCGTTGAGCGCGCCGCTTCCCATTGCCCCTTGGGTACGCTGGTAATGCCGGCCCAGAAAATCTCCTCCGAAAACGCCATCAGTACCAGCGTGAGTGCAAGCCAGGCAGAGGCAAAGCCGGAAAGCTCCATCCCCATGCTGGGCAGGCCGAAGAATAGCAGCACGATGATGACCAGCGGCGGCAGGGCGCGGAACAAATCCACCAGAAAAATGATCAGCCAATTGAGCGGGCGCAGCTCTAGCGCCCGCAGGACTGCCAGAGCAAGTCCCGCTATCAGCCCGGCGGCGATGATGCACAGGGCGAGCAGAATCGTCAGCCCAAAGCCTTCAATGATCTTCGGCAGATACTGCGCCATGACGCGCGCATTGAAGAAGCTGTCGGTAAAGCGTTCCCAGCCGGTCATGGCGGGTCAGTGCCGCTCGATCTGGCTGATGAAGGCGCGGAGCCTCTCATGGCGCGGTGCGCTGAACAGTTCGGCTGGCGGGCCTTGTTGCAGAATCTCGCCATCGGCCATAAAGACCACGCGATCCGCGGCGGCGCGGGCGAAGCTCATTTCATGGCTGACCACCACCATGGTCATGCCGTCTCCGCGCAATTCGCGCATCACGGCCAAAACGCCGCCTACCAATTCCGGATCAAGCGCGCTGGTTGGCTCATCAAACAGCATGACGCGCGGTTCAAGCGCGATGGACCGCGCAATGGCCACGCGCTGCTGCTGCCCACCAGAAAGCTGATTGGGGTAGTGATCCGCACGATCCGCCAAATGCACGCGATCCAAGGCGCGCTGCGCCCGTGCTTCGGCTTCTGCCTTTTCCAGCCCCTGCACCTTGCGCAGCGCCAGCATAACATTCCCAAGAGCTGTCATATGCGGATAGAGGTTGAAGGATTGGAACACCATGCCAATTCTTTGCCGCGCCTTGTTGATGTCCGTGCGCGCATCCAGCATGTCTACGCCATCCACGATAATGGAACCGCTGGAAGGTTCCTCCAATCGATTGAGGCAGCGCAGCAGGGTGGATTTGCCGGACCCGGATGGCCCAATCACAAAGACAAGCTGGCGTTCTTCCACCGTGAAATCCACGCCCCGCAGCACATGCAGGGCGCCGAAATGCTTGTGGATGGCGCGCGCTTCAACAATGGGCCGGGCGGGGGTCATGCCCGCCGCGCCCTATCGTTCAACGCCATCAGCAGCGCGGATTCTGCGGCGTGGGGTCATGGCCTGGCAGACCCGGCGGACCATAACCCGGGAATTCCATCACCTCTGCCTGGTCGGGGCCGGGGCGATTCCCGAACCATTTTTCGGAAAGCGTCGCGATGGTGCCATCGCGCTTCATGCAGGTTAGCACATCTTCCACCTCGTTGCGCATGGTAGCGCTGTCCTTGCGAAAGGGTGTGCCCCAATGCATGCGCGAACCCGGCAGCACGAAATCCGCAATATATTGCGGGGTGCGAGACGCCGAATACCGGACCACCGTATTGCCGGACAGGTTGGCATAGGCACGGCCCTGGATCACGGCCTGCACCGCATCGGGCTGCGTATCAAAGGCAAGCAGCGTCAGGTTCAGGCGCTGCGCATTGGCCGTGACCCAGTTTTCATAGGGCGTACCCTTGTTCACGCTGATGGTCTTGCCGCGAAGATCTTCCTCGGACTTGATCGGCGGCGTGCCACGGCGGATGCCGAATTGCAATTCGGTCCAGATATAGCCCTCGGTGAACAGCAGCGCTTCGGCGCGCGCCGGCGTTACCGTGGTGGGGGCACAAAGGAAATCATAGCGCCCCGCATTCATGGCCGGAATAAGGCCGGAGAAGGACGCGCTTTCGATCACAATCTCCCGCCCCATCCGCTTGGCGACTTCGCGGAACAGGTCAATCTGGAACCCCTGCACGCCACCCTGGAGCGAGGGGAAGGCATGGGGTGCGAAAGTGCCATCAACGCCGCAGCGAAGCGGCGGTTGCCCCTGGGCCAAGGCAGGGCCGGCAAGGGCAGCGGAAAGCAAGGCAGCGACCAGAAACCGGCGCATGGGAACCTCCTTGTTTATACAATCGAGCGATCCGACACTCTCAGATGTGGGGGCGTCTGTCCATGGCAGCTTGCCACGAAACTGCCTTGCTCTGGTCGCGCTGCTGCCCCGCTGGGCAGATTTAAGGAAAGCCTGATCGATGCGTGAGCAGGTAAATGTTTACCCTTGGATTGATTGGTGCGGGTGTTCTGTGTGATCTGGTGCTGGTGGCGCTTGTGCTGGGCGATGCCACAGCGCCAGCGCGTTTTTCACATGCTGCGGTGGCGCTGCTGGCGCTGTGCGGTGGCGGGCTGAAGCTTGGTGGGATGATGCTATCGGAACCACGTCGTCGGGCGGGGTGAGGGGTGTCACCCTATAATTTGGCAAATTGATCCTTGAGGAACCCGTCCAAGGCCACGATCAGGCTTTTATCCGCCTAAAACGCTTCCTTCCGCTGCCCCAATTCTTCGCGCATGGCTTGGCGGCGATCCGACTCCTGCCCAAGGGCGACAGGTTGCGCACCATCTCATCCGTATCGCGCGCGATGGCGGACGGCATGTCCATCATCCGGAACATGGCAAAGCTGTGCCGCCCCCGCATGAAGGCGCCCGGACAGGTAATGAGCGGCACGCCCGCTTCGATGGCGCCTAGCGTGGTATTGCTGCTTCTCCAACCCAGTGAATCCACCAGGATATCCATGCGCCGCGTGAGGGCATCGAATTCTTCGCCATCCATCCGCGGCAGAAACACCACATGCTCGGCAGCTGAAAGCCCCGCCTTGACGAAGGCGGCATCAGGCTGGGTGCGGGTGATGCCCGTCATATGTGGCGACATGCCTTCAATAAAGACGAACAGCGCCTGCGGCACCTCGGCCACGATGCGCGGCAAGATATCATCGTGGCGCGGCAGGTATTTGAACAGCGATTGCAGACGGCCATCATAAAGTACGCGTCCTTCTTGCAGCGGAAAATCGTTGACTGGCGGCGTATTGTTTGCCGGTTCCAGATAAAGCGCCAGATTGGTCAGGCGGATCAGTGTTTCCGAATAATGCGAAGTGGTATCATCCGGTTCCATCAGATCGCTCGACAGATAGAAATCCATCGCCGGCGAATTGCCAGTGACGGGGTGCCCCCAGGCGTTGAATTGAATGGGTGCGATGCGATGCAAGGACAGAATGCGGCTCGAAGGTGTCATGCCGATATCGGGCAGCATGAGGAAATCCAGATCATCGGCGCGCATGGTGGCAATGGTCTTGGCAATGCTGCCCCTATCAAAGGCAAGCCGCCGATGTGTCCCTTACTCAGCAAAACCATGGGAAACATCATCATGCAGGCCGTGAAAGGCGTAAGAAAAAAACTGATAATCGGGCGGCAGATGCTTGAGCCAGGGCAGTGCCCAGCTTGAACCGTTATGGTGATAGAGCTTTTCGGAAGCGATCCAAAAGCGCATGGGGCCTGGCTTGCGTGGCGCCTCTCGCGCCGGGTGCGCCGGGATGACCCACATGCGGCTGATGCAATCGGATAGTAGCGTATTCGGCGCCACATCATTTTCCTGCTGATAGGCGACATAAAAGCCGTTCGTACCAAGGGCGGTGGTGGTAAAGGGGTTTTCATCATCTTGCTGTGCACAGCGGTCGCTTGCAAAAGATCCTGTGCATGGTGAAGTGCGCGAAGGAATTCCTCGCGCCGCGCTACGAGCTCCGCTTCATCGCGATAGGCTGCTGGTAGCAGACTTACCCTATTCACTGCAGCGTAAATGGCTTCAATGTGCTCGGCGTTCTCATCATTGCCGGCAATCAAGGCGACAGCCTGCCGCAAGGCCAGATCCGCTTCATCGCCCTGATTGAGCGCGTTCAGCGTTTGGTCGATCAGGGATTGGACATGCGCATCATCGGGCTGGCGCCTGCCCAAGCTCTGGTAGATTTCAAGCGCTTCCTGCGTCCGATAGGCCGCCGTAAGAATGGATCCCTTGCAGAGACGGGCATCGCGGTCATCAGCTTTGGCCTTGATGGCGCGTTCCACCTGGACCAAGGCCTTGTAATGCAGCCCGAGATCCTTTTGGATGTAGGCACTGCTGACATCGGCTTAGACATAATCTGGCTTCAGCGCCAGGGCTTCTTCAAAGCAGGCCATCGCCGCCCTGTTGCGGTTGATGGAAAGAAAAGCGAGGCCAGAAGCATAAAGGGAGGTTGGCTTCCTGGGCGCCAATTCAATGGCGCAGCGATGGCTGGTAAGCCCTTCCTCATGCCGCTCCATGGCCATCGGGGCCTTGCCGCGGCCAATTAGAAACTCCCCATCATCCGGGCGCAGCCTCACTGCGTGATCAAAGGCGGCAAGCGCTACCGCGGGCTTGTCCAATTCCAGCAGGATTTCGCCCTTGCGGAAATGCGCTGTCGGATATTCCAGGCGCGGCGCCAGCGCCTTCGCCAGGGCTTCAAGCGCGGCTTCATGCTCATCCAAATCATTAAGCACCAAAGCATGATTGGCATGAATAAGGTAATTGTCCGGTTGCGGCGTGATGGCGCGATGATAGCTTTCTCGTGCTTCCTTTTAAGCGCTTTGCCTCTCGCAGCACATTCGCGCGATTATGGTGCGCGCTGGCGAAATCCGGCTTGGAAGCGATGGCCTTGTCGAAACATTCCAAGGCATCGGCAGTTTGACCCAATTTCTGATGGGCGATGCCGAAATTTGTCAGCACCGGTGCGTCATTGCTGCGCAGCGCCAAGGCGCGCCGAAGCAGCTGGACCGCATCGCGATAGGCTTCCTGCTGGATGGCCTCCACGCCACAAAGTTCCAGCGCGTTGAAGTTGCGCGGGTCACGCGCGATGATGCTTTCATATTTGCGGCGCGCTTCCTTGAAATCGCCCCACTGTTGCAAGGCAAGTGCGGCTTGCAGCATGGCAGTATGCGCGTCAGCGGCAATTTAACGTTCCACCCGCCTGTCATCCATGCCGCGAAACACGATCAACTCGCGTTTGGCACGCGCCGCTTCGGGCAGCGCCAGCCAGGCCAAAAACTCCCCCATCACCCGCGCCGTGATGGTCGCGACATTATGGGCATGCGCCGCTTCCGGACTGTACCAGCCGAGCTTTTCCAATTCGCCCGAACCTTTTATCTCCCCATGCACCGCATCCGCGGGTGCCACCAGAAACCGCGCATGGAAGCGAATGGGCCTGCCCGTTGGCGTGATGGCGCGGCACAAATAATCCAAGACGCCGAGCGCCGCCGCCACACCATCACCGCGCTTTTCACCTAAAAAGAGACCTGTTTCCTCAAACAATTCCCGCGCTGCCGCGATGCCAAGCGCCCGCGCCCGCGCTGGCGTCGCACGCCGTTCCAGCAAGCGCCGGGCGTCCTCATGCAATTCACTGATGGCAGGGCCGCGATGATCATCAGGGTCAACGCGCCCACCGGGAAAGACCATCACATCAGGCATGAAGCGATGCCCGGCATGGCGCTTGCCCATAAGCAATTCTGGCCCTTTGCGGCTTCGGCGCCAAACAATCAGGCTGGAAGCATCACGCGGGCGCGCGGTGCGGGCGCGCGGGCTCCGCTTGCCTTCAGCATCGGCGCCACCGGGATTATCGGCGGTCGGGTCTTCACGACGCGGGCGGTCAGTCAAGGTCAAACCCCCGGCTTCGCAGCCAGGCGCGGAAGCCAAAGCGCTCCGGCACCGATAATTGCCGCGCGGCGTTCTCGGACCAGGAACAGCCTTCGGGCGCCGGCCCATGGATTTCTGGATAGCGCGGCTTTTGCTTGGGCCGCAGCGCATCATAAGCCGCAATCGCTTCCACTTCCGCCGCGCTGGAATAGGCTTCGCGATGGATCACGACAGATGGCGGCAGGCGCGGCGTGATGTCATTGCGCGCGGCAGGCCAGCCTAGCGAAAGCCCCGCCACCGGATAAACCCTTTTCGGCAGCGCAAACAAAGGTGCCACTTTTTCGATATGGCTGCGCACATAGGAAATGGGGCAAGTGCCAAGCCCCGCTGCCTCAGCCGCCGCAATGGTTGCACCAAGCGCCAATGCCGCATCAACCGCCGTATTCAGGAAGGTATCCAAGTTGTTGTTGGCGTGTTCGCGCCCTTGAAGGGCACAAGCGGCCTGGCCGCGCCGCATATCGCCGCAGAAAATCAGCAGCACCGGCGCATCCTTGATCCAGGGCATGGTGCCGATCCAATCGGCAACCTTGGCGATCTTCACCGGATCACGCGTCACGATGATCGAATATTGCTGCAAATCGGATTTCGACGGCGCGGATTGTGCCGCCGCCAATACCGTATCCAATAGCGCGTCAGTCACCGCATCAGCGGCATAGCGGCGCGTGACGCGCCGATCCAATAACGCCGCAAGCGCGGGCGGAATCGCCTCGGGTGGGGTGAAGGGCAGGGCGCCGTAGCGGGCGCGGATCAGGTCTTCGGGCTTCATGACGCCAAACTGGCACCGCGCGCCATCAAGGGGAAGCGGGCACCACCCAGGCATCCGCCACTGTCACGCCCTGGCCTTTGGCATGAATGATCAGCGGGTTGATTTCTGCCTCGGCCACGCCCGGATGGGTCGCGAGGCGCGACGCGGCCACCACCGCGCAGGCCAGCGCATCCAAATCGCCGAGCGGCAGCTCGCGCCAGCCGGCGATTGGCTTCAGCCCCTTCACATCCGCGATCATGGCCCGCGCTTCTGCCTCATCCACCGGGGCGAGGCGGAGCGCCGTATCGCGGTGCAATTCCGCCATGATGCCGCCGGCGCCGACCAGGATGATGGGGCCTGCCTCCGGGTCTCGCCGGAAGCCGATGATCGCCTCAGCCAGGCCCTTCACCATGGGCTGCACCAAAAACCCGGTGATGCGCGCCGCCGGGGCGCGTGCCCTGACGCGTGTCAGCATCGCAGCGGCCTCGGCCTCCAGCGCCACGGGATCGGGGATATTGAGCGCCACGCCACCCACTTCCGTCTTATGCGCCAGATCGGGCGAGAGGATCTTGATCGCGACGGGATAGCGCAGCCCCACTGGCACCGCATCAGGTGCAGCCATCACAGCAAAGGGGCTATCCAGGCCGAAAGCCGCGAAAAGTCGGCGTGCATCAGCCTCATCCGGTTGGGCAGGGATGGCGTGGCTGATGGAGGGCGCTGGGGCCTCGGCCCGCGGGGCGCGCCAATCGAAAAAGGCGCGGATCACATCGGCGCAGGACTCCGGCGTGCGGAAGGCGGGGATGCCGGCCTCCCCTAGCAGCCGGAGCGACGCATCCGCCTGCGGCACCAGAAAGGCCGCGATGGGCTTGCCAAGCCCGGCCGTCACCGCGCCGGTAATCCCCGCCACCGCATCATGCGGGCGGAATTGCGCGGAAGAGCCCACCACGGAGAGCACCATATCCGTGCCCGCATCGGCGGCGAGGGCCGAAAGCGCCGCTTTCACCTTATCGGCCCGTGTGCCTGCCAGCGTCACATCAATCATCCGCCCGTGATGCGGCAGGCCCGCCGCTTCCAGCCCGGCCACGGCCGCGGCATCGGGCGGGCAGGTTTCAATACCGACAACGCCCAAGGCATCCACCGCCATGGCACCACCCCCCCCCGTGGTCGTCATGACCGAAATGGTGCGTCGCGGCTTGGCCAAGGGCTTCCGCCCAATGAACAAGGCGGGCGCTTCCAGCAGCGCTTCAATCATCTTCACACGCGAAATCCCATTGGCACGGAAGAAGGCATCCGCCGCCGCATCAGACCCCGTCAGCGCGCCGGTATGGCTGCCCGCCAGCTCCGCGCCGAAGCTTGATCGGCCTAGCTTGAGGGCAATGATCGGTTTGCCGAGCTCATGGGCGCGGCGCGCTGCGGCAGCGAGTTTTTCCGGCGCGCGAATCGCTTCCAGAAACAGCAGCACGGCATCAACGTCCGGGTCTTCCACCAGCATGCCGGCGATTTCACTCGCGGTCAGATCGGCTTCGTTGCCGGTGCCGATCAGATGCGAAAAGCCGATCCCGCGCGGCGCACCACGCGCCATTATGGCACCCATCATGGAACCGGATTGCGAAACGAGCGCGATGCGCCCGGCGGGCAGGCTATCGGCTTCCAGCGCCGCATTGACCGAACAGGCGGTGCGCGCGTTCAAATTGATAAGGCCCATGGAATTCGGGCCAAGCAGCCGCACACCTGCCGCTTTCGCTGTTGCCAAAAGCCTTTCCTGCAAGGCGCGGCCTTCCGGCCCGGCTTCGGCAAAACCATCGGCCAGGATCGCCGCGACCAAAATGCGCTTTTCGGCAACCGCTGCGATCTGGCCTTCCACATGCTGTGTACCCAGCAGCAGATAAGCGAGATCAATCTCCCCCGGCACATCGGCAAGCCGCGGATAGGCGCCTTCGCCAAGGATGGTCTCGGCACTTGGATTGATCGGGAAAAGCTCTCCAGTAAAGCCATGCTTGCGCAGATAGACCTGCGCGCGCGCCGTCAGGCGCTTCGGGTCCGATGATCCGCCAATCAGCGCAATGCGGCGCGGGTTTAGCAGGGCAGAGGCAAGGCGATCCATGAGCTCAATCCATCAATTCAAGGCGAGGGCGACACAGCCCTCAGGTGGTTCGTCAGGTGGCGCGACATGCAGCGCCAGGAAAGCGATTTCCTGCGCGGTCTCCAGCAGGGTGTTCAAGCCGTGATCATGCAGCGAAACGCGCCCGGCCTGGATGCGTTCACGCACCGCATGGCGCGCCAGCAATTCCCGCGTGGGGCGGATCAGTACGGCGCGATCGGCTTCCGGCACGCCATCCAGCCCGGCAAAGATCACGACCGCCGCCGGCCTAGGCCTGGCAAGCCGCGCCGGCAATGGCCCAAGATGGCGCGCATTGGGCGCGAAGCCGCAGGCTGCCGCCGCATCAATCGCTTCCAGGGCGCCGCTTGGCGGCAGGCGCTGCGCCGCCGCCAGAATCTCCGGCGCCGTGGCGGCTGCGCGCCCTGTTCCCGGGACGAGCAGCGCCAGCGCAGCGGAAAGGAACGGCTTCAGACCGGGTCCCAGCAGAAGACATCGCCGGAACGCTCAAGCGCCGAGAAAGCGGGCTTCAGCGCGGGCAGCGCATATTCTTCGATCATTTCCGGGGTCCAGCCTTCACTGCGGTGAATGCCGCGGATCGGGCGGGATTGGCTGTAGACGAAGACCTCATTCATGCGGGGCGAGAAGATCTGCCCCGTCACATCCTTCGCTGCATCGGAAGCAAGAAATACCGCGAGCGGCGCGTTCTTATCCGGCGTCATGCGCATGATGCGTTCCACGCGGCGCTTTTGTTCCGGCGTTTCAGCGGGGATCGAGCCTGTCATCCGGCTCCAGGCGAAGGGGGCGATGCAATTGGACCGCACATTGAACCGCGCCATATCCAGCGCGATGGATTTGGACAGCGCCGCAATGCCAAGCTTGGCCGCCGAGTAATTCGCCTGGCCGAAATTGCCAATCAGGCCCGAGGTGGACGACATATGCACATAAGCGCCCGATTGCTGGGCGCGGAAATGCGTCGCTGCCGCGCGGGAGACATAAAATGACCCGGAAAGATGCACGGCAATCACCGCATCCCATTCTTCCGGCGTCATGCGATGGAAAATCTGGTCGCGCAGAATGCCGGCATTATTCACAACAATATCAATGCGGCCAAAGTGATCCATGGCCGATTGGACGATCTTTTGCGCGCTCACCCAGGTGGCGACGCTATCGGTGCAGATTTCGGATGTGCCGCCGTTTTGGGCAATGATTGCCTTGGTTTGCTGCGCCGGCGTCGCATCCTGCCCTTCGCCGGAGAGCGATGCGCCTACATCATTGATGATCACCTTGGCCCCTTGGCCCGTCATCATAATGGCGATTTCCCGGCCAATCCCGTTCCCGGCGCCGGTGACAATGGCAACCTTTCCTTCAAGCATATTCGGCATGTAGCATTCCTCCTGCTTCTACACGGGCGGAGACTAGACCCGGCATGCCGGGTCGTGAAGCCGGGTTGCCGGTTTGGGCGCCCGCGCCTAAATGAGGATGGTAACAAACGAGGACAAAGGTGGCGCTGGTATCGCTACAGGGTGTCGGCAAGGTGTTTTCGGGCCGCACCGGCGCCTGGGAAGCTGTGTGCGATTTCTCCCTTGATTTGGCCGAGGGCGAGTTCTTCTGCCTGCTCGGCACTTCAGGCTGCGGTAAGACCACGGTACTGAACATGGTGGCCGGGTTTGAAGCGCCGACCGCCGGCAGCATCCTGCTGGATGGCGCGCTGGTAGAAGGGCCTGGTGCTGATCGCGGTGTGGTGTTTCAGGGCCATGACAGCCTTTATGATTGGCTGACGGCGCTGGACAATATCGGCTTCGGCCTCCGGTTGCGTGGCATGGGCAAGGCCGAACGCCGCACCAAGGCGGAACATTTTCTGCGTATGGTGGGCCTGATCGGGCAGGGGGCAAAGCACCCTTCGGAACTTTCGGGCGGCATGAAGCAGCGCATCCAGATTGCGCGTGCGCTGGCGAATGATCCGCGCATGCTGTTGATGGATGAACCCTTCGGCGCGCTGGATGCCATGACACGCGCGGTGCTGCAGGGCGAACTCAGCCGGATTTGGGCCGAGACGAAAAAGACCGTGCTTTTCATCACGCATGACATTGAAGAGGCCTGCGCGCTGGCGACCCGAATCGGCGTCATGCGGCGCGGGCCAGGGGGCACGCTGAAGGCTATTGTGCCGGTTGATCTGCCCTTCCCGCGGGAACGCACATCGGATGATTTCATGCGGGTCTTCCGCAATGTGCATGGCCTTATCCATGATGAGATTCACGGTGCGCACTGAACGCCTGACCACCATTGCCGGGTATATCGCGGGCTTTGGCCTGCTATTCCTGATTTGGCATCTGGCCGCCGCCCATTTGGTGAAATCCACCCTGTTCCCGCCGCCAGGGCCAGTGCTGGCACGCGGTTGGATGTTGATTGAAGATGGCATTCTGCAGGAACAGATCGTCGCGTCTCTGAAGCGCATCGCGCAGGGGTTTCTGCTGGGATCGGCGATTGGCATCCCGGTTGGGCTCGCGATTGGGTCCTTCAAGCCAGTGCGCTGGCTGCTGGAACCCTGGACTGAATTTTTCCGCTTCATCCCGGCTGTCGCGATGATCACTGTTTCGGTGATCTGGTTTGGCATTGGCGAGGAAAGCAAGGTCTTCCTGATTGCCTATACCACCATCTTCGTTGTCATCATCTCAACCGCTGCCGGCGTGGGGGCGGTGGGGCGGGACAAGATACGCGCGGCGCAATGCCTCGGTGCCAATCGCTGGCAGGTGTTTGGTCTGGTCGCGCTGCCGGCGACCGTGCCCTATATCCTGACGGGCATGCGGCTTGCGATGTCCAATGCCTTCGTCACCATTGTGGCGGCTGAGCTGATCGCTTCCAATGATGGGCTTGGCAAAATGCTCTGGGATGCCAGGCTCTTCATGCAGATTGAGGATATTTTTGTGGCGCTGGTGGCCCTTGGGCTGTTGGGCTTTGCGACCGATCGCAGTTTTCGCTTTCTGATCCGCGCCTTTGCGGGGCGCTTCAACGCAACCGTGTAAAGGGAGATTTCACCATGCTTCGTCGTTCACTTCTGGCGCTGCCGGCCGCCGCTGCCGGCGCCTATATCCTGCCCGCTTCGGCGCAGGCGCCCGCCAAGATCACCATCGCGACCGGCGTTGATCCCTCTTTCGCGCAATTCTACATCGCGAAGGAAGGCGGCTTCTTTGAACGCAATGGCCTGGATGTCACGGTGAATACCGGCCCATCCGGCAGCGCGATGATTGCGTTTTTAATCGGCAATCAGATCAATTCCGCCTATGGCGCCGAACAGGCCGGCGTTTCCGCCCATGTACGTGACGCTAATGTGGTGGCCGTTGCCGAAGGTGTGGCGCTGCTACGCTGGCTTTCCGTCGTGGGGCGTGGCGTTGAGAATATGGAAGCGCTCAAGGGCAAGCGCGTTGGTGTGGCGCGCGGTACCGGCAGCGAAACCTTCTGGCTTTCCGTTGTCTCGCGCCTTGGTCTCAATCAGGCCGATTACACCATCGTGAATGTTGAGGCGCCTGAGATGGTCGCCGCCATGGAACGCGGCAATATTGATGCCTTTGTCGTGTGGGAACCCTGGCCGACCCGCGGTACCCGCGCCATTCCGGGCAGCAAGATTCTGCTCAGCAACGACCAGATCGCGATTCAAAGCAATTATGTCTATGTCAACAAGGGCTGGGCGGAAGCCAATCGCGCCACGACCGAAAGGCTCATGCGGTCTTTGGTGCAGGCGACCGAATTTGCCGCCAGCAATCGCGAACAGGCCGTGCAGCAGGTGGCGCGCTTCCTCCGGCAGGATCGTGCTTTCATCGCGGAGCTGATGGGCAAGGTCGAATATCGCATGAACCTGACCGGCGACAGCGTTGCCTTCATGCAGCGCGCGATTGATCAGCTGCGCGGCATGAACCGGCTGGATCGTCCTGTCACCACCGATCAGGTGATCTGGAAGGACCCGCTGAGCTGGGTGGCGCCGGATCGCGTGAAGGTCTGAGGCGCGGCTGCGTGGCGCTGCTTTTTCGCCGCGCCACGCCGGCGGATTTGCCCGCCATCATCGTGCTTTTGGCCGATGACAGGCTGGGTCAGGGACGCGAAGATGCCACTGACCCACCCAACCCTGCCTACATTGCTGCCTTCGCCGCCATCACCGCTGACGCCAATCAATATCTGGCGGCGGTGGGAGATGCCGGGCGCGTGATTGGCTGCTGCAACTCAGTTTCATTCCTGGGCTGTCACGGCTTGGCATGTGGCGCGGCCAGATTGAAAGCGTGCGCATTGCCGCCGACCGGCGCGGCGATGGGCTTGGCCGGCAGATGTTCGCATGGGCCATTGCGGAATGCGGCGCGCGGGGTTGTGGGCTTGTGCAGCTTACCACTGACAAGCGAAGGCCCGAGGCGCTGCGCTTTTATGAGAGTCTAGGTTTCGTGGCGAGCCATGATGGCATGAAGCTGGCGCTGTAAGCTGCTTAGCAGGCGATACCCTTGGCGCGCGGCATGTGAAGCGCCTGTTCGGCGCATTGATCGGCGGTGCATTCGCCTGTCTTCAAGCGATTATCTGGGTGCTCTGGCGCCTCATAAGGGCTGCCAAGACCGGTGAAATGAGGGATCAGCCCAGCTTTTGCTTTGGCGTAAAGCCCCTTGGGATGGCGCTGCATACAGGTTTCAATCGAGGCATCAACATGAATTTCGAGGAACTCCTCGGCACCCACCAATTCACGCAGCATCTGCCGATCGGCCCAGAAGGGTGAGATGAAGGAAGCGAGCACGATGAGGCCGGCACCCATCATTAGCCTGGCAACCTCAGCAGCGCGGCGGATATTTTCAACGTGATCCGCAGCGGTGAAGCCGAGGTCTCGGCACAGACTGATGCGGATATTATCGCCATCCAGGCTGTAGCAGTGCCGCCCGGCGGCGAATAGCGCCTGTTCGACAAGATCAGCAATGGTAGAGTTTCCGGAACCGGAAAGCCCCGTAAACCAAAGAAGCAAGGGATGCTGTCCGTTGCGTTCGGTACGCGCAGTTCGGTCTATATTAAAATCAGCGCAATGAATATTGCTGGCACGCCGGAGCGCGTGGTGGATCATGCCAGCTGCGACAGTTTCATGCGTGAAGCGATCCACCAGGATAACGGCGCCATTTGCGCGATTTTCGTTGTATTTATCGAAGGCTGTCGGCTTCAGTGTTGCAAGACGGCAAAGCCCAAGATCATTAATCTGAAGCGTGCGTGCAGCCACATGATCCCCGCTGTTGACGTCAACCCGATGCCTGAGGGATGTGATGCGCGCCTGAGTCCAATCCTGACCGGTACGGAGCAGGTAATCCCGGCCCGGCAGCATTGGGTCAGCCCTCAGCCAGAGAATATCAGCCGCGAATTGATCTGTAGTTTCGGGTGGGGCGTCTGGCGCGACCAGCATGTCCCCGCGGGCGATATCAGTTTTCTCATCAAGGGCCAGTGTCACAGCCTGTCCGGCATTTGCTTCAGCCAAATCGCCATCAGCAGTGATGATACGTTGCACCCTGGCTTTATGGCCGCTGCGGGCGACGCGGATATTCTGACCTGTCTTTATCTGCCCAGAAACCACGGTGTCGGCATAGCCGCGACAATTGGCATCGGGCCGATTGACCCATTGTACCGAAGAGCGAAAGGGCTGGCCGGTCCCGTCTGATTCCATGTCCATTTCTTCAAGATGCTGCAGCATGCTTGGTCCTTGATACCTGCGCCTACTACCTGATGCGCTGGTAACGTTATCCCCCATGCGGGCGCCGAGCGGGATGGCGCCGATATCGGCGAAATTGAGTTTTGCGGCAAAATCCGTATAGGCATCAACAATGGCGGCGTAACGATCAGCGTCGAAGCCGATCAAATCCATCTTCTTCACCGCAAGCACAATATGCCGAATGCCAAGCAGCGAACAGATCAGTGAATGGCGCGTGCCTTGCGGCAGCAAGCCTTTGGAAGCATCAATTAGAGTTATGGCGAGGGAAGCGGTGGAAGCCCCGGTCGCCATATTAAGCGTATATTGTTCATGGCGTTACGTATCAGCGACAAAGGAACAGCGGCGTGATGTGGCGAAATAGCGATAGGCGACATCAATGGTAATGCCTTGCTAGCGCTCCGCCGCAAGCCCGTCTGGCAGCGGGGCGAAATCAATATCCGCGCCGGTCGTGCCGTGACGACGGCTATCGCGGCTGAGCGCTGCCAGCGTATCCTCAAAGATCAGCCCAGCTTCATGCAACAGCCAACCGATCAGGGTGGATTTGCCATCATCCACCGACCCGCAGGTGATGAACCGTAACAAATCGCGTTGGGCTGACATCAAAAATAACCCTCGCGCTTTTTGCACTCCATTGAAGCTTCCGAGTCGCTATCGATCAAGCGGCCTTCGCGTTCGCCGCTGCGCGCTGAGCGTATTTCCGCAATGATCTCGGCCAGGCTGGCTGCAGTGCTTTCAACCGCACCAGAAAGCGGTTAACAGCCAAGAGTGCGGAAGTGGACCATTTTTGTCTCCGGCGACTCGCCAGGGTTTAGCAGCAGCCATGCATCATCCAGCATGATCCAGGTGCCAGCGCGGCGCATCACAGAGCGCGGTGCCGCAAAATAAAGCGGCACAACCGGGATATCCTCAGCTGCGGTGTAATCCCAGACATCATACACAGTCCAATTCAACAGGGGAAAAATACGCATGCTCTCCCCTTGATGGGTGTGGGTATTGAATAAGGACCATAATTCGGGCCGTTGCGCGCGCGGGTCCCAGACCTGTCCGGGACCGCGGAGAGAAAAGATGCATTTCTTCGCGCGGGATTTTTCTCCATCGCGGCGCGTACCACCAAAAGCAGCATCAAAACCGTATTTGTCGAGAGCCTGGCGCAGTGCTTCAGTTTTCATCGCCTGCGTATCGAGCGCCGATCCCGATGCGACAGGATTATTCCACGCGCCAAGCCTTCCTGATTGGTATGCACCAGCAGTTCCAGACCGAGCCGCTGCGCGATACTCTCACGGAAGCGAATCATCTCCTTGAACTTCCGGATCGTATCAACAGGCAGCAGCGGAAAAGGCGGCTTACCCGGGAAACAGGCCTTCATGGCAAGATGCAGTAGCACGCTGCTATCCTTGCCAATCGAATAGAGCAACACGGGTCGGCGGAAGGCCGCGGCACCTTCGCGCAAAATGCCAATGGCCTCCGCTTCCAGGCCTGCTAGTTGGGGGGTAAGGCGTTGCGTTACCCGCATTGTTTCAAAATAGCGCTGTGATTGCCGCTCACAACTGCGGCTCATTTCGCGAGCCACCCGCCATCAACCGGTAGCGCAATCCCAGTGGTGAAACTTGCCGTATCGCTCGCCAGATAAAGCACGCCATCGGCCACTTCTTCCGGCCTGCCAAACCGCCCCATGGCATGCCGAGCACGAGACGCCGCGCGCGCCGCTTCCGGATCAGCGCGCCGGCCCATGCTGCGTGCAAGTAGGGGTGTATCAATGGCACCCGGCACAATTGCATTCACGCGAATATTCTCGGCCACAAAATCCAGCGCCATGACGCGCGTCAGGCTCAATATCGCGCCCTTGGCGGCGATATAGGCGCTATTGCCAGCCCCGCCCGCGATGGCGAGTTGCGATCCAGTGGTGATGATCGCCCCGCCACCTTGGCGCTTCATGGCGGGGATGACCGCGCGTGCCCAAAGCCAGGTGCCGCTAACGTGCACGCGAAAAACGGCATCCCAATCCTCTGGCTTCGTGTCCAGCACCGTACCGCCCGTAGAAAACCCCGCAGCCGCGAACAGAACATCAATGCGCCCATAATGCTGGAGTATGGCCGCCGCATCCTCATCCGCAGTACCTGGGGCGCCAACATCGGAAACACGCGTCAATGCGCCGCCAATGAGATTTGCGGTTTCCTCGACCGCTGCCGTATCGCGATCCACCAGTGCAAGCTTGGCACCTTCCTGCGCGAATAGTACGGCGGTCGCGCGACCAATGCCGGAACCAGCGCCGGTGATGACGGCGATCTTGTCCTTCAAACGCATGGTATCCTCCTGAATTTATGTTGACATCGGCAAGCGCTTGGCATCGCGCCGTTGTTCATAGGCTTTCGCGTGCAAAAAGGCCGCTTCATGGAGGCTGCTTGGCAGCCGATGGCGCCGCGCGGCTTCCAACAGGAAGCCCAGGATATGATCCGCTTCAATCCGCCTGCCAGCTTCCAAATCGCGCAGCATGGAGGCCGTGTAAGCGCTGGCGCTATCGCCAAAGACGCCGCGATATTGCTGCATGAAGGCATCGCTTACCGGGAAGCCTTCAGCCGCCGCGATCGCCGCATTCGCTTCCAGAATGCCATGCATAAATCCGATACCATTGGGAGCGCGCGCGATCTCACCGACATTGGCGCGCATCAACACGGTGCAGATGGCGCTGGCGCCAAGATGCACCAGCTTTTCCCACATCTGCGCCATGATGTTGGGCACGGCGGTCGCCACCATGCCGGGCGCTGCGCCGAAGGCCGCGGCGATGGCTTCAACCCGTGTGCTCGTGCCGCCGGCGATTTCGCCAAGGGTCAGCCAGCGCCAATCATTCAAATGCCGGATCGTGCCATCGGGTGCGAGGCCCGCTTGAATCTTGGCAAGACCACCAAGCACGCGCGCCGCACCAAAGGCGCGTTGCAGGGTTTCGATGTGGCTGATGCCGTTCAGCACCGGCAGGATGGCGGTGCGCGCATCCACGGCGGGGCGGATGGTCTCAATCGCCTCAGCCAGATCATAGGCCTTGCAGGTCAGCAGCAGCACATCGCAGCCGGGTTGCAGCGCATCAGGCGTGATGGTTGTCACTGCGGCCCGATAGTCACCAAGGCTGCTTGAAATCCGCAACCCATTACGGGCGAGCGCGGCGGCGCGTGCGGGACGTACCAGAAAGCAAGGGTCAAGCCCCGCCTGATGCAAACGCCCGCCAAAATAGCCACCCAAGGCGCCCGCGCCCAAAATCAAAATCCGCATCCGAGCCTCATGCCACGCAAGGCGGCAAGGTTAGCGCAAAGCGCCGGCGCTGCGAATGCCAGCCGGCCCGGTTACCCAAGGATAGATTTCGGGACATGCGCGTTGCGAAAATCCTGCTATGCTGTCCCGATGCGGAAATGGCTTATTGCCTTGATTGTCTTGTTTGGTGCCGGCACTGCCTGGTGGGCGGCGGGCTTGCCGCGCCCTGGTTTTCTGGAAGCAGATGGCCGCGCTGGCTTGCCCAGACTCCGCACCGCGACGCTTGATCGCGGGCCCATCACTGCCGTGGTGGCGGCGACAGGCACGGTGAATCCAGTGACGCTGGTGCAGGTAGGCAGCCAATTATCCGGCCAGATTCGTGAATTGCTGGCGGATTTCAATTCCAAGGTCACCGCCGATCAGCCCATCGCGCAATTGGATACCGCAACGCTTGAAGCTCGTCGCGCGGCGGCCGAGGCCGATGTGCATGCGGCCGCTGCGCAAATCACCGTCTCTCGCGCGCAGGCGGAACGCGCGGTGGCGGATCACACGCAAGCGAGAGCACAGATCGAAGCGGTGCGTGCTGCACTTCTGGGCGCTGAGGCCAGCCTACGCGATGCCGAGGTTGAGGCCGCGCGCACCGCCGAATTGCGCGCCCGCGGCGTGGGCACGGAACGTGAGGCGCTGCGCGCCGGTTTCGCCGCTGATCGGCTGCGCGCTGCAGTGGCACAGGCGCAGGCGGATATTTCGCGCGCCGATGCGGCGTTGCTTGCCGCTGCGGCTGCTGCCCGTACCGCCGATGCACAGGTGGAAGCCGCCATTGCCGCGCGCGAACAAAGGGTGGCGCAGCTTCGTCAGGTGGAGGTGGACCTGCGCAACGCCACGATCAAGTCACCGATTGATGGCGTTGTTGTCTCTCGTAATATTGATGTCGGGCAAACTGTCGCGGCATCTTTCCAATCCCCCATCCTGTTTCAGATCGCCGCCAGCCTGGATGAGATGGAAGTGCATGCGACGGTGGATGAAGCTGATATCGGCCGCGTTCGCCCCGGCCAGGAAGTGACCTTTACTGTCGCGTCCTACCCCAGTGAAACGCTGCGTGGTCGTGTGAAGGAAATTCGCCTGGCAGCGACCACGGTACAGAATGTGGTGACCTATACGGTGGTGGTGAATACCTCTAATGCCTCTGGCCGATTGCTGCCGGGTATGACAGCGACCTTGCGTATCATTACCGATATCCGGAATGACGTGTTGCGTGTTCCGAATGCGGCGCTGCGGTGGCGACCGGCGGGTAGTGCCGCCACTCAAGGCAGTGCGGCACAAACACAAGGTGGTGGCCAGCAGATGGATCAGGCGCTGGCGCAGCTTTCGGATTTGACTGAGGCGCAGCGCACGGAAATTGAAGCGGCGCGTGTGGAAATGCGCTCCCGTATGGCGGCACTCCCGCAGGACCCGGATGCACGGCGCCAGCAGGCACAAGCCGCACGCCAGCGCCTGATTGCGCGCTTGAATGCGGTACTCACGCCTGATCAGCGCGCCCGCCTCGCGGCACTTCGCGGCAATGCCGCCGCTGGTCAGGCCGGCACCATTTGGGTGCAGGAAGGTGAGGCGCCGCCGCGCGCCATACAGCTGCGCATTGGCCTGACCGATGGTAGCGTCACTGAAATCATCAGCGGCGATATCGCGGAAGGGATCGCGGTGATCATCGGCCAGGAACGCGCCGGCGCTGCCCCAGCTTCCGCCGCGCGACGGCTTTTCTGATTCCATGACGGGCTTGATTGAAACCAGCGGCCTCACCAAGCATTACCCAGCCGGTGACGGCGTGGTTGCCGCGTTGCAGGATGTTTCGCTTTCCATCGCACCGGGGCGCTTTGTCGCTGCCATGGGGCCATCGGGATCCGGCAAATCCACCTTCCTCAATCTGATTGGTTGCCTGGATCGCGCGACGCGCGGCAGCTATCGCCTGATGGGTGAGGAGGTTGATGCACTTTCCCATGACCGGCTGGCTGATCTTCGCAGTCGGCGTCTGGGTTTCGTTTTTCAATCCTTCAACCTGCTGCCGCGTGCGGACGCGCTGGCCAATGTTGAACTACCGCTGATTTATCGCGGCATGCCTAGGCGCCAGCGGCGCGAACGTGCGGCGGCGGCGCTGGCGGCGGTGGGCCTTGTGGATCGCATGCATCATCGCCCGACGCAGCTTTCCGGTGGCCAGCAGCAGCGCGTTGCGATTGCGCGCGCCGTTGTCGGCAGCCCGGATTTGATTTTGGCGGATGAACCGACCGGCGCCCTGGATACGCGCACTGGGCTTTCCATCATGGCGCTGTTTCAGGCGCTCAATCGCGACGGTGTCGGTATTCTGATGGTGACGCATGATGCGGATGTGGCGCGCTTTGCCGAACGCGTCTTGCGCTTTCGTGATGGGCGTTTGATTACGGATGAAACGCAAAACGCCGCCGATGCCGCTGCCGCGCTGGCTGCCCTGCCGGAAGCGGATGCTGCTGCATGAGTGCGACCCTGCCGCCCATTGCTGCAACCACCAGGCGCGGCATTGATGTATTGGAAGCCTTGCGCGGCGCGTTATCAGCGCTTTCGGCGAATCTGTTGCGTTCCATCCTGACGGCGCTTGGCATTTTCATTGGTGTTGCTGCGGTAATCGCGACAGTGGCGGTGGGGGAGGGCGCGCGACGCCAGGTGCTGGCGCAAATCCAGTCTCTGGGTGCCAATCTGCTGATCGTTTGGGGTGGCAGCGCTACCATGGGCGGCGTGCGGCTTGGCGCGGGTGGCCGTTCCAACCTTTCCTGGGATGACGCGGCGGCGATTGCGCGTGAGATTCCGGAAGTGCAGGTGGCAGCCGGTTCCATTCGCCAGACCTTCCAAGTCGTGGCCGGCAATCAGAACTGGTCCACCACCGTATTGGCGACCGAACCGGATTATTTCATCGCCCATGAATGGGTTGCCGATAGTGGGCGCCTGTTCTCGCCTGAAGAAGCCGCCAGCGGGCGCAAGGTGGTGATCCTGGGTGCGACCGTCGCAGAAATGCTCTTCGCCGAAGAAGACCCCGTCGGGCGCGAGATTCGCATTCGCCAAACGCCTTTTGAGGTGATTGGTGTCATGGCGCGCAAGGGCCAGAATCCGATGGGGCAGGATCAGGACGATACAGTTTTCGTGCCCTATTGGACCGCGCGGCGCAGCGTGATGGGCGCATCGCGCGCCAATGCGCGCCAGGTCGGCGTGATTTCCGTGAAGGTGCATGAAGGTGAGGATATGGCGGCAGCCGAGGATGCCATTCGTGCCCTGATGCGCCAGCGCCATCGCGTTGCCGCCAATGAATCGGATAGTGTTTCCATCCGCAATCTTTCCGATATCCAGGCGACGCGTGATGCCTCGGCGCGCACGCTCTCGGCCTTGCTTGCCTCTGTTGCGGCAGTGTCGCTTCTGGTGGGCGGCATTGGCGTGATGAATATCATGCTGGTGAGCGTGACAGAGCGTACGCGCGAAATTGGCCTTAGGCTTGCCATCGGTGCGCGACGACGCGATGTGCTGGCGCAATTCCTGTTGGAAGCGGTGATGCTGGCGCAATTGGGTGGCGCAGCTGGCGTACTGGCGGGCATGGCGCTTTCGCATATTCTGGCCGATGTGGCCGGTTGGCCGGTGCTGGTCCGGGCCGATGCGGTCCTGATTGCGGTTGGCGTTTCGGCACTGACCGGCCTATTCTTTGGCTTCTGGCCAGCGCGCCGTGCTGCGCATTTGGACCCGATTACGGCGCTGCGGCACGAATAACCCCCTTTCGTTCCGGCGCGGCGCACGGCAGGATCAGGCAGAAGCCAAACAAGGGGAACGCCATGACCAAGGTCATCATCACCTGCGCCGTGACGGGTGCGATCCACACGCCGTCCATGTCGGATTACCTGCCGATCACGCCGAAGGAAATTGCGGAACAATCCATCGCCGCGGCGGAAGCCGGCGCTTCCATCATCCATTTGCATGCGCGCGATCCTGAAAACGGTCAGCCGACACCGGACCCGAGGGTGTTCATGCAATTCCTGCCCGTCATTAAGCAGTCCACTGACGCGGTGATCAATATCACCACCGGCGGCGGGCTTGGCATGACACTGGATGAAAGGCTTGCGGCACCTTTGCTGGCGAAGCCTGAAATGTGCAGCCTGAATATGGGTTCCATGAATTTCAACATCGCGCCATCAGCGACGCGCGTGAAGAAGTTCAAATATGATTGGGAAAAGCCCTATCTGGACGGCACGACCAATTACATATTCCGCAATACCTTCCAGGATATCGAACAGGTTGTGGAACGGCTTGGCAAGGCACATGGAACGCGCTTTGAGTTTGAGTGTTACGATGTCGGGCATTTGTACAACTTGGCCCATATGCTGGACCGCAAGATTGTTGAACCGCCGCTATTCACCCAAACCATTTTCGGCATTCTGGGTGGCATTGGTGCGGAACCGCGCAACCTGATGTTCATGAAGGAAACGGCGGATCGGCTTTTTGGCAAGGATTATGTCTGGTCCGTGCTGGCGGCAGGGCGCAACCAGATGCCCTTCACCACCATGGCCGGGATGTTGGGTGGCAATGTGCGCGTTGGGCTGGAAGATAGCCTCTGGCTCGGCAAGGGCGTGCAGGCGAAATCCAATGCCGAACAGGTCGCGAAAATCCGCCGCATCCTGGAAGAACTCAGCCTGGAAATCGCCACACCTGCGGATGCGCGCGAAATACTGAAGCTCAAGGGTGGTGACCTGGTTGGTTTCTGAAGCGCGCCACAAGACAAAGGGAAGGGCCGCGCCATGGCCGAGAAATACACCGTCGCCGATCTGGTCGCGGAATTCCTGCCGCAGGTGGGTGTTGCCACCGTCTTTGGCATTGTGTCCGTGCATAATATTCCAATGCTAGATGCGATCGGCCAGCGCAATCGCCTACGCTATGTGAAGGCGCGTGGTGAGATGGGCGGCGCGCATATGGCCGATGCCTATGCGCGCGTCACCGGCCATTTGGGCGTGATTTTCACCAGCACGGGTCCCGGCATGGCCAATGCCATTCCGGGCCTGGTGGAAGCGCGCTTTGCCGGCAGCCCCGTGCTGCACATCACCGGGCAGACCGCCACGCGTTTCATTGATCGTGATGTTGGCACGGTGCATGACGTGCCGGGGCAAACCCAGGCACTCGCGGCAGTTTGCAAGGCAGCCTATCGTGTGCGGAGCGCCGGTGAAGCCTTCGGCGTATTGGTGCGCGCGGCGATGGAAGCGCTTTCCGCGCCGCGCGGCCCGGTTTCGGTTGAAATTCCGATTGATTTGCAACGCACGCCGATCCCTCGGCCTGCGGGGCTGGATGTGTTGGTGCTGCCCATCACCGCGCCTTTGCCGCCCAATCCAGCGGAATTGGATGAGGCGGTGGCGATTCTCTCCAAAGCCAAACGCCCGATGCTATGGCTTGGCAATGGCGCGAAGCAGGCGGGTGCGGAAGCGGCACGGCTGATGGCGCTTGGCTTTGGGGCTGTGTCTTCCTGGAATGGTCGCGGTATTATTCCGGAAGATCACCCCATGACGCTCGGTGCGCTGCACGGCAATGGATCGCCGCGCGTGCAGGAATTCTATGGCTCGGTGGATGCCATGCTGGTCGTGGGATCACGGCTGCGCGGGCATGAGACGATGGATTTCAACATGAAGCTGCCACAAACGCTGATCCGCGTGGATGGCGATGCGGCGGCCAATGGGCGCGGCTATGCTTCCTCGCTTTTTCTGCATGGTGATGCGGCTTTGACCATGGCAGCGCTGGCTGATCGGCTGGCAGGCAAGATGGCGGTTGATCCGGGTTTCGCGGCTGATTTCGTGGCGCTGAAATCGCGTGCCGGTCAGGAATATCGCGAAACGCTCGGCCCCTATCAGGGCTTTCCAGATGCGGTGCGCGCCGCGCTGCCGCGTGATGGCGTATGGGTGCGTGACATCACCATGTCAAACTCCACCTGGGGCAATCGCATTTTCCCGATTTATGACCCGCGCAATGCGGTGCATCCAGTGGGTGCCGCGATCGGGCCAGGCCTTGCGCTTGGTATCGGCGCCGCGCTTGGCGCTGGCGGGCGCAAGACCATCACCATGGTGGGTGATGGCGGTTTCGCGCTCGGCATGAATGAGTTATGGGCCGCAACACAGGAAAAAGCCGAATTGGTCACCATGGTCATGAATGATCGCGGCTATGGCGTGATCCGTCACATCCAGGATGCGCTCGCTGATGGGCGTTTGTTCGGTGATGATATCTTGAACCCGAATCTGGAAGGTTTGGCTGCCTTGGCCGGTATGCCCTTCTTCCGCATCAGCAAGGCTGAGGAAGTGACCGATGTGCTGAAAAAGGCGCTCGCGGTTTCCGGGCCTGCGCTGGTGGAGGTTGACATGATCGCGATCGGCCCATTCCCGCCCTATGCGCCCTTCAACACCATGGGCAAGCATGCGGAACGTGCGGCGCGTTGATGATGAAGCAAGTGCAGATCATTTCGCATCGTGGCGGCGCCTATCTTTGGCCAGAAAATAGCCTGCTCGCCTTTCGCCAAAGTCTGAACTTGTCGGTGGAAGTTCTGGAATGCGATGTGCACCCCTCCGCCGATGGCGTGCCCATGGTGCATCATGATGCGACGCTGGAACGCATGACGGACCTTGCCGGGCCATTGGCGGCACGCAGCGCCGCCGAGCTTGGCAAGGCGCGGTTTCGCGGCGCACCGGGGGAGGGCATCCCGACACTTGCCGTGCTCGCGCGGCTTGTTGCGCCCGGCGACAAATTGCTGCGCGTGGAGGTGAAGGGCGACCGCGATCACAAACCCTATCCGGACTTCCTGCAGCGCGTGCTTGGCGTGCTGGAAGCGGAGGGCATGCTGACGCGGACCGTCATCATCGCCTTTCATGGCGGCACGGCAGCGGCTGCAGCGCAGGAAAAGCGCCTGGCGGGCGCGATTTGGCTGGTGAATAGCGCCATCCTGGCAAGCCTGGGGCCGGATGCCTGCATGGCGGCAGCGCGCGCGCTTGGCGTAACGGGATGCGAATGTTCCATGGGTGATGTTACACTCGCCTTTATCGCGGCGGCGCGCAAGGCGGGCCTCACCACCGGTGTCTGGGCGGCCAATCGTCGTGCCGAGATTGAGAAAGCGCTTGACCTTGGCATGGATGCCTTCGCAACCGATGATCCGCCGCTCGCGATTGAACTCAGAAAGGCGCGCGGCTGATGCGCATTGCTGCGCTTGATTTTCTGGGGGTGAATGTCACGCCCAAGACCAATTGGTGTTTTGTCCTGTTGCGGCTGGAAGATGGCCGGTCTGGCATTGGCGAAATCACGCTGTCGGATCACGAGGCACTATTGGCAGCCGAAGTTGCGCGGCTTTCGGCAGCGCTGAAGGGGCAGGATGCCAGGGCGCGCAATCGGCTCGCGCGGTTATTGCCACATGCGCCGGCGGGCCTTGTTGCGCATACGGTCATCTCAGGGCTGGAACAGGCGCTGTGGGATGTGGCGGGGCAGGAAGCGGGCCATCCTATCCATGCCATGTTGGGTGGTGCCTTGCGCGACAATGTGCCGCTTTATGCAAATATCAATCGCGGCGCTTCGCCGCGCACGCCTGCTGGTTTTGCTGATGCCGCCAGGCGCGCGGTGGTGGGCGGATTTCGCGCCGTGAAGCTCGCGCCTTTTGAGCCCATGGTCTGGGAAGATGCCGCAAGCCCTACGCAAGGCGCGGCCTATGCGGAAGGCTTGGCGCGCATTGCCGCCGTTCGCGACGCAGTCGGTAATGCGATTGATGTGATGGTGGATGCGCATTGGCGCTTTTCGCCTGGTGGCGCCGCGGCGCTGATCCGTGATGTCGCGCCCTTCAACCTGTTCTGGCTGGAATGCCCAGCCTCTGAGGCAAATCACACTGCCATCACCAGGCTGCGCGGCATGGCGAATGATCGCGGCATGCGCTTGGCTGGCGCTGAAACCCTTGCCGGGCTTGGCGCCTATCGTCGTATCATCGAAGCCGGCTGCTATGACGTGCTGATGCCCGATATCAAATATGCCGGCGGGCATGGGGAAATTCGCCGCATCGCTGCCCTTGCACATACGGCTGGAATTGAGATTGCGCCGCATAACCCAACGGGGCCGATCTGCCACGCGCATTCCGTGCATCTGTGCGCGACCTTGCCCAATCTTTTGCCGCTGGAAGTGCAATTCGGCGAAACGGAGCGTTTCTTCACCATGATCACGGGCCATGATTTGCGCTTTCAACAGGGCAATGCTGGCCTTTCGCAAACACCAGGCCTTGGCGTGCAGCTTGATGAGGCTGGCGGACAGCTTTCCCCCTGGCAGCCCATGGCGCAGCCCTGGCTGGACCCGAGGCTCGGCTGATGCCGCTTTGGGTTGCCGCCACTGTCACCGCTGCGCTGTTTCAAACCTGGCGCACCGCCTTGCAGCAAAGGCTGCGCGGGCAGCTTTCCGTCAATGCTGCTGCGGTGGTGCGCTATCTTTACGGCGTGCCGGTCGGCATCGCGCTGGTGGGGCTCTATTTGCTGATTTTTGGCGGTGCGCTATCCGCGCCGACACCGATATTTTTCCTCTACGCCGCCCTCGGTGGGCTTGGGCAGATCATTGGTACCAATCTGCTAATCATGTCCTTCGCGCATCGCGGTTTTGCCGTCGGCACCGCTTACGCCAAGACGGAGGCAGTGCAGGCGGCCTTCCTGGCGCTTCTGCTGCTGGGCGAGAATTTCGCGCCGCTTGCCTGGGCGGGTATTGCGGTCTCAGTCGGCGGCACGCTGTATCTTTCGCTTGCAGGGCGTGTTGGATCACTTGGGGAAATGCTGCGCGCCACAGTGCAGCCCGCCGCACTTTGCGGCCTTGGTGCCGGCTTTGCCTTCGCGATTTGCGCGCTCGCGATCCGTGCGGCGACGCAGGAATTGCGGGGGCAAGATGTGGTGTTGCGCGCGCTGGAGACCCTGGTGGTCATCAATGTCATGCAGACCATCATGCAGGGCGGCTGGCTGGTGTTGCGCGAGCGCGAAAGTGTACGCGCGGTTTTCTCCACTTGGCGTTCATCCGCACAGGTGGGTGCGCTTTCGGCTTGCGGTTCCGCCTGCTGGTTCACGGGCTTCGCGCTGGCACCCGTAGCACTCGTGCGCGCGGTGGGTCAGGTGGAGATTCTGTTCACGCTGCTCTTTAGCAGGTTCTTTTTGAAGGAGAAGATGAAGCAGAGCGACATAATTGGCGCACTTGCGGTGGTGGCTGGCGTGGTGCTGGTGCTGATCGGGCGCTGATTACGCCTTGAACATGGCCCGGATCGCCGCCTTATCAATGGCGGCGATGCTGGCGGGCTGCCATTGCGGCTTGTGGTCCTTATCCACCAGCACAGCGCGCACGCCTTCGCGAAAATCCGGGTGGTCATTCACCACCACGCGCGTCAGTGCCAATTCCATCGCCAGACACCCGGCAAGATCACGCTTGGCGCCACGCGTCAGCAATTCATGCGTCACAAACAGCGATGTGGGCGACGCGTGATGCAAAATGCCAAGCTGTTCACGAGCCCAATCCGTATCCTCCGCTTCCAGCGCCGCGATGATAGCGGGGATGGACCCCGCACCGAAGCAGCGATCAATCGCGGCGCGCTGCGGCGCGAAACTTGCTTCCGGCGCTGGCCCGCAAAGCTGCAATGTGGCCCCCATGTCGCCGGCAATCAGCGCCGCGCGCAAAGCGGGCAGTGCTTCTCGTGTGGTGAAATGTGTGGCCAACCCGGCATGCAACGCATCCGCGCCATTCAAGCGCTCGCCGGTCAGCGCCAGCCACATGCCAAGCGCACCTGGCAGGCGCGGCAGTACGAAGGTAGTGCCAACATCCGGAAATAGCGCAATCGCCGTTTCCGGCATGGCGAACATGGCGTGGTTGGTGACGATGCGGTGCGTCCCATGCACCGAAACGCCAATGCCACCGCCCATGCAAACGCCATCAATCAGGCTGACCCAGGGCTTGCCGAAATCAGCGATACCAGCATTCACGGCGTATTCTTCCGAGAAAAACGCCTCTACCGCCGCACGATCACCGGCAACCGCCGATGCGCGCACGGCGCGTACATCGCCGCCCGCGCAAAAGGCCCGCCCGCCCGCGCCTTCCAGCAGCACAAGTTTCACTGTCGGATCATGGCGCCAATCACGAATGGCGGCAGCGAAGCCACGGATCATATCCTGATTGAGCGCATTCAGCGCCTTGGGGCGGTTCATCTGAATGGCGCCCGCCGCGCCTTCGCGCGAGGCAACCAGGCTGGCTTCGGTGGCTTCGCTCATTGGTATCCTCACTCCGGCTTCAATTGCACACTCGCCACCAGGTCGCGGATTTTCGCAGCCTGGGCACGCACCATGGCGCCGAAGCTTTCGGAATCGGACCCCATAGCCTCCGCGCCCACCTCATCGCAGCGGCGGATGAAATCAGGCTGTGCTGCGGCGGCAGCGATTTCGCGTTGCAGCCGCGCCATGATCGGCGCTGGCGTGCGCGCGGGCGCGAAGAAGCCGTTCCAGCCTTCCAATTCCAAGGAAGGGAAGCCCTGTTCGCGCACGGTGGGCACATCGGGCAGCACCTTGGCGCGCTTGGATGCGGTGGTGGTCAGCCCCTTCAGCGCACCTGCCCGCACATGGCCAAAGCAGGTGGAGATTTGATCGCCGCCGAATTGCACGCGTCCGGCAATCAATTCCTGCACTAGCGGTGCGGCGCCGCGGAAGGGCACATGTTCCATGGCAATGCCATTTTCCCGCTTCAGCACTTCGCCCACCATATTCATGAAGGAACCAGGCCCGGTGGAGCCGTAAAAGGGCGGTGAAGATTGCGCCTTGGCCCAGGCGACAAAGCCCTTCAAATCCGTGACCGGCACGCCGGGATTGGCCAGGATCACCAGCGGCACATTGGCGCCAAGCGACAGCGCTGCGAAATCCCGTTCAATGTCATGCGGTGGGCGTCCCGCGAGCGTCATCGCCGCCGTCGTCGTTGGGAAAGTGATGTTGTGCATCAGCAGCGTATAGCCATCGGGCGCTGCCTTCGCGACCACATCAGCACCAATCGAACCGCCGCCACCGCCGCGATTTTCCACCACAACGGACTGACCAATTGTTTCGGTCATGCGCTGCGCGAAAAGCCGCGCGAGCAAATCCGTGGTCCCGCCGGCGGGGAAGGGCACGATGATACGAATGGGCCGCGTTGGGAAATCCTGCGCACGCAGCGTGGCCGGCGCCGCCAGCACAGCACCCGCAACCAAGACTTGACGACGATTGAGCTTCATTCCTGGTTCCTTCCCTTATTGAATTTAAAGGAATCGTAACCCGAACCGACGTCGCCCTCAATGCCCCGCATTGGCGCCGGAGAAATCCGGCACCGCCAAGCCACTGGCCGTGATCTGATGCGCCAGAACGGCCTTCAGTCGTTCAAGCCCGGCTTCGCTGGAAGCCTCCACGCGGGCTACCAGCGCGGCCTGGGTATTGGAAGCGCGCAGCAGCCACCAGCCATCATCGGTCAGCACGCGCACGCCATCCACATCCTGCACCTTGGCGCTTGCGGCGGCGAGGCGTTCCTTCACTTCACGCACCACTTCAAACTTGCGCGCTTCCGTGCAGTCAAAACGGAGTTCCGGTGTATTGATCACCTGCGGCAGCGCCTCACGCAGTGCGGAAAGCGGGCCGGCGAGCCGCGCCACAATGCCAAGCAGCCGCACGGCAGAGTAAGGCGCATCATCAAAGCCGTACCATTTATCGGCAAAGAAGATGTGGCCGGACATCTCGCCCGCCAGCGGGCTGCCCGTTTCCGCCATTTTCGCCTTAATCAGCGAATGGCCGGTCTTCCACATCAAGGGCTGCCCGCCCGCCTTGGCGATTTCATCGAACAGCACCTGCGATGCCTTCACATCGGCGATGATGGTTGCCCCGCGCTTTGCTTTCAGCACATCGCGCGCGAGGACGATCATCAATTGATCGCCAAACAGCACATGGCCTTCATTATCAACAATGCCGATGCGGTCCCCATCGCCATCAAAGGCAATGCCAAGATCAGCGCCTTTGCGCGCCACGGCGGCAATCAATTGCTCAAGATTTTTCGGCACGGTCGGATCGGGGTGATGGTTCGGGAAGCGCCCATCCACCTCGGCATTGATCACCACGTGATGCCCCGGCAGCCGCGCCGTCAGCGACTTCACAATCGGCCCGGCCGAGCCATTGCCGGGGTCCCACACCACTTTCAGCGCGCGGTCCCCGCCATCCCAATCCTGCAAGACGCGGTCCGCATAGCGGGTTGCGATATCAACGGCGCGGTCACTGCCGGCGGCTTCCGGCACCACATCGCCTTCGGCGGCCATGCGGCCAATTTGCTGAATCTGCGCACCGTAAAAGGGCTTCTTGCCGATCATCATCTTGAAGCCGTTATAATCGGGCGGGTTATGGCTGCCGGTCACCATCGCCGCCCCATCGGTTTCCAAGGCATAGACAGCGTAATAGAGCATTGGCGTCGCGCAAAGCCCAATCCGCACCACTTCCAAGCCACAGGCGCGCAAGCCGGCCACAAGCTGAACTTCCATCTCGGGCGAATGCAGCCGGCCATCATAACCAACGGCCACGCGCGTGCCGCCGCCGCGGCTGACCACGCTGCCAAAGCAGCGGCCAATGGCGTAGGCATCTTCCTGGTTCAGGGTTTTGCCGACAATGCCGCGAATATCATATTCGCGCAGTACGGTGGGGTCGAAGCGATGATCGAAGCCCGGCATGGTGTAAGCTTTCAAGGGCGGCCAATGGATGAATAGGTAAAGCCAGCAGCGCGCATCGCCGCCGGGTCCCAGATATTGCGAAGATCGAGTACCATACTGCCCTTCATGGCGGATTTCAGGCGATCCGGCGCCAGCGCCCGGAATTCATTCCATTCTGTCAGCACCACCAGCGCATCGGCGCCTTCTGCAGCCGCCAGCGGGCTATCGGCATAATGCACCGCCTGGGGCAGCACCTGGCGTGCATGGCTAGGCTGCGGATCAAAGGCCCGCAGCGCCACGCCCGCCGCCGCCAGCTTGGGAAGGATCACGAGTGACGGCGCATCGCGCATGTCATCCGTTTCCGGCTTGAAGGTAAGGCCAAGCACCGTGACCGTCTTGCCCGCTGGGTTTGGCCCGAGTGCCGCCAGAATGCGATCCGCCATTTGCGCCTTGCGCGCCTCATTCACCGCAATGGTGGCTTCCACGAGCTTGAGCGGCGCGCCCGCATCCTGCGCGGTATGGGCGAGTGCCAGCGTATCCTTTGGGAAGCAGGAACCGCCATAGCCTGGGCCGGGGTGGAGGAATTTCCGCCCGATCCGGCCATCAAGGCCCATGCCGCGCGCCACATCATGCACATCGGCGCCGACCTTTTCGCAAAGATCAGCGATTTCATTGATGAAGGTAATCTTGGTCGCGAGGAAGGCATTGGCGGCGTATTTGATCAGCTCTGCGGTCTCAAGGCTGGTGGCCAATACCGGCGTTTCAATCAGATAAAGCGGGCGATAAAGACGCTTCAGCACGGCCAGGCCCTGTTCATCCTCGGTGCCGATCACCACGCGATCCGGGCGCATGAAATCGCCAATCGCGCTGCCTTCGCGCAGAAATTCAGGGTTGGAGGCAACGCTGATGGCCAGATCAGGCCGCACGCGCCGCGCAATGGCGTGCACTTCCCGCCCGGTGCCAACCGGCACGGTGGATTTCGTCACCAGCACCAGGGGCTCTGTCGCGGCGCGCGCCACTTCCTCAGCGGCGGCATAGACATAGGAAAGATCAGCATGGCCATCGCCGCGGCGGGTTGGCGTGCCAACCGCGAGGAAAACCGCCTCGGCCCCGGCAATGGCGGTTTTCAGATCGGTGGTAAAGCCAAGCCGCCCGGCAGCGAGATTTTCGGCCACCAGCTTATCGAGGCCTGGTTCATAGATCGGCATGCGCCCTTCATGCAGCGCGGTGATCTTGGCGGGATTCAGGTCCATCACCGTGACATCCACGCCGAATTCCGCGAAGCAGGCGCCGGAAACCAGGCCGACATAGCCGGCGCCGATCATGGCGATGCGCATGGTGCACTCCTTAAAGCTGAAGCGCGCCTGCAATGGCGCGGCAGGCCATGGCTGGCAAGGGGTTCAAGCGGGTTCCGGCCCTCCTCCGCCACGGGGCAGCAGGGAGCGCAGGCGTTCCAGATCGCGTTCCGCCCGGCAGACCAGATAGCGCGGCGCGGCGCCATCTGGGTCCAAGGGCAGCGCGGTCAGGCCTATATCGCTGTAAATACGCAATAATTCCGGGCCAACGCGCCAAAAAGCCGGGTCAACCTGAGCCGCTTCGCATAAATCCCGGAAGCGCCAAATGGCGGAAACCCTGTCCCGCGCTTCCCCCATAGGGTCGCCCAAGGCCAGCCACACCCCATCCCGCTTCAGGAAGGCAAAGCCCGACCGGCCCGCTTCGCCAAAAACTGCCCCATCGGCGGCGGAAAGCGCGGGGGCCATGGCGCCGAGTGCCAAAAGCTTCTCCCGCACTGGCTCCGCATAGACCAGCATGGGTGGGCGGGCCGGCAGCAGCAGCCGAAACGCCGCCACCAGCAGCAGCACCGCCGCCAAAGCCACCGTGAAGCGGAGCGATTCCGGCGCCTCCACCGCCAGCACCACCCCCCACCAGGAACGGTCGGCAACTTCGCTCTGATAGGCAACGGTCGCGAGTGTGAGGCCGCAAATCGCCCCGGCGGCGAGGGCGCCCAGGCCCTCGGCGGACACCGCTTCACCAATCAGGCGCGCATGGCGGTAAAAGGCGCCGCGTGCGGTCATCAGCAGAAGCGGCACCAGCAGAAAGGTCGCGATCAGCCAAAGTGGTTCCCCGCGCAGCACCAGAATCAGCGCGCCATTTGCGAGCAGAAACACTGAGGCCCACCAGGCCAGCACGAGCCGCCGCATCAGCCCGTAGGCCGCAGCAAGCAATAGGGAACCAACTACGGAGGCGGCAAAATGGCTTGCGGCTTCTTCCAGAAAATCCGGCACCGGGCCAAGCAGGCTTGGCTTGGGCGGCAGGGCACCGATGAAAATCAGCACCAGGGCAGCAAGGCCCGAAAGGCCCACCAGCGCCGGTACTTCAAAGGAAACCGCGATGCCGCGATCAGGCGCCAGGTGTGCGACCAGCTTGCGGCGTTGGCTGACTTCAAACCCCGCGAATAGCGCGCCGGCCAGGAAAAGCGGGATGATGTAGTAAAACAGGCGAAACAGCAGCAACGCGCCGACAATGGCGGGGGTTGGGATATAGCCCGCCAGTGTAAATAGGATGGCGCCATCAAAAACACCAATGCCACCCGGCACATTGGCCGCGAGCCCCGCCATATAGGCGGCGATGTAGATCCCCAGAAAATGCAGGAAACTGAGGCCCTCGGCGGGTGGAAGTAGCGCATAGAAGATCAACGCCGTCGTGGCGACATCGGCGGTCGCAAGTACCACCTGGGCCAGCGCGATGCGAAAGCCGGGCAGGTCAATCTCATGCCCGAAAAGCCGGAGATGCGGCACAAAGCGCGCCAATACGACATAGGTGATCACAATCGCCCAACACCAAAAGCCCAGCAGCGGCAAAATCCAGCGTGGCGTGCCGGGCCCGAGGAAGGTCAGCAGCTCCGGTTCTAGCACCAGCACCAGCCCGGCAATGGCAAAACCGCCAAGCCCGAAAGTGAGCGAGGTAATGGCAATGACCTTGGCAATCGCAACCGGTGCCAGCCCCCAACTGGCATAGAAGCGATAGCGCACCGCCGCGCCGGAAACCGTCGCCACGCCGATATTGTTCGCGAGCGAATAGGCACAGAAGGACGCAAGCAGGGATCGTCGCCAGGAAACCGGATGCCCGGCATAGATGGACCCCAGCCGGTCATAGGCCGACAGCAGCAAATAGGCGCCAAGCGTGCAGCCCGCCGCCAACCAAAGTGCCGCAGGTGATGTCGCATGCAGCGCGGTTTGGATATCCCGCCACGAAAGCCCGCGAAATTCGCGCTGCACCACGTAAAGCGCGCCAACCAGCAGGATCAGCCCGAAACAGGTCGGGCCGTAGCGTTTCAGCAGGGATATGGTCCCCTGCCGTGTCACGCGCCTGCACTCTCCGCCCGCGTCAGCGCGGTTTCAATCAGGCCGATAGTGCCGGCCACGCCATAAAGCGCGATGAAGCCACCAAAGCGCGGGCCTTCTTCCTGGCCGAGCGTTACCTGATACAGCGCATTGAACCAGGCGCGGGAGACACCCATCCGGCCATCCTTATTGGCTTCCAAAAACGGCTCTCGCCGCCCGGCATCAAACACCAGATCCTGTGCGGCCTTGGCGCGTTCTTCTGCCGGCATGGCTTCCAGATCCGCCGCGCGATCACGCAGTGCGACCACCAGCGCGGTCAGTGCCTCGCGCTCTGCCTCGGATGGGTTGCGGAAGCGCTTCGTGGGTGCGACGAAATCCCGGTAATAGGCAACCGCATAGGAAACGAGCTTTCCAAGCAAGGGCTGCCTTGTCGGTGTGGCGCCCGGCGCGTAGCGCGCCAGAAAACCCCAGAGCAGATCAGGATCATCAGCATTCACCACACTCGCCAGATTGAGCAGCATGGTGAAGGAAACCGGTGGTTCCGGGTCGTTCGGTGCGGCACCGCGATGGATATGCCAGGCCGGGTTGGCGGCATCCGGCGCGGTGCGGAGCCGCGTGCGGTTTTGCAGATATTCATCCACCGCGCGCGGGATTTGATCGAAATAAAGCCGCTTCGCGCGCTGCGGCTGGTTGTACATGAATTGCGAGAGGCTTTCCGGCGGCGCATAGCGCAGCCATTCTTCAATCGTTAGGCCATTACCCTTGGATTTGGAAATCTTCTGGCCCTGTTCATCCAGGAAATGTTCGTAAGTGAAGCCCTCGGGCGGCGCACCACCCAACACGCGGCAGATCGCGGAAGATAGCCGGACGCTATCAATCAAATCCTTGCCGGACATTTCATAATCCACGCCAAGCGCATACCAGCGCAAAGCCCAATCCGCCTTCCATTGCGCCTTGCAATGGCCCCCGGTGATGCGCGTGCCGAATTTTTCCCCGGTATCAGGATCACGCCACACCAGCATGTCCTGATCCGGCAGCACCTCATCCATCGGCACCTGCATCGCGACGCCGGTTTTCGGGTGAATGGGCAGGAAGGGCGAATAGGTGGCGCGGCGATCGGGCCCGAGCGTCGGCAGGATCACTTCCAGCACCTTGGCATGGTTTTCCGCCATGCGGAGCAACGCCGCATCGAATTTGCCGGAACGGTAGTAATCCGATGAAGACGCGAATTCATAATCAAAGCCGAAAGCATCCAAAAAGGCGCGCAGCCGCGCATTATTGTGATGCCCGAAGCTTTCATGCGTCCCGAAAGGGTCCGGAATCGCCGTGACCGGTCGGCCGATATGCGTGGCCAGCATTTCCTTATTCGGCACATTATCCGGCACCTTGCGCAGCCCATCCATGTCATCGCTGAAGGCGATCAGGCGCGAAGGAAGCCCCGTAAGCTGCGTGAAGGCATGGCGGATCCAGCTTGTACGCGCCACTTCGCCGAAAGTGCCGATATGCGGCAGGCCGGAAGGGCCATAGCCGGTCTCGAACAACGCCGATTTTTTGCCGGAAGCGGCCAGACGGGTCGCGACCTTGCGCGCCTCCTCAAAGGGCCAGGCCTTCACGGCGGAAAAATCAGCGGCGGCGGACATGGGTGATCGCGATCCCTTGGCAGTGAGCAGGCCCCGCTTATAGGCAGCTCGTGCCCAGGTGGCGAGGCCCAAGCCCTGCGACCTGTTCCATCTTTGTGCTTTCTGCGTTAAATCCCCTGTTTCCAAGCTTTACCAAAGGAAAATTGCAATGCGTGTTGGCGTGATTGGAGCCTCCGGTGCGGTGGGCCGCGAATTGGTGGATGTTCTGGGGCGTCGGGCTTTTCCGATGACCTCGCTCAGGCTTTTTGCCTCTGTCCGCAGCGCCGGCAATAAATTGAAAACTCCTTTGGGTGAGGCCGAGATCGAGCCCTTCAGCGATGCCGCCATGCGTGATTTGGATTTGGCGCTGCTGGCGGTTTCGGGTGATTTCGCCAAGGCCCATGCGCCTGCGATGGTGGCGGCGGGGGTGCATGTGGTGGATAATTCCTCGGCGTTCCGGCTGCAGGATGATGTGCCGCTGGTAGTGCCGGAAGTGAATGCGGGTGCCATTGGCGGCGCCAAGCTGATCGCCAACCCCAATTGCACCACGGCGATTCTGGTGCTGGCGCTGGAACCGCTGCGTCAGGCTTTCGGCCTGAACCGCGTGATTGTCTCCACCTACCAGGCGGCGTCCGGCGCCGGGGCGGAAGGCATGACGGAGCTGGAGCGCGAAACCCGCCGTGTGCTGGTGGAGGGCGCTAAGGCAGGGCACGAGGTGTTTCGCTACCCGCTGCCCTTCAACGTCATTCCGCAAGTCGATAGCTTCCAGCCCAATGGCTATACGCGCGAGGAGATGAAGGTGGTTTGGGAAAGTCGGAAGATCATGGGCATGCCCGATCTGCCGATTTCCTGCACCGCGGTGCGCATCCCGACCTTCCGCGTGCATGCCGAAGCGGTGACGATTGAAACCGAACGTCCCGTCACGCCGGAAGCCGCACGCGACGTGCTGCGCAAGGCAGCGGGCGTGAAGGTGGTGGATGATCCGGAAGCGGGGCTCTATCCCATGCCGCTGACCGCAACGGGACAGGATGATGTGGAAGCCGGGCGCATCCGCGCCAATCCGGTGTTTGGGGATCGGGGCCTCGATTTCTTCCTTTGCGGTGATCAATTGCGGAAGGGTGCAGCCCTGAACGCGGTGCAAATCGCCGAAAGGCTGCGCGCAGCGTGAGGTTCGGGGCGCCTTGTGACCGCGGACCGGTTTAATCAGGAAGGGTTTTTGATCCGCGCGGCATTGCCTTCTGATCTTGAGGGCTTGGCCGCGCTTTATCCGCATGTCAACCCATCCGATGAACCGGTTTCGCGCGATCTGGCGGCATCACGGATGGAGGCCATCAAGCGGATCCCTGGCAGTACGGTTCTGCTTGGTCTGCTGGATGACCGCGTTGTTGCATCCTGTACCTTGGTCGTCATTCCGAACCTCACGAACGGCGGAAAGCCTTACGGCTTGATCGAGAATGTTGTGACCGACGCGCGTTACCGGGGGCGAGGCTATGGAACCCGCATCCTGCGTGCTGCGACGGAGGCCGCTTGGGATGCCAGCTGCTACAAGGTCATGCTGATGACCGGTTCAAAACAGCCATCCACCCTGAAATTCTATGAAAATGCGGGCTTCGCGCAAACCAAGACCGGCTTTCAAATGCGTCGCATGGCGGCGCGCCCGGATGGCTAGTTCCATGCCCATCGCCCGTTCTGTCCAGCCCGTATCGCCTGAACCGCATGGCTGAAAAGCCCGTCGCACCGCGTTTGTTATTGCCGGATGTGCCCGCTTTGGTAGCGGGGCAGGGGCGCGCTGTGGTGCTGGATACGGATGGCAGCATCGAAACACTGCCGGCGCGCATAGCGGCAGCACGCTTGACTGAAGCCGCGCCCCTGCTGGTGCATGCGCCAGCGACAGCGCGCCGCCTTGGCGAACCTGGCATTACCCCGGCGCATGACCTGCTGGAACTTTTCGCCTTCGCGCTGCCCGCCGCATCCTGCGCGCCGACACCGCGCGGCCTTGCCCTGGCGCTTGGCCTGCCGGCGCCGCGTGATGATGAGGCAGCGGTCGCGTTGCTGCCCGATATCGCCACGGAATTGCTGCGCCGCTTGGCCGATGATCGCGCCGCGCCGCTCAACCGCGATGCCGCAAGCCTTGCCGCCCGCATGGGTGAGGCAGGCTGGCCCTGGGCACGGTCGGTGCTGGCGGCGCTTGGTGCCCCCGCTGCGCGTTCGGGGATGGAGGGTTTGCGCGTCTGGCGCCGCCTGCTAGAATGGGAAGAAGCCGCCCCTGGCAATCCACCATCTTCTTTCGGGATAGAACCTAATGAGGCGCGGGCGCGGCTCGCGCAGATATTGGGCGAAGGCGCGGAACAGCGCCCGCAACAGGCGGATTATGCCTCGGCCGCCGCAGCAGCCTTTGCGCCACGCGAAGATCAGGGCGCGCCCACGCTGGTATTGGCGGAAGCCGGCACGGGCACGGGCAAGACACTCGGCTATGTCGCGCCCGCCAGTCTTTGGGCGGAACGCAATGGCGCGCCGGTGTGGATTTCCACCTTCACGCGCAATCTGCAGCGCCAGATAGATCAGGAAACTGCGCGGCTTTTCCCCGATGCGGAAGAACGCCGCCGCCGCGTGGTGCTGCGCAAGGGGCGGGAGAACTACCTTTGTCTGTTGAACCTGGAAGATACGCTCGGCTTTTCTGCCATGCCGGGGCAGGGGGTGGCGCTTGGTCTGGTGGCGCGCTGGGCGGCGGCAACACGCGATGGCGATATTCTTGGTGGCGATTTCCCAGGCTGGATCACGGAATTGTTTGGCACCAATACGATCATGCCGCTCGCGGATCGGCGCGGTGAGTGCATCCATGCTGCCTGCCCGCATTACCGCAAATGCTTTGTTGAACACTCCATCCGTCGGGCGCGCGGCGCCTCCGTTGTCATTGCCAATCACGCGCTGGTGATGATCCAGGCGGCACTGGGTGGTGGTGAGGATGGCCGCGCGCTCCGCCTGGTGTTTGATGAAGGCCATCATCTGTTTGATGCCGCCGATAGCGCCTTTTCCGCTGATCTGACCGGCGCTGAGATGGCGGAGCTGCGCCGCTGGTTGCTGGGCGCGGAAGGTGGGCGATCCCGCGCACGCGGACTGAAGCGCCGCTTGGAAGAATTGGTCGGCGAAAGGCCCGAATTGCAGGCGCCCTTGGAAGCCGCCCTGCAAGCGGCGCGCGCCTTGCCCGCAGGTGGCTGGTCTGGCCGGCTGACCGATGAGGCGGCGCTTGATCTGGTGGGCGCCCCCGCCAATCCGGCTGAGGCGTTCTTGCGCGCCGTGCGCCGGCAAGTGCGCGCACGCAATGCCGAAGCCGAAGAAGCCGGACTTTACGATGCGGAATGTGATCTTTTCCCGCTGAACACGGATATGGCGGAAATCGCGGGCGGGCTTGAACGCGCGCTGCAACGCCTGGAAGCGCCCGTGCGGCATTTGCGCGAAAAGCTGCTGGCGCGCATGGAAGATGAAGCCGCCGAAATCGAAGCCAATGATCGGCTGCGGATTGAAGCGATTTGCGGGTCGCTCGAACGCCGCGTGCTCATGCCGCTCGCCGCCTGGCGCGCGATGCTGACGCGCATTGGCAGCGAGGAACCCGCACCGGGCGCGTGGCCCGATATGGTGGATTGGCTTTCGATTGAACGGCGCGGCGGGCAGGATGCAGATGCGGGGATGCATCGCCATTGGCTTGATCCGACCATTCCCTTCGCCATGCAGGTGGCCGCGCCCGCGCATGGCGTGCTGATAACCTCGGCCACCTTGCGCGATGCCGCCGAGGCCGAAGAAGATGACCCCGAAGCCGCCTGGCGCGAAGCAGAAGGCCGCACCGGGGCCGCGCATTTGCCGCTGCCCGCCATTCGTGCCGCTGTGGCTTCGCCTTTCGATTACGCCGCGCGCACGCGCTGCATTGTGGTGACGGATGTGGCGCGGGAAAACACCGCGCAAATCGCGGGTGCCATGCGGGAATTGTTCCTGGCATCGGGCGGTGGCGCGCTTGGGCTTTTCACCGCCATTCGTCGTTTACGCGATGTGCATAGCCGTATCGCTCCTGCCTTGGAAGAAGCCGGCGTGCCGCTTTACGCGCAGCATATTGACGCCATGGATAACGCCACTTTGGTGGATGTGTTTCGTGCCGAGGAAAATTCCTGCCTGCTTGGCACGGATGCGATGCGCGATGGCGTGGATGTGCCGGGGCGGTCCTTGCGCCTTCTGGTGTTTGACCGTGTACCCTGGCCGCGGCCAAGCATTCTGCATCGCGAAAGGCGCCTGCGTTTATCCGAAGGCAAGCCCAACGATTATGATGACCGAATCACGCGCCATCGGCTGCGTCAGGCTTTCGGGCGGTTGATCCGTCGCGCTGATGATAAGGGCGTTTTTGTGATGCTCGATCGGTCCTGCCCATCGCGGTTATTGGCGGGGCTGCCATCCGGCGTATTGCTGCGCCGTATGGGGTTGACTGATGCGGCGCGCGAAATACGCGAGTTTTTGGGCTAATCCTGATCAATCTCCGGCATGCGGTAGCGATCAGCCGGATCATTCCAGCCCTTGAAATGCGGCGCGCGTTTTTCGGCAAACGCTGCACGGCTTTCCAGCAGATCGGATTTGTCGCCATGCTCATGCAGCTTGGCGGCCAGGCGCTGTTGCGCTTGCGTTGGCGCCGGGCGCATGCGGCGCATCATATGGATGGTATTGACGCGCGCGGCGGGTGGCAGGGTCAGCATATGCCGCGCCATTTCAAGCGCTGTTTCCATCAGCGCTTCCGGCTCCACCAGCCGATTGACGAAGCCAAGCTGATAGAAGCGTTCTGCCGTAAAGCGAAAGCCAAGCGCCATTTCCATCGCGACCGGATAGGCCAGGTTAGCAAGATGCCCGTGATTATAGCCACCCAATAACCAGCGCTTCGCCTCGGACACTTCGAAAATCGCGGTATTGGCGGCGACGCGCAAATCGGTACGCTCCACCAGCATGAAGCCACCACCCATGGCAAAGCCATTCACTGCGGCAATCACAGGCTTTTCCAAAGTGCCAGCATTGAAGGGGTCTTCCATGTCAATACGCCGCCCGCCGGGGCTTTTATCCGCGAGTGATTCCTTCATATCCTCACCCGCGCAAAAGCCGCGCCCGGTGCCGGTCAGGATCGCGACTTCAAGGTTCGGGTCGGTGCGAAACGCGGTCCAGATGCGTGCCAATTCCAGGCGCATTTTGTGGTTCAGCGCATTCAGCCGCTCAGGCCTATTCATGCGCACGACCAGCACCTGCCCATGGGTTTCAGTTTCGACAACGGCCATGACATTTCCCCTTTGGATTTTCGGCATGATGGGCGGGGCGGCTGATATTGGCCAGGGGGCAATTCCAGGGTTAGGCTTCCGCAACGGAGGAACCCCATGCGCTTCAAACCCCTGGCTCTGGCCTTGCTCCTGATGGGCAGCCTAATCACCGCTGCTGCTGCTCAGGTCATCGAATTCACCATCACAACGCCGGCCGCCCCCGCCTTTGCTGGCCGCGAATTTGGCACGGTGGGTCGTTATGAAAGGCTCACGGGTCGCGCCAGGATTGCGCTTGACCCGGCCGATCCACGCAATGCCATCATTGCCGATATCGCCATGGCACCGCGCAACGCGGCGGGGCGCGTGGAAGCGGTGGCAGAAGTTGTAATCTTGCGCCCGGCGAAAGCGTTTCGCGGCAATGGCACGCTTTTTGTGGAAGTTCCTAATCGAGGGCGCGAGTTGGCCAGCCAACTCTATCACGATCATCAGGCCAATGCGCTGATGCTTGGGCGCGATCCGGGCAATGGCTTCCTGCTGCGGCAGGGATATACGCTAGTATGGATTGGCTGGCAGGCCGATATCCCAGCAGGTGAGGCGCGTGGTGCCGGCATCAGATTGGAAGCGCCGGTACTGCCGAATGTCACCGGCCTGTCGCGCGAGGAATTCCTGTTCGATCACATGACAAGCCCGGTGACCGTGCCGCTGACTTATCCGGCGGCGTCCCAGGAAGGCGCGCGGCTGACGGTGCGCGCGCAGGCGGGTGATGAACGGCAAAGCCCTGCCGGTTTGGGTTTCCGTTTTCTGAATGGCAACCGGATTGAAATCACGCGCCCTGCGGACTTCGATGCGGGCGCGCTTTATGAGTTCATCTACACCGCCAAAGATCCCACGCTGCAGGGCATGGCCTTCGCGGCGTTTCGCGATGTGGCAGCGTTTCTGCGTTGGGAAAAGGGTGCCGCCAATCCCTTGGCAGTCGCCGGGCGCGTGAGTGTTGATCGCGCCATGCTGCATGGCATTTCGCAATCCGGGCGCTTCGTGCGGGATTATCTCTACCTTGGCTTCAATGAGGATGTGCAGGGCCGCCAGGTCTATGATGCGATGTTGCCGCATATTCCCGGCACGCGGCGCACCTACACCAATACGCGCTTCGCGCAGCCTGGGCGCAACCCAACGCCGCATGGGGATCGGCATTACCCGGCGGATCAATTCCCCTTCACCTATGCTGTCACGGAAGATCATTTGACCGGCAAGCGCGATGGGTTGCTTCTGCGCTGCCGCACCAGCAGTACCTGCCCGCGCATCATGCAAACCGATAGCGAATATGAATTCTGGGGCGCGCGCGCATCCTTGCTGGTGACCGATACGCAGGGCCGCCATATTGATCTGCCGTCCGAGGTGCGCGCCTATGCGCTCTCCGGATTGCCGCATTTCGCCCCAGCGAACGCGGCCATCAGCCGGCTTGATCGCTGCGCCCTACCGGTCAATCCGCTGCAAGGCGGTGCCTTGATGCGCGCCCTATTGGTCGCGATGGAAGGCTGGATGCGGGATGGGCGGGAACCACCGGCAAGCCGCTTCCCCATGCGTGGCCAGGGTACTTTGGTTGATCTGGCGGGCGCTTACCCCGCTGTGCCGGGCCTGCCCTATCGCGGCAGCATCGGCCCGGCGCAATTGGTGGATAACAGCGTCATGCCACCGGTGGTGCGCGGCGAATATGCCGTGCTGGTGCCGCGTGTGGATGCGGATGGCAATGCGGTTGGCGGGCTGCGCGGCCCGGCGATTGAGGTTCCCAAAGCCACCTACACCGGCTGGAATCCGCGCAGCGAAGGCTTCGCGCCCGGTGCGCTGTGCTACAATACCGGCGCGGTTCTGCCCTTCGCTGCCACGAAGGCGGAACGCGAAGTAGCGCGCGACCCGCGGCCTTCGTTGGAAGAACGTTATTCAACCGCCGAGGCCTATGTCGCAGCGGTTCATGCCTCGGCCGAGCGTTTGGCGGCGGAGCGGCTGCTGCTGGCTGAAGATGTCGTCGCCATCACGGAAGCCGCGCGTGCCGATAGCCTCGCCCGGCTGCGGCGTTGAGATCGGGGGCGGGATTTCCCAAACCCTCACTTCCCGTTCTAGCCTTCGCCTATCACCCAACCAGGCAGGAAACCCATGCGCAAACTCACCATTGGCGATGTCACCATCACCAGCATCATAGAACGCGATGGCCCCTGGCGCGCACCGGGGCAGATGTTCCCCAATGCGCCGGCGGATCAGATCGAAGCGACATTGAAGGAGCTGGAGCCTGAGACCTATGATGCCGCCTCCGGCAAGATGGTGATCACCTATCAGACCTATGTCGTGCGCACGCCACGCCATAGAATTCTGGTGGATACCTGCACCGGCGAAGACAAGGGCTATCCCGCGCCGATGGATTTCCCGAAACAGCTCTGGCTTGATGGCCTGAAGGCCGAGGGGCTTTCCTTCGACGATATTGATTATGTCATGTGCACCCATTTGCATATTGACCATTCCGGCTGGAATACCGTGCTGCGCGATGGCCGTTGGGTGCCGACTTTCCCGCGTGCCAAATATGTTTTCCACAAGCGCGAATATGCCGCGTGGGAGGCCTCAACCATGGCCGGCGAAACCCGCCCTGGTGGCGGCGGTTCCGTCTTCACCATGAATTGCGAACCCGTAGTGGCGGCGGGCCAAGCCATGCTTGTGGATGATGATTTCAGCCTGGATGATTGCATCACCATCGAACCCACACCGGGCCACACGCCCTGCCATTGCTGTGTGCATATCAAAAGCCGCGGCCAACATGCGGTGGTCACGGGCGATCTGATGCATCACGCGCTGCAAATCCACCGGCCTTCCTGGTCCACCATGTTCTGCTGGGACCCGAATGAGGCTGCCGATAGCCGCAAGCGCTTCCTGGCGAATGTCGCTGATACGGACACGAAGCTGCTGCCGATCCATTTCCCCAACCCTTCGGTCGGGCGCGTGGAATCGAATGGAGATCGCTTCCGCTGGCGCTATATGCGCTGACCCATGAGCATGCCCCCGCTACAGGGCCTGCGCGTGCTCGACCTCGCGCGCGTCTTGGCCTGCCCCTTTTCGGCAATGATCCTAGCCGAATTGGGCACGGAAGTGATCAAGGTGGAACAACCCGGCAGCGGCGATGAAAGCCGCGCTTATGAACCGGTAGCCGAACGGAATGGCCAGCGTGACAGCGCCTATTTCTTCGCCTGCAATCGCGGCAAGCGCAGCGTCACGGTCAATCTTCGTCATAAGGATGGTCAGGCGCTGGTGCGTGATCTGATCCGCCATTGCGATGCGGTGGTCGAGAATTTTCCGACCGGCACACTGAAGCGCTACGGGCTGGATTGGAAAGTGCTGCGTGCCATCAATCCGCGCCTAGTGATGCTGTCCTGCACTGGCTTTGGTCAGACCGGGCCTTACGCCAGGCGCAAAGGCTATGACACGGTGTTTCAGGCCATGTCGGGCTTGCTGGCGCTGACTGGGGAAAGGGGTGGCGGGCCGGTGAAGCCTGGCTTGCCGATTGCTGACCTGACGTCGGGGCTTTGGATCACAATTGGTTTGCTCGCGGCCTTGCGCGGGCGCGATGCAACGGGGCAAGGCGCCTATATTGATTTTTCAATGCTGGATGGTCAGGTGGCGTTGTTGACCTCGGCCGCCGCGCGTTTCTTTGCGCTGAATGAAGTACCGCCGCGCCTGGGCACGGAACATCCGGGCCGCGTGCCCACCGCATCCTTCAAATGTTCCGATGGGCGGTTTTTGCACATCACTTGTTCCGATCAGCACTGGGCGCCGCTCTGTCGCGCGCTGGGCTTGATTGAGCTGGGCGCTGATCCTGCACTGCACGCCAATGCGGAACGTGTGGCGCAGCGCGAACGTATCATGGCCGGTGTTACGGCCGCGATGGCGAAATTGACGCGCGCGGAAGCGGTCGCTCTTCTAGATGCGGCCGATGTACCGAATGGCCCGGTGCTGACCATTGATGAAACCTTTGCCGACCCGCATGTGCAGGCGCGCGGTTCAGTCGGTGAATTCACGCATCCCTTGCTTGGTGCCTTTCCCGCCTTGCGTTTGCCTTATCGTTTTGACGGTTTGGCGGACCCCGTAATTCAGCGTCCGCCTTTGCTCGGGGAGGATACGGAGGCCGTGCTGCGCGATTTGTTACTGTATTCACCAGCGCAAATCGAAACTCTACGGGCGGAAGGCGCGATATGACGGACGCCATTTTGTATGATTGCCAGGATGGCCTGGCGCGCATCACGCTGAACCGGCCAGAGACGCGCAATGCGCTCAATAGCGCCATGTGCGAAGCGCTGTTGGCTGCTACGCGTCGTACGCGGGAAGATGGCGCGCGCTGCGTGTTGGTGCAGGCGGTGGGCAGCGTGTTTTGCGCGGGCGCGGACCTCAAGGAACGCCAAGGCATGGGCGATGACGCGGTGCGAGCGCGGCGCTTGAAAGCCTTCGCGGCCTATGAAGCCGTGGAACGCTTGTCGATGCCGGCCATCGCCGTGGTCGAAGGCCCGGCCGTTGGATCAGGCGTGGAGATCGCTGCCGGGTGTGATTTCATTATTGCCACCCCTGCCGCTTCCTTCCGCACCCCGGAGGCGCTGTGGGGCACCGTCGGCGCCACGCAACGCCTGCCGCGCATCATCGGCAAAAGGCTCGCCAAGGATTTGATGTTCACGGGCCGCGCGCTTTGCGCTGAGGAAGCGCGCGCAGCCGGGCTTGTTGCGCGCGTCGTGGCGCCTGAGGCATTGGCCGCATGCATCGCAGAAATCACTGGCACCATCCTGAAAGCACCGCCTGCTGCAATGGCACTTGCGAAGCGCTGCGTGGATGAGGGGCTGGAACGCGACCCGCGCAGCGCACTCGCTACCGAAATCATGGCCATTGAGGAAAGCCTCACCGCTGCGGAATGGCGCAAGAAAATGCAGGATTTCTGACCGATGCAACCTGCCTGGACGACAAGGCTTGGCGATCTGTTGGCGCGTAACGCCGAACGAAGCCCGGATGCGGAGGCTTTGGTCACCGGCGATGGCCGCCGCCTGACCCATGCGGCGCTGCGTGACGAAGCGCGCGCTTCCGCCCGCGCCATGCTGGCGCAGGGCATCAGGCGCGGTGATTTCATCGGCCTGCTGATGGGCAATGGCGTTGAATGGGTAAGCGTCTTCGCCGGCGCTGCGCTGATTGGCGCCATTACTGTGCCGGTGAATACGCGCCTCAAAGGGGCAGAAATCGCCTTCACCCTGCAAAAATCCCAGTGCTGCGCCCTATTTTTCGCAACACGCTTCCTGCATATTGATTTCGCTGCAATGCTCAAGGCGGAAGAACCCGCACTCGCCACGGCCTTGCCCGGCACTGGCTTGCCCGCATTGCGGCTTATTGTTGCGCTCGGCGATGGTGCGCCGCATGCTGCGCTGTCATGGGATGCATTTCGCGCAAACCAAGCCAGCGACGCCGCCCTAGATGCCGCCATGGCCGAAATCAGCGCGGAAGATCGGTTGCTGGTGCAATTCACCTCCGGCACCACGGCACATCCCAAGGGCGTTTTGCTGACGCATCACAATATGCTCCGCAATGCAGCAGCGGTCGCAGATCGGCTCGGTGTGCAGTCTGATGATCGTTATTTGAATTGTCGCCCCTTCTTTCATGTGGCGGGCAGTACGCTTTCCCTGCTGGTCGCGCTCACCACCGGTTGCTGCCTGATCACGCCACCAAGTTTCGAAGCCGGCTTGGCGCTGCGTTTGCTTGAAGAAGAACGCTGCACGCTCACGAGCGGCAATGACAGTATTTTCCAGATGATGATGGCGCATCCGGATTTCCGCCCGGAACGCCTGCATCTGCGCGGCGGCTGGGCCGCGGCTGGGCCAGAGACGATGCGCCGCATCATGGATGTGATGGGCGCCAAGGCGCTTGGTTGGTGCTACGGACTTTCCGAAGCCTCCCCCAATGTTGTGTGCTCCGATTATCGGGAATCTGCCGAAATTCGCGCCTCTGGCCGTGCCTTGCCGCATCCGGGGCTTGATCTGCGCATCGCCGATCCGGGCACTGGTGCCATCCTGCCCGCGGGCGCGCGTGGTGAAATCCAGGTGCGGGGCTGGAGCGTGATGCAGGGTTACGTGAATGACCCGGAAGTCACCGCGAGAACCTTAACGGCCGATGGGTGGCTCCGCACTGGTGATCTTGGCGTCTTGGGTGCCGATGGCCGCTTGGGGCTCGCCGGCAGGCTCAAGGATGTGATCCGCGTCGGTGGTGAGAATGTCGCCCCGGCCGAGGTGGAGGAAGTCCTGCTGGGCCACCCGGCCATTGCCATGGCGCAGGTGGTAGGCGTGCCTGATGCACGACTTGGTGAGGTCTGTGCGGCCTTTGTGCAGTTGAAACCGGGTGCGGAGGCAACGCCCGAGGCATTGCTGGCCTGGCTCAAGCCCCGTATCGCCAATTTCCGCCTGCCGCGCCATCTGCATCTGGTCTCGGATTTTGAGGCCATAGGCATCACCGCGAGCGGCAAGGTGCAAAAAACCAAGCTGCGCGCCCATGCGCTGACGCTACCGTCCTTTGCCGGGTAAAAGTAGGCTGGACAGGGCAGGGGCGCTTCGCTACAGGGCTTTTGGCGGTGTTTTGCTCCGTCAAGGCCCAGATAGCTCAGTTGGTAGAGCATGCGACTGAAAATCGCAGTGTCGCTGGTTCGATTCCGGCTCTGGGCACCATTCTCTCTTGCAAGCCGTTGAAGTGGCGCCGAGATTTTGTATGCGCGGTGCTGGTCCCCACATGTCCCCCACAGCCGTGTCCGCCCGAGCGCCAATCAGGGCTGGCATCTGAAGCGCCTGGGGCTATAAACCGCGCATGAGCGAAGCAGCCCCGACCCGCAAGCTTTTCGGCACTGATGGTATTCGCGGCGAGGCCAATGCCGCACCGATGGATGCCGCGACGGCGCTACGGCTGGGGCAGGCGGCAGGCAGTTTCTTCAATCGTGGCAATCACCGCCACCGCGTCGTGATCGGCAAGGATACGCGGCTTTCCGGCTATATGCTGGAACCTGCGCTGACGGCAGGCTTCATCGGCGCAGGCATGGATGTGGTGCTGGTCGGCCCCTTGCCCACGCCGGCCATTGCCTTGCTGACGCGGTCCCTGCGCGCCGATTTGGGCGTGATGATCAGCGCGTCCCACAACCCGTACGAGGATAATGGCATCAAGCTATTTGGCCCGGATGGGCTGAAACTGACCGATGACCAGGAAGCGGCCATCGAAGCGCTGATGGCGGGTGATCTCAACGCCGCGCTAGTGCCGCCTGCTCGGCTTGGCCGTGCGAGCCGGCTGGAAGATGCGCCGGGGCGCTATATTGAAGCGGCCAAGGCATCCTTTCCGCGCGGGCAGACACTGGATGGGCTCCGCATCGTGGTGGATTGCGCCCATGGCGCAGGGTATCGCGTGGCGCCCACTGTGCTGTGGGAATTGGGCGCCGAGGTCATGTCGCTTGGCGTGGCGCCGAATGGCTTCAACATCAACAGGGACGTGGGCTCCACTGAGCCCAAAGCCTTGGCCGATTTGGTGCGCGAACGCCAGGCGCATCTGGGTATCGCCTTGGACGGTGATGCCGATCGGCTGGTCCTGGTGGATGAGGCCGGGCAAGCGATTGATGGCGACCAGATCCTCGCCTTGATTGCTCATTCCTGGCACGCGCAGGGCCGCCTGAACGGTGGCGCCGTGGTCGCCACTGTCATGTCCAATATGGGGCTGGAACGGTATCTGGCAGCGCGCGGGCTTGGTTTGCTCCGCACCGCTGTTGGTGACCGCTATGTGGGCGAGAAAATGCGGGAAACCGGCTGCAATCTTGGCGGCGAGCAATCTGGCCATATGATCATGCCGGATTTCGGCACCACCGGGGATGGGCTGATCGCCGCGCTGCAGGTGCTTTCCGTGCTGGTCGAAGAAAAGCGCCCGGCGAGTGAGGTGCTGCGCTGCTTCGCGCCGCTCCCGCAGCGCCTTGTCAATGTGCGCTATGCCGGCGCCTCGCCACTCGCGAAGCCCGTGGTGACTGAGGCCATCGCTGCCGAGGAGACCGCCCTTGGTGCGCGCGGGCGCGTGCTGATCCGCGCAAGCGGTACCGAACCAGTCATCCGCGTGATGGCAGAAGCCGAGGAAGAAGCGCTGGTGGAAGGTGTGGTGGGCCGCCTGGCTGACCTGATCCGCGCCGAGGCGCGCGCCGCATGAAGGGGCGCGTCTTGATCATCGCTGGGTCTGATTCCGGCGGCGGGGCGGGCATTCAGGCGGACCTCAAGGTCGTGACTGCGCTGGGTGCCTTTGGCATGACGGCGATCACCGCGCTGACGGCGCAGAATACGCTTGGCGTGCATGGGGTTTTGCCGGTGCCGCTGGACTTCCTGCGCCAGCAGATTTCGGTGGTGCTGGATGATCTGGGGGCCGATGCGCTGAAGACCGGCATGCTGGCCGATAGCGCGACGATTGACGCCGTTTGCGATGAAATCACCGCCCACGCCCCCGGTCTGCCCTTGGTTGCGGACCCCGTCATGGTGGCCAAGGGGGGCCACGCTTTGCTGATACCGGACGCCGCCGAGACCTTGAAGCGCCGCCTGCTGCCCATCGCCGCCGTGCTGACGCCCAATCTGCCGGAGGCCGAGGCACTCTGCGGCTTTGCCATCAAGGATGTTGGCGCCATGCACCAGGCGGCCAAGGCGCTGCTGGCGTTGGGGCCCAAGGCCGTGCTGCTTAAGGGCGGGCATTTGCCCGGCGATGAGGTGGTGGATTTGTTGGCAACCAGGGCGCGGATCGAAATCTTCCGCGACCGGCGGATTGCAACCCGCCACACCCATGGCACGGGCTGCACACTGGCGAGTGCAGTTGCGGCAGGATTAGCGCAGGGTTTGTTGCTCAGGGATTCCGTGATCCGCGCCCGGGCCTATGTGCGCGCGGCCATTGCCTCTGCGCCTGGTTTTGGCGCCGGGCATGGGCCGCTTAACCACGCGATCACCTGCGATCCTGGCGTTTTGCGCTGATTTTATCCCTTCGGGCTGTCCTTCTTCAGGATTTGTTAATCTTTTTCGGAACAATTTGCGTGCATTGCCATCAATATGAGTGCCTCCCTCACGGCGGGGTTGTTTGGCCAACAGGGTCAGACTTCGCTGATGCTTCTCTTCGGTAACGCTGCCCCTGTGGCCAGCGCCAGGGAGGCTGTGGTGGCTTTCCGACGTGTCACCCAAAGCCGGTGAAGAAGAAAAGGGGCTTGCGCGCGAAAAGAAAGATCCTGTGACGTTGACGGCGCTGGCGCAGTTTCGCCAGGCATTGGATGCGGCGCCCAATATTGACAAGGCACTTTCTGATCCACGTGTTTTGAAGGTGTTGATGCCCGCGCTCGGCCTGCCGGATCAAGTGGGCAATCCCGGCCTTGTGAAGCGGGCGCTTTTGTCTGATCCGAAGGAAAATAAAGGCGTTGCGGTGCAGCTTGGCACCACTTGGAAGAATGCCGCCGCGACGCTCAATCTAAAAGCGACCACCACGCCCAAGACCGTCGCCTTTGAAGGGCTGACGGATAAGGAAACCACGGCGGTGGCGGGGCAATTGCGCCTGGGAGAGGCCGTGTTGACCGCCCCCTAAGCCGCGCGGCGACCCCAAAATCACGCGCCTTCGATGGCTTGCCAGATAAGGTCACAACAGCACTTTTCGCCCAATTGCGGCCAGGTGAGAATGCCGTTGTCGGTCGCGCCACCAGTGAGGTGGAGACGCCAGCTATCCTTACCGCCGTGACCAGCCGCAGGGGCGAAGCGCCGGCCGCGGGGCGCTGATCAAGCGCGCTTGGTATGACATTTTAGAATGGCGCCTTACCCCGGAGGGCGGCTGCCCGGATTGCGGTACGCCTTTGCCAGGCGTGTTTGAGGAAAGGCCAGGGAATTGGGGCCGCAAGCGCCAAAGCGTGCGGCTGGCGCCATAGCGCGGCATGACCAGTCGCGTGGTTTAATGATTTTGTCACTTGAATTCGCGAAACAGGCGAGGCACCAAATGCCATGCTCCGCCGCTCAATTCTCGCCAGCGTGCTGGCCACCCCCACCTTGGCGCAGGCGCCAGACCGCGCAGCGCGCCTGATCATTGCTTTCCCACCTGGGGGTAGCACCGATATCCTCGGCCGGCTGATGGCGCCGCGCATGGGTGAAGTGCTTGGCGCCACAGTAACGCCGGAAAATCGCAGCGGCGCGTCAGGTGCTGTCGCTGCCGGATTTGTCGCGCAAGCGGCCCCAGATGGAGCGACCTTCCTGCTTGATTCAGGTGGGCAATCGGTCAATCCCTTCCTGATGCGCGCACTTGGTTTTGATTACGTGAGGGATCTTGCGCCCATCACGTTGGTGGCGACCTTGCCGCTGATCCTGATCACGCGCGCGGAATATGGCGTGGCGGATTTGCCTGGCCTGCTCGCGCGGCTTCGCGCCAACCCGGGCGAAGCGCGCTATGGCAGTGTGGGTGTCGGGTCCCGCACCCATCTGGCCGCGGCAAGCCTGCTGCGGCGGGCGGGCATTCGGGGAGAACACATCCCCTATCGCGGCGGGGCGGATCAGATGGCTGGCTTGTTGCGTGGCGATGTGCCTTTCGGCTTCACCTCCCTTGCCTTGGCGACACCCTTGATCCGGGACGGCAAGGCCCGCGCCATCGGGCTTTCTTTGGCAACGCGGAGCAAAGCCTTCCCAGCGCTGCAGACGATCAGCGAACAGGGGTTTGCTGGGTTTCAAATGGGCGATTGGCTCGGGCTTTTGGCGCCAGCCGCCACCCCCGCCCCAGTAATCGCGCGCCTCGCTGGCGCCGCGAAGGACGCCGTGGAAGAGCCCGCCTTGGCGCCCCGTCTAGAAGCGCTGGGCCTGACGCCCGCCGCGGAAGGCCCGGAAGCATTCGCCCGATTCCTGGCCACCGAGCGCGCCGAAATGCGCGATTTGATCGCGGCTGAGGGTATCAGGTTGGATTGAAGCGCCGGATCAACCGCGCACCAATCCGCCGAGCGGTGCCGCTTCTCCGCTGCCTGGAAAGGCCGCGTCAACCGCGGCCATCCCCAAACGCAAATGATCCCTGAGCAAGCCCTTGGCGAGGCTTCGCATATCTGTCGTCGGCCAAAGGTCACGGTTTTGGAACAAATTGGCCGGGGCTAGACCGGGCCAATCCCCAAGCATGCGCCCGCCCTGGACCGCGCCGCCCAGGACAAAGGCCGCACCCCCCGTGCCATGATCCGTGCCGAGGGTGCCATTCACCCGGGCGGTGCGGCCAAATTCTGTCACCACCAGCACCGCGGTACGCCGCCAGACATCGCCAAGCGCCTGTTTCAGCGCGACCAGCCCCTCATCCATTTGCGCCAGGGGGGCATTCAACCGAGCCAATTGTTGCGCATGAGTATCCCAGCCGCCCAGTTCAAAAGCCGCCACGCTCGGGCCTTGCGGCGCGGCCATCAATTGCCCTGCGGCCTTCGCCAGCATGGCGAATTGGCCCCCAGGTGACGGGCGCTGGCGTGCGGCCTCGCCCAGCGTTTCCAGCACATAGCCCCGCGCCTCGATGCCATCGCGCAGCACGAGGCCAAGCGCCTGATCCCGCGCATTGAGGTCCAGAATGCGCGCCATAAGATCGGGCGGCACCTCTGCCACGCCGCGCGGCATGTAATTATCCACCCGCACCCCGCCGCGCAGCAAAAGGGGCGTGGTTGTGCCGACCGCTAGGCCGGCGGCGCGCCCAGCGGCAGTCTGCGGCAGCGCGGTCAGCGCACGATTGAGCCAACCACTCGCCAGGCGCTGATCGGCGCCACTTTCAAGCAAATCCTGCGCATCAAAATGGCTTCGGGTGCGCCAAGGCCCGGCCACGGCATGCAGGATGAGCGCCTGATTTTCCCGGAACATGGCGTGGATGCCGGAAAGGCGCGGATGCAAGCCAAAGCGCCCGCCAAGGTCCAAAAGCCCATCCTCATGGCTAGGTTCGGGCAAGGCCAAGGGGCCGCGCAACTCCGCGAAATTTAGCTCCGCATAGGGCTGCACGGCGTAAAGCCCATCAAGCCCACCACGCAGCAGCACAACAACCAGCCGCGCCGGACCGGGCGCCTGAGCAAAGGCAAGGCGCACCCCAGGCAAGGCGATGCTGGCGCCAAGGCCCAAAAGCAGGGCGCGGCGCCCAAAGGCAGGAAGATGAGCCCTGGTCATCGGCGTTGAAACTCCGGGCTGGTAAGCACCAGGGTCAGCGCTTCACGGGCGGAACCGGCGCGAGACGCTGCCCGCAAGGTTTGGGGCTGAATCAAGGGGCCCATCACCGCTTCGGCCAGGGCGGTTGCATCACGGCCGGCACCGCGACCGGCCTGACCATAGGCCCATTCAACGCGCCGCACGATTGCCTCGGGCGCGGCCCAATCCGCCATCTGGTCGGGCCAGCCATTGGGTGCGCGTGCATTCCAGACGGGCTGGCCGAGAAACTGAGACGTATTGATCAACCCTTCGGCGATCTGCGCCGGCGCTTCCAAGGCCCGCAGCACCGCCAGCACATAATCCATCGGCGCGCGCAGCTTGGTCAAAGGGGGCTTCCACGTCGCGTCCAAAGTCACCAGGCGTCGCGCGACGGCGCCAAGGTCTCCGCGCGTATCCCGCAGCACCGCGAATAGGGCAGCAACCGCCTCGGGCGGCGGGGTATCGGCGACGAAATGGGCGGCGAGCTTGCGCGCCAAATGCCACTGCGTCGCCTCATGTTCCGCGAGCCAGGCAAGGGTAGCAATACCGCCCTGTTCGCCCTCGGGGAATTCTTGCCCCATCAGGCTTTGCGCGCCCGGTTCATGTGCCGCGGCGCGAAAGACAAAGCCGAAAGGCGGGTTCACCGTGGCGATGGACCAGCCGGTCAGGATTTTTGCGAAGCTGGTCACATCGGCCTGGGTATAGCCCGCCGCAGGTGTCAGCGTATGCAATTCCAGGATTTCCCGCGCCAGGTTTTCATTGAGCCCACGCGGACGCGCCTGGGCGGCGCGGCTACTGGGCCCAATCGAGCCCTGATTGTCCAGATAGCCGATCATGGCCGGGTGGCGCACCACGGCCAGCAGCATGTCGGAAAACCTGCCAGTGACATGCGGTCTGATGGCTTCACGGACAAAATGGCCGGCGAAATAGGGCACTTTTCCACGTGCGACAGTGAAGTGATTAGCCCAGAATTGAACCAATCTTTCGCGAAATGGCGCTGCGCTGGTGAGCGTCTCGGCCAGGGCCGCACTGATTTCCGCACGCATAAGGCGCGCCTGATGCGGGCGCCCCTGCCCCTGGCGCATCGATTCACTATCCTCACGGTTCATCGCACCTATCGCGGCCAGATCGGGCAATTCGGCCTCGGTCAGGCGACGGGTGGCAGTGTTTTCGAGCTCCGCCAGCAGCCCTGCCCTGGGGTCAGCCGGCAGCGGTTCCCAAGGCCGACGCCCATGGCCGAATCGGATCGCAGCGATGAAGGGCTCGCGCCTCATGCTACTACCGTAGCCAAATCCGGGGCGCTTGGGGGCAACAAAGCGTAACTTTAAACGAGGAAAGCGCGGCCCCCCGCCCCTTTGCGCTTGCAAACCGCGCCCGAACATCGCAGATAGCGGCAACCAAAGACGAAACCTTGAACCCTTATGGCGGGCGGCGCGCGGTGAAAGCCGGGGCGGGCGTCCGGCTTTTGCTTATGGAGGCCCACCGTGGCGCGTACCCCGCTTGAACGTATCCGCAATATCGGCATCACCGCGCATATTGACGCGGGCAAGACCACCACGACCGAACGCATCCTGTACTACACCGGCAAGTCCCACAAGATCGGTGAAGTGCATGAAGGCAATACGACCACCGATTATATGGACCAGGAGCGTGAGCGCGGCATCACCATCACCTCCGCCGCCGTGACTGCCGTGTGGAACGATCACCGCATCAACATCATTGATACGCCCGGCCATATTGACTTCAACATTGAAGTGAACCGGTCCTTGCGCGTGCTGGATGGCGCGGTCTTCATCATTGAAGGTGTCGCCGGCGTGCAGCCGCAGTCTGAGACCAATTGGCGTCTCGCGGATCGCTACAATGTGCCGCGCATCATCTTCATCAACAAGCTTGATCGCACCGGCGCCGATTTCTATCGCGCTGCCGAGACACTGACGGAAAAGCTCGGCATCAATTGGGTGGCGCTGCAATTGCCGATCGGCATTGAAGACACCTTCCAGGGCATTGTTGACCTGGTGGAGATGAAGGCGCTGATCTGGGAGGGCGACGAACTCGGCGCCCAGTATCACGAAGCACCGATCCCCGCTGATTTGGCCGACAAGGCCGCTGAATATCGCCAGAAGCTGCTTGATACCGTGGTTGGCATTGATGAAGCCGCCATGGAAGAATATTTCGACAAGGGCGATGTTTCCATTGAAACGCTGAAGCGCTGCATCAAGCGCGGCACCGTCACGGGCGAATTCCGCCCGGTGCTCTGCGGCACGGCCTTCAAGAATAAGGGCGTGCAGCCCCTGCTTGATGCCGTGATTGACTACCTGCCCTCCCCGATTGATCGTGAAGGCATCAAGGTGGCGCCGGAAGAAGGCCAGGATGAAACCGCCGATCGCCGCGTGATTCCTGCGAATGAAAACGAACCCTTTGCCGGCTTGGCGTTTAAGATCATCAACGACAAATACGGCAATCTGACCTTTGTGCGAGTCTATCGCGGTGTGCTGCGTTCGGGCGACCAGGTGCTGAACACCACCAAGGGGCATAAGGAACGCGTCGGCCGCATGTTCCAGATGCATGCCGATAAGCGCGAAGAAATCAAGGAAGTCTTTGCGGGTGACATCGCGGCTTTCGTGGGGCTCAAGGATACCGGCACGGGTGACACGCTCGCCGCGCAGGAAGATGCGGTTGTGCTGGAACGCATGGCCTTCCCGGTGCCGGTGATTGACATTTCGGTGGAGCCCAAGACCAAGGAAGGGGTCGAGAAGATGACCCTTGGCCTGCAGAAGCTGGCGGGTGAGGACCCGTCGCTTCGTCTGCGCACCGATCAGGAAACCGGCCAGACCATTCTGTCCGGCATGGGCGAATTGCATCTGGAAATCATCATTGACCGCCTGAAGCGCGAATATGGTGTGGATGCGAATATCGGCGCGCCGCAGGTGGCGTATCGCGAAACCATCTCCAAGGCGCATACCGAAACCTATACCCACAAGAAGCAGTCGGGCGGTTCGGGCCAGTACGCCGAAGTGAAGATCATCTTTGAGCCGAAGGAACGGAACGAGGGGATCGAATTCCACAATGGCGTTGTGGGTGGTGCGGTGCCGAAGGAATACATCCCGGCGGTCGAAAAGGGGATCAAGGTGCAGGCCGATACGGGCGTGCTGGCCGGCTTCCCCACCGTGGACTTCAAATACAGCCTGGTGGATGGCAAGTATCACGACGTCGATTCAAGCGCGCTGGCGTTTGAAATCGCGGCAAAAGCCTGCTTCCGTGAAGGCATGAAGAAGGCCGGCCCGGTGATCCTGGAGCCGATTATGGATGTGGAAGTGACCACGCCATCCGACCACGTGGGCGATGTGGTGGGCGATTTGAACCGCCGCCGCGGCGTGATCCAAAGCCAGGACATGGCCGGCACCAGCGTGATTGTGCGCGCGCATGTGCCGCTCAAGGAAATGTTCGGCTATATTTCGAACCTGCGTGGCATGACGAAGGGGCGCGCTTCCTTCTCCATGCAGTTCCACCACTATGATCCGGTGCCGCGCAATATCGCGGATGAGATCATGGCGAAGTCGGCGTAATTCACGCCGGATTATCGGTGAACAATACGGCGCGGGGCCTTCCCGCGCCGTTTTTGTTTTGGGGTTACCCCGCCGCCGCCAAAACCTCTGCCGCCGCGCGCAACAACACCCCATCACGGCGCCAGAGCGCTTCCAGCACGCGAAAGTGATCCGCCTCCGGCACCGGGATCAGCGCGCCAGGCGCCTGCGCCTCTGCCCGGTGGCGATGAAACACGCGGCTTTGCCGACGCAATTCCGGCAATTCCCGCGCGCCATAGGCAACGGCGATGGGCTTTTGCACCACTGGCCGGCGGATCGGCGAATGCGCCAGGATTTCCTCAGGCGTCAGGTGAAGCTTGTCGTTCAGATTGGTCTCAGCGATTGGGGCCAAATCATAAATGCCAGACATGGCAAGCGCGCCCGTCACCAAAGGATGCTCCGCCGCCAGCGCTGCCAAATGCCCGCCCGCGGACCAGCCGGAAGCCACCGCCTTCCCCGCCACACCATGCGCCGCGCCATGCGCGCCAAGCCAATCCAGCGCAGCATGGATTTCGCCCACAATGCGCGTCATGGAAGCCTCAGGCGCCAGGGTATAGCCACAAATCCCAACAGACCATCCAGCGGCCAGGGCGCCTTCGGCCATGATGGCGAAATCTTCCCGCCGATTGCGCTGCCAATAGCCGCCATGGATGAACACCAGGCACGGCGCATCGGCACGCGCGGCGGGGTAGAGATCCCAGGCTTCGCGCGCGCCACTGCCAAAAGGCAGATCAAGATGCCCGGCATGGGCAGCGCGAAACGCCTCAGACAGCGCATTGCGATTGGCGACCTGCGCCGCGCTATCGGCCACGCCATTGAGGTTATCATACGCCGCATCGCGCGCGGCCTGGGTCCAGCCGGCCCAACCCGCAGCGAGCGTGTAGGGGCTTGTCATGGCTCGATCACGCCAATCGGGGCGCCTTCGATGAAGGCATTGATGGCGGCAACCGTCACCTCGTAATAGGTGCGGTAATTCTGTTCCGTTACGTAACCAAGATGCGGCGTCAGCACGGTATTGGGCGCGCCCAGGATCGGGTGATCCGCAGGCAGGGGTTCAATATCAAACACATCCAAACCAGCGCCAGCGATGCGGCCTTCCTTCAGCGCGGCAATCAGCGCGGCCTGTTCAATCAACGGGCCTCGGCTTGTGTTCACGATGAAGGATGTCCGCTTCATCAGCGCCAGATCAGGCGCGGTGATGGTATTGCGCGACCGATCCGAGAGCACGAGGTGAAGTGTGACCACATCCGCCTCGCGCAGCAAGGTCACCTTGTCCACGCGCGTTGCGCCAATCTCGGCCGCGCGTTCATCGGTCAGGTTGCTGGACCAGGCCAGCACCTTCATACCAAAGGCCTGGCCGATTTTGGCGACGCGCCCACCAAGCTTGCCAAGCCCAATCACGCCAAGCGTCTTGCCTTCCAGCCCCAAGCCCACATGCGTCTGCCAGAGCCCGGCGCGCAGCGCTTCCTGCTGGCGCGGAATATCGCGGACCAGGGACAGGATCAGCCCCCAGGTGAGGTCCGCCGTCGGATCGCCCGAAGTGCTGGTGCCACAAAACACCACGCCACGTTCTGCACAAGCGGCGGCGTCAATGGAACGATTGCGCCCGCCCGTTGTGATGATCAGCCGAAGATTGGGCAAAGCTTCGATCAGCTTGCGCGGAAAGGACGTTCTTTCACGCATCGCGAGGATCGCATCAAAGGGTTTTAGCCGTTCGACCAACGCCGCGTGATCCGGGATTGTATCGCGAAAAACCGTGATTTCGAGCCCCTTCGGCAGCTTCTGCCAGGGGCCAAGGGACAGCGCTACACGCTGGTAATCATCCAGAATGGCAAGGCGCTTGAGCGGTGCAACAGACATCAGGTGTTCCTGGGAATTACGAAGGGTTCAGGGTGATGCGCTGAAGCGCAGCGCGCAGCGTATCAGGCAAGGGCGTTGGCGTTTTTTGCGTGGCGCGATCCACATAGACATGCACCAGATAGCCCTCCGCACTCGCCTCATCCTCCTCATTGCGGAAAATGCCGACCTCATAACGAACCGATGTATTGCCGGCGCGGGCGCAACGCACCCCGCAGGTAATGTCATCCGGAAAGGCGATGGGCGCGAAATAGCGGCATTGCGTTTCCACAACCAGCCCAATCACCGGCGCGGTTGGGATATGCCAAAAGCCGGAGGAAGTCAGAAACCGCGCCACCGCGCTATCTATCCAGGAATAATAAATCACATTGTTGATATGGCCATAGACGTCATTATCCATCCAGCGTGTCGTGATGGGGACGAACATGGCGTAATCGGCGCGCCGGCCGCGTTGCTTGCTCATGCGCTGCCCCTAACGGCCAAGCGCGCGTGTGACAATCACGTGGTCCACGCAATCGCCGAAGCTAGGCTCACGCGCGATGACGCCCGCGCTTTTCATCGCCGCGCGCAGCTGTGTGAAGGCGGCTTCCGGGAAATGCGGTGTTTCCGGCCAAAGCCGCGCGGCCTGATAGCGCGCCAGGCCATGTGTCAATTCAGCCAAGGTCACATCAGGGAAAAGTGGCGCGACACTTGCGGCGATTTCGGTGGCTGGTGCGGCATAGACGTAAGTGAGCGCATCGGCCAAGGCGCGGGTCATGGCTTCAAATTCAGCGCTGAAGCGCTGGATATTCGCCTCGGTCGCGTAAAGCGCGGTGTAGGCGCTCGGCCCGCGATCTGACGCGCGATGCCACACCGCGCCGCCCTTGGCTTCCAGCCGGGTCGCAAAGGGTTCGAACATTTGCGCGATATCCAAGCGGCCTTCGGCCACCGCATCGGCGTTTTCCGCCATGGTCTTATCCGTCACGCGCGCCAGGGTGTCCGGGTCCAGGCCGGCCTTGCGCAAATCATCCTGCAAGCACCACCAGGGGGTCGGCACTTCCTTCACGCTGCCGAAGCGGAGCTTGGGCAAATCCTTCAAGCTGAAGCTCGGATTGGCGCCACGACCAAGCAGCATGAAGGGATCGCGCATCACCACCGCTGAGAAGGACCGCAAGGGGCAGGTGGGATCGGCGGCGCGCATCATGATCACGCGCATCGGGCCGGACCAGGCGACATCGGCCTGGTCTGCCAGCAAAGCCTCAGCCGCCCGCGTGGGGTCACCGGCGGTCGCGCGCGTCACGGTCACGCCATGGCACGCGTAAAAACCGCGCTGTTCGGCGACATAAAACGGCGCGTAAAAGACAGCGCGGAACGGTTCGGCAAGGCGGATGGGCTTCACGATGGGGGCTCCTTTGGCGGTGGCATTCTGCCCGAGCTTGGCGCCCCGGTCAGCCCCGCAAGAAGCGCTCCGAGTCGCGGTTTGAAGCATTTCTAAACTTCGCGCGCTAAGGCCCTGCCAGATCAGCAGTAAGCATCCAACCCCTTCGCCCGCTGATCGGAAGACGCTATATATTGTGGGTGCCGTCGGGAACACCCACTAGAAGCTGTGGATAACTCGAAGGCGCATCGAGTCTGAGCCCTTCAGGAGTTTCATGTCCAGCGCCGCGCCCAGGCCAGATGACGCCACCCGTATTGAGCCCTTTCGCCTGCGCGGGGCGAATTTCAATCTGCTTGTGCTGCGCCTTTTGGATCATCGGCCCGAAGCGGTCGTGCCGGCCATTGGCGATCAATTCCGCCGCGCGCCGGGGTTTCTGCGCTTCGCGCCCATCGTGCTCGGCCTCGGGGATATTCAGGTGCCGCCCAATGAGGTGGACTTCCCCGGCCTGATAAAGGGCCTGCGTGAGCTTGAGATCATGCCGATCGGCACCACGGGTGGCACGGCGGAAATGCGCAACGCGGCGCTGTCCTACGGCCTGCCACCGGTGCGCAGTGTCGGCGGCAAGGAAACGGATGATATCGCGGCCCCCGCCGCGCTGGTTGAGGGCGCGCCGCAAACCTTAGCCGTAGCACCACCGCCTGCCGCCAAGCCTGCCGCCGCGCGCAGCACCATGGTGGTGGAACAACCCGTGCGCGCCGGTCAGCGCATTTGGGCGGAAGGTTCGGATTTGATTGTCACCTCCACCGTCAACGCGGGAGCGGAGGTGATTGCGGATGGCAATATCCATGTCTACGGCACCTTGCGTGGCCGCGCCATTGCGGGCGGCGCCAGCAATATGGAAGCGCGGGTTTTCGCGCTGAATTTCGATCCGGAATTGGTTTCCATCGCCGGCTTCTACGCGGTGCGGGACGGCTTTCCGGCGGCACATATCGGCAAGGCGATGCAGGTGCGCCTGGTGGGTGAGCGCATGCGCTTCGACCCCATCACCTGATTGCTTTGAGATAGGATTGCAGGGAGGCATTGGCTATGGCTCAGGTTATTGTGGTCACATCAGGCAAGGGCGGTGTTGGCAAGACGACATCCAGCGCTGCCTTCGCAACCGGCCTTGCCCAGCGCGGCAAGAAGACGGTAGTGATTGATTTCGATGTGGGCTTGCGCAACCTCGACCTCATTATGGGTGTTGAGCGGCGCGTGGTGTTCGACATCATCAATGTCATCCAGGGTGAGGCGCGGCTGAGCCAAGCACTGATCCGCGACAAGCGCGTTGAAACACTCTCCATCCTGCCAGCGTCGCAGACCAAGGATAAGGATACGCTGACCAAGGAAGGGGTTGCGAAAATCATCGAGGAACTTTCGAAGGAATTTGACTATATCCTGTGTGACAGCCCCGCCGGCATCGAAAAGGGCGCGTTACTGGCTCTGTATTTTGCCGATCAGGCGATTGTGGTGACGAACCCGGAAGTGTCATCGGTGCGGGATTCGGACCGTATTCTCGGCGTGCTGCAATCCAAATCGAAGCGCGCGGAAGAAAAACGCGACCCGGTGAAGGAACATCTGCTGGTGACGCGTTTTGACCCGAACCGCGTGGAAAAGGGGGAGATGCTGAAGCTGGATGATATTCGCGAAATCCTGGCCATTCCGCTGCTTGGCGTCATCCCTGAAAGCGAAAGCGTGCTGCGCGCATCCAATACCGGCACGCCGGTGATCATGGATAATGAAAGCATCGCGGGTCAGGCCTATACGGATGCGGTTACACGCTTCCTGGGTGAGGATGTGCCGCATCGCTTTCTGGAAGCCGAGCGCAAGGGCCTGTTCCGGCGCTTGTTTGGTGGGAGGGCCGCGTGATGTCCTGGCTCGATTTCTTCCGTGGTCGGCGCAAGGATGAAAGCGCCGCTGCCGCCAAGGAAAGGCTGCAAATTGTGCTGGCGCATGAGCGTATTGGCCGCAACCGGGAAGATTTCTTACCCAAATTGCAGCAGGAATTGGTGGCCGTTGTCGCGCGCTATGTGGCGATTGACCCGAGCAAGGTGAATGTCAATCTCGATCGCGGCAGGGATATTTCCACGCTGGAGATCGAGATTGAATTGCCCGCACCTTCCGCGATGCGGCTTGCGTCAGCGCGGTAAGGTAGCGCGAAAAGGGCGCTGACCTCCGGAGTATTTTCAAGCCAAGTGGCAACACTTGGCGACTCGCAAAATACGACCAAAAAATGTTGCTACTTGTGCAGTGAACGGATGTTCACGAGATACGTGTCAGCGCCCTTCTTGCCGCCAGGTCAGCACCACTGTCCCGAGCAGCAACAAAAGCGCCAACCATGGCGGCAGCAACGGCAAGGCCGAAATGCTGATCACGCTATGATCGGCATTGCGCCTAAGGCCAATCCAGCCGGCCCCTGACGCCTCTCGCCCTGGCGGCACCATGCGCAATTCCGGCAGTGCCGGCGCGGCATCCTGGCCCAGCCAGCGGATCGCGCCACGGCCCTGCACCAGCGAGCGCAGCTTTTCACCATCGGCGCGCAGATCAGCGATTTCCAAAGGATTGGCGACCGCAGCAGCAGCGAATGCTACGCGCTTGCCATCCCCCACCCGCCAAACACCGGGCATGCGCGCCGCAACATCTGCAGTGGCGCGCCCGCCGCCCGCTTCTTCCAGCCGGACCGTGCTGCGCGCGCCATCGGGCGCGGTGATGGTCACTTCGGGCGGCGGCGCGGCTTCCAGGCTGCGGCGCGCGATCGCCATGCGGCGACCTTCAATCCGCGCCGTCAAATCTTCTTCTTCCAAGGTGGTTTCTCGCATCAGCCAATGGGCGATGCGGCGCAGCAATTCCTCCTGCGGGCCGCCGCCATCATGCCCGCGCCCCCAAAGCCAAATATGGTCTGACATCAGCAAAGCGACGCGCCCTTCGCCGACACGATCCAGCACGAGCAAGGGCGTGCCTTCCGGGCTTTCCATTACCGCCGTGCCGCCACGCGCCTCACCACGCAGCCAGCGATACCAGCGACCCCAGCTTGCTTCTGACGCAGAGCTATTGGCGCCCGCCAGCGCCTCGGTCACCGGGTGGCGCGCACCGAGCGTGCTGATGCGCGGACGAAACGGCCCTTCCTCCACCCCCGCACCACGGCCCATCGGGCGCGCAGGCAATACCTGCGACAGCGGCGTGAAGGCCAAGGATGCCGGCCCGGCGAATTCCGGCCCGACACTCATCAACAGCGCGCCACCCGCGCGCACGTGATCGGCGATATTGCGCATATAGGCGGGCGGCAGCAGGCCGCGATTGGTGAAGCGATCAAACACGATCAGGTCGAACTCGCGCAGCTTCACCTGGAACAATTCCCGCACCGGGAAGGCAATCAGCGCCAATTCATTGAGCGGCGTCAGATCATCCTTCTCCGGCGGGCGGAGAATGGTGAAATGCACCAAATCCACATTGGGATCCGCCTTCAGCAAGCGCCGCCACGCGCGTTCGCCGGCATGCGGCTCACCGGAAACCAGCAGCACGCGCAGCCGATCCCGCACACCATTCACCGTGACCACCTGGCGGTTATTGAGCGCACTGACCTCACCAGCGCGGGGTTCCGCTTCAAGTTCAATCACCAAAGGGCCGCCACGTGCAATGGGGACGGAAATCGCGTGCTCACGCCCGATCGGGATTTCCTCACGCCGCGGGGCGCCACCATCGCGGCGGATGATCAGCCCAGCATTGCCGCTGGAAGCTGCGCCCAGATCCTCGATCACCACGCGCAATTCGACCTGCTGGCCAACAATGCCAAAGCCGGGCGCCGAGACCAGGCGCAGGCGCCGATCCATTTCGCCGGCGCGGCCAGGCAGCAGCACATGAAACGGCGCGTCAAAGGGCAGCAACGCCGGCGCGTCATGCACCTGGCCGTCCGTGAGCGCGATCACCCCTGCCAGCCGCGCACGCGGCACATCGGCCAAGGCCGCGCCAATTGCCGAAAACAGCGCCGTGCCGCGCTGGCCGGCTTCCGGTACCTCCACCACCCGCAAATCCAGCGTCGGCAATCGTGCGGCGCGTGCTTCGAGCGCTACGCGCGCGGCGGCGATGCGTTCGGCGCGATCCGCGATTCCAGCGCTGTCACTGCGATCAACGGCCAGGATCGCGATATCAGGCCGCGTTTCGCGTTCTTCGCGAAGCAGGCGCGGATTGCCGAGTGCGCTCAGCAGAATCACCGCAGCCAGCGCCCGCCACCAAATGCCACGCGCGCGTTGATAGACGCCATAGGCCAGGAAAATCAACGCAATCAGGGCGAATGCCGCCAGCATCCAAAGCGGTAGGCGGGGAAGAAAATCTATGTAGGCCAGGTGCTGCGTCATGGCCGACCACGCCGGGGCAACCTTACGGCCTCGGCTACCGCCAAGACTGGCGCCGCATTAGGCAGCAGTGCTGCCCACCAGGCGCCAGGTCGGGTCTGCGCTATTGAGGTCACGCTGGAAGGTCCAGACATCGGTCATTTCCGTCACCGCCTCGGCACCCGAAACTATCGAGCCATCCCGCGCCTGCACCAGATTGATCTGATCCGTCACCAGGCGCACGGTGATTTCAGCGACACTGCCGCGCAGCTCGGCGGCCTCAATGCCGCTTTCCTCAACACTGCGGAGTTCCGTGCGCTGGGTTTCGCCAGCCGCCTCACGCGCGGCAATTGCTTGATCGAAGCCGGCATATGCTTCTTCGGACAAAAGCGGCCTCAAGGTGGCGCGATCACCACGGCCAAAGGCTTCCACAATCATGCCAAAGGCGGTTTCAGCGCCATCCAGAAAACGGTTCGGCTCAAAACCGCGGTCGCGCTTCTGAATTTGCATCAGCGCTTCACCGGCCGGGCTGCGCGGGTCAGGAATGGCACGCCGCGCATCGCCCTGGGACGGTTTGGGGCCGATATCTACCTCAGTCGCAGGGCCGCGCTCGGGCGCCGGCGCGGCTTCGGGCTGCGCCTGACGTTCAAACCCCGTCCGGCGGCCAAGCACGCTCCGCAGGCGCAGCACCAAAAAAGCTGCGATCATGGCAAAGAGGATCAAATCTATCGGCAAGCCGCCCATGTTTTACTCCTTAGGTTCTAATCTAGGGTCTCGACCGCCCGAGGGCAACGCTTGGATTGGGTGGAACAAGGAATGAATTATCCAGGCTCGGGGCGCTGATTGCCCAAATACAAGGCTGGTTGCGGGCGTGCTGGAGCCTCGCTAGACAAACTGGGATCAAACAAGGGACGACACTCGTGATTCTGCTTCGGCATGGGCAAAGCGAATTCAACCTGCTTTTCACGCAAACCCGCAAAGACCCCGGCATTATTGACCCCAAGCTGACACCGCTTGGCCAGACCCAGGCCGATGAAGCCGCCGAAGCGCTGGCACATGAGGGCATTTGGCGCATCATCGTCTCCCCCTACACGCGGGCTTTGCAGACAGCCCTGCCAGTCGCGCGGCGCTTGAACCTGCCGCTGACCGTGACGCCAACGGTGCGCGAACGCTACGCCTTCACCTGCGATATCGGCCGCCCGGTGACTGAATTGCGGCTCGATTTTCCGCATGTGGTGCTGGACCATATTGACGAGGTCTGGTGGCCGCCGGTGGAAGAGCCTGCCGAACAGGTGATTGACCGCGCCCAGCTATTCCGCGCCGAGATGGCCGCGCTGCAGGATTGGTCCCATACACTGGTTGTCTCCCATTGGGGCTTCATCCTGGCCTTTACCGGTAAAAGCGTGATGAATGGCCAAATGCTGCGCGTGGACCCGACCGAAGCGCCGCCCGCCGAAATCATCTGGAAGCACTGAAGGGGGCGCCTTGCCGCGCTAGAATGAGTTGCGTTCACATGTATTCACGCCACCCGCTCTACCTCGTTGTTTTTCGAGCATCTTCACACGTTCAGATGATCCCATCTGAACGTGATCTGCTCTGACCCGCCTCCAACCGATAGCCGCCTGCATCGGTCAACAAAATACGCGCTTCTGCCGGATTGGCTTCGATCTTCTGACGCAGGCGGTAAATATGGGTCTCCAGCGTATGCGTGGTGACCTTGCTGTTGTAGCTCCAAACTTCGCTCAACAAAGTCTCGCGGGAAACAGGCGCGCCGCCGGTGCTGAGTAGGAAGGCAAGAATCGCCGTTTCCTTTTCCGTCAGGCGGATTTTGCGCCCTCGCCGTGGTTCCTGAAGCAGTTTGGCGGTGCGGCGAAACTCATAAGGGCCGATGGTGCAAACGCCATTCGTTCCATCGGCCAGGCGCGCGATTTGCGCCTGCAGCTTCACGATCAATTCCTGCACCCTGAAGGGCTTCACCATGGCGTCATTGGCCCCGGCATCGAGGCAGGGCAGCACCTCTGCCTCGCCAGCCGCCCCGGCCAGGATGATGATGGGCAGGCGCAGACCCGCGCGGCGGAGCTTGGCGCAAAACTCCCGCGCTGAGCCATCTGGTAGCCCAAGATCAAGCAGAATGGCGGCGAAACGGGCGCCATCGGCGCGGATCGTGGCCTCAGCCTCGGCGGTGCTGGCAGCCCCTGTTGCGCTGAATTCGCCCCCGAAGGCCAATTGCTCAGCCAGGCTCGCCCGAAGCCTTTCATTGTCATCCACGATCAGTACGGGATGCGGGGTGGTCATCGGCGTTGGGCCTTTTCCCTGGTCATGCGGCACAGCCAAGATGGCAACAGCGCCCGGACTTGATCGCTATCAATGCCACCCTCCCATACCTGACCGCAAGACAGGCTTGGCGGCTTTGGGCTTCTTTCTGACCTTGGGCTCGCAAAGCGCCGTATCAGTGCCACATTTCCGATGGTTGAATGAAAGCGTATTGGAAACCCGTCACATGTCCCCACAAGGTGGCTTTTTGTCACAAAGCCCAGAGCTCACCCTTGATCCGCGCCGCCTTGCCATGCGCGCGGTACATCGCGCGATTTCCGATTTGCGCCGTGGCACGCCAGTGCTGATTGTCCAGGAGGAAACTACGCTACTGGTTGGCGCAGCGGAAACCTTGGGCGCGGCGGGCCTGGCTGACATCGCCAATGCGGCTCTGGCCGCGCCGGTTTTGCTGCTGGCGCCGGTGCGCGCTGCGGCACTGCTGCGCCGGCCAGTGACGCAACCGGAAAACCAACCAGTGGTCGCGCTGCGTCTGCCCGCGGCAGCGCTGGACCCGGCAAGGCTGCGTGGCTTGGCCGACCCAACTGCTGAAAGCCTTTTGCCGACCGAAGCCGAGCAATTGGCGCCGCCGCCGCTTTCTGGCGCTGCCCTGGCGCTCGCCAAGCTTGGCCGCTTGCTGCCCGCCCTGGTGGTGGCACCCGCTGCCCCCGGCGTGGCCGAGCGGCTTTCGCTGCTGTCAGTCCCGGCCGAGGATATCCTGGCCTATCCCATCGGCGCCGCTGTCACCCTGAAGCGCGTGGCCGAAGCCCGTGTGCCGCTGGAAGATGCGCCGGAAGCACGCATCATTGCCTTCCGCGCCGCCGATGGCGGGATTGAGCACCTCGCCATGCTGGTGGGTGATCCGGAAGCGAGTGCCGCAGCCGGGCAAGCACCTTTGGTCCGCGCGCATTCCGAATGTTTTACGGGTGATCTTCTGGGCTCGCTCCGCTGCGATTGCGGGCCGCAGCTGCGCGGCGCGATCAAGCGCATGGCGGAAGATCCGGCGGGTGGCGTGCTGCTTTATCTGGCGCAGGAAGGGCGCGGCATTGGCCTGGTGAATAAGCTGCGCGCCTATACGCTGCAGGATCGCGGGCTTGATACACTCGATGCCAATCGCGCACTTGGCTATGGCGCGGATGAGCGCAACTTCCTGGTCGCAGCGACCATGTTGCGAGAGGTGGGCATCCCGCGTGTGCGGCTGCTGACCAACAATCCCGACAAGCTTTCGGGACTCGCCGCTTGTGGCATTGAGGTCGTGGGCCGCGAAGCCCATTCTTTTGACCCGAATGGCGTGAATGACGCCTATCTGGACACCAAGGCGCGCCGCTTCGGCCATATGCTGGGGTAGGCGATGCGCCCAAGCTGGAGTATTTTCAAGCCAATTGGCAACACTCGGCGGCTTGGAAAATGCGACCAAACAAGCATTTTCAAGCCAATTGGCAACACTTGCCGGCTCGGAAAATGCGGCCAGACCAAAATTTAGACCATGTCTGTTGAGCGGATGCGAAACGGAGATGGCATGGCTCAACTTGGTCCGGATGGGCTGCTCCGGTTCCAGGGTGGGGTTTATCGTTGCGCCATCGGCAAGGGTGGCAGGCGGGCCGATAAGCGCGAAGGTGATGGCGCAACACCGGTGGGGCTATTGCCGCTACGCCGCGTGTTGTATCGCGCTGATCGCTTGACCCCGCCGCGCGCCGCGGTGCCGGTGGCGCCCATCGCGCCCGATGATGGCTGGTGCGATGATCCGACGCATGCGGATTACAATACGCACATCCGACTGCTGCATTCGGCACGGCATGAAGAACTTTGGCGCGCGGATCAAATCTACGATGTGATCGGCGTGCTTGGCTGGAATGATGCACCGGTGGCGCGCGGGCGGGGTAGCGCGATTTTCTTGCACCTCGCACGCCCAGGCTTCAGCCCGACCGAGGGTTGCATCGCGCTAGAACAGCTTGATCTTCTGCGCATCTTGGCCGAGGGGCTCATGGCGATTGAGGTTATGGCTTGAAGCCTGCGACATCGAATCATGCTACCTGGTGCCGCAGACAAGGCGCGCTCTTCAGCTTCTAACCAGATTGCAGCCGCCCTCGTTCAGTGGGCGGAAGGCCTTGTCGGCCTCAGTCGTCTGCAAAAGCTTGTAGTAATCCCAGAGGCCGCGGCTTTCCTCGGGCTTTTTTACCTCAAACAGGAAGGATGGATGGATCTTGCGCCCATCTGCACGAATGCTGCCAGACCCAAAGGCATCATCATCTGTTGGCATCGCCTTCATGCGCGCGACAGCGGCCGCACCATCTGCCTTGGCAGCGGCCACGCCCATATCGGCCACTGCCTTCAGGTAATGCAAAGCGCCCGCATAGGTGCCGGCATGGGTGCTGGCAAAGCCGGCAGTGCCGATTTGCGGGCGCATGCGTTGCGTAAGCGCGCGGGTGCGGTCATTCAGATCCCAATAGAAGCTTTCGGTCACGATCAGCCCTTGCGCCGTATTCAGGGATAGCGAATGTACTTCCGTGATGAACAACAGCAATGAGGCAAGCCGCACGCCGCGCCGAGTAAGCCCGAATTCGGCGGCCTGCTTCACGCAATTGATCGTATCCGTTCCCGCATTGGCAAGGCCGATCACTTTGGCGCGGCTGGCTTGCGCCTGCACCAGGAAGGAGGAGAAATCCGACGTCCCCGGAAAGGGCGTGCGCACAGAGCCAAGAATGCGCCCGCCTGCGGCACGCACGAAGCTTGCCGTATCGCGTTCCAGCGCATGACCAAAGGCGTAATCGGCCGTGATGAAGAACCAGGAATCGCCCCCGGCGCGCACCGTGGCGCCGCCCACGGAATTGGCCAGCATCCAGGTATCATAAGTCCAGTGCACCATATTGGGTGAGCAGCGCGCACCGGTCAGATCCGATGTGGCGGCTGAGCTATTGATATGCACCTTGTTCTTTTCACGGCAGATATCATTGGCCGCGAGTGCGACGGAAGATGTGGCCACATCCACCAGCGCATCCACGCCATCACGATCAAACCATTGGCGCGCGATATTCACGCCAACATCGGGGCGGTTCTGGTGGTCCGCGAAGACGATTTCCACATTGAAGCCACGCTGGCCGAAATCCTGCACCGCCTGGCGTGCAGCAGCGACCGAGACGCTGCCAGTGACATCGCGGTACATGCCGGACATATCCACGGGCACGCCGAGCTTGATGGTACTGGCGGCTTGCGCCTTGGCACTGCGCCAAGGCAAGCCCCCCAAAGGTGCGGCGGCGCCGGCCGCCAGGATGTTTCTTCTGTTCAAGGTCAGGTTTCTCTCCCCAAAGGGCGATCTGTGGTCACCACTGAGGGAAGCTTGGACCTTGGGTAAGGAAGAGTCGAGGGTGGGAAAACGCCCAGAACGCCGCCGCGATCAGGCCCTGATCGCGACGTCAGGATGCCAAACGCGAGGCATTATACGACGACGGGGGCCCAATGGGCTTACTGCACCTTGACCTCCTTGGTTTCGCCATTGAGTTTCAGGAAGGTCTCCCGGATTTTGCCCTCCAGCCATTCCAGTACCGGATCAAAGGCATAGCCCAGCACGAAGGCAATAAAGACGAGCGAGAGCGAAAGATCCTGGATGGTAACGGTTGCGGGGTTGATCACATCGCCCGTATTTCAGACGACGCTAAGCAGCCCCCCCAATGCCGCCGGCATCAAAAGCCGCGCAATGGTGCCCCAGCCCAAATCTTCCAAAAATGACTCTGACCGCTGCCGTAAGCGCAGCCTGAGCAGATAGGTGCAGGCCCCAACCAAGGCGAGCAGCGCGGGCAGCAGGTGTGTGGTGATCAGCGAAAGGATCGTAATGGTGCGGAATTCCGATCTTCTCCAATTACTGATCAATTGGTTCGATGCGGCTCCTTCGTTGGCGACGGCCACGGTTTCAGTCCCGCATGCCATGGCAGCGGATTTCTCGCTCGTGGAGGCGCAATCCGCTTGGGCTGATGCCGCCTGATCACCGCCCTGCGTCGCCGAGGCAGTTGCGGGCGCGGTTGAACATGGCGCGGCGCCGGGCGCCGTATTCCCCAGGCAGGAAGGCGACTGCGGCGTTTTCTTGGGGCTGGCAGGCTGCGGTTCCGGGCACCCGGCAAAATCCAATCTCGGTCCTGCGGAAATGGGTTTTGCCAGCAGGCTGAGGATGAAGCCTTGGGGGGAATCCTCGGAAAGGCTGCAATTCCAGGCTTGCAGACGCCCAGAGAGAATCTGTTCGCGGAGCTGATGCTGCCTAAGTGTGGAACAAAGCCCTTCAGCCTCTCGTGTTCGGGGCGAAGGGAATGGCGTCTCGTTTTCCCGCCCCTGCGCATCCGTGCCCGGAAAGCAGAAGGGCAGATATTGCAGCCGAGGATCGGCCTGGCTTTGGCCGGAGGTATTGGGGCTGGTCGGTGAGGCTGCACTGCTTGGGGGCGCAGCTGGCTGCGCCTCGCCATTTGTCTGTTTTGGCGCAGAGGGCAAGCAGCTTTGCGTCGCCCCACCGCACTCAATGTCGGAGATTTTTTTATGCGTCCAATAGGCGAAGCCGTCCGAATACCTCATTGGCCGCGTTTTGTGTTTGCCTGATCTGAGTCACGAGGCTTCGTGCCTCATCCGCGCGCCAGAGCATTGCGATGGAAAGTATAAAGCAGACGAAAATCAAAATCAGGATCAATAGATCCCGCCAATTGCAGCGCTTGCTGCGCGAATTACGAATGGTTCTTGGCGTCGCGGGGCTGGCCGGGGCACCCACCCGCAATACAAGATCGCGCAGCCCCTCTTTTTTTTCCGCAATCTGCACGGGCGAAAGCGTGAGAGGCTCCAGGGGTAGATCATCAATCTCCGTGTTTCCTGGGCCAACCGCCCGGTTGGGCGTCGGGGCGGGTTGCGGGGCCGAGAGGCTGCGAGTGTCTTGCGGTGAACCAACGGCACTCGGCACAGGGGCTGGGTTGTTGTCCCGTGGCGCGGTTGGTGGGCTGGTATCAGATCGTACAAACGTCGGCCTGGGCGCTTGGTCAGATGATCCAGCAGGAGCAGCCCGTCCTCCTGCAACTGTTCGATCTGCCGCAGCAAGCGAAGCTGCGGTCTGCGTTTATAGGCCAGGTCAACATGGTCGTTGGCCAACGCTGCTCCGGTTCCAGACAGTCTGGCCTCTCGCTGGCTTTGGATGGACCCAATTGGAATCCCTAGACCTGATCCATGCAGCGACGCAATTATTAAAACCAGTCAGAAAGCGTACCAATTTCCGCCGATTACGCCGCTGGCTTCTTCCCGCCCCCCATCGGCGTTTCGCACACAAAAAGCGGCAGCGCATGGCCGGGCAGCCGCCCGCGCAATGCCGCCATCAGCGCCAGACCATCCACCTGCGGCACCTGAAACCGCGCCGTACCGGGCGCTGCATCAAGGCTATGCAGATAATATGGCTTTATCCGGCTGCGGAGCATGGCGCGCAGCAGCGCTTCCATCGCGGTTGCATCATCATTCACCCCGCGCAGCAAGACGGATTGCCCAAGCAAGGGCACGCCAGCATCAGCCAAGCGCGCCAAAGCCTGTGCCGCATCCGGCGTGAATTCCCGCGCATGATTGGCATGCACGGCGATAAAAACCGGTTTGATCTGGCGCAGCGCCGCCACCAGCGCAGCCGTGATCCGCACGGGATCAGCGACCGGCACGCGGGTGTGGATGCGCAAGGTTTCGATATGCGCCATGCCAGCGAGCCACCCGAGAATCTCCCCCAAGCGCCGCGCGGAGAGCATCAGCGGATCACCCCCGGTCAGGATGACCTCTCGGATCGCAGCATTGGCTTCGAACCAGGCCAGCGCTTCCTGCAATTCTGCTTCGGTGAGCAAGCCCCCATCCGGCCCAACCTTTTCGCGGCGGAAACAAAACCGGCAATAGACCGGGCAGGCGAGCAGGGGCTTCAGCAGCGCGCGATCCGGGTAGCGATGCACCACACCTTTGACCGGCGTGAAGGGCGCATCGGCTGTCGGGTCTTCCAGCTCATGCGGCGCGGTGATCAGCTCCGCCACATCGGGGATGTATTGCAACCCGATGGGGTCCGCAGGGTCATCCGTATTGATGAGTGCGGCCATGGCCGGTGTGATGGCGGTGGCATAGCGCGCGGCCACAGCCTCTAAGCCAGGCACTGCATCCACCGCCGCCAGCCCAGCGCGCGCCAAATCTTGCGGGCTGCGCAACGTGCGGCTCTGGTCCTGGGCGATGGGCTGAGGCATAGGATCGAGTGACTATACCAGCACCGAAAGCGCAGCAATGCCCCTGCCCCCCTGGCACCCGGAAGCCTTCGCTGCGCGGCTGCCCTTTCTGGAACGCCGCGCAGCGCTCACCGTAGCGACCCGCGCCTTTTTCGCGGCGCGCGGCTACCGCGAAGTGGAAACCCCTGCTTTAGTCGCCGCCCCGGGGGCAGATGTGCATTTGCGCGCCTTCTCCACACGATATGAAGCGCATTTGGGCCAGGGGGCGTCGCGCGATTTGTGGCTCCGCACCTCGCCGGAATTGGCGCTGAAGCGCCTATTGGTGGCCGGTGCCGGGCCCGTGTTTGAGTTGGCGCGCGTCTGGCGGAATGGCGAAACATCGCCCCGCCACGCGCCAGAATTCACCATGCTGGAATGGTATCGCCCTGGCCTTGGCTTCGAGGGGTTGATGGCAGAGACTGAAGACTATATCCGCGCTGTCGCGCCGCGCCTGGTGGCGCATGGCGCTGTCACCACCGATCTCAGACTGGCTTTTGAGCGTATCAGCATGGCGGGGGCTTTTGACCGCTGGTGCCGCGGCCTCGATATTTTGGCGACCGAGGGCGATGCCGCGCGGCTTCATGCAGCGGCCCAGGCTGCGGGCTTTGCGACGAGCGCCGATGAGGGGTGGGAGGACCTGTTCTTCCGCCTGCTGCTGGAACATATCGAACCAAATCTTGGGCGTGATCGCGCAACCTTCCTGACCCATTGGCCGGCACCGCAAGCGGCGCTCGCGCGGCGCGACCCGGCGGACCCACGCGCCGCGCTGCGCTTTGAATTATTTGTCGCCGGGCTTGAACTCGCCAATGCCTTTGATGAGCTGACCGATCCTGTCGAACAACGCACCCGCTTCATCGCCGATACCGCGGAGCGCCGCCGCATCAGCGGTGAACGCAGTTGGGAGGTTGATGAGGATTTTCTGGCGGCCCTGGAACACGGCATGCCGGCCACCAGCGGCATCGCGCTTGGTTTTGACCGGCTCGCGATGCTGGTGGCTGGGGCGCGTGAGATTGGCGACGTGTTGTGGCTGTGACGCGCCTATCCGGCGCGGCGCAGCGTAGCGACCATCGCGGCACTTTCTTCCCGCGGCAGCGCATAAAAGACAAAAACATAAGGGTCTGAGGCTTCAAAAACCGATGGATCGGATGACGCGCGCTGCATGGTCGCGCGATCCAGATCTGCCATGGGGTGCCAGGCGCCGTTCAATTCGAAGAACACATCATAGCCCAGCGCATCCAGATAGGCCGGCACGGCATAGGTGCTGCCTTCTCGGTGGCGTTCTTCCACCTCCAAGGTCAGCGCCGGGCGGCAGCGCAGCAATGTCTCCCGCGCGCCGCGTAGGATTTCATATTCGGCGCCCTCGGCATCCAGCTTGATGGCGGTCACGTCAGTCAGCGCGAAATCATCCAGGGTCCGCATCGGTACGGTAAAGCGCTCCACCGAAATACGGGCCGAGAGATGCGCGGCGTAATCCTTGGCGGTGCTCGCCCATTGTTCCTGCGCGACGCCATTCAGCACGGGCATGGCGAGCGTGATGCTGCCCTGATGATCGCCAAGCGCCAGGTGGTGGCAGGCGACATGATCGGGCGCCCCGTCAAAGGCCGCGCTGAGTGCCGCTTGCAGCCGGACAAAGGCGCTGGGCAGGGGCTCAAACGCCAGCACCCGGCTGCCGGGCAAGCGCGCCAAGGGAATAGTCAGCAGCCCATCATGCGCGCCAATATCCACCAGCGTGCCGGGGCGATGCAGCAGGCGATGGAAATTTTCCTCATTCATGACGAATTTTCCCCCTTTCTGTTGCCGCTTCGCCTAAGCTTCCCTAAAACGCATCCCGGGAATGAAACATGCCAAGCCATCTTTGCCAGCTAATCTATACCTCTCGCCCCTTCGGCTTCAATGCGCCGATGCTGGATGATATCCTGACCACGGCGCGGGCGCGCAATGCTGAGAGCGAGATCACCGGCGCCTTGATCTGTCGCGCCGATATGTTCATGCAAATGCTGGAAGGCCCGCGCGCGGCGGTGACGGAAACTTTCGGGCGCATCCTGGCCGATGACCGCCATGTGGATGTGGCACTGCTGCATGTGGGCGACACGCCCGAACGCATCTTTGCCGATTGGACGATGCGTGATGACCCGCCGCAAAGCTGGATGTGGAAGCAGGCCGAGGTGCGTGAAGGCGCCATGCAGGAAGCAAGCGCTGCGGCGGCTTATTCCGTGTTTCGTCGGCTGTCGCGGATGCCGCCGGGACAGCGGGCCATGTAAATCCTAATCCGCTGTCCAACCGCCATCCACCAACAGGGCCGATCCCGTCATCAGCGCGCCGGCATCACTCGCTAGCAGCAGGATCGCGCCCATCAGATCCTCAACCTGCCCCACACGGCCAAGCTTGATCTTGGCTTCCACCTGTTCGCGGAAGCCGGGCGCGGCCAGGAAGGGTTTTGTCAGCGGCGTTTCGATGAAGGTGGGGCAGAGTGTGTTCACGCGAATGCCGTGCGGCGCCAATTCCACCGCCATGGCTTTTGTCAGGCCCTCAATCGCCCATTTGGAAGCGCAATAGATCGTCCGATCGGGCGCACCAACATGGCCCATTTGCGATGAGACATTGATGATGGAACCGGGGCGCTTTGCCGCCAGCAGCCGCTTGGTCACCTGCTGCGCCAGGAAAAACGCCGCGCGCACATTAAGCCCCATCACCACATCGAAATCATCCATTGACACATCAATGAAGGGCTTCGGGCGATTGGTGCCGGCATTATTCACTAAAATATCGAAGGGCTCGGCTGCCATGATTGCGGCCTCCGTCGCTGCCAGATCATTCACGTCGAGCGCAAGCGCCTGCGCAGCACCACCCTTCGCGCGAATGGCGGCAGCAGCGGCTTCAATCTCACCCGCACTGCGGGCCAGCAGCGTGACATGGGCGCCCTGATCGGCAAGCGCTGACGCGGCAGCAAGACCAATGCCGCGGCCGGCGCCACTCACCAAGGCGCAGCGGCCTTCAAGCCGGAAGGAAGGGGTGCGGGGCAAATCCATGGCGATAAATCCTGAAAAACCTCGGTGTTGCTATCACAAGCCAAGTGCTGCGCGCCAATCCGCAAAGCGCACTAGCCGCACACCCTGCCTGCGCGCTTTGCCGATCTCGGCAGCACTTGGAAAGCCGCAACAGGGCAGGATTGGTGCGACCGCACCCTCAGCCTTGCCCGCCGCGATGGCCCGCAGGACATCGCCGATCATCGGCAGCGCCGCTTCATGCAGCAAACGCGCGGCGGAGGAAGCGAAAACACTCTCAGGCACGGCATGGGCGCGCTGCGCCAAAATCTCCCCTGCATCAATGCGCGCGGCGATGCGATGGATGCTGATGCCCGTCGCACCCGGCCCTTCTTGGAAGGCCCAAAAGGCAGGGATCGGGCCGCGATGGCGCAGCAGCAGCGATGGGTGGATAATCACCCCGCCCAACCGCACCAAAGCGAGGGTTTCCAGTGTGAAAATCTGATCGAAATGAAAAGACAGGATCACATCAGGCCGCGCCATTGACATCCTCAACCTCAGGCAGCGCAATGCCGCTTGCGCGCGCCATCGCTGGCAAGCTCTGCCGCCCGCGCAAGCGCGCCACCACCGAAGGCAGCACGAAATTGATGACAAGATAGGGCAGGAAAGGCGGGCTGGAGCGGCGGAGATGCCGCCAGAATTGCCCGAGGGCATCGCCCGTCGCGGCGCGATAGGGCTTTGACCCCCAATCAGCACCAGCTCCGCAGCATGCGCTTCCACAAAAGCCTTCACAGCGGCATTGCTTGCAAGGCTTTCCAGCGTGAATAGCGCAATGCGTAGCGGCGGCCCGTCAGTCACTGAAAGCGCCGCCAGCTTTCAATCGGCTGCCGTCGCATAGGGAATATTGCGCCCACCATAGCGGCGCAGCCGGATATTCGCCTGTTCCGCATGGCCCGCGAAACCCTCCAGCATGCAAAGGCGCGAACAATATTCACCAATCATCGCCGAAGCCTCATCCGTCAGCACGCGCTGATAGGTGCAGGTCTTCATGAATTTACCGACCCAAAGCCCGCCCGTGTAGCGTGCGGCTTTTTTTGTCGGCAGCGTGTGGTTGGTACCGATCACCTTGTCGCCGTAGGAAACATTAGTGCGCGGGCCCAAAAACAACGCACCGTAGTTCGTCATGTGCTGTAGGAAGTAATCCGGATCGCGCGTCATCACTTGCACATGTTCTGATGCGATGCGATCAGCTTCCACAACCATTTCATCCTGGCTGTCGCAGATGATGACCTCGCCATAATCTTCCCAAGCCTTACGCGCGATGGCAGCGGTGGGAAGAATGGTGAGCATGCGCTCAACCTCGGCCATGGTCGCGCGTGCCAGTTTCTCAGAAGTCGTCAGCAGCACCGCCGGCGAATTTGGGCCATGTTCAGCCTGACCAAGCAGATCGGTCGCGCAAATCTCGGGGTCCACGGTTTCGTCAGCGAGGATCAGCGTCTCCGTTGGACCCGCGAAAAGATCAATGCCGACGCGCCCATAAAGCTGTCGCTTCGCTTCCGCGACAAAGGCATTGCCGGGGCCGACCAGCATATCCACGGGCGCGATGCTTTCCGTACCCAGTGCCATGGCGCCCACCGCCTGGATGCCGCCCAGGCAGTAGATCTCATCCGCGCCGGCCAGATGCTGTGCCGCCACAATGGCGGGCGCGGGCCGGCCTTCAAAAGGCGGCGCGCAGGTGATGGTGCGCTTGCAGCCCGCAACCTTCGCCGTCACGACCGACATATGGGCGGAAGCGAGCAGCGGGTATTTGCCACCCGGCACATAGCAACCGACCGAATTGACCGGAATATTGCGATGGCCCAGCACCACACCAGGCAGGGTTTCCACCTCAATATCGCGGAGTGCTGCCTTTTGATGCTCAGCGAAATTGCGCACCTGTTCCTGCGCGAAGCGGATATCGGCCAGATCGCGCGGGGTCAGCAGATTAAGGCAGGCCTGGATTTCAGCGTCACTTAGGCGGAAATGCTGGCGGTCCCATTTGTCGAAGCGGATGGAAAGCTCCCGCACGGCGGCATCGCCGCGCGCCTTGATATCGGCCAGGATATTTTCGACGGTTGCGCGCACCTTGGCATCATCTTCTGCCACCGCATCCGAATCCCGGCCCCGCTTGAGGAAACGCGCCATGTCCCACCCCTTTCCGGCTTGATCTCCGTGCTTGAAGCCCCCGGAGCGGGCCGTCAAGCGGAGCATTTTCAAGCCAAGCGGAAGCGCTTGGCGACTCGGAAAATGCGACCAAACAAACGCCGGTTTGACCAAGCGGCATAACAGGGGAAGTATTCCCCAATGAACGCAGCCGAATTGCTCGCCCCCATTGTGGGGCTGAAGAATTGCCTCATTGAGGATGCCGATATCGCCCCCTACGCGGTGGATTGGCGCGGAACCTATCGCGGCACGCCGCGCGCCGTGCTGCGCCCGGGCTCGGTTGAGGAGGTTTCAGCCGCTATCCGCGCCTGCGCTGCGGCGGGGCTGGCCATTGTGCCCGCTGGCGGGCGCACTGGGCTTTGTGGCGGGGCGGTGGTGCAGGATAACGGCCCGCCTGCGGTGGTGATGAGCCTGGAACGGCTGAACCGCATCCGCGATATGGATGCGAAGGATTTCTCCTTGGTCGCGGAAGCAGGCTGCATTATCCAGAATGTGCAGGAAGCCGCCGCGGCAGCCGGGCGGCTTTTCCCGCTTTCCTGGGGCGCGCAGGGCTCGGCCATGGTGGGGGGCGCGCTTTCCACCAATGCGGGCGGCATTCGCACCATTCGCTGGGGCAATGCCCGCGATCTGGTGCTGGGCTTGGAAGTGGTGCTGCCGGATGGGCGCGTGCTGAATGATTTGCGCCGGGTGCGCAAGGATAATAGCGGCTATGCGCTGCGCCATTTGTTTTTGGGGGGTGAAGGCACGCTTGGCATCATCACGGCAGCCGCTTTGCGCCTGGCGCCGGCGCTCAAGCGCGTGGAGACCGCTTTTGTTGCCGTGCCATCGCCCGATGCGGCGCTATCGCTGCTCTCGCGCATGCTGGAATCGGGCGCGGATGTGATTGCCTTTGAATTGATCCGCAAGGAATGCATGCAGGTGGTGGAACGCTATGGGCTGCGCACCCGCATGCCGATGGCACTCGAAAGCCCCTGGTATGTCATGGTGGAAATCGCCGCCGCGCATCCGGCCGTACCGCTCAAGGAAATGCTGGAAGATACCTTGGTGGAGGCAGCGGAAGCCAGCGATTGCACCGACGCCGTGCTGGCCGCAAATGAGGATCAGCGCGCCGGCTTTTGGCGCATTCGGGAAGATTATCCGGATTGCCAGCGCCGCAACGGGCCATATATCGGCACCGATACCGCCGTGCCGGTCTCAGCCGTGCCGCGCTTCCTCGCGCGTGTTGAGAAAGAATTGGTCGCCAATTGGCCGGAAGGCGAGTTGTTCATGATCGGCCATGCCGGGGATGGGAATATCCATCTTGGCATGGGTGCGCCCAAGGGCATGGACTACAAGGATTGGGCTTCTCGTGCGGCGGGGTTGGAATCTCTGGTCAATGCCATCGCGGTGGAGATGGGCGGCAGCTTCAGTGCTGAACATGGCATTGGCCAATCCAAGCGCCACGCCATGGCATCACTGAAAGACCCGGTGGCGCTTGATGTCATGCGCGCGATCAAGGGGGCGATTGACCCCGATAGCCTGATGAACCCGGGCAAGATGCTGCCGGGGTAGGTCGCGCCGTTTCAGGTCAAAAACGCCCCGCCATTCACATGCAGGGTTTGGCCGGTGATATAGCCACCTTCTGGCCCCGCCAGCAGGCGCACAACATCGGCAATTTCGGCAATACTCGCACGCCGACGCATGGGAATGCCGCCATCGGCGAGCGTGCTCGGCATGGCGCCAGCCGAGGCACCACGCATCGTATCCACCGCACCGGGGGCGACGCTATTGGCGCGAATGCCGTGGGGTGCCAATTCCACAGCCAGCGCGCGCATCAAACCCTCAAGCCCTGCCTTTGAAGCCGAAACATGCGCCCGATTGGGCGTGCCGACATGGGTGGAAATCCCTGACAAGCCGATGATCGAACCGCCCCCGCGCGCAATCATCTGCGGCACGAAGGCTTGCGTGACGATAAAGGCGCCATCCAGCGCAACCGAGAGAATTTCTCGCCATTCCGCGAAGGACATGTCGAGAAAGCTGGTTTGGCGGCGCAGCCCCGCATTCGTTACCAGAATATCCACGCCGCCTATCTGGGTGGCCACAGCAGCCGCCATACCGGCCACTTCCTCGGGCTTGGAGATATCGGCGCGATAGGCCATGGCGCGGCCGCCGCTGGCCGTGATTTCATCAGCCACGGCCTTGATGGCGGCTTCATCCGATCGGCCATTCACCACAATGGCAGCGCCATCGGCAGCGAGCCGGAGCGCAATGGCGCGACCGATATTCTTGCCCGCACCCGTAACCAGCGCGACTTTGCCCGAAAGAGGAGCATTCATGAGCGGTCCTCCATTTTCGCTGGAGAGGATAGGCGCATTCACCCGGGGATGAAATCCGCCCCTGGGTGGGATTTGCGGCGCTGCGCCGGGGGGGTTAGGATTGGTTATAGGTGGCGCCCGGTCCGGCGCAGAGATTTGAAGGCAGAAGCAGATGCTCGTCATTTCCGAACAAGGCATTGGCCATATCATCGAAGCCTGGCTGAAACGCTTCAACGAGGCGCTGACGACGAGCGACAAGGCGGCGCTTGGTGCGCTGTTCCGCTCTGACAGCCATTGGCGCGATCTCGTGGCGCTGGGCCGGCGCATCCGTACCGTGAGCGGGCAGGAGGCGCTGGTGGAAGCGCTGCTGGCGGCTGTGCAGGAAGCCGGTGCGCGGGATTTCACCATTGATGAGGGCCGCGCCGCGCCGCGCTTTGTGGAACGCGCCGGCGAAGACACGATTGAAGCGATTTTGCGATTTGAGACGAAAATCGGCACTGGCGCGGTGCTGCTGCGCCTCAAGCGCGCGGAAGCGTTAGGCGATGCGCCGGTTGCTTGGGTGCTGACCACAGCGCTTGATGGCCTGCGCGGATTTGATGTGGACAGCATGCGCGAAGCGCGTGAAGAACCGGCTTTTGAGCGCGAATTCAACGGTCCGAATTGGCTTGATAAGCGGCGCGAGGCCGCGCGTTTCGAGGGGCGCGATCCGGCAGTGCTGATTGTGGGCGGCGGGCATGCGGGCATTACCGCTGCCGCCTGGCTTGGCGCGCTCAATATCGAAGCCCTCATTGTGGATCGCATGGCGCGGGTCGGCGATAATTGGCGGCTGCGCTACCATGGCCTCAAGCTGCACAACCAGGTGCATAGCAATCACTTCCCGTTTCTATCTTTCCCCAAGACTTGGCCGAAATATATCCCGAAGGACAAGATCGCCAATTGGCTTGAATCCTATGTCGAGACAATGGAGATCAATTTCTGGACCAAAACAAGCTTCGAGGGTGCGATACATGATGCGGCGGCGAAGTGCTGGGTCGCGCGGGTGAAACTGGCTGATGGCAGCGAACGCATCGTGCGCCCGCGCCATATCATCATGGCCACCAGCGTGAGCGGCACGCCGAACCTGCCGGATATCCCGACGCTGGATCGCTTCACGGGGAAGGTTGTCCATTCTTCTGGCTTTAAGAATGGTGCGGAATGGAAGGATAAGCCGGTATTCGTCTTTGGCACCGGCACCAGCGCGCATGACATCACGCAGGATTTGCATGGCAATGGCGCGAAAGTCACGATGGTGCAGCGCAGCCCGACGCTGATCGTGAATGTGGAACCGAGCGCGCAGCTTTATGATGGCGTCTATTACGGCAAGGGGCCGACGCTGGAAGACCGCGATCTGATCAATGTGTCCTTCCCGCTTTCGGTGATGAAACAGGCGCATAGGATCCTGACGGACAAGACGCGAGAATTGGACAAGCCCTTGTTGGATGGGCTGGAGAAGATCGGCTTCCGGTTGGAGTTTGGCGATAATGGCACAGGCTGGCCGTTGAAATATCGTTCTCGTGGTGGCGGGTATTATTTCAATGTCGGCTGTTCGGAATTGCTGGTGCGGCGTGAAGTGGGGCTGATCCAGTATCACGACATTGGTGACTTCAACGCGACCGGTATGCGCATGAAGGATGGCCGGGAATTACCGGCGGCGCTGATGGTGCTGGCCACTGGCTATAAGGGCCAGGATCATCTAGTACGCGGCTTTTTTGGGGATGCGGTGGCGGATCGCGTCGGCAAGGTCTGGGGCTTTGATGAGGCCGATCAGGAGCTGCGCAATATGTGGATGGAAACGCCGCAGCGGGGCTTGTGGTTCACTGGCGGTTCCTTCGCGCAATGCCGGATGTATTCCAAATACCTGGCGATGCAGATCAAGGCGCGGGAAGAAGGCTTGGTGTAGCTGAAACTCTGGGGTGTTGCGGATCATGGCCGTGCCCCGATTGCGCCATTGATTGGCGTGGCGCTCGGTTCAATCCGGGCGTGTCATGGTTCGCAGGACGCTTAATCTGGCGTATCGCTGAAGGGGTTTCGCACCGTGACCCCACGTCAGGTAAAGCCATCCTGCATGTCTTCAGAAAGCAGGAAGCGGCCATCGGCCTGCGCTGCCGCGGCCAGCATCACGGAATCCCAAAAGCCGAGGCGATGGGTTGTTACCAATTCCATCGCCTCGACAATCACATCCGGAGTTGTCTCAATCATCGCAAAAGCATCAGACCAACCAAGCAAGGCGCTGCGCACTTCCGCTGGCTCGCGCTTGGCCTTGCGCGTCAGTACGACAAACAATTCACCAAGCGCCTGTCCGGGAAGCATCACTTCATGCTCCCCGAGTTCCGGCAAGATCCTGAGCGCCGCATCCTTGCACGCCTGGCCATTCACGCCATCGGCATAGGCCAGTACATTGGTGTCGAGTGCGACGCGCATTTCAGCGCTCGTATAAGTCATCGCGGCTCCAACGACCGATAACCTGAACGGGTTGCGCGGCAAGGCGTGCCAGCAAAGCCTCGCGCGCAGCCTTGCGGTCTGGTTCGGCAGCGCTGCAAGCCCCGATCTGGGCAACCTGCTTGCCATAGGATGTCACCACAAAACACCGGCCCTTTTAGCGCACTTCGCGGAGCAGGCGGGAAAAGGCGCGGTTTGCCTCGGCGGCGGTGATCAAATGGTTTAAGACGCAAATCTAGAGATAGTGAATTGCACTACTTTCTGCAACCGATACTGCTATTGGCCTGAGCTGGCTCGGTCACCAGCCCCGTGCAGCGCCCACATAAGGCTCGCCGAGAACCCCGCCAGCAATAGCCAAAACACGGTCAACGTCGCCCCCGCACCAAAGGCATCCATCGCAAATCCCGCCATCAGCGGCGGGAGGCAAAAGCCGATATGCGCCACCAGAAAAACGCCCGCTGCCGCGCGGGCGCGATCGAGCCCCGCCTTTTCGGAAACGCCGGCCAGCCCGCCAATATACAAAAACCCGTAAGCTGCGCTGCCGACCAGCGCCCCGCCCAGCAGCAGCGCGGATAGTGCAGCATTCAGCGTGCCCCACATCACCAAACCGGCGCCCAGCACCAGCACCGGCAGACCGAGCAATACCAAGCGCCGCGCGGCAATCCGTGCCATGAGCTGCTGCACCAAAGCCCCCACCAAAATCATGAAACAGACCGCAAGCGGGCCCATGCGCGGATAGCCTGCTTCCGTCAGCGCGGTCGGTACGGCGGTGATCACCGTGCCCGTCACCGCCCAGGCGGCCAGCATGCTGAGTGAAAGCGGCAGCGTGCCGCGCGGAAAACTCGGCATACGCAGCCACGCCACGCGCGCCGGGGTTTTGGTTTCCGGCAGGAAAAAAACCAGCAGAAAAATAGTCGCGAGTGCGGTCAGATGCAGCCAGAAGGTCAGCGGCGGTTCGATGGCGCCGAAGATTTCAATGGCAATCATGGTGGCGATGCCGCCGGCAGCAAACCCGCTTGCACTGGCAAGCGTAGTGACTTGCGCGGCGCGCCGCCCGGCTTCCGGCCCCTCGGCCAATTCTGCCGCCCAGGCGGTGGCGCCTCCGGCCAGCAAACCCACCGCCAGCCCCTGCATGCCGCGCGCGAAGGCGAGTGCGGCAAGACCCGGCGCCGTGATCAGCGCAATCGTGCCAAAAATCGTCAGCGCCAGCGCGGCCAGAATGCAGGGCTTACGCCCAATCCGATCCGACATGCCGCCCAATAGGGGTGCTGAGATGATCGCACTCGCCGCATAGGCGATGAAGGCAGCGGAAAGCCCGCCCGCACCCTGGCCATCCCGCGCCGAGTAGGTAGTGAAAAGCGGCATGGCGAGGGTTGTCGAAAAGCCAATGGTGAAGACCGCCGCGCCAATCACCCAAATACCGCGAGACATTGCCAAGCCTGGCGCTCCTAAAACTGCGGCGATGTTCCGGGCGTTGCGCTGCCCCGTCAATCACTGTTTCGCCGCAGGGTCCGGCATGATATGCACGCACATGGCCCGAGCATCGGCCAAACCCTCACAAGGTCGCGGCGCGCCCCCCCGCAACCCGGCCAGAGAGGCTCTCGGCGCACGTCTTTCCGCCCCCCCCTCACGTCCCGCGGCGCGTCCGCGGCGGCGCTGGGGCCTGCTGCGCTTTGGTTTCCTTGCGATGATTTGGGGGTTGATCGCGGCTTCCGTGGTCTTGCTGATCCTGGCTTGGGATTTGCCGCGCCCGGAAGCGGCGCTTGCGACCACGCGCCGGCCTTCGACCACGTTGCTTGCATCGGATGGTAAGCTGCTTGCCACCAATGGTGATTTGTACGGGGAAACGCTGCGCTTGCGCGATATGCCGGCGCATCTGCCGGCGGCTTTTATTTCCATTGAAGATCGGCGCTTTCGCGACCATTGGGGCATAGACCCGATCGGGCTGGCGCGTGCTGTCCATGCAAATTTCACCTCGGGTCGCGTGGTGCAGGGGGGGTCAACCCTCACACAGCAATTGGCAAAAAACCTGTTTCTAACGCCAGAACGCAGCCTGAAGCGCAAGGCGCAGGAAGCGATGCTCGCCTTTTGGCTGGAACAGCGCTTCAGCAAGGATGAATTGCTCGAGATTTATTTGAACCGCGTTTATCTCGGCGCCGGCACTTACGGTGTGGATGCGGCGGCGCGGCTTTATTTTGGTGTTTCGGCACGGCGGCTGACGCCAGGGCAGGCGGCGGTGCTGGGAGGGTTGCCCAAGGCGCCGTCGCGCATCAATCCGCGCGTCAATCAGGCGGCAGCGCTGGCGCGCGCCTTGGAAGTGCTGGCCGCCATGACGGAAACCGGCGTGCTGACGGCGGCGCAGGCCCTACAGGCGGCCGAGGCCATCAACTTCACCGCCGCACCATCGCGCGATGCCGGCTGGTTCGCTGATTGGGTGCAGGAAGGCATGGTGGGGCGTGCGCCTGGCAATGCTGATCTGGTCTTGCGCAGCACGCTTGACCCGGTGCTGCAAGCGGCCGCCGAGGCGCGGATTGACGCCATCCTGGCCGGGCCAGGTGCGCGGGCGGGTGTGCATCAGGGCGCCGTGGTGGCGATGGATGCCGCAACCGGCGCGGTGCGCGCCATGGCGGGCGGCAAGGATTATCGCAATAGCCCCTTCAACCGCGCGACTCAGGCGCGGCGCCAGCCAGGTAGTGCCTTCAAGCCCTTTATCTTTGTCGCGGCGCTGGAGGCGGGGCTTGGGCCGCAGGATATGGTTCTTGATACCGCGCTCAATCTTGGCGGCTGGTCGCCAGGCAATGGGCAATGGCGTGCGCGCGGCGAAATCAGCCTAGAGGAAGCTTTGGCGCATAGTGTGAATACCTCGGCCGTGCGGCTGATGCAGCGCGCGGGCGGGCATCGCAAGGTGGCGGAAGCGGCGCGGCGCGCGGGGTTGGATGGTCCCTTCCCGCGCGATGCGACGATTGCGCTTGGTACCGGCGAAGTTACGCTTCTTGATCTTGTGGCGGCATACGCGCCCTTCGCCAATGGCGGCTTGCGGGTGGAGCCCTTTGGGGTTGCGCAGGTGCAGGCCGAAGGCCGCCCCTGGCCCCTGCCTCGGCCCCAGCCCGAACGCGCCTTTGCGCCTGAGAACATCGAAGCGATGCGCAGCATGATGGCGGCGGTGGTGGCGCGCGGCACTGGGCGTGCGGCAGCGATCCCGGGCCGGAGCGTTATCGGCAAGACCGGCACCACCCAGGAATATCGCGATGCCTGGTTCATCGGCATCACCGGCGGGCTGGTGATGGGGGTTTGGCTTGGCAATGATGATGGCGTGCCCATGGATAATGTCGCGGGCGGCGGGCTGCCGGCGCGGCTCTTCCGCGAAATCCTGGAAAGCGCCAGCGGCGAAAGAGCATTCTCTCCGCGTTAGAAATGATTGCCCACCAGCCTTGCGCCGCGTGACTTGGCGGGGCTGATCACTCTATGCTTGCCCGCTAAAGCCGTCGGGAGAATGCCGCCATGCCCACTACCCTGATCCCCAAGGCCGATCTGATTGTCGCCTGGGATGCGAGTGAGAAATCGCACACCTATCTGCCCGATGCCGATATGGCCTTCACTGATGGCGTACTGCGCTTTGTTGGCCGGCATTATGAGGGCCCGGCAGATGAGGTGATGGATGGCAAAGGCCTGATGATCATGCCGGGTCTAGTGAATATCCATTCCCACCCATCAAGTGAGCCGATGAATAAGGGTTTTCTGGATGAGATCGGCTCACCGGGACTCTATAATTCATCGCTTTATGAATACATGCCGATTTTTCGCGCCGATGCCGAAGCCGTGCCGCATTGTGTGCGTGTCGCACTTTCCGAATTGCTGCTTTCGGGCGTGACCACGCTTGCTGATCTTTCCATGGCGCATCCGGGTTGGCTTGATCTGCTGGCCGAAGCGGGCATGCGCGTTTGCGTCGCGCCGATGTTCCGTTCTGCCCGCTGGTATACGAAGAATGGCCATGTGGTGGAATATGAATGGGATGAAAAAGCCGGCGAAAAGGCGATGGAAGAAGCGCTCCGCCTGGTGGAACGCGCAGAGCAGCATGAATGCGGCCGACTATTCGGTATGGTGGTGCCGGCGCAGATTGATACCTGCTCTGCAGGGCTCCTGAAGGATAGCCGGGCGGAAGCCAATAAGCGCGGGCTTTCCTGGCAGGTGCATGCTGCGCAATCCGTGGTGGAGTTTCACGAAATCACGCGCCGGCACGGCACCACGCCGATCGGATGGCTTGATTCACTTGGGCTGCTTGGCGAACGCGCGATCATCGGCCATGGGATTTTCTTGGATGATCATCCCTCCACTCGTTGGCATACCGAAACCGATTTGAAGCGGCTGGCAGAAACCGGCACGACCGTTGCGCATTGCCCAACGGTTTTTGCGCGTCGCGGTATCGCGCTTCGCGATTTGGGGCGGTATATGCGCAATGGTGTGAATATGGGGATCGGCACGGATACCTATCCACATAACATGCTGGATGAAATGCGCCTTGCCGCGCATATCGCGCGCACCCAGGCGGGTTCGCCGCGTACGCTGCGCACCACGGATCTGTTCAACGCTGCGACGGTTGGCGGCGCGCTGGCGCTGGGTCGCGATGACATTGGCCGTCTTGCGGTGGGCTGCAAGGCGGATTTCTCCTTGGTGGACATCACCCACCCCATGATCCGCCCGGCCTATGACCCCATTCGCAGCCTGATCTATGCGGCGGGTGACCGCGCGCTGAAGGCTGTTTTCGTGGATGGCCGCAAGGTGGTGGATAATGGTGAGGTGCTGACGATGGATTACCGCCAGGCGGCCGAGCATTTGCATGAGGCGCAGCAACGTGTGATCGCCAAGGTGCCAAAGCAGGATTGGGCGCATCGTCAGGCGGAGAAAATTGCACCACCAACCTTCCATTGGTCTTGAAGCGTAGGCTGGCAGAGGCTTCGAATTTTGGATAACATTCCCCCCATAAAACAGGAGGCTTACCGATGACCGATATCGTAATCCGTGGCGGCGTTGTGGTGGATGGCACGGGGGCTGCGCCGCGCGAAGCGGATGTTGCCATGGCTGGCGGGTGCATCACCGCCATTGGCAATGTGCCGGAACGCGGCGCCACGGAAATTGATGCGCGCGGCAAGCTGGTGACACCTGGCTTTGTTGACATCCACACGCATTATGACGGGCAGGCGGTTTGGGATTCGCATTTGGCGCCTTCCGCTTGGCATGGCGTGACGACGGCGGTGATGGGCAATTGCGGCGTTGGCTTCGCGCCCTGCCGTGCCGCGGATCGCGACAAGCTGATCGAATTGATGGAAGGCGTGGAAGACATTCCAGGGCCCATTTTGCATGAGGGGCTGAATTGGTCCTGGGAGAGCTTCCCCGAATATCTGGATGCCTTGGCCGCCCGCCCGCGCGATATGGATATTTGCGCCCTGCTGCCACATGGCGCGGTGCGCGTGCATGTCATGGGCGAACGCGCGCTGAATTTGGAAAACGCCAATCAGGCGGATATCGCCGCCATGCGCGCCATCACTGCCGATGCGGTGCGCGCAGGCGCCTTTGGTGTTTCCACATCACGCACCATCAGCCACAAGACTTTGAAGGGCGACCCGACACCGACCTTGCGCGCGCAGGAAGATGAGCTGCGTGGCCTGGCGCAGGGCCTGCGCGATGGTGGCGGCGGCTTGCTGGAATTGGTGTCCGATTGGAATACGCCTGACCCTGCCACCGAATTCGCCATGGTGCGGCGTGTGGTGGAAGCGACCGGGCAACCAGTCGTGTTTTCACTGACGGCGCGGCATGACCGCACGGAAGCCTGGAAGGAATTGCTCGCCCTGTCCGATGGCGCCGCGGCGGCGGGGCTGCCGATTCGTCCGGTATTTCCGCCTCGGCCGATTGGCATTCTGCTCGGGCTGGAAGGCAGCCAGAATCCGTTTTCCGGTTGTCCGAGCTATAAGGAAATTGCGCATCTGCCCGCCTCTGATCGTGCCGCTGCCATGGCGGAGCCGGGCCTGCGCGCGCGCATCCTTTCGGAAGATCGCATTTCGGGCAGTAATTTCCCGTTGATCTCGCGCCTTGCCTTTGAACGCATGTTCCCCTTTGGCGATCCGCCGGATTACGCGCCGCCGGCTTCGGCATCCATCGCCGCTATGGCCGCGCGGGAAGGGCGCCGTGCGGAAGAAGTCGCTTACGATCTGCTGATCGCCGATGGCGGGCGCGGCTTCATCTTCGCGCCACTCACGAATTTTGCCGATTACACATTGTCAGCGAGTGCGGAGTGTCTTCGTCATCCCAATGCCATTGCCGGGCTTTCGGATGGTGGTGCGCATGTGGGGTTCATTTCTGACGGGTCCTTCCCGACCTTCCTGCTTGCCTATTGGGCGCGCGATGCGGAGGAAGCGGTGTTTCCCGTTCAGGACATGATCCGCCGGCTGACATCTGACACGGCGTGTGCGGCGGGCTTGCATGATCGCGGTATTTTGCGTGCTGGCATGAAGGCTGATGTGAACGTAATTGATTTCGCCGCGCTGAAACTGCAGGCGCCGCGCATGGTGCGCGATTTGCCGGCGGGTGGACGGCGCTTGCTGCAAAAGGCCGATGGTTATGTCGCGACCATTGTGAATGGCGCGGTTACCTATCGCGATGGTGTGGCGACCGGCGCGTTGCCGGGGCGGTTGTTGCGGGCGGGGCGAGGTTAAGCGCCGCCCTTCCCCCGCGCTTCCAGCAAGCGCACCAAAGCCGCGTCACGCCATGCCGCAAGATCACGCGTGGAGGCACCCTTGGTGCCTTCCGCCACACCTTCGGCCAGCAGGCGCTGCAACTCGGCATCTACGCTGGGATGGCCCAGATCATCCCACCAGCTTGTCACCGCCGGCAGCAAATGGTGCAGGAAATGCGCCATGCCGCCTTCGCCGCCGGCCAGATGGAAGGTGGTATGCGGGCCCATCAGCGCCCAGCGCAGCCCAGGGCCTTCGCTGATCGCGGCATCCACATCGGCAACACTCGCCACACCCTCTGCCACCAGATGCACCGCTTCGCGCCAGAGCGCCGCTTGCAAGCGGTTTGCCAAATGGCCCGGCACTTCTTTCTTGATTTCGATTGGGTATTTGCCGATGGCGCGATAGAATTCCATCGCCGCCTGCACGGCTTCTGGGCTGCCCTTGGCGCCGCCCACAACCTCCACCAAGGGAATCAAATGCGGCGGATTGAAGGGGTGGCCGATCACGACACGTTCGGCATGCGCGCAATGTTCCGACAGGCGGCTGGCGAGCAGCCCGGAGGTGGAGGACGCAATCACCACATTTGTCGGCAAAGCGGCATCAAGGCGCGCCAGCAAGGGCTGCTTCACCTCCAAGCGCTCCGGCGCGCTTTCCTGCACGAAATCCACCCCGGAAACGGCCGCCACAGGGTCTGCTTCAAAGCGCCAGGCATTGGGCTTGGCATCCGCCTTGCCGCCAAGGTGCATCAGGATCGGCCAGGCGGCCTCCACCATCCGGCGGATTAAATCTGGCGCGCCCGGGGAAGGGTCGCTTGCGGTGACGCTCAGGCCTCGGCTCAGGAAATAGGCCGCCCAGGAAGCGCCAATGGTGCCCGCGCCAACCACTGCGACATGCTTGATATCTTGCCTCATGCTTCGATCCTCCGTTGCTTGGTGCAAGCCTAAGCGAAAAAGCCGCGCCCTGGCCATGCCGCCCCGCAAAGGTTAGCGTTATGGGATAAGGAGAACGCCCATGCAGGATTTGATCGCGCGCATGAATGCGGTTTGCGATGCGCAGCCCTTCACCACAAGCTGGTATGTGAAGGATCTGGCGACCGGCCAGGATGCGGATCGCGATGGCGGTATGGTGCTGCCATCCGCCAGTACGCGCAAAACCTCTATCTTGATGCATGCGCTGTCCCGTGTGCATGAAGGCGCGCTGAGGCTCGATGAGCCCTGCACCATTGAAGCGCGGCTGCAGGAAGGGGTGGATAGCGGCACCTATCAATACATGACGCCGGGCTGTGTGATCCCGTTGCGCGATGCTTTCGTGAATATGATCATCACCAGCGACAATGTCTGCACTCAGCTTGTACTGGAAAGACTGGACCGTGATGCGCTGAATGCCTGGTGCCAGCGCATCGGCATGAAGGGCACAACGCATCGCGTGAATTTCCCACCGCCGGGCCTTGCCTGGGATCATCCGATTGAAGCGGTGGCCAGTACCACGGCGCATGATCAGGGCATTTTATTGGACAAGATGCTGAAGGGTGCCGCGGATGCAGGTGCTGCGGCAGAGCTCGGCGCCAGCAGGGAGCTTTGCCAATTGGGGCTTGATATCCTGTCCTGGCAGAGGCTGCGCAACCTTATCCCCTCCATGCTGCCGGGCAAGACGAAGGTTGCGCATAAAACCGGGCGCGGCCCGCGTGGGCGCATGGATGCCGGCGTGGTATTTCGGGGCAATACGCCACGCTTCATCATCAGTGTATTCACGGATCGGGTGCCCGAGACCTTGCCGGATGGCATGCCGGGCTTTACCGCTGCCTTCGCCATCGCTGGGCGGCTTACTCGTTTGTGCTGGGATGCAATGCCATGACCGATGCTGAATTTGATGCGGCGATTGCCGTGCTTACCCCTTGGGTAGGGCAGACGCGCATTGTGGAAGATGAAATCGGCCTGTCATCCGCGCGCCGCATCGCCGGCATGTTGGATATGGACCCTGCCAGCATCACGCAGGGCATGGCGCTGCCGCCGCATTGGTTCAGCATGTTCTTCCCCGATATCGCCAAGCAATCCGATATCGGCCCGGATGGCCACCCGAATAAGGGCGTATTCCTGCCGCCGATTCCGCTGCCGCGCCGCATGGGGGCGGGGCGGCGTGTGACGATCAATGGCAATCTGATTGTTGGTGAACCCGCGATCAAAAAGGCCAAGGTCGCGGCCATTATTCCAAAGCATGGCCGCACGGGTCGCATGGCGGTGCTGACCATGCGCCACACCATCGAAAGCCGCGGCCAGGTCATTGCCGTTGAGGAATTTGACGCGATGTATCGCGAGGCGACGCCTCCGGGCCAGAAAACCACCGCAACGCCGCCCGTGCCGGCGCCGGAGGGTGCCGCCTGGTCGGATAAGATCTTGCTGTCTTCGCCTTTGGTGTTTCGCTATTCCGCGGTCACCTGGAATGCGCATCGCATCCATTACGATGCGGATTATGCACGCGATGAGGAAGGCTATCAGGCGACCGTGCAGAATGGCGGCCTGACCATGCAGTTAACTCTGGATGCGGCGTTGAAGCACGCAACTGGGCGGCTGGTGGGTTTCACCGCGCGGCTCGCGCGGCCGCTTTGGGTGGGGGATACTGTCACGCTCTGCGGCGCGGCGCAGGCGGATGGCAAGATGGAATGCTGGGCGGCGGATAAGGATGGCTATCTCTGCGCAAAGCTGGAAGCGGAGTTTGCCTGATGGCGGCATCAAACCCGAATAGCTGGCGATCCTTGCTGTTCATTCCGGCGGTGGCGGAGCGCTTTGTCGCCAAGGCGCATACGCGCGGGGCGGATGTGATCATTCTTGATTTGGAAGATTCCATCCCGCCCAGTGAAAAGGATACCGCGCGTGCTGCACTGCCAGGGGCGGCCAAGACCATTGCGGCGCATGGGCAGGAAATTTGTGTGCGCATCAATCGGCCCTTGGAATTGGCCGTGCCGGATATCGCGGCGACTATCATGCCGGAAGTGGCGTCACTCATGCTGCCCAAGGTGATGGGGCCAGAACACATCAAGCTCCTGTCGGAAGTGGTGGCGGCGCGCGAAGCTGCCCTTGGCATACGGATTGGCCATACGCGCTTCATCGGCGTGGTGGAAACACCCGATGTGCTGCCTGGCTTGCATGCGATTGCAATGGCTGATCCGCGCATGGCCGCCCTTGGCGTCGGTTCGGAAGACCTTTCCACCGAATTGGAAGCTGTGCCTGGCGCTGATTCGCTTTATGTCTATGGCATGATGGCGGTGGCGGCGGCGCGTGCTGCGCGTATCCTGCCGCTCGGGTCCATTGGCGTTTTTGCCGATTTTTCCGATCTTGATGCCTATCGTGCGTCGCTCCGGCGGTCACGCGCACTTGGTTTTGGCTGCGCGGCCTGCATCCATCCTGCGCAGGTTGCTGTGGTGAATGAGGAATACGGGCCGGCACCGGCGGAAGTGGAACGCGCGCGCCGGCTGATCGCGGCCTTCGATGTGGCCTTGGCGGAAGGCAAGGGCGCGGTTGCTTTTGAAGGTGCGATGATTGATTTGCCGGTGGTGGAGCGCGCGCGGCGACTATTGGGAAGGGCTCGTTGATGCTGAAATGGCGACGCCGTGGTGTGCTTTTCGCGCCAGCGCTGATCGGTGCAACCGCGCAGGCGCAAGCCGCACCCGAAGTGGATTTGCTGCTGGTGCTGGCAATGGATGCGTCTGGCTCCATTGATGCGGATGAGTTTCGCCTGCAACGCGAAGGCATTGCCGAATCCATCATTCACCCTGCGGTGCTAACCGCCATCGCAGCCAATCCGCGCCGCGCCATCGCGATTGCGATGACCGAATGGGGCAGCCCTGGTGGTGCGGCGCTGGTGGTGGATTGGCATCGCGTGGGTGATGCGGCCTCGGCTCAGGTTTTTTCCAATGCTGTATTGGCCGTGCCGCGATCACGGCAAAGCTACAACGCGATTGGCGACGCGATTGCCCATGCAGCGGGTTTGATTGCCGCGGCACCTTTCCGCGCGAATGAACGCGTGATTGATGTGGCCGGTGATGGGCCGGATATGCGTTCCAACATTCTCGCGCCCGATGCGCGGGATGCGGCAGTGGCGCAGGCCATCACCATCAATGGCCTTGCCATTGAAATCGCCCCGGTGACGCGCGGCAATGAACCGCTGCATGTGCATTATGAACGCAACGTGATGGGCGGGCCGGGCGCCTTCGTGATGGTCGCTGAAACGCGGCGCAATTTCGCCCGCGCCATGCGCGCTAAGATGCTGCGAGAAATTGCGTAGCGCCGGCGCGCTTAACTCACCAAATACCGCGCCCGCAAGTGATCCATGAAATCACCCGGATCAAGCGACTTGCCGGTGGCGGCGCGTAATAAATCCTGAAAGCCGAGCAGCGATCCCTTGCCATGCACATGGGCGCGGAGCCACCCAAGCAATGGCGCCATATCGCCTTCCGCCAGCGCGGCATCCAAGCCTGGTTCCGCCTTACGCGCCGCCTTCATCAATTGCGCTGCCGCCATGGCCCCCAGCGTATAGGATGGGAAATAGCCAAAGGCGCCGTCATGCCAATGGATATCCTGCAAGCACCCCTTGGCATCATTGGGCGGCCGAATGCCGAGAAGCTTTTCCAGCCCCTCATTCCACGCCCCGGGCAAACCCGCGACTGAAAGCGCGCCTTCGACCATCGCCTTTTCAAGCCTGAAGCGCAGAATGACATGGGCGGGATAGGTGATTTCATCCGCATCCACACGAATGAACCCCCGCGATACGCGCCGCCATAGCCGCGCCAGGTTTTCGGGTGCCACCGCCGCCGCATCACAGCCGAAACATGTACGCAATTCGTTGCCCAAAAAATGCAAAAACACATCCGAACGGCAGGCCTGCATTTCAATAATCAGCGATTGGCTTTCATGCGCTGCCATCCCCGCCGCTTCACCGACCGGCTGGCGCGCATAGGCTGCCGGTAAGCCGCGTTCATAAAGCGCGTGTCCCGTTTCATGCAGCACGCCAAGCAGCGCCTTGGCGACGCCGCCCTCATCATAACTAGTCGTGATGCGTACATCGCTGGGCGTGCCGCCGCAAAAGGGATGCAGCGATTCATCCAGCCGCGCGTGATCATATTCCAAGCCAATGCGCGCCGAGAGCGCCTGGCACAGCGCCTTCTGCGCCGCCACGGGAAATGTGCCTGTCAGCGGCAGCGCCGCACCGCGTCTGGCCTGGATTTCCTCAGCACGCGGCAGGGCTTCGGCCAAAAACGCCTCATAGGCTGCAAAGACGGGTTCCACATCCGCGGCCGTGACGCCGCGCTGATAGCCATCCATCAACGCATCATAAGGCGCCATGCCAAGCGCGGCTGAAAGCGCTGCGGCGGTTTCGCGCTGTAGCGCGACAACTTCCGTGAGCGCTGGGCGCACCATGGCGAAATCAGCGCGCGCCTTGGCGTCCCGCCAGATTTTCTCGCAAGCCGAATTGGCGCGGGTGGACGCTTCCACCAGGCTGGTCGGCATGGCAGTGGCGCGCGCATGGGCGCGGCGCATCAGGGCAAGGTTTGCGCTGTCCCATTCGCCTTCCGCCGTAGCCAGCGTCAATTCCTCTGCCACCGCCGGCGCAGTCAGCAATTCATGCGCGAGGCCAGCAAGGGTCGCCAATTGTTCGCCCCGCGCGGCACCGCCGCCCGGCGGCATCATCGCACTCGCATCCCAATGCAGCATGCCAGCCGCTTCATTCAGCGCGGCGATACGGCCGAAGCGCGATTTCAGATTGGCATACGCAGTATTTGACATGGGTCAATCCTGAATGAGCGGGTTGCTCTACGAATGGAACATAACGGCTTTCGCGGCCAGGGATAATGCCGCGCGGCAGTATTGGGTCGGGATGATAGGGAAGCACCGCACATGATCCGCCCCTATCATCTTGGTGCAAATCAGCCCATCGGCGCCCGCCGCACCGGCAGCGGCCATATCCTCGGCCGCCATGCGCAGAGGGCGATTGATGCGCACCACAATATCCGCGCCATTGCGCCGTGCGCTGGCTGCCGAAGTCGCAAGCCCGGCCCGTGCACGCGCCTTGGCATCCGGCGCCACACCATCTTTCAGATCAAGAATAATCGCATCCGCACCGCGTTCATGCGCCTTGGCCACAAAGCGTTCTTCGCTGGCCGGCACGTAAAGCAGCGAACGCCACTGCGGCAATTGGCGGTTCATGGCAGCAACCCCGACCCTGGCACAATGCCCTTGGGCAGGCTGGCCGCGTGGCGCGCTACCGCCCCCGGGCGTGCCAGCCAAATCTTGTCGCGCTGCGTCAGGATATGCTCCATGGCGCGGCGGAAGGGGCGCAGACGGAAGGGCTGACCGATGATGAAAGGATGCAGCACGATGGAACAGACCAGCGGCATATCGCGCGACCGATCCAGCATTTCATCGAATTGATCCACCACCATATCGGCGAAGTCCCGCGCCGCCTGCTGGCGAAACACCATGACCGGGCTGTCATTCAATTCGACAGAGTAAGGCACGGAAAGCATCGGCCCGGCGCGGGTCGTCATCCAGAAAGGCTGGTCATCCGCCGGCCAATCCATGACATAGCTGAAACCTTCCTCCTTCAGCAGATCAAGCGTTGTCGCAGATTGCGTAATGTATGGGCCAAGCCAGCCATCCGGCGCCTTGCCGGTATGGCGAATGATGGTGTCGCGGCTCTCGGCAATCAGCCGGCGTTCATCATCCTCAAACAAAATATCCTGGCGTTCGGCATTGGTTCGCCCATGACCGATGAATTCATCGCCGCGCTTCATCAACGCCGGAGCGATTTCCGGGCAGGTATCCAGCACCAGACCATTCACATTATGCGCACACGGCAGGCCATATTCATCAAACATCAGCAGCATGTTCCAAAGCCCAACGCGATTGCCGTAATCGCGCCAGGCGTAATTGCGCTGGGATTGCGGCGCGGCGGCGCCGGTACTGTCACTGCCAAGCCCGGCACGGAAGGCGAAGGCTTCGATATTGTTGCACAACACCACCGCGAGTCGCGCCCCATTCGGCCATTCATAGGTCGGGCGATGGGGGATGGCGCTATGCTGATAGCGCCCATGCGTTGGCAGTTTCATGGCCGGTCTCCGGGTATTTCGCCGAACGCTAGGCGGCGGTGCGGGCCGCGTCAAAGCAGCCCCACCCCCTTTGCAGGACCGCCCTGCCATGCGCTACTTGTTCCCGGAAGACTTGGAGGAACGGCTGATGCCAGACGGGAGCACCACGGACCGGATCGCCTATTCGGCGCCGATCGGCGATGAGGTGAAAACCACCACCTGCTATATGTGCGCCTGTCGCTGCGGCATTCGTGTGCATCTGAAGGATGGGCGGGTGCGCTATATTGAAGGCAATCCCGATCATCCGGTGAATAAGGGCGTGCTCTGTGGCAAGGGCAGCGCCGGCATCATGACGCAATATAGCCCTGCCCGCCTGCAAGCGCCCTTGAAGCGGATCGGGCCGCGCGGTTCTGGCGACTATGCCGAGATTTCCTGGGATGAGGCGATGGAAATCGCCACCAACGCGCTCAAAAAAGTGCGGGAAACAGACCCAAAGCGCCTCGCTTTCTTTACCGGGCGTGATCAATCCCAATCGCTGACCGGGTTTTGGGCCGCGCAATTCGGCACGCCCAATTTCGCCGCGCATGGCGGTTTTTGTTCGGTGAATATGGCGGCTGGCGGGCTTTACACCATAGGCGGTTCCTTCTGGGAATTTGGTGAGCCTGATTGGGAACGCGCGAAATACCTTTTGATCCTGGGCGTTGCCGAGGATCATGATTCCAACCCGATCAAAACCGGCCTGGCTGCGCTGAAAAAGCGCAATGCGAAGGTAGTGTCCGTCAATCCCGTGCGTACCGGCTATTCCGCCGTGGCCGATGAATGGGTGGGTATCCGCCCCGGCACGGATGGGCTTTTCGTGATGGCGCTGATCCATGAATTGCTGCGCCATGATTGGGTGGATTCCGAATTCCTGGTGCGCCATACCAATGCGCATTGGTTGGTGGTGCGCAATCCAGGCGGCACGGATGATGGGCTTTTTGTCCGAGACGCCGATGGCAAGCCGCAAGCCTGGGATCGCGCGCGCGGTGCCATGGATGCCGCCGCTACTGATCTTTCCCCCGTGCTTGTCGGTGATTTCACCCTGCCAGATGGCCGCATAGCGCGCCCGGTACTTCATCTGATGGCGGAACGCTATCTGGGTGCTGAGTATGCGCCGGAAGCAGTCGCCGAACGCTGCGGGCTGGATGCGGACCGCATTCGCCGCATCGCGGCCGAGATGGCTGATGTTGCCTTCAACCAGACCATCACTCTCGATCAACCCTGGACGGATACGCTTGGCCGTCGGCATGAGAAGATGGTGGGCCGCCCGGTGGCGCTCCATGCCATGCGCGGCATCAGCGCGCATTCGAACGGCTTTCATACCTGCCGCGCACTGCATATTCTGCAAATGCTGCTGGGTGCGATAGATACGCCTGGTTCCTGGTGCTACAAGGCACCTTTCCCGCGGCCCATCCCGCCTGGCCCCGGCCCCGCGGGCAAAAACTCCAAGCCCAATACGCCGCTTGCCGGCAATATCCTGTCCTTCACCCATGGGCCGGATGATTTGCTGGTGAATGATGATGGCTCGCCCATTCGCATTGACCACTCATTCTCTTGGGAAGCGCCGCTTGGTCTGCATGGCATGATGCATACCGTGATCGGCAATGCTGCGAAGGGCGACCCGTACAGGATTGATGTGCTGTTCATGTTCATGGCGAATATGGCCTGGAACAGCGCCATGAATCCGCTGGAAACCATTGAATGCCTCACGGCCAAGGATGCGTCCGGTGAATACGTCATCCCCACCGTGATCTATTCCGATGCGTTTTTCAGCGAAACCGTGCCCTATGCAGATCTGATCCTGCCGGATACGACCTATCTGGAACGCTGGGATTGCATTTCCATTCTGGATCGCCCGATTGGGTCTTCTCACGGGCCGGGCGATGCCATTCGCCAGCCGGTATTGAAGCCCGATCGTGATGTGCGGCCTTTCCAGGATGTGCTGATTGAATTGGGCGCGCGGCTTGGCCTGCCCGCCTTCACCAAGGAAGATGGCAGCGCGCGCTTCAAGGATTACGCGGATTACATCGTGAATCACGAACGCATGCCGGGCGTTGGTCCGCTGGCTGGCTGGCGTGGCGAGGATGGCAGCGCGAAAGGCGTCGGCAAGCCCAACCCCGATCAATTGCAGCGCTATATCGAAAATGGCTGTTTCTGGCGGCATGATTTTTCGGCCGAGGAAAGCTACTTCAAGCATTCCAACAAGCTTTATCTGGAAAACGCCAAGGCGATGGGGCTGATCGGCAAGTCTGATCAGATCGTTTTGCAAATCTGGTCTGAACCCTTGCAAAAATTCCGCCTGGCGGCGGAAGGCCATGGCGCGAAGCAGCCGCCCGAAGCCTTGCGAGAGCGCGTGCGCACTTACTGCGACCCGCTGCCCATCTGGTATGCGCCGCTGGAGCAGGAAGCGCATGACGTCTCGGACTTTCCTTTCTCGGCCGTCACGCAGCGGCCCATGGCGATGTATCATTCCTGGGGTTCAATGAATGCCTGGCTTCGGCAAATCCACGGCGCCAATCGCCTGTATATGAGCCGCGCCAAGGGCGAAGCCATGGGCATTGCGCAGGATGATTGGGTATGGGTTGAAAGCCGCAATGGCCGCGTCAAGGGGCAGGTGACGCTGATGGAAGGCGTGAACCCCGACACGGTTTGGACCTGGAACGCCATCGGCAAACGCGCCGGCGCCTGGATGTTGAGCCCCGATGCAGCGGAAGCCGAGCGTGGCTTTTTGCTGAACCACGTCATCAGCGAATGGCTGCCCGCACAAACCGGCCCGCGCCTTGCCAATGCCGATCCCATTACCGGTCAGGCCGCCTGGTATGATTTGCGCGTCAACATCAAAAAATGCGCGAAGGGCGAGGAAGGCATTACTGCGCCGCATCCAAGCGCTTTGACGCCACCACCCAATATGCCCGAACCGCCCAAAATTCTGCGCTTCAATGCAGGAGAGCAAAAGCCATGACATCCCTGCCCTCACCCGCGCCGGGCGCCAAAAAGCTTGGTCTTGTCATTGATCTTGATACCTGTGTCGGCTGCCATGCCTGTGCGACGAATTGCAAGGAATGGAACACGAGCGGCCATATGGCGCCCTTGCCGGATCAGCATCCTTACTCCGCCGCGCAGGAAGGCGTGTGGTTCAACCGCGTGCATGCCTATGAAGCGGGTGATGGCGATGAAGGCCGCACGGTGCATTTCCCGCGGTCGTGCCTTCATTGCGAAACGCCGGCCTGCGTGACGGTGTGCCCGACGGGCGCATCCTATAAGCGCGCGGAAGATGGCATTGTGCTGGTCAATACGGATATGTGCATCGGCTGCCAGCTATGCGCCTGGGCCTGCCCCTATGGTGCGCGTG